>JAPLQT010000098.1 GCA_026399515.1 Pseudomonadota bacterium | reverse complement strand
TATTGCATTCGGCGAGTCAAGTGGGCGCAAGCCTGATGACTGGAATGAAGCCGACGTTGGCGCGGCAGGAGATGAAGCTCCGGTTGAATGGGGTGGTGGTATGCTCTCCACCATGCCAAACGACTTAATCTGCCGAACCGCTGGATACGTGACCCGTACGTCCGGTGGTGTGGGAGGGGGAAGCCGTGAGGCTTTCTCCTATCCCGATTGGGCAGCACCGTGTTCGCTCTTCTATTAATACTGGGATCCGTATTGGGTGGGGTGGCGTACCTAGCAGCCTGTCGGACTTGAGTTCGACAGGCAGATCAATTTCACGATCCGGGACGAATCGTGGCGTTTCAGGGTGAAATCAGGTCGTTTGGCCATGGAATCGTGATGCCCCTGTCCTATTTTCTTACTGCGGACGTAATACGGCCATGCGCTTCAAATTCCACGCGAGGCACACCAGCGTCCATTCGTTCTGGACGTTCTCCAGACCGCGCAGCAGAAACTGACGGAAGCCCATCACCGACTTGATGATGCCGAACACCGGTTCCACGGTTTGCTTGCGCAGCGCATAGGCCGCGCGGCCGGTCTTGGTTTTGAGCGCATGCTTCATCGCATCGACGGGTGAAGCGTCTCCGGCCAGCGGTGCCGGCTCGGTGAAACGCTCCCGCCACGCTTGATGGTGCGCATCGCGCTTGACCGCAATCAGCGGCGTAATCTTGGCGGCGTTGCAGGCCGCGATGTTGTTCTGGCTGAAGTAACCCGTATCCGCCAGAAGCGTCTCCGGTTGATTCAGTCCTTCGGGGTTCGCTTGCATCTTCTCGACCATCGGCTCGACTTGCTCCTTGTCGTTGGTCGCCTGGGTAACGTGCGGTGCAAGGATGAGCATCGATTCGGTATCGACCACCGCCTGGGCGTTGTAGCACTGCTCGAACCCACCGCCGGCCACCTTCATGATCCGCGATTCTTCGTCGGTCAGGTTGATCTGGTCGTCCGCGCGCGGGCCGGACTCGGGTGGCTTCGGTGGCTTGCCGCCGGGCTTCTTGCCCGTCGCCGCTTCCTTCTCTGCGCGGGCGGCCAGCTTGGCGGCGAATTCCGCTTGCTCCTGTTCGTACCGTTCCTTCGCCCGTGCCTCGATCTTGGCTTTGGCTACCGCAATCGCCGCCAGTCGGTCCTCGCGACGCTTGATCTCGTCGGGCAGGCTCACCCCATCGGGCACCGATGACTGGTCGGCGGCTTCCGCCAGCGCCGTCAGTTCCTGAACCTCCGCCTTCAGGTGCGCTTCGATCTTCTCGGCGTGCCCATACGACAGCGCACTGTGCCGGCTGGCGTTGGCGTGAATCTTGGTGCCGTCAAGGCTGACGGTGCCAAAACGCGAAAGCTGGTTCTCCCATGCCACTTGCAGCACTTGCACAAAGGCGGATTGAAATTCCTTGCCAAAGCGTTTCCTGAAGGTCGCCAGCGTGTCGTGATCCGGATGCCGGTTGCAGGCGATATACCGGAAGGCCAGCGAATCAAAGGTCGCCCGCTCGATCTTGCGGCTGGAGAACGTCCCGGTGGCGTAGCCGTAGATCAACAGCGCGAGTAGTGTGGCCGGGTGATAAGCCTCGCTGCCACGCCCGGCATAGGCCCGCTCCAGTGCCGACAGGTCCAGTCCTTCCACCACATCGACAACGTAGCGCGCCAAGTGCGCTTCGGGCAACCATTCCTGCACCGAGGGCGGCAGCAGGTAGTCGGTGTCTCGATCTATCGGGTGGAAGGCCATGGCAATGTCCGTCTGATTCAATGGCTATGATTATAGCATAACATCGGTTAAGTCCGACAGGCTGCTAGCCACATTTAAGCTGCCGCACAAACGTCGACTTGTTGTGACAGGACTTACGTTCGCTTTGCTCGGAGTACTCCTCGCAGGGTTTGCGTTGTTCTTTGACGATGTTGTCGATTGCTGGCTTTACTCCGATCAATGCACAGCAAAACGTATCTCAGGTCTCTCAGAACACGATTGCCTAAAAAGAGAAGATGTAGTCGCCTATTTACTTACAGATGGAATCTGTCTCGTCAAAAATGAATAATGCCAAATGACACACTTTTGTCTTATCGCCGTATCGCGAGCGCCGACTTTCGGCTTCATCAGCTTCTATTGCAATCAACTGCCCAACCCGGCGCTCGACCTCGCTCCCTTCGGTCGCTGGACGCTGCGCGATAAAGCCGCGCAGCGCCGGTCAGCTCCACGTGTGCGCCGGGCATGGCGCGTTACTTCGTCGGTGAAAGTCCGATGGCCAGGTATTGCAGAGCCGAAGGCAAGGAAAAGGGCAAGGGCGTCGCCGCGAGGCGGGGTCTGAAGGAAGCCCAATCCGAAGCTGCGGGGCGATGAACAAAAACC
>JAPLQT010000133.1:21629-25075 GCA_026399515.1 Pseudomonadota bacterium | reverse complement strand
GATGAGATGCTCATGACGTGACCGGCCAATTCGAAGGGCTGGCTCAGGGCGAGCCGGAGTTTTTCGGCCACGCCCAGCGCATCCTGTTCGGACTCGACCGAAGGCAGCAATACGACGAATTCGTCCCCGCCGATCCGCGCCACGGTATCAGACTCACGCATGCAGTGCCGCATGCGCTTGGCGGCGTCCTTCAGGAGCAGGTCGCCCACGGCGTGGCCAAAGGTGTCATTGACCGGCTTGAACTGGTCGAAATCGAGGTACATCAGCGCCAAACGCGTCTTGTCCCTTTTGGCTTTTGCCAGAGCCTGCTGGAGGCGGTCGGTGAACAGCGTGCGATTCGGCAAGTCGGTGAGCAAGTCATGGTGGGCAAGGTGTTGCACGCGCATCTCCGCCGCCTTGCGGTCGCTGATGTCGGAGAACACCGCGACATGATATTTGAGAGTTCCATGCTCGTTGTGAACCTGGTTTATCGACAGCCACTCGACGAAGATTTCACCCGACTTGCGTCGATTCCTGATTTCGCCCTGCCAGCTTCCGAGGCTATCGAGTTTTTCCCACATCTCCCGGTAATACTCCGGCCCATGCTGGCCGGAGGAAAGCATGCGCGGATTTCGGCCGATCGCTTCTTCCTTGGTGTATCCCGTGATTTTGGTGAAGGCCGGGTTGACGCTGATGATCCGGTTCTCGGCATCGGTCACATACACGCCTTCGCCCACCGCGTTCAGGACCGTCGACGCGAGCAACTGAACTTCTTCCAACTGCCTGCGTTCGGTAACATCCATGATGACGCCCACCAGTCCGACGGGTTGGCCTTGGCTGCCCAGGATCTGCCGTCCGGTGAGGTGGCCGAGGAACTCGCTGCCATCCTCGCGCCAATAGTGGCGCTCCAGGTCGACGCTGTGGATGTTGCTGGCCATCAAGGCCAGCATCTTCTCCCGGCCTATTTCCCGCTCCGAGGGGTGTATATGGGCGACATATTCGCTGCCGATCAGGGTATCCATCGAACATGCGAACATTTCCGCCATGCGCTGGTTGGCGTGGGTGATCACGCCTTGCATATTGACGTCGAAGATGGCGACGCTGGCGGTGTCATAGATGAGCCTGATCTGTGCGGCGCTCTCCTGCTGTGCCGTTTCGGCCCGCTTGCGCTCGGTGACGTCGGTATAGATCGAGACGAATCCGCCACCCGCCATCGGCGTTCCCCGGATTTCCAGGACGGTACCATTGGGCCGGGTGCGCTCGAAAACATGGGGCTGCATCTTTCGCGCGCGATCGAGGGCTGCTGCGACCTGCTGGTCCGGATCGCCGGGGCCGTATTCGCCGCGCCTGGCGTTGAAGTGAAAGAGCTTCTCAAGCGAAGGCAGGCCATCGGAAAAAAGTTCGGGAGGAAACTCCAGCATCTCCCGTAATTTCGCATTGCAGACGATCATCTCGAAATCCGCCCCGAATATGGTCACGCCGCTGGGGAGGTTATCGAGGAGGGTATTCAGTATTTCTTCGGCGCCGCTGGTCAGTGAATGCGTGATGATGGAGCGTTCGTCACGCGTTGGTATGCCATCATTCGCTGACGCACTGGTCTTCAAGATTAGGCAATCGCCGAGTTAGGTTTCGAGGCGCCGAGATTTCCAAACTGCATGCTCTGCGTATCGGGGAAAACATAACCCCTAACGCAGCGGAGATCAAGCCGAGTCTACTACCGAAGGCGTTGCCTTTGTGGACATTGAGCTATGCCACGAGCTTGGCCGTGCGCCGCCGACTCTCTTGTGACGGCGCGGCCGGAACGGATCAATGCTGACGGAGTCCTTGCGGGTTCGATGAAACTAGACGCCGCAAAGCTTCGTTGAGCAGCTTTGCCAGCGACGTAAGCATCCTGCTCAGCCCGCGGAAGTAAACACCCATGCTCTCCGAAAAAATCCCGCCGAGCCTGCGCATTTCCTCGGCGCGCATTTGCCGGGCTTGCTGTTCAAGGGCAACGATATCGATTCGGGTCATGACTGAACTCCTGTAAATGATGCGGTGCACCACCGCTGATTCGAAGTCTACTCATGTCAAAACTAATAACAATCTATCAGATCATAACAACACTTATGAAAAATATTCCATAATAGGGGCATGAGTCGCGCCGAAGAGATGAATGCTTTCGTGGTTTCTGTCGAATCCGGCGGATTCTCTGCCGCAGCGCGCAAGCTGGGATTGACTCCGTCTGCCTTGTCCAAGCTGGTGTCGCGGCTCGAAGACCGGCTCGGCAGCCGCCTGCTGCACAGGACCACCCGGCGCCTGCAACTGACCGTTGAAGGTGAGACCTTCTTCAACCGTGTCCGCCCTCTCCTGATGGCCTTGGATGATGCGGAAGCCGAGATCCGGGAAGCTTCAGCCAGTCCGCGCGGGCTGTTGCGGCTGCGCTGCGGCTCGGTGTTCGCCGTGCATCAACTGACGCAAGCCATCCCGCACTTCCTTGAGCAACATCCCGGAATCGCGCTCGACCTGACCATCAGCGATGAGTCGATCGCGGCCTCGGATGAACATGTCGATTTGGCGATCCAGATCGGGATGCCCGCGGAGACCACCGCCGTGGTTCGCCACATCTGCAACGTGACGCGGGTCATCTGCGCAGCCCCGGCCTACCTGGAGAAATTCGGTACGCCGCAGACGCCTGACGACCTGCATCGCCATAACTGCCTGTGGATCACCAGCCTGCCGGCATTGCGCCGCTGGTCGTTCGATACCGACGAAGGCATACGCGTGGTCAACATCGACGGCAACGTCATCGCCAATAACGCGGAAATGGTGCTGCAACTCGCCCTGGCCGGGATCGGCATTACCTGTCTTGCAGACGTCATTGTCGGCGATGCCATCCGACGAGGCGCGCTGGTGCCGGTTCTCGCCGACTGGCAGCATGTCGAGCCGGTGCCGCTGGTGACAAGCTATCCGAGCAGCCGCAATCTCTCGCCCAAAGTAAGAGCCATGGTGGATTTCCTGGTGGCGGAGTTCAGCCACGCACCGTGGCGTCAGTCTTAACGTAATACGCCGAAGAGGGTGCTTGGTATATCGAGCGTAGCGAGCACATTTAACCCCAGCCCTGGGGCGGGGGCAGGGGGCGGGGGGCCATGGGAATGCCGCTAACTTTCATGATCTGGGGCATAGCCCGCGCATCATGACAGTTAGTTTAGGCGATGCAGCCGGGTAGAGTATCGCTACAAATGGCACAATGCGCGATCCACAAAGTTCGGGTATCGTAATAACATGTTCAGCAAGATCATCAAGAAAAGCCAGCCTGAGGCCGAAGCGGGCGCGGAAGCTATGCACCAGGCCGCATCCGGGGCAGCGTGGGAAGGCAGACTGCAAGCGGCTCTGGGCAACGATATGGAGCTCCTGGCGCTGGCGATCGATGCGCCCTCCGTCGATCACAAACTCTCCGCCGTGCTGGCGCTGGAAGGTGAAGATGT
>JAPLQT010000133.1:0-21609 GCA_026399515.1 Pseudomonadota bacterium | reverse complement strand
TGAAGATGTGTTGAGGACCGCCGAGCGCGAGTTCCGCAAACACGACCGGCGCGTCCACAGCCTCGCCAAGCAACGTTATGAAACCCTGGTCAAACGGCGTGAGACTCGCGTCAGCGCCGCTGAAATGATCGAGGCCGCCGCCACGTTGGTCGAAGCGCCGATGATTCCGGCCAATCGCCTGGTCGAACTCAACCAGGCATGGGAAATTCTCGACGCCGCGTTGATCGAGGACGAGCAGAAAAACCGGTTCGCCAAACTCCAGGCAAGCATTGCGGAACTCATGCGCGAACGCGGCGAGCGCAAGCGCACCGTCAGCCGCTGGTCAGCCGCCGCAAAGCAGGCGCTGGCGGATTTGAACGCAGCTTGCGCCGGTGTGGTTGCTGCCGCAGGCGGCGCGGGGCCGAGCGAACTTGCCGCCATGCTTGCCACAGCCGGCGAAAAATCGCGGGCGGTACTGGCGACCATGCCGTCGCCCGCGACCCCGCCGACAGCCGAGGATGGCGCCATTGCGGCTCTCGGCGCAGCCATGCAGTCGGCCTTGCAGGACGCGGGACTGATAGCAGCCAGGCTGGCACAACTCGACGAGTTGCGGGAAAGCCAGGCGCCGCAGAATGCCGGTTCGAACGGCGGGAAATCCAGTCCGCCTTCGGCAGCGATTTTGCAAGCGGCGACCGAGCGCTGGCAAGGGTTGCCGCCGATCGCCGACCTGCGCATCGCCGGCGCGCTGAACGCCCGGTTCGAAGAGTGGCTGCACTTCCATGATGAAGCGCGCAGGAAACTGCAAAAGGAAAATCGCCTTCGCGTGAGCGAAAAGGACAAGGTGGCGTCGCAGGCACGCATTCAGGCATTGACCGAAACGGCGAATGCAATAGAAGCCGCGCTCGCCGCGGGGCACCTGGCCGAGGCCGGCAAACAACTGGCGGCGTTGCAAACCGCCTCCGCCAAAGGCGGTAACGGCGCCGCGCTACAGGCACGCATAGCGGCATTGCAGGCCGAATTCTCGCGCCTAAAGGGCTGGCAGCATTGGGGCGGCGGACGAGTGCGCGACGAGCTGGTCCTGGAAGCCGAGGCGCTCGCCGCTTCGACCGTTACGCCGGAAGGATCGCGTCCGATAAAACTGCCGATCAAGCAACTCGAGAAAAACATCGAGCAGTTGCGGGCACGCTGGAAAGAGCTGGACCGCTTGGGTGGAGCCACCAGCAAGCCGCTCTGGCAGCGTTTCGAAGGGGCATTGAAGACCGCCTACCTGCCGGTGGCGGCGCACCTGGCGCGCTTGAACGAGGCGAGGCAGGAAAACCTGGCCGCGCGAAAAAACCTGCTGGTCGCCCTGGATGCGCTGAACCTAAGCGCCGATGACCCGGGAGCGGCGTCGGACTGGAAGGAAATCGGAAAAGCGCTGGCGCATTTTCAAACCGAATGGCGCAAGCTCGGGCCGATCGAACATACCGTGCCGCACAAGGCACAATCCGCTTTGATGGAGCGCATGAAGGCCGGCGTCGCCCGGCTGGAAGGTCCATTGAAGGAAGTGCAGGCCGGCGCCCAAGCGGAGCGCGAGCAACTGATCGTTCGCGCCAAGGCGTTGGGCCAGGACGCGCAAGGCCGCGACCTCATGACCAAGCTTCGCGGTTTGCAGTCGCAATGGCAAAGCCACGCCAAATCACAGCCGCTCCCCCGCAGGATAGAGAACCAGTTGTGGGCGGAATTCAAGGCGGCGACCGACGCCCTGATGAGTCAGCGCGAAGCGGCATTCAGCGCCCGGGATGCCGGACTCAAAGCCAATCAGGCGGCGCGCGAAGCTTTGGTCGCGCGGCTGCGAGAACTGCATCAGGACACGCCGCCGGCCGACATCAAGCGCGTCGTGGCAAGCGTCGACACGGAATGGCGCAAGGCGGGAGAAGCGCCCAGAAACCTGGCGGCCAGGCTGGAGTCCAGCTATCGGGCGGCGCGCGAGCAAGCCCTGGCACATGTGGCAGGCAGCGCCCAGCGCTCCTGGAATCGCACCTGCGATGCCCTGATCGCCAAGCTGGCGCTGTGCCAAGAGCTCGAATCGGCCGCTCCCGCGATGCCGTCCGCCGATATCGAAGCCCGCTGGGCAGGACTGCCCAGCCTGCCTTCCAGCTGGGAGGGAGCACTACAGGCGCGCTACAAGTCCGGCGGCGAAAGCCGCGACGACCACGGGAAGAGCGGCGCAACGCTCGACAAACTGCTGCTGCAACTGGAATCCTCACTCGATATTCCATCGCCCGAAGCGTTCCAGATGGACAGGCGCACGCTCAAGCTCCTGGCGATGAAGAATGCCATGGAAGGGCGCAGATCAGCAGCTCCCGCCACTCCGGATATCGAAACCATGACCGTAACGGCATTCGGCTGCACCCACCTCGACGACGCTCAGCGTAGTCGACTCGATGCGATTATTGCGGCGTTGCGCAGGTCTGGATCCGGGAGTCTCAGACCCTGAACTTGTCGACCGACGATTTCAGGGCGACTGCCAATTGTTCCAGACGATCTGCCGACTGGGAAACCGCGCCCACCGCCGCGCTGTTTTCTTCAGTCATCTGAGCAATTTTTTCCACGTTCTGGGCAATCTGCTGGCCCCCCGCAGTCTGCTCACGCAGGGCATTGGAGATATCCTCGATGGCGACAATTACCTGCTGCGTCGCCGTCTGGATGCGCGCAATCGAGTCGCCGGTCTTCGCGGCCATCTGGACTCCGTCACCGACCTGGTTGCGACCTTCCTCCATTTGGCCCACCGCCGACTGCGTACCTTGCTGGACGGCGTCGATCATGATTGCGATTTCCTTGGTCGATGACGTCGTCCGTTCGGCGAGTTTGCGTACTTCGTCGGCAACGACCGCGAACCCGCGTCCCTGCTCGCCTGCACGCGCAGCCTCGATGGCGGCATTGAGCGCCAGGAGATTGGTCTGGTCGGCGATTTCCTTGATCACGTTGACGATACCGGAAATCTGGTTCGACTGATCGCCAAGAGTCTTGATGACGTCGCTCGAACGAGTGACGGACTCGGCGATCTTGTTGATCTCGCCTATGGTGTTCTGCACCAGGTTCTTTCCTTCGGTAGACAGATTTCCGGTCTCTTCAGCCATTCCACGAGCGCTGGCGGCGCTGTCGGCAACGTGGCTGATGCTGACAGTGACTTCCTCGACCGCGGACGCCATCGAGGCCGCCGCCTCGCTCTGCTGGGAAGAACTTCGCGATACCTGCTGCGAACTGGCGGCGAGACCGCGCGCCGCGTCGGCAACCTGATCGGCGGCTTCACGCGACTGGGTAATCGTCTTGCGCAGGTTGGATTGCATTTCTCCGATCGACGACAGCAGGCTGGTGTGGTCGCCCCGTGCGACCGCCAACTCCACGGTGAGGTCGCCGTCCGCGATGCGTTGCGTCGCATCCATCATTGTCAGAGGCTCGCCTCCGAGCCGGCGCATGATTTCACTTACCACCAGCGTCATCGCTACCGTCGCCAGCAGAGCGCCGCCGCCAGCCATCAACAGCACCAGCCAGCGTACCCGCGCCGAGGTTCCCTGTAGCGTCGCCAAAGTGTTGTCGGCGTACGTCGAGGCGACTTTGACGGTGGCGTCAACGCCGTTGCGGTGGGCAAGGTAAGACTTCGATACATCCCCGGCAAGTTGACGCGCACGCGCACTGTCGCCCTGCTTGACGGCCGTGGCATAGTCGCCGAGCACCAGTTTCCAGAAGTTATCCGCCGCCTTCTTCTGTTCGCCGAGCAGCGCCTGCTTGACTGCGGGGTCGAGTGCCTCTTTCTCCCAGAAGGCATTCCGATCGTCATATTCCTTCTTCAGGGAGGCAAGTTTCACGATCAGGGGCGTTACGTCCTCCCCCTTCGCGTCCTGGAGCTGCAATACGGTCAACTCGGCTTCCAGCACATAGAGTGGTGGCGGCAAGATATCGGCCACCACGTCCTTGCCCTGACCCATGCTGTCCGCAGCCACGGATATGGAACCAACCGCAATCCAGACCACGATGGCAAAGGAAACCAGCAGCAGCACGATCCCGACCAACATTCCGACCAACTGGGATTTGACGCTCAGTTTCTTCAACATGTTCGTGCTCCTTGCGATGTGCCGTCGCAGCCCGACAAGCATAAAAGATATATGTAAGTCTATACCTATTGTTAGGTACTGTCAGAACGGTAGTTTGCTTGTCCGGCACGGAACACGCCCACCCGGGCGGCGCAGAACGGCA
This sequence comes from Pseudomonadota bacterium, assembly GCA_026399515.1. Taxonomy (GTDB): domain Bacteria; phylum Pseudomonadota; class Gammaproteobacteria; order Burkholderiales; family Rhodocyclaceae; genus JACRAR01. Next base: position 17,391 of record JAPLQT010000133.1, on the reverse strand, counting down.
CACGGGGCCCATTCCCTGGACGGAATGCCCGAAATCTCGCCATGACAGCGGGATCCTGTCTGGCACCGGGTTCCGTTGCGCTTACTGGGGAGGTTTTGCGGCGGGTGCCGAGTCTTCAGCCGGTGCCGCTTCCGTGGCGGGCGCCACGTCCTCGTCCGGTGTCGCGTCCGCAGTGGGTGCCGCATCTTCGGCCGGCGCTGCTTCCGCGGGTGAGGCTGCGTCTGCAGCGGGCGCCAAGTCTTCAGCCGCCGCCGTCCCGGCAACTGGCGCCGTCTTCGCGGGCGGAGTCACAGTCGGAGCCGGGCCATAACTCCGGCTCTTGGGGATGTATTTCTCCAGCATTTTTTTGCTGTCGCCGGCGAACTTGAGAAATTGAATGCCAAGGCGGAAGCCCCCTTGTTTACCGGAGAGGACGTTATTCATTACCTTGCCCTGGGCCTCAAAGACCACTTCCGGATTGTCTCCGCTGGCCGTGTGAATCAGCAAATAGACGGTTACAGTATGATTAGGAGAAATGTTGCGATGGCAAATCACCGAGACCCCGTCGCTGCTGATATCGTTCGTGACGCCTTGAGTTGTCTCGCGCTCGCCATGTACCTCGGTGACGATAGCACTGCGCCAATGGACCACGACCCGCGGATTCCTTCGGTTATCATCCATGATTCAGAAAAGTGGCATGAGCAGTTGCGACAAACGATTTTACGGTAGCGAGGCGGGATTTGGGTTGGCTATTGCCTGTGCCCGTGCTCCCTACGATCGAGCTGTGCGAGTATGCCCGAACAATACGCCCAGATGCCCGGGATTACAATCCGCCTGCGCAGAGCGATGTTGAACACCGCGCTTCATTGTTTCCGTCCGACGTCCAGCTGAGCTTCCAGTGCTGCCGTCAGAGTCGTAAACGCGGTGGTCAAGATCAGGTAGATCGTTGCGACGGCGATAAACACCGGTATCGGCTGGTAGCTCTCCGCCTGCACCCGATATCCGATCATGGTCAGCTCGACCACGCTGATGGCATACGCCAGCGAGGAATCCTTGACCAGGGAAGCAAGATTATTGGCGAGCGCCGGCAATGCGATTCGCATGCTCTGCGGCAGCACCACGTGCACGAATGTGAAGTACGGACTCAGGCCCAAAGCGCGCGCCGCATCCAATTGTCCTCGGGGAACCGCGAGAATGCCGGCGCGCACGCATTCGGCGTTGTAGGCGCCGACATTCAGCGACAAGGCGATGGCGGCACAGGCGAAATCGGAAAGCTCGATCCCCTCGGGCAGGATGGACGGCAGCGCCAGCCAAACGAAGAGAATCTGTAGCAGCAACGGCGTACCGCGGATCAGCCAAACGTAGATGTTGCATAGCCAGCGCAGCGGCGGGAAGGTGGAGAGCTTGCCCAGGCCGGCGAAAATACCGAGAACGATTCCGACCAAGCCGGAGATGAGCGTCAGCCACACAGTGACTCTGGCGCCTTCGGCAAACTGCTGCGCCGCCGGGCCTATGGGAGCGGGCGCCAGAGAGAGTGGAATGGCCATGATCCAGAGGAAGACCAGCAGCCCGATCATCGAAGCGAACATGGCCCATTGCGGATGCCCCCTGGTCCAGTTCATGTTCTTGGGCGCCTCTTGATCTTAGCCGCGGCAGGAAATATCGGCCTTGAAATATTTTTGCGACAGTGTGTTGTAAGTACCATCTTTCATAACTTCGGCCAGGGCGCGATTCAACTGGTCGGTCAATTCCCTGTTGTTCTTGCGCAGGATCATGGATACCCGCTCGACGAAAACCTGCTCTCCCGCGACGACGCCGGAATCCGCATTCTTCTCCAGCGTCGACTTGATCAGCCACTTGTCGGAAATCCAGGCGTCGACTTTCCGCGCCTTCAGGGCGGAGAACGCATCCGAGTCGGCCTTGTAGGTCTTGACCGCCGTCACTCCGCTGATCTTCCTGGCACTGTCGAAGTAGCTGGTGGCGAGCTGGGTTCCGACGGTCTTGCCGTTGAGGGCGGCGATGGTCAACGGTCCTCCCTTGACCGCGGCGATCTGTCCGCCCGTGCAATAGTGCGGATTGGCGAAATCGACCGATTTGGCGCGTTCCGCGGTATATCCGTGGGAAGCGATGGCGAAATCGAAGCGATCCTGGCTAATCGCCGCCAGTTGCGCATCGAACGCAACCACGCGCCATTCCATCTTCAGCCCCAGCTTGCCGACGACAGCCTCGGCAAGTTCCACCTCGAAGCCGGTCAACTTCGGCCCCTCGAAGAAATTGAATGGATAGAATCCACCTTCCGTCGCAGCGATTATCGTGCCGGAATCCTTGATGACCCTCCAGTCCCGTCCCTGAGCGGGCGCAGTAACAACGATCCAAAGCGGCATGACGACAACCAGCAACCTGGCAAAAACACCCATGACTTATCCTCGTATCAACATCAAAGCGTGGTTCATAACCTATCGTACCTGCAACAAGCCTATCCGCCGGGTCTGCCGGCATGTAGCCGAACAAGTTTATAACAGCTTGTCTATGGTAACCGGTAACCAATTGAAGCAAGTAGGGTCTTCCACCGGGCTCATGACGGACCGAAATTATCGATGCCATCGTCTGGCGCCTCGTGCGATATAGGCGATAATTCATCAATTCTTGGAGGCCCCTTATGCATCGCACCCTCATTACAATTTCCTGGTTTGTACTTGCCGGTCTGGTGATCGTTCCCGAAGCTTTTTCGGCGCCCACGACAACGCAGCTACCGCGCACCGTTCGCCCCACCCACTATGATGTAACAATTGTTCCGGATGCCGCTTCGCTGACTTTCAAAGGCAAGGTCGTGATCGCGATCGAAGTGCTGCAAGCCACGACCAGCATTACCTTGAATGCCGCCGATCTGAGCTTTTCGAAAGTCGTGTTGAGCAAGGGAGCCGCCAGGTATCCGGCTCCCTTGGTGCGGATGAACCCGGACGAGCAAAGCGCCACCTTCATTTTCGACAAAATCATTGCGAGGGGCCGCTACCGGCTCGCGCTCGACTACACCGGAAAGATAGGGACACAGGCATCCGGCATGTTTGCGCTTGATTACCTCGGCGCGACCGGACCGAAGCGCGCCTTATACACCCAGTTCGAGAATTCCGATGCGCGGCGCGTGATTCCGTCTTGGGACGAACCGGCGTTCAGGACCCCCTTCGCGCTCGAAGCGATCGTGCCCAGCGGCGAGATGGCGGTGAGCAATATGCCGATCGCCAAGAGATCGGATCTGGGCAACGGCCTCACACGGGTAAGGTTCGCGCAAACGCCGAAGATGTCGACCTATCTGCTGTTTTTCGGGCTCGGCGAATTCGATCGCGCCAGCTTGCAGGCGGAAGGAACCGAGCTGGGCGTGATCACCAAGAAGGGCGCCACTTCCCAAGCGGCTTTCGTGCTCGAATCTTCCAAGGCGATCCTGCGTGAATACAACGAGTATTTCGCCGTCCGCTATCCCTTGCCGAAGCTGGACAACGTCGCCGCACCCGGGAGCAGCCGGTTTTTCAGCGCCATGGAGAACTGGGGAGCGATATTCACTTTCGAGGAAGCGATCCTGCTCGACCCGTCGATATCGACGCAGTCCGACAAGCAACGGGCGTTCAGCATTGCGGCCCACGAGATGGCTCATCAATGGTTTGGCAACCTCGTGACCATGCGCTGGTGGGACGACATCTGGCTCAACGAAGGATTCGCATCGTGGATCGAAGCGCGCACCACCAGGCGCCTCCATCCCGAATGGAATACGGCGCTCGCGGCGGTGCGGGAACGCGAACGGGCGATGGGCCTCGACGCGCTCAAGACCACCCATCCCGTGGTCCAGCATGTCGACACCGTCGAACAGGCGAGCCAGGCGTTCGACGATATCACCTACCAGAAGGGTGAAGCCGTAATCAGCATGTTGGAAGGCTATGTCGGCGCCGCCGCCTGGCGCGATGGCGTGCGGCGCTATATCAAGGCGCATGCCTATGGCAACACGGTAACGGACGACCTGTGGCGCGAAATCGAAAAGGTCAGCGGTCAACCGATCACCGTGATCGCGCACGAATTTACCTTGCAGCCGGGGGTGCCGATGATACGCGTCGACTCGGCCGTCTGCGATGCCGGCACGACCACCCTGCGCCTGACACAAACCGAATTCAGCAAGGACCAGCCGGACAAGACACCGCTGGCCTGGCGTGTGCCGGTGATGGTGCAGACGATCGGCGGCGCTGCGCCGGTCCGCGCGCTGGTGAGCGGCGGCCAGGCGACGGTGAGCGTGCCGGGTTGTGCGCCGGTCATCGTCAATCCCGGTCAAAGCGGTTATTACCGCACCGTCTATGCACCCGGGCATTTCCGGACAATCGCCGGGAACTTCGGCGCGCTGGCACCGATAGATCAACTGGGTTTGCTTTCCGACACTTGGTCGCTGGGCCTGGCGGGCCTGCAACCGGTGTCGGACTTTCTCGACCTGGCCAAGGCCACGTCGATCGACGCCGACCCGCAAATCTGGGGAAAGATCGCCGGGGTTTTCGAGGCCATAAACGCCTATTACCAAGGCGACGACACGCGCAAGCCGGTATTCCAGAAATTCGCGATTGCGCGGCTGACCCCGGTGTTCGCGAGAATCGGCTGGACACCGCGCCCCGACGAGTTGGATACCGTCGCAATTCTTCGCAATGAGCTGATCGGAGTCCTGGGGGTGCTCGGAGACACAGCGTCGATCGATGAAGCACGCCGCCGCTATGCCGCGCAGGCGACCGATCCGACCGCCGTTTCCCCACTGGTGCGCAAGGCGATCCTCGGCGTCGTCGCACTTCATGCCGATGCGGCAACCTGGGATCAATTGCATGCCGCGGCGCTGGCCGAGAAGACGGCAATGGTGAAGGAACAGCTATATGAGCTGCTGGCGTCGACGCAGGATGAAGGCCTGGCGCGTCGCGCACTCGATCTGGCGTTGACCCAGGAACCCGGGGAGACCAACAGCGCCGGTATGTTGAGCCACGTGGCAAGACTGCATCCCGACCTCGCCTTCGATTTTGCCCTTGCCCATATCGCGGTCGTCAACCAAAAGGTCGATGGCAGCTCACGCAGCCGGTATTTCCCGCGCCTGGCGTCCGAATCGGCGGATCCCGCGATGATCGCCAAGCTGAAAGCCTATGCCGCCGAGCACCTGGCCGCCGGCTCGCGGCGCGATGCGGAAACTGCGATGGCCAACATCGCTTATCGCATCAAGGTGCGCAACGAACGTCTGCCGGTCATCGACGCGTGGCTGGCAGGCGGCAAGGGCTGAGCTATCCTGGTCGAACGGTGGCGGGCGCCTCATCTTCGGCCGGTGCCGTCTTTGCAGGCAGAGCAGTCGTCTCGGGCTGGGGTACGGTCTTGTGCGGAGGCGCACCAAAACCGGAATTCGTGGGCATGTATTTCAGTAGAATTTTCTCGCTCGCTCCCGCGAACTTGATGAATCGAATGCCCAGGCGGAAGCCCCCCTGCTCACCCGAAAAGACGTTATAAATGACCTTGCCCTGCGCCTCGATAACCAATTCCGGATGATCTTCGATGCCGGTGTGGATCAGCAGATAGACGGTTACAACGTCATCGACCGGGATGCTGCGATGACAGATCACCGAAACCCCATCGTCGCTGATGTCATATGTCATGCCTTGAGTCGTCACAGGCTCGCCGTCTGCCTCGGAGACGATGGCACTGTGCCAATGAACGAGAACCCGCGGAATCTTTCGCTTATCTTCCATGATTCAGAGTGATGACATGAGCAGTCGGCACTAGAGAATTTATAGCACCGAGCCGGGGATAAGGCCAGGCTGAACCCGGTGGCGGCCACCAAGAACAACTACAGGGAACACCATGGCCAACCAACGATATCTGTCGCTCGATGTTTTTCGCGGCGCCACCGTCGCGCTGATGATCCTCGTGAACAATCCGGGGTCGTGGTCGCACCTATATCCGCCGCTGGCGCATGCGGCTTGGCATGGTTGTACGCTTACCGATCTGGTATTTCCGTTCTTTCTCTTCGCCGTCGGCAATGCCATGGCGTTTGCATTGCCGGTCCATTCGGACGCTTTTTACCGCCACGTCGCCAGGCGTACATTGTGGATATTCGGCTTGGGCCTGTTTCTGAATCTTTCGCCGTTCATACGCTGGTCGGACGAAGGGGAGTTGGTCTGGCGCAACCTCGATCTGTTGCGTTGGCTGGGTGTATTGCAGCGCATCGGGTTGGCCTATTTCTTTTCGGCGCTCGTGGTTCGGCTGGTTCCGCAACGCGCATTGCCGATCTTTGCCGCGGGCATCCTTTTGGCCTACTGGGCGTTGTGCCTCACGTTCGGAGCGGCGGACGATCCGTATTCGCTCGAAGGTTTCTGGGGAACTGCCGTCGACCGTGCGCTACTCGGCGCGAACCACCTTTACAAGGGCGAGGGTGTTCCATTCGACCCGGAAGGAATGGTCAGTACGCTGCCGTGTATTGCGCAGGTATTGATCGGTTATCTGATCGGGCGGTATCCGGCGTCGAATCCGCCAAGCTTGCGCGTCGTGGCACGCCTGGTTGTTGCCGGCCTGGCGATGATCTTGATCGGGTGGGTTTGGTCGGCAGTCATGCCGCTGAACAAGAAGATATGGACCAGCAGCTACGTCGTATTCACCAGCGGTTGGGCCGCGCTGGTCATGGCGGCGCTGGTTTGGCTGCTGGAGATCCGGAAGCACGGCGGCTCCTGGCGCGAACTGGCGCTGGCGTTCGGTTGCAACCCACTCTTTATCTTTTGCCTGAGTGGCTTCCTGCCGCGCGTCATTTGGCTCTTGCGCTGGCCGGCAGGTATTCGGCCGGACGGCAAGGTCAATTATGCCAACGCGCTGAGCTGGCCGTACGACCGCATCATTGAGCCGGCGTTCGCCGACCCGCGCTTGGGGTCGCTGGTGTATGCCCTGGCGATGGTCGCTTTCTACGGATCGATCGCCATGTGGATGCGTCGGCGAAGCATCTTTATCAAGGTTTGACCGAAATTGTCGCCGATCTGTGCGGCATCGCACGTTATGATGCAAGAAGTCGCATATCCCGGGTACTGCAACCTACCCATTTCTTCACGACCCGTACAATATTTCCAGTCGTGATCCGTCTTCATCGGTATGGATACGACCTTAGCCGCGATTGTGCTGATGGCTGAACAGGATAATCGCATCACCGAAACCATCTCGCGCGAACGTGGGCGTCTCCGCAATTTCATCCGGCGGCGTGTGCCCGATTCGAACGAGGCTGAGGACATCTTGCAGGATGTGTTCTTCGAGTTGGTTGAAGCCTATCGCCTGCCGGAACCCATCGAGCAGATCGGCGCGTGGCTTTATCGGGTGGCACGCAACCGCATCATCGACCGCTTTCGCAAGAAGAGGGAAGAGCCCCTGCCGCAACCGTCCGGTGAGGACGATGACGAGCATTGGCTGGAGGATGTTCTGCCATCGGCGGATACCGGACCGGAAGCGGCATACGCGCGGTCGGTGTTGATGAAGGAGTTGTATGCCGCGCTCGACGAACTGCCGACCGGACAACGCGACGTATTCATCGCCCACGAACTTGAAGGACGCAGCTTCAAAGAGATGTCGGCGGAAAGCGGATTGGCATTGAACACGCTACTGGCACGAAAGCGTTATGCAGTGTTGCATCTGCGGGCACGACTGCAAACGATCCATGACGAATTCTATCTTTAAGGAGTATCTGCGATGAGCATGAACTGTAAACCGCGCTGCGGAAAAATCATCGTCTTGGCGGTATTTGGCATCGCAGCACTGGGCTTGCTGGTGATGGCGCTGTGGAATTGGCTGATACCGACAGTGTTTATCGGCGGCAAGGAGATCGATTACCTGCAAGCCATGGGGGTTCTGCTGCTGAGCAAGATATTGTTCGGCGGTTTCCGTGGCCACGGTGGTCATGGGCGCTGGCATAGCCATCGATGGGAACAGATGACGCCGGAAGAACTCGAAAAATTTCGGACCGGGTTGCGCGGCCGTTGCGGCAAGCACGAACACGAAGGTTCCGATACTCGGGAAGGGCATCACGACTAAGCGCGTATTTCAGGACGCCGGCTTGGGAATCATGGCCACTCAGGCCTTCCCGGGTAACGACAAGACAGATATCCCTTGGCATACGTTTCCATGGGTACATCGACTAACTGTGGGCAACAGGAGGCTGCGGTGCATATCATCAACTTTCGCCCGCCCCGAATTGGAATGCTGTTTGCGCTTGTCGCGGTCGGGGTGCACTGGCTGCCTCCAGTATCGGGTGGTTTCCGGGTTTCGTTTCCCGTAGTCGGCGCAGTTCTGGCGGTGGCAGGCTTTGCAATCATGATGCGGGCTTGGTGGCTGTTCAAGAAAGGCGACGTTGCAATCTGTCCAACTGCGCACACCGCACGCCTCCTCACCGGTGGGGTATATCGCTTTTCGCGGAACCCGATGTACCTTGGTATGGTTTCAATGTTGCTTGGGCTCGCCGCCTATGTCGGCACCCCGCCGTTTTACCTGGCTGCCGCAGGCTACTTCGCGGTTCTCAATTTTGTATTCTGTCCGCATGAGGAAGCTAAACTCACAGGCATCTTCGGACAGGAGTTCTTGAACTACAAGGCGAGGGTTCGGCGATGGTTATGATTGTGGTGTTGACTAACTCGGGGGATTTCCCTACAAGGATTCCCCAGGGCTATTTGCAACCCGCTGCCGCATACCAGGTTGAAACAGGGCCAAGATCCAGGGTGGCGTTGTTCGACAATGGTCCGACATAGAGCAAATGATCGTCGTTGGATGTCACTGCGAGAAACGTGTTCGTATCTGCATAGAAGCGTAAGAAGTCCAACCCAAGATTCACTGTCTGGGTTCCTTGCGGCGAAAAATAATCGGCGTAATGCGTCTCCGCCCAATTCAACAAGCAGTCATGTATCAGTCCGATCTGTTTAGGTACGCTGCTGTCGGTCGTGGTGGCGTCGCCCAGTTCACCATCCGCGTTGTATCCCGATGCCCACAGGGTGCCATCCGATTTGATGGCAACGGTGTAGGAGACTCCCGCTGAAATCGCGATGTAACCGGCCGTGCCGATCTGTTTTGGAACAAGGCTATTGGTCGTCGTGCCATCGCCCAACTGACCGGACGCGTTGCTTCCCCAGGCCCACAGGCTCCCGTCGGATTTGACCGCAACGGTGTGCGACTGACCTGTTGCTACCGCCTTGTAGCCGCTGCCGATTTTGAATGGCACAAGTCTACTGGTGGTGGTGCCGTCGCCAAGCTGGCCGGCATCATTCAGGCCCCACACCCAAAGGCTGCCGTCTGATCCAATTGCGGCGGTGTGAGAGGACTTCGCCGCAATGGCGGTATAACTTCCGGTGCCTATCCGTTTGGGCGCAAGGCCATCGTCGGTGGTCCCATCACCAAGTTCCCCATCGGCGTTATATCCCCATGCCCACAAGCTGCCATCCGTCTTGAGGGCGACTGTATGAAGCCCTCCCGCCGAAATCACCTTGTACCCGGTGTCGATCTTTACGGGAACGAGGCTATTGTTAGTGGTGCCATCGCCAAGCGCTCCATGGGAGTTGTCACCCCACGCCCACAAGCTGCCGTCTGCTTTGAGTGCGACCGTGTGCAGCCCTCCCGCCGAAACCGCGCTGTAACCGACACCTATCTGCTTTATCACCAAGCTATCCTTGATGGTGCCGTCACCAAGCTCGCCGTCTGCGTTATAGCCCCACGCCCAAAGACTGCCGTCGGTCTTGAGGGCGGCGGAGTGAGACGTTCCCGCCGAAATTGCCGTGTAGCCGACACCGATCTGCTTGGGCACCAAGCCGTTGTTGGTGGTGCCGTCCCCAATCTCGCCTTGAGGATTGGAGCCCCATGCCCACAGGCTGCCGTCCGACTTGAGGGCCAGGCTGTGAAGAGACTGTGACCCTGCCGAGATCGACGTGAAGCTTGTGCCGGCGCCGGTCGTTGCGGCAAAAGACGGTGCCGCCGCCAGCGAAATTGGAAGGCATGCAACGAAGCCCATCATTAGATTTCTGACATTTTTCAAGTGATTCCACTCCTGTGAATTAGACATGATTGCTCGGAACATGAAGGTCAACGCGACCTGGATGCTGCCGGAAGGAGATCGACTCCGGTCGCAGGGCCGCCTTTCAGCGCGGGGGCGCTTTCCTCACTTCCTACCGAATCGCTTTTGGGGTCGGACTGACTGCTACCAACGTCGCCTTGCTTTAGTTAATAGGTTCGGTGCTTGCCGTTTCTGGAAAGCTTTCCGCCAACGCGATCTATTATCCGGAAATGAACCGGGGGACGTCGTGAAATACTTCACACTTCAACAAAGATAATTTCCCTGTCATGAAGCTGTAATGTGGCTCGCTCGCATCCGAATTGAAACTTCGGCGAGCCGGTCTTGGCTGAACCCGACCGCTTGGTTTCCGAATTCAACGGATGCCAATGTGGTAGCGCGCGACACGCCGAGATGTCGATTTCAGATTACGGATAGCCCCCTAGGTCCATCCGTCTTGGCATTTCTAAAGCGCTTTAATCGCTCGGGAGAAAGACACCGGCCTTTGGGTTCTCAGCCGGTCTTTCAGGAAGTCCAGACCGTCGTTTTTGAATTCGAGAAACGCGAAGCCCAACCGGAAACTTCTGTTTTCCCCGGAATAGACCACGTCCAGTTGCCGCGACCTGATCTCGATCAGCTTCGGCCGCTCCTTTCGATGCAATGGCGGAGGTGCCAGGAGAACGATTACCGGCGATTTCGACTTTTGGAGATTGATGTCCGTCAGCATTCCCGTGCCCGATAGCGACAAGTCATGCGTACGTCCATGATAGGTCGGTCGACCTTCCTGACCATCGAATACGACCGCCATCTTCCAGCGCACCAGGTAGCGGTCCGAACTCCGAACGTTGTTCAGGAACGGTGTCGTCCCGGGGGCACTCGCATCTTCCGCCGAGAATTGCGACACGTCTGCTGTGCCGGGCTCTCCTAACCACCAATCGTCGTTGGATACCTGATCGTTCATTGTTTAGTCCCCCGAAAGACGGGTCGGTGCTAGACCCTGGAGAGCAAGCTCAACGGCCATCCCGTTTAAACCATACCGGACGGGGTATTTATTATAAGTAATTTAAGAATAAAAGGTAGAGTTGGCAACGATCCGCGGCAGACGAAGGAATCCAGTTTCAGGCAACTTGTGCACTATTGGCCCCGGTTGATCCTCCGACTGGCAACCACCGATGAACGTCACGGATGCGTGATGTACCGTCCCTGACAAGGCCATGATCTATGCAATAATTACTCTTTGCTGGTTTTTCGGAGACCGTACCGTGAATCTTTCTTCTGCTACGAATCGAATGGCCTGTTCGACAATGATCTGCGTTAGCGCTATGGCTCTAATGGCCGGCTGCGCTTCGCCGTCTAAGGCGTTTTTCAATACTGCTCCGACAGAGATCTTTTACAAGAACGGTCAGTCTGCCTATATCGCGTCCTGCAAATCCGCCACATGGGGCCCGTGTTTAGAAAAAGCAGGCGCAGTTTGTAAAGAGGCCGGTTACACGACTCTGGAACAGGACAATCAAAGGAGCTATGGCGACTCTGAGAAAGAATTGATCTTTGCCTGCAAGGGCAAACCCTGACGGCATAGATCCCGGGACCAGCGCCGCATTCCACTAGATTGCGCCGGGCATACCCCCAAATGGATCCCCACCAGATCAACGCTGGACGCTCAACTACTCTGTGACTCTCGCCGACAGGAATAACAGCAGCAATTCGCCCAGGCTCTTGCCCTGATACTGCCTATCGACAGCCAACCGGCCCAGCCGCACACCGGGGATGCGACGCGGCAGCTTCTTGCGCCAGGCTTCCGGCAGATGCCGGCTCTCGAGTTCTGCCAGCGTCAGCGCGTAATAGCCGCAGATGCGGGTTGGCGCTTCCTAGCGAACGGCGACGAAGCTCTTCGACAGCCCTTTGTCCTGATGCTGACGGGCGACCTGCCGCAGCCGGCCATGGTTCCCAACTAAAGGTCGTACCTGCATCGCCTCGCCAGAAGCCCGTCAAGGCGGTTTGCAAAGGCCTTCCGGTCCGCCGCCGAGAATGTGGCAGGGCCTCCAGTCTCAACGCCGCCACTACGCAGGCCTTCCATAAAATTTCGCATGGTCAGCCGCTCCTGGATGTTGCTTGCATCCAACAAGTCACCGCGGGGATCGAGGACAATTGCACCTTTGGCAATCACCAGCGCCGCAAGTGGTATATCCGCGGTAACCACAATATCGCCCGCCTCGGCGTCCTGCGCGATACGCTGGTCGGCGACGTCGAATCCGGAAGGCACCTGAAGCGCCCGTATCCATGGCGAAGGGGGCACGCGGAGCATCTGGTTGGCGATGAGCGTCAAGTAGACCTGTGTCCGATCTACAGCGCGGTAGAGAATGTCTTTGATGACGGCGGGACAGGCGTCGGCATCGACCCAAATCTTCATCGCGTCGCGGTCCTCAACGGCGTGATGCGGCGGCGCCACATCGAATTGCCGATATCATCAAGAGAACAGAATATAGGAGAGGTAGGCAGGGACAGGTTATCATTCCCGCACACCAAGGCAGACAGGGAGCCCCATGAAGAAATTGAAAAATGAAGCAGCGTTATTCAAAGAGGCGTTACTCGCCGGGATGAAATATGCCGAGGGCCGCAAGGCCGCCGAGTTTGAGCCCACCGATTCGGTGAGTGAGAGGCTCCTGTATATCTACAGGCTGCTGGTCCATGACAAGCTCATGCAGCCGCTGCCGGAGGATCAGGTCGCGGAAAAGTCGATGCGACACAAGCTGTCCCTCTGGTACGCAAAGCAGTTGCCCAAGGATCATCCATTGCTGAAGTAGTCCATCCTATCCAAAGTGCGGTGATGTACCCAATACTCCGACTGAAGTTATCGGCGTAGCGTAGTATTGTATCGACTGCGGCAGAGCAGCGTCGTCGGCTCGGCCTGACGAATGCTGCAACGGGCCAAGAAGGGAACGGTTATGACCAACAAGATTTCGGTTGCGGCGTCCGAGGTGCGAGTGAACGACCACGTTTATAACGGCACCGGAACCAACTCCCATCCTACCTTCGCGTGGGAAACCGTCACTGAAATACGTCAGGATGATGGCCTGATCCTGCTGATCACCGGCAACCAAAAGGGGCAACACGGTGAGTTCTGGCTTGAACCCGACGAGCAGATCGTGGTGATCCGCTATCCCGAACCGGTCGCAGCGGTAGCGACGTCAGCGAAACCAAGCGCAAGACATTAACGATGCTGTTGTCGGCGACAACGGACAACCGACAACCCGCTTGGCGTCCTCAAACACTAACCCGACCGATCCTGACATAGCGAAAACAAAAAAACCGCCATAGTTTCCCACGGCGGGTCGAGTCCTTCGCAACGAAGGAGGATTACGCTTTCTGGATGTTGGAGGCTTGTTTGCCCTTCGGTCCTTGTGTCACCTCGAACGAAACCTTTTCACCCTCTTGCAGTGACTTGAAGCCGGGCATATTGATTGCGGAGAAATGGGCGAAAAGATCCTCACTGCCATCCTCCGGCGATACGAAGCCAAAACCTTTAGCGTCGTTGAACCACTTAACTGTTCCTAGTGCCATGAAAATTATTCCTTAGATTATTGCAAAAGCCAAAACGTCACGATGACGCTCTGGGGGATATGTTTGTGCTGCAACTTCGCAACAGATGCGGAAATTGCCAAGCGGAGTTTCGGAGAATTGAAGGACTACGGGGGGCTTTCGACAGTGCAGAGATATTGACACGACAAACACACAGTACTTGTACGCACTATCCTTCCAACAGTCAAGGCTTATTGTCGTGGGTATGACCTGCCCCCTATAGCCGTACCGATCATTTGGCAGGAAGTCCGGTTCAGAGTACCAGCCGAGTTCTTCGTGTCGAAGAACGCGGGGGCTTTCCATCGTCTATTGCACTTAGTGCTATAATACGGCATGCGGGCATTCAAGACGAGGACATTTCAGCGCTGGGCCAGCAAGGCCGGCGTGACCGATGGCGTTTTGATTGTTGTCGTGGCACAGTTGGAGCGCGGACTGATCGACGCCGATCTCGGCGGCAATCTTTTCAAGCATCGGGTTGCCCTGCCAGGGCGAGGAAAGAGCGGTAGCACACGCACCATTATTGCCACCCGATTCGCCGGTGTATTGTTCTTCCTTTACGGTTTCGAAAAGAGCGAGCGTGACAACATCACAGCGAAGGAGCTGTTGCTATACCAGCGTTTTGCTCGTGAGTTGCTGGGGCTGACCGAAGGCCAAATTTCCACCGCGTTGGCGGGGCAGGTATTGATAGAGGTGAAATGATGAGCAGAATGATAAAGGAAGCGTTGGAGACAATTCGCGATCTGGAAGAGATTGGCGTTGTCACCAAGCAGACTCTGCGCGATTTCGAGGTGCAAGCGGTGCCGGCACCAACCTATACGGCCGACGCCATTCGGCATCTGCGTGAGCAGCTACATGTCAGTCAAGCCGTATTTGCCGCCTACCTTAACGCCAGCGTCTCGACCGTACAGAAGTGGGAGAACGGTGAGAAGAAGCCAAGCGGTGCCGCGTTGCGCCTGTTGTCAGTGATCGAACGGAAGGGATTGGAGGTTTTGGTCGCCTGACAAATGTACCAACGTCAGATCAACGCCGCGCGATTTCTTAAGCTGCTAGCGCCAGCGGCGTTACTTCTGCCTCGATGCGCTTGTGCATGTCTCGATAAGTGGTTTCAAGATCGTACTGCGCTTGCAGGTTGATCCAGAACGCAGCTTCAGTGCCGAACAGCCGGGCAAGGCGCAAGGCGGTGTCGCTGGTGATCGAGCGGTTTCCCGCGCAAATTTCATTGATGCGGCGTTGCTGTACCCCTGCCAGCTTCGCCACCTTGTAGCGGGTAATTCCCATCGGTTCGATGAAGTCCTTCATCAGCACGTCGCCGGGATGTACGGGCGCCAGCCGACGACCGGTGGCGACATCCCGGAAATCCATGCCTTTCAGTTGCTCGCGTGCGATAGCCATGTCTTGGTTCCTCAATGATAATCAGCAATCTCGACATCCATGGCATCGCCATCGACCCAGCGCCGGCCTATTTGGCGAGATGCAGGGTATTCGATAGCAGCCCTGTTCATGTCGCAATTTCCGGCGCGATCAGCTTCACGTCGGAAAAATAAGCGGTGTAGCGTCGGGTATCTCGGGTCAGCAAGGGGTATCGAGACACAGCCGCATGCGCGCCGATATAGAAGTCAGCCAGGACGTTGTTGCCCCCTTGCCGGCGATAGCGAACGAACGCCTTGCCGGCAAGGAACAACGCCGGACGCGGCAACTCGATCAGCGCCAGATCCAGTTCGTCGATAGTCTGATCCAGCGCCTCGACAGTCGTGAAGGTCAGCGACAGTTCGGAGTAAATAATCGGGTTGATCGCCAGCCGGTGAATTTTTGATTGGGCACGCAACTGGCCGATCGACCAATCGGCCCATTCCGGATCGTTCTCCAGAACGTCGACCAGTACGTTGGTGTCGACCAGCAGCATTAGTCTGCGTCGCTCAGCAGCGCCATCAGTTCGTCAGTCCTCCATCTTACGTCAGCCTTGCCGCGAGCGGCCTCGAAGCGATCCGGCTCGCGGCCAGGCCGCGCGCCGACCTTGCGGATGACCACATCGCCCTCGCGATTGACGGCGAAATCCACCGAACAACCCGGCGCCAGATTCAGCGCATCGCGAATCTGCTTGGGGATGGTGACCTGACCTTTACTGGTGAGCGTAGTCGACATGGAATGCCTCCGGTGGTATTACGTCATTAAATATTGTAATACCACGGCGGGCGGCAGGTAATCGGTGCGGGATGTTCCGCGAAATATGCTTGGCTGCTCCATCAAGCAGCACCGTCATGCAGTGGTCTTGAAACATGTCGTGCCCAAGGCCAATCTTCAGGTTCAAGTTGTTATCGCCAATGGCACTACTTCTGCCTCAATGCGCTGGTGCATGTCTCGATAGGTGGTTTCAAGATCGTATTGCGGTTGCACGTTGATCTAGAAGGCAGCGTCGGTGCCGAACAGTCGGGCAATGCGAAAGGCGGTTCCTCAGGAAAATGAGCGGTTGTAGAAAATTGCCAGCGTCATGGGAAGGGAATAGCCTTGAATGCCATTGAGCCATAAACGTATCCATAGTCCACCGATACATGGCCTGGGGGCAATCCAGTAGATCCGGCCGACGCAAAATATCCACCAAGCTAGTTAGTCAAAACAAATCGGAGATTCGGAATGGCAAAGAAAGCTGCTGCAAGTTCCCAGTTAGGCTTAGCCGCCGTAGACGATCTTCTAGTGCTGTGTGAAGAAGTGACCCGCGCCACTCCTGAAGGCGCTCGTCGCTTTATCGAACCCGCCCCAGGTGTTCTTTCGCGCGCAAAATCCAATCAGCACCATATTATTTTTGGAAGACGTGGATCAGGAAAATCAAGTTTATTGCGAAAAACCGCGGCAGACCTGACCATAGACCGACGCCCGATAGCATTCGTGGATATGGAGACTTTCAAGGGGCACTCATACCCCGACGTTCTCATCAGCGTATTGATAAAAAGCCTTCAAGAATTTAAGAAATGGCTTGATAGCGCGGCAACAGCGCCTGCCAGCAAGAAGTCGTTTTGGAAGAAACTATATGATTCAATCCCTAAGCGGCCACCATTTAGCAAATCCAAGACGGCTCAATTGGCGACAGAACTAGAGTCACTTATTTCGGCGCTGGAACATTAGCTCCGCGTACCGGAATCGAGTGAAAAACAGACAAAGCAAACGCTATCAGATGAAAAAATCGCTGGTGTTGAAGTGGCAGTAGATGGAGGAATACCGGGAGCAAGTATCAAAAACAAAGTGGCACTCGGAGCGAAGTCAGTCGGCACTTTAGAAGAGCAATCCAAGTATGTTTCTCATAAAGTTGAATATTTGCATCAAAATATCCTTCGTTTCCAACGTTTCTTCACAGATCTATCTACTGTGGCCGATGGCGCGTCATTTCTAATACTTGATGACCTTTACCATATCCGCAAGATCGACCAAGCCAAGGTTATCGATTATTTCCATCGAGTTGCGAAGGGCAATAACTTATGGTTAAAAGTTGGGACCATTAAACATCGTAGCCGCTGGTATGAGCACTCTGATCCACCGATTGGAATGAAATTAGGCGACGATGCCAAAGAAATAAATTTGGATATATCACTTGAAAAATTTGAAACCCTTCGTGAGTTTCTCAAGAAGATACTTGAGCTTCCCCCGAAATTTCGTCTTCCAAGAAATGGGGTATAACGCCCCGGTAAATTGGAAGGAGAAGCGAAGTTGAAGAAGATACCGAAGCAGGAATACACGCCGGAATTCAGAGAACTGGCGGTGAAGCGGGTAAAGGC
>JAPLQT010000011.1 GCA_026399515.1 Pseudomonadota bacterium | reverse complement strand
CGTGCAGCAGGATTTCCTCGGTGTCTTTGCCGCCCAGGAATGAGCCGGCGGAAAATACATCGATACCGGTGACCTTGAGCTTGGTCGACATCGACGACCCGACATAGCGGGCGATTCCGAAATTGGCGAGATGGTTGGCGCATACCTTGGCCTGTTCGAACAGCGGCGCCACCAGGCCATACACCGTGCCGCGGTGATTGACGCATTCGCCGACCGCATAGATGCGCGGATCGTAGGTCTGCATGGTGTCGCTGACGACGATCCCTCGCTGGCAATGCAGCTTGGCCAATTCGGCGAGCGCTGTATTTGGTTTGATGCCGGCGGCCATGACCACCAGGTCGGCGGCGATCTCGATGCCGTCCTTGAGGTGCACTGCGCCTACACGACCAATCTTCGCGATCAGGGCTTCGGTCTGTTTCGACAGCAGGAAGTTCAGGCCGCGCGTTTCCAGCGAGGCCTGGAGCATGTCGGCGGCGGTCTTGTCGAGCTGGCGTTCCATGATCCAGTCGGCGAGATGCACCACGGTCACGTTCATGCCGCGCAACATCAGGCCGTTGGCCGCTTCCAGGCCGAGCAAGCCGCCGCCGATGACAACAGCATGCTTATGATTGACCGCCGCGTCTATCATCGCCTCGGTATCGGCTATGTCGCGATAGGCCACCACGCCGGGCAGGTCGCTGCCGGGGATGGGCAGGATGAAGGGCGTCGAGCCGGTGGCCAGCAGCAGGCGGTCGTAGTCCTCCTCGGTGCCGTCGGCGGCGATCACCTTGCGGGCGACGCGGTCGATCCTGGTGACCGTCTTGCCTGCATGCAGCACGATATGGTTGTCTCGATACCAGTCCAGGTCGTTGAGCACGATGTCGCTCAAGCTCATTTCCCCCGCCAGCACCGGCGACAGCAGGATGCGGTTGTAATTGCCGTGCGGCTCTGCGCCGAACACCGCGACGTCATACAGATCGGGGGCCAGCTTGAGCAATTCCTCGATGGTGCGCATGCCGGCCATGCCGTTGCCGACCACCACCAGTTTCTGTTTCTTCATGATGTGCCCTCTTCAGGCTGCCTGCTTGAGTTGTTTGTGATAAAGGAATTCGAGAATCGCGGCGCGGCACTCGGTGTAGACCGGATCGTGCGCCAGGGCCAGGCGCTGGCGCGGGCGCGGTAGCCCGACCTCGAGGATTTCACCGATCACCGCGGCCGGGCCGTTGGTGAGCATCACCACGCGATCGGAGAGCAGCACCGCCTCGTCGACATCGTGGGTGACCATCACCGTAGTGGCGCCGGTCTCGGCCACGATGCGCATCAGCTCGTCCTGGAGATTAGCGCGGGTCAGCGCATCCAGCGCGCCGAAGGGTTCGTCCATCAACAATATCTTGGGCTGCATGGCCAGCGCCCGGGCGATGCCGACACGCTGCTTCATGCCGCCGGAAAGTTCGTTGGGAAACTTGGTCAGGGCATGCGTCAGGCCGACCAGGGCCAGCGCATCCTCGGTGCGCTTCTTCAATTTTGGCGTGCCCTCCTTGCGGCCGAAGACGCGCTCGACACCCAGGTAGACATTGTCGAAACAGGTCAGCCAGGGCAGCAGGGAGTGATTCTGGAATACCACCGCGCGCTCCGGCCCCGGTCCGCCGATCTCCCGGCCGTCGCAGAGCAGCAGTCCGGCTGTCGGCAGGGTCAGCCCGGCGATCAGGTTGAGCAGTGTCGACTTGCCGCAGCCGGAGTGGCCGATCAGGGTGACGAACTCGCCTTCGCGGATGGTCAGGTCGATGTCGCGCAGCGCCCAGTAGCGGCCCTGTTTGGTGTCGAAAGCCATGGCAGCGTTTTCGATCTGGAGGATCTTCCTGCCTGCGGTGTTCGTTGTCATGATCTGTCTCCGTTCAAGCATTGTCGTGGGTGAAGCGCCGCGCGATCAGGATCAGCGCCTGTTCCAGGAGCAGGCCGACGATGCCGATGACGAAAATGGCGATGATGATGTGCTCGACCTTCAGGTTGTTCCATTCGTCCCACACCCAGAAGCCGATGCCGACGCCGCCGGTGAGCATTTCCGCGGCGACGATGACCAGCCAGGCGGTGCCGATGGACAGGCGGATGCCGGTGAGCATATAAGGCAGCACGGCGGGAAAGAGGATCTTGGTGAACACCTTCCACTCGGAGAGATTGAGTACCCGCGCCACGTTCAGGTAATCCTGGGGAATACGTTGCACGCCTTGTGCGGTGTTGAGGATCATCGGCCAGATGGAGCAGATGAAGATGGTCCAGGTCGCCGCCGGATCGGCCTTGTGGAACACCAGCAGGCCGATCGGCAGCCAGGCCAGCGGCGATACCGGCCGCAGCAGGCTGATCAGCGGATTGAGCATGCCGGCGAGGAACTTGAAGCGGCCGATCATGAAGCCCGCCGGGATACCAACCAGTGCCGCGATGCCGAAGCCGACGGCGACGCGTTTCAAGGATGAAAGCACGTTCCAGCCTATGCCCTGGTCGTTGGGACCGTTGCGGTAGAACGGGTCGGCGAACAACTTCTCCGCTGCCTCCCAGGTCTTCAGCGGCCCCGGCAGGCTGCTTCCCTTCAGTGTCGCCAGATGCCAGAAGCCGACCAGCAGCAGGATGCCGAGCAGGACCGGCGCCATTTCGCGGATGACTTTCCGCATCCACAGCCGCAAGCGCAGCCAATTTTGCCCAGGCGCCCCGGCGGCCGCGGGCGGCGGGGCCGCCTGGGCGATGTTTGCGACTACTGCTGTCGGGATTTTCGGCGCCGTCCGCGTTGCGGCCGGGGGAACCGAACCCAGGTCATCCACTGTGATCGCATGCATGACATTCTCCTGTTTCATGATCAGGCTTTGATTTTGAACCCGTTGGCATATTTCTTGGGATCCTTGCCGTCCCACACCGTGCCGTCGATCAGCTTGTGGCTGCGCATCTCGCTCTTCGGCAGGCTCACGCCGGCTGCGGCAGCAGCCTGCTTGTAGAGATCGATGCGATTGACCTTCTTCGCCACCGCCAGATAATCCGGATCGTCCTTGAGCAGGCCCCAGCGCTTGTGCTGCGTCATGAACCACATGCCGTCGCTGAGGTAGGGGAAATTCACCGCGCCGTCGTTGAAGAACTTCATGTGGTTCTTGTCGTCCCAACTCTTGCCGAGTCCGTTCTCATAGCGGCCCAGCATGCGGGCGACGATGACGTCGGTATCGGTGTTGACATAGGATTTCTGGGCGATGGTCTCGGCGGTCTTCTGCTTGTTGCCCAGCGAGGCATCGATCCAGCGGCCGGCATCGAGGATCGCGGCGATCATGGCGCGTGCCGTGTTCGGATTCTTCTGGGTGAACTCGGCGGTGGTGCCGAGTACCTTTTCCGGATGATCCACCCAGATGTCCTGGGTGGTGACGGCGGTGAAACCGATCTTGTCCATGATGGCGCGGTTGCCCCAGGGCTCGCCGACGCAGTAACCGTCCATGTTGCCGACGCGCATATTGGCCACCATCTGCGGCGGCGGCACGGTGATGGTCTTGACGTCCTGGAGCGGATTGATGTCGTTGGCCGCCAGCCAGTAGTAGAGCCACATGGCGTGGGTGCCGGTGGGGAAGGTCTGGGCGAAGGTGTATTCGCGTTCCTTTTTCGCGACCAGTTTCTTCAAGCTGGCGCCGTCGGTGGCGCCCTTGTCCCTGAGTTGATTGGAAAGCGTGATGGCCTGGCCGTTGTGGTTGAGGTTCATCAGCACATTCATGTCCTTCTTCGGCCCGCCGATGCCCATCTGCACGCCGTAGATCAGGCCATACAGCACGTGGGCGGCGTCGAGTTCGCCATTCACCAGCTTGTCGCGCACGGAGGCCCAGGAGGCTTCCTTGCTCGGAATGATCTTGATGCCGTATTTCTCGTCGAACTTGTTCACCGCCGCCATTACCACCGAGGCGCAGTCGGTGAGCGGGATGAAGCCGATGCGGACTTCCTTCTTTTCCGGCGCGTCGGAGCCGGCGGCCCAAGCGCCGCCGCCCGGCATCAGACCGGAACCGGCTGCCAGCGCGGCGCCGCCGATGAGCATGGAGCGGCGCATGAATTCGCGGCGGCCTTGGTGATCGACGCGGTCGTCAATGACGTTGATGACATCGGTATCGGTGATGAAGTGGTTTCTGCCCATGCTGATTTCTCCTTGTGCCAAAAAAAATGCGTCGCGCATGCAACATCGCAAAGCAATGTCGAATACGGACGCCTTTGTCTTCAGCCGGGACGCCTTTGCCCCGGCCACGATGATGTATCAGCAATTTGGATGCCAGGCTTGGTGCGTTGCAGCAGACGCCTGATATTTGAAGGGCTTGGGTGTGGCTGCGGGCTAGCTCAGGGCAAGGCCAGGAGAAAGCGATCTGCCCTATTGCGGTGCGATATTTCCAAAACCGCACAAGATCAGGGCGGTCTTAGAGCAGCAGTTTGGCCATGTCGACTACGTCCTTGGCCGTTTGTGCCAGCGGCTGGCTGCGGTCCATGGCCAGGCGACGCAAGCTGGCATAGGCGGCTTCTTCATCGATGCCGCGGCTTTTCATCAGGATGCCCTTGGCCCGTTCGACCAGCTTGCGGTCGGAGAGCTTCTGGGTCGCCGCGCTGAGCTCCTGCCGCAGCGCCTGGTGTGCCTCGAAACGGGCGATGGCGACCTCGATCACCGGCTTGATGCGGCCCGGCTCCAGGCCATCGACGACATAGGCGGCGACGCCCGCGCCTATGGCCTTGCGGATCGTCGCATCGTCCGAGGCCTGGGCGAAGATCACTACCGGTCGTGGCATGTCGCGATTCATCGCGGCGAGGTGCTCCAGGGTGTCGCGCGACGGCGCCTCGGTATCGATCAGGATGATGTCCGGGCGGATGCGCGACACCTCGGCGGTGAGGTCGGTGGCGCCGGTCAGTACCGCGACCACCTGGTGTCCGGCCAATGCCAGTCCGGCGCAGATTTCGCCGGCGCGGCTGCGCGATTCGTCGATGACCAGGATCTTTAAAATGGCGGGACTCATGCAATCTACTAAGCAAGCATCAAGCCGGTTATTGTATTGCCAAGTTTGCCTGCAACGGCAATGCTTCAGTCAGCTCGCGCCTGTTTGCGGTAGTTTTCGGCTTCGGCTTCGAGCCAGTCGCGGAAATGGGTGAGCACGGCGCTTTCGGCCTTATGCTCGGGGTAGATCAGGAAATACGACTTTTCGCTGACATAAGCGTGCTTCACCGGCACCATCAACAGCCCCGACTTCAGCTCGTCTTCGACCAGGAAGCGCGGAATCAGGGTAATGCCCATTTCGTGGATCGCCGCCTGGCTCAGCATGGAGAACAATTCGTAGCGCGGCCCGGTCATATCGCCTTCGATGCTCAAGCCCAGCGATTCGAACCACTGCCGCCATGCATAGGGCCGCGTGGACTGTTGCAGCAACGGATAGTGGAGGATATCCTCGGGGCGGAGCTTCTTGCGCGGGGCGATCAACCGCGGGCTGCAAACCGGCACCAGTTCCTCCTGCATCAGGGGGCGTGCCTCGGTGCCCGGCCAACTGGCGTCGCCGAAATAAATCGCTGCGTCGAAGTGCGTTTCGTCGAACAGGAAGGGGCGGGTGCTGGTGCTGAGATTGATGGTGATGTCGGGATAGGCGCGCTGAAAACCGGCCAGCCGTGGCAGCAGCCAGCGCGTCGCGAAGG
>JAPLQT010000056.1:38025-51944 GCA_026399515.1 Pseudomonadota bacterium | reverse complement strand
CGGTGGCGCAGCAGTCGGACGTCTGCTTGTTCATTTAGGCCGTACCATCTCGGGAAACCCAACGCCATCCGGCGTTGGGTAGCTGTTCGGTCGTGTTAGACCTTGAGCCAGCCGCGTTTCGACGCATGGTAGGCAACGAAGCCAAAGATAACGGCAATACCTACATTCAGGACCGCAAACGCGGCGGTGGCCAGGACGATGAAGCGATCCACTTTCTCCGGATGCGGATCGCGGCTGCCTATCGCCAGTTCCGCTCCCGCCAGGAACAGAATCACGCCGAGTACGAAGGGCGGGAACAGGCGAAACAAGGTGCTGATCGAATCGGAAAAAAACAGGCCGACGAGCAGCAGCAGTACGCCGAGCATGATGGAAGCACCACCCGTGCGCGCGCCGAACTTGACGTGTCCGGCCATGCCGCCGGCGCCATGGCACATCGGTATGCCGCCCAGCGCGCTGGACCAGAGATTGAGCAGTCCGGTGGATAGCGCCACCTTGTGCTCCGACACCGGACGGTCGGGGAACAGGCGATTGTTCTCCTCGGTGATGGCGATCAAGGCATTGCCGAAGGTGAGTGGCAGTTGAGGCAGTGCCAGGAGCAGCGCGCCCATCCAGATATCCTGCCAAGCGAGCGCTGGCCAGGCGAACGCGGGCAGGCGCAAGGCGGGTTTGATCAGGGCGAGGTCGTCGGCCAGGCTCGGCTGTTGGATCAGTGCGGCGATCGACCCGGCGATCAGCAGCAGCACCATCGCCGGAAAACGTGAACGGGCGAGCAGGGCCAGCGTCAACGCCAGCAGACCGGCAGATACGGCCCAATGGTCAGCCATCATGCGGATTCCCTCCAACATGAAACTGAATCCCAAACCCATGATTACGCCCAGCAAGGCGGGACGAGGTACCCATTCAGACAGGCGCTTGGCGAGTCCGGTCAGGCCGAGGAACAGCCAGATCACCGCCGTCGCCACGCCGGCACCGATCACCATCGACGACGTCAGCGCTACCGCCCCGGCCGTTTGTGTAATGGCCGCGGCACCGATGGCCTTCATCGGCTGAACGGGAAACGGGGTGCGGTAGTAGAGGCCGGCGCCAATCAATGTGGCGCCAAAACCGAGGAAGAGGCTCGCCGGATCCATCTTAAGAATCGAGACGTAGGCGACTACGAAAGGAATCAGGGTGCCGAGGTCGCCGAATGCACCGGCAAGTTCAGAAAGGTTGTAACGGTTCTTCGCCTGCGTCATTGGCCTTGCCTGTCCGTGGATGTGCCTTGAATGATAACGTGATCGTTGCGTTGTCCCATTTACTTTTCCTGATGATTTGATAAAAACTATTGCCCGGCGACGCTATATCTGTATCAGTGCCAGGACCAGCAACAAATTGCCGACAAAGAAAGTGGCGAAATATAAGGTCAGCATGGCGGTGCCTCGACCAACGGTCTCGATCCATGTTCCACCGAAAACACGTTTCAGCGCGATAACGAAATAGGCGATCACCCATAGTGACAATGCATCGGCCGCAATGGTTGGCAGCTTTGCCTCAATGAGCAGCATGAAGAGCAAGAATGAGTGGGCATGTAGGCCGAATACCAGATGTTCGGCGTAGCGTCGTCGACGGTCGATATAGCAGAGCTTTAGAATCGCCGCGTAAAGAGGCACCAGGAGCAGGACGAAGTACGATACGTATTGGACTCGTCGCGCGCGCAGGAATCGAAATCGGTCCTCTCGTGACATGGACTTGAATTCACGCACTGCGGGAGTATCAACATAGTCGGCGATGATTTGGGCTGGCATCAGCCGGGAGCCGCGAATATTTTCATCCTCGACCAAGGACGAAGCCCGTACAAGATGAATGCCATAGTCGCCTAACAGCCGCAATTCAAGGCTCAAGCCAAAAAGTTGTGCGGTTGCGAAGACAATGACGCTGGCCGTTAGATAGAGTTGTAACGGGCGCAAGTAGCGCGACCGCCTTCCGGCCGCATATTCAACCGTCAGTGAGCCGGGTGCGAAGAAGAGTTTCGAAAAGGTTTGCCAAAACATCCCCTCCCACGTTGCGTAGCGTCTGATGTGCATCCGAAGAAAATCGGCAACCGTCGGCGGCTCACTAAGGGTTTCCTGGCCGCATTTTGGGCAAAACTTGTCGGACGCCAGTGCGCCACAGTTGGCACAGTTGGGAAAACGAACCTGAACAGGTGTTGATTCGTCAACTATATTGGGATCAAGTGGCACTGACATCATTGAATCTCTATCCCCTGCAATATGAAGTGCTTACAAACAAGCGGCTAGACAGATTCATTGTGAAAGACATCCCCCGGAAAGGACGCCCCACCGATCGAAGAGGTGCTCGGTGCCGGCAATCCCACATCTAATTATGAAGCTGAAAAATCTTCTTGAGTATGATCCGGATCATATGCGGTCTTGGCTAAGTTGCTTAACATTCAATCTGACGTTCGACCAATCCCACCAGTAGCTCAACACAATACTCAACAAGTCTCTTTCGAAGGACAACACCGATGTCCCAAACTCCAGTCAGTCGACGAAACTTTATCCAACTTGCTGCGGGTATCACGGTCATCTCGGCATTGCCGGATGCCTGGGCGACGCCAGAACGGGGGGCACATTATGTGCCGGTGAAACAAGCCCAGCCGCAGCCCGCTAACGGCAAGACGGAAGTCCTGGAGTTCTTCTCCTATACCTGCCCCCATTGTTACCACCTGGAGGCGACGATCGAGCCGTGGGCGAGACGACTGCCAAAAGACGTGGAGTTCCGTCGCGTGCCGGTGACTTTCAACAAAGCGGCGACAGTAATGGCCAAGGCATTCTATGCCGCAGAAGCAATGAACGTCAGGGAAAGGATTCATCTCAGTCTGTTCGCGGCCCTTCACGACCAAGGGCTGCCGCTAGTTCAGGAAGAACCTCTGCTCGAATGGATAGCCAGGCAAGGCATCGACCGCAAGAGGTTCGCCGAAATGATGAACTCGTTTACTGTCCAGGGCCAACTGAGCCAAGCCAGCCAATTGATGAAAGTCTATGACATCGACGGGGTCCCGTCAGTGGTCATTGGCGGCAAATACCTGACCTCTGTCAGCCATGCGGGCAGTCAGGAGGCGCTGCCAGGGGTCATGAATGACCTGATCCAGTTGGCGAAGGCGGGGACCGCCAATAGTCGCTAGCGACCATCGATGAACTCCTTTCCCTCATCCAGCCGGTCTATCGTCGCCGATGGACTCACCCGAAAATTCGGCGATCGTATTGCCGTCGACAACGTCAGTTTCACGGTTGATGGTGGCGAAGTATTCGGCTTTCTTGGCCCCAACGGTGCTGGCAAGAGCACAACGGCGAGAATGCTTACCGGATTCATTCCGGTGACAACCGGTAAGGCGTTGATCGCCGGCTACGATATCGCCGAACGCCCCTCCACGGCCCGGCGTCACATCGGCGTGGTTCCCGAAGAAGCGAACGTTTACGCCGACCTGACGGTCTGGCAGAACGTCATGCTGATGGCGGAACTACATGGCGTCGCCAAGGCTAATCGTGATACCCGTGGGAAAGCAATGCTGGAGTCTTTCGATCTCGCCACGCGCGCCGGACAGAAAGGCCGCCAACTCTCCAAGGGCTTGCGCCAGCGACTGATGCTGTGCATGGCTCTGGTCAGCGAGCCCGAGATCCTGTTCCTCGACGAACCGACCTCCGGCCTGGACGTGGCGAGCGCCCGCTTGATCCGGGAAGTCATCACAAAGATGAACCGCGAACGCGGCATGACAGTGTTTATTACGACACACAACATGGACGAAGCCGATCAACTCTGCCACCGGGTGGCCATCATCGACAAGGGCATACTCGCGGCGATTGATACTCCCGCAGCGCTACGCAGCCGCGTGGAATCACAGCGTTCGGTCGAGGTCCGCTTCAGGGAAAGCACGGTGAAGCAGGAAGATGTGCTCTCATATCCGGGCTCAAGAGTCGTCATGATTGCCAATGGGTTCCGCGTTTTCGGTTCGGAACCGGGGCGCATGGCCCAGGAAATTGCGGCAAAGGCCACGACGCTTGGTCTGCATATCGAGAGTATCAACACGCTGGCCCCGACACTGGAAGAAGTGTTTGTGTCGATCACGGGAGGCCTCCATGGTAACGGCTGACAGTGCGATGGATGAATTTCTTTGGCAAGTGCGCGTTACTTGGGTCGTGGCAAAGAAAAATGTGATGGTGTATTACCTGAAACCACCGGTGCTGACGTTCGGCGTCATTTTCCCGCTGTTCTTCTATTTGGCGTTTGCCGCCGGCCACAAGGCACCAGTCGAAGTCATGGTGCCCGGCATAGTGGCGATGGCGCTGTTTTTCACGGCTTCCGCTGTGGGCCCCTTGATTACCCCATGGGAGCGCCAGGCCAAGACCTACGAACGGCTGGTCACTTCCCCAGCGTCTCTTTCGGCGATCCTTGCAGGCGACATTCTGGCCGGCATGACATTTGGCGTGGTGCTGTCTTTGGTGCCGCTAGCGGCGGCGCTGGTATTGACATCTGCGCAGATCGCTCAACCGCTACCGCTGCTGGCGGGATTGGTGCTCGGGGCATTGGCCTTCTCCGGGCTGGGCGTGTTGCTTGCCGCGCCTGCCACGGAAGGTCCGTCACAGGTGATGATGCTGTCGAATCTGGTGCGCCTGCCACTGATTTTCGTCAGCGGTGTCTTCGTTCCGCTTGCCGAGATGCCGGCTTGGGGGCAATGGTTGTCGCCGTTGTCGCCACTGTCTTATTGTGCCGATCTGGTGCGCGTAGGGTTCGGCGGCGAACCTTACTTCTCGTTCGCTGTCGATTTGATGGCATTACTTGGATTCACCGCTCTCTTCATCGTGGTGGCGCATTACTTCCACAGGAAGACCCGCGACCGTGTCGTTTGAAAGGAAAATATATGAACAAGGTGTTTGAGTTTGGCGTACAAGTAGACGGATACGCTGTGCCGGTTCTGAATGAACGGGAAATCAGGGCGAGTGCAGGCATCCTGTTCTTCTTCGCACTGGTGTCGTTCATGAACTCGTGGTTGATGGGTAATTTTCGGCTGACACGTATTTTTGTGATCGCCTTCCTGATCGACTTCACGATCCGCGTCTTCATCAATCCGAAATTTTCGCCGAGCATTATCCTCGGCCGCCTGGCGGTGAGGAACCAGATGCCCGAATACTCCGGTGCGCCGCAGAAGCGCTTTGCCTGGAGCATCGGCCTGGCGCTGGCGGTGACCATGCTTTACCTGATCGTGATCAACAATATGGTCGGCCCGATCAATCTCATCGTTTGCGCCACATGCCTGACATTGATGTTCTTCGAGAGCGCATTCGGCATTTGCCTCGCTTGCAAGATTTATAACCTGTTTTTTCAAGACAAGGCAAAGGCTTGTCCCGGCGGGGTTTGTGAGGTCAATGAACGTCAGGATGTCCAGAAGATAGGCATTGCTCAGTTGGCGATCGTCGTTGCGTTCGTGAGCGTCATCGGATTCGTTGCGCAAACATTCTTCCCACCAAGCGAAGCCACCGTCTCCGTTGCATCCAGTGCCGCTGCCGCTGTCGGCGACGACAAATGCACTCCACCGGACTGGGCCATCGCGATGGGCCATAGAGACATGTGGAAACTGCACAACAATTGCAAATAGAGGATCGACAATGAACTCACGCAGATATTTTCTTGCGGCTATGGCTACAACAGGACTTGCCCTCGCACTAGCCACCGGCAGCGCACTGGCCGCCCCTCCGTCGGTAGAGATTCTCGCCATGCAGCATCCGCCTGTGAAAATGGCCCTTGCGCCCCTTCGCAACTGGTTGGCGGCTCAAGGCGGCAAACTCAAAGTTACCGAAATCGATATCGAAAGCCCGGCGGGCGAAAAACGTCTCGCGTCGGCCGGACTCGATGGCCATATCCCGATCCTGATCCTGATAGATGGTCAGTATCGTCATAAGCGCAAGGACGGCAGCACCATCGAGTTCCTCAACTTTCCCGTGATCGAGGGCGCGCCACCTGGCGTGCGCGGCAAGTGGACCACGGCGGATGTGCAAGCAGTGTTAGCTGAGCGGGTCAAATAGGGAGAACGCCATGAGTCTGGTCCGTGCGGATAGCCTCACCAAGACCTACCGGGCCGGCGACATAGAAGTGCCGGCGATCAAGGGGGTCGATTTCGACATCGAACCAGCCTCCTTCGTGGCCTTTGTCGGCCCGTCGGGCAGTGGCAAGAGCACCTTGCTCAACATGATCGGCTGTCTCGACCACCCCACCGGCGGCACGCTCAAGGTGCTCGACACCGACATATCCACGCTTGATCGTCGGGCCGCCGCGCGCTTTCGCGGCGATAACATCGGTTTCGTGTTTCAGGACTTCAACCTTATCCCCGTGCTGACCGTCTTCGAGAACGTCGAATACCCACTGCGCATGGTGCAGGAATGGCCGAAGGACAAGCGCTACGCGCAGGTGATGCGTCTGCTGGACGCTGTGGGCATGGCGGATCAGGCGGACAAGCGGCCAGACCAGCTTTCCGGCGGCCAGAAGCAGCGCGTCGCCGTCGCGCGCGCCCTGGTCAGCGACCCCAAGCTGGTGCTGGCCGACGAGCCGACCGCCAATCTTGATCACGACACCGCCTATCGGGTCATCGAGTTGATGAAGAAGATGCGCGACGAATTCGGCACCACCTTTGTCTTTTCCACCCACGATCCCAAGATCATGGGTGAAGCCGAAACGACATTCATCCTCGAAGATGGCAGATTGTTGCCCGCCGGAAACAAGGAGGCCAGCCATGTTTGATGTGATTGGCATCTCCAGCCGCAATCTCTCCCGCTATCGCCGGCGTACCTTGCTGACCTTGCTGTTGATCGTCATCGGCATGGTCGCGGTACTGCTGTTCATCGCCGTCGCCGGCTCCTTCAAGTCCATGATGGTCGGCCAGTTCACCGATTCCGTTCTGGGCCATCTACAAGTACATCGGAAAGGCTATGTGGCCTCCATCGAGAACCTGCCGCTCAACCTCAACATGAAACCAGCCATGGTTGCCAAGGTGGAAGAGGCGCTGAAGCATAACGCCGCGGTGGAAACCTGGTCGCCGCGCGTCAAGTTCGGCGGCATGTTCAGCAACTTCGCCGAGACCACCAGCATCCGCATCAATGGCATCGATCCGGTGCGCGAGGCAGCGACCACGCCACTCCTGCCTGGCCGCCTGCTGGAAGTGGACAAGGCGGGCGCATTGGTCGGCAAGGGCCAGATCGTCATTCCCGTCCTGCTGGCTCGCGGCATGAAGACCAAGATCGGCGACACCGTGGTGCTGGTCGCGACCAACCGCGATGGCTCGGTCAATGGCAAGACCTTCGTGGTGCACGGCATCCTGGAGGGCATTTCCGGCCCCGGTGGCCGCGACGGCTATATCCACATCGACGATGCACGGGATTTGTTGCGCATGGCGGAGCCGGAAGTAAGCGAGGTTGCCGTCCGGCTCAAGGATTTCTCTCGTCTGGGGCCGGTCGAGGCACAACTCAAGCAGGCGCTCGAAGGCATGACCAACAAGGAGGGCAAGCCAGTGCTGGAAGTGCATACCTGGGCAGACCTCTCGCCCTTTGCCAGCCTGGCGCGGATGATTGACCTGATGACGCTTTTTATCAAGATCGTGCTGGTGTCTATCGTGCTGGTGAGCGTGATGAACGTGATGATCATGGCGGTCTTCGAGCGCATCCGCGAGATCGGCACCATCGCCGCCATCGGTACTCAGCCTTCGCGCATCCTCTCGCTGTTCCTCGCAGAAGGGCTGATGCTGGGCCTCGTCGGCACTGTGGCGGGAACAGTCATCAGCCTGGCGGCGATCTACGGCATCAACCTGTGGCGACCGACCTTCGCCTTCGGCCAGCAGCAGAATCTTGTGTTCGCCTTCGGCCAGCAGCAGAATCTTGTGATGGCGCCGGGCATCGCCGCTGGCGACGTGCTGACCATTGCGCTGATGGTCGTTGTCGTCGCGGTGTTGGCAAGCCTGCAACCGGCATGGAAAGCTTCGCGCATGGACCCGATCAGCGCCCTGCGTCACGTTTGATTGGAAACCATCATGAAAACACTAACCGCTTTGCTTCTCTGCCTGCTGGCGCTTCCCGTCGCCGCGCTCGACGGCGCCCAGATTCTGCAAAAGGTGGATCGCAATCTCGAACCAGAGTCCTACGAGATGCTGCGCAAGCTCATCAACGTCGAGCCGGACGGCAAGAAGAAGGAGTTCGTGCTGTATTCGGTGAAGAAGGGCCGCGACAAGATCGTCGCCCTATTCCTCGCGCCGTCCAGCGACAAGGGGCGCGCCACCCTGCGCCTGGGCGACAACATGTGGCTATACATTCCCGAAGTAGGCAAACCGACGCGCATCACCAGTCTGCAATCGGTGACCGGTGGCGTCTTCAACAACGCCGACATCCTGCGCATCGACTATGCCGCCGAATACAAGGTCGAAGCTACTGCGGAAGAGAAGGAACAGTACCTGCTGACCCTCAAGGCGAAGACCGCCGAGGTCGCTTACGACAAACTGAAGATGTGGGTGGACAAGAAGGCACTGTTGCCCGTCACCATCGAGTGCTACGCCGCCAGCGGTATGCTCATCAAGACGCTGCGCTTCAAGGACATCAAGGATTTCGGCGGCGGCATTAAGCGACCCGCGACCTTGGAGACCGACAGCCCGCTGTACAAGGATTACAAGTCGGTAATGCTCTATTCGCAGATCAAGAAACGCGAGTTCCCCGACGAGGTGTTCTCGCTCAACTACCTGCCGCGCGTCGAAGGCTTACGTAAATGACCCCGCGCCAATGAAACTTTCCTGGGGCGCGACGCTGCTGCTGGCCTGGCTGCCGGCGGCGAGCGGCGCGGCAGAGGAGTTCAGCTTCGACGCGACCGAATTCGAGAAGAAACCCTTAGAGTTCGGCGGCTACCTCGAATTCAAACCGGATCGTTCATGGCTGAACCGTGACGGCGCCTTCAACAAGCTCAACTTCTATAACCGCGCCACGCCGGACATGCTAGACCGCACCACCGGCACGCTCAAGCTCAACAGCAAATACACCCAAGGTATCGCCAGCATCAACCTGCGCGCGGACCTGGAAGCCCGGCGCGACAACCTGAGCAGCGACCGCACCAACCGCTTCGACGAAGCCTATGTGTCGCTCAAGCCCGACCCCGGTTTCACGCTGGACGCCGGCAAGCTGGCGCTGAAATGGGGCAAGGGCTATGCCTGGAGCCCGGTCGGCTTTGTCGAGCGCCCGAAAGACCCCAACGATGTCGAATTGGCGCGTGAAGGCTACACGATGATCGCCGCCGACTTGATTCGCAATTTCGACGGTGACCTCAAGACAGTGGCCTTCACGCCGCTGCTGTTGCCGGTGGGTTCGCAGGTCAATCAGGATTTCGGCAAAGCGAATCATGTCAACGCTGCGGCCAAGCTCTATCTCCTCTACCAGGACACCGACATCGACTTTACCTGGCTGGGAAGCGGAAGCCGTACGCCGCGTTTCGGCGTCGACTTCTCACGTAATCTCTCCAGTTCCGTCGAAATTCATGGCGAGTGGGCGCGTATCCGCGACGTTGAACAACGCAGTATCGGCCCGACGGGTGTTACCACCACCCAGCGAGGTGATGTGGCGAGCGCTCTGCTAGGTCTGCGCTACCTGACCGATCAAGATACAACCTGGATCCTGGAGTACTACCGCAACGGCACGGGTTACACGGAGGTCCAGTCGCAGGACTTCTACCGCCTTGTCGATAACGGCCTCACCCAGTTTCAGACGACAGGCAGTGACAGCCTGCTGAAGAAGGCCCAATCTGCCAGCCAGAGCGGCTACGCCAAACCCAACCCGATGCAGCGCTATCTTTACCTGCGGGTGAGCCAGAAAGAGCCGTTCGACATCGTCTACTTCACGCCATCGGTGACGTTGATCGCCAATGTGGATGACCACAGCTATTCACTGACACCGGAACTGCTTTACACCGGTATCACCAATCTGGATCTGCGTATGCGTGCTACTTGGGTCAAGGGAGGGATCGGCAGTGACTTCGGCGAGAAGCAGAACTCACGCAAGTTCGAGTTGATGATGCGCTATTATTTCTAAACAGCAGATCCGCACGTGTATGATTGCAATCATATGAACGCAACCATCAACACTGAGCTTCCGGAAATGCTACAAGATTTGTTGCCCACGGAACTGCAACTGCTTTGCTCATCGCGCTCCTGTGCTCGCGGCGACGTGCTTTTCAAACAAGGCAAGAAGCCTGCGCACATGTTGTTTGTGTCCCATGGGGAGGTTGTCTTGCAGCGTCTGGGCGCACAGGGAGAGACCGTGGTCTTGCAGCGCACCCGGCAAGGCTTTATTGCCGAGGCGAGTTTGCATTCCGCGCGTTACCACTGCGATGCGGTCGTCACCCGTTCCGGCGAGATTGTTTCCATCCCCCTCGACGCGATTAAGGAAGCACTTTTTTCCGATCCGGCCTTCGCTATTCGCTGGATCACGACGCTAAACCAAGAGGTCAAACGTTTGCGCGCGCAATGCGAGCGCCTGACCACGAAGGGAGTGAAAGAGCGTCTGCTGCACCTGATCGAAACCGAAGGAAACAAGGGCTCGCTTGTCATCGCCTCCAATCTCAAGTCATTGGCAGCGGAACTCGGGGTAACGCACGAGGCGCTATATCGTGCCGTGGCCGACCTTGAGGGATCCAACATCCTGGCGCGCCGAGACGGCAATCTGATCCTTGTGAGCCACTGAGCCCACGATCTCGCGCGTCTCGCATCCTGGCGACGGCTGAAA
This sequence comes from Pseudomonadota bacterium, assembly GCA_026399515.1. Lineage (GTDB taxonomy): Bacteria > Pseudomonadota > Gammaproteobacteria > Burkholderiales > Rhodocyclaceae > JACRAR01. The sequence goes on along the minus strand of JAPLQT010000056.1, from coordinate 41,163 downwards.
TCCAGTTGAGGAGAACGTCATGAACGGCTTCCAGATCACTTTCTTCACCCAGCAGGACAAGCGCCACCATGGCAAACCGCTGGCCGAATGGCTGGTGAATCTCGCCAAGGAAATGAGCCTGCCCGGTGCGACGCTGATTGCCGGCAGCGAAGGCTTCGGCCATCACGGTCGCATCCATTCCGCGCACTTCTTCGAACTGGCGGATCAACCCCTGGAAATCCAGATGGCCGTGAGCAAGGAAGACGCGGAGCGACTGTTCGCCCGGCTGAAGGCGGAAGGCGTGCATCTGTTTTATGTCAAGACGCCGGTCGAGTTCGGCATCCTCGGGGAAGACGCATGACCGAAATCTGGACGCAGGCCTCCCTCTGGCTGGGGTTGGCTCTGCTGGCCTCGCTGATGTCGATCTGGCTGCGAATTGCCACGGCGCTCTCCGAAATTGTTGTCGGCACCATCGCCCAACTACTCATCGGTGCTGCCTTGGGCGGCGCTCTGTTATCTGGCGACGCAAGCTGGATCAAGTTCCTGGCAGGGGCCGGCGCCATCCTGCTCACCTTCCTTGCCGGTGCAGAACTTGATCCAGCGGTATTCAGAAAACAGTGGAAGCAGGCCACCGCAATCGGTTTGGTCAGCTTCGTCGGCCCCTTTATCGGCTGCGCGGCGCTGGCCCGCTGGGTCCTGGGTTGGAGCGTAGAGGCGAGTTGGCTTGCCGGCATCGCCATGTCGACAACATCCGTTGCCGTCGTTTATGCGGTGATGCTCGAATTCGGTCTCAATGCCACCACCTACGGCAAAGTGGTCCTGGCCGCATGCTTCATCACCGATCTGGCCACGGTGGTTGCGCTCGGCCTCATCTTCGCGCCCTTCACGGTTAAGACGCTGGTCTTTCTTGGCGTCGGCACTGCCGCATTCTTCGTGCTGCCCTGGTTCGTGCCACGTTTCTTCAAGCGCTATGGCGGCCGACCATCTGAACTCGAAGCCAAGTTCCTGATGTTCGCGCTCTTCGGCATGGGGGCGCTGGCCACCTGGGCCGACAGCGAAGCCGTATTGCCCGCCTACCTGCTCGGCATGGTGCTGGCCGGAACGGTAGGCAAGGACCATGCGCTGGTTCGCCGGCTGCGCACCCTGACATTCGGCTTTCTCACACCCTTCTACTTTATCCGCGCAGGGTCGCTGGTTTCGCTGCCCGCACTGGCTGCCGCTCCAGCGGCCTTCGTCGTGATGCTGGCGGGCAAGATGCTGACCAAGGTGATAGGCGTTTATCCGGTCACCCGTACCTACGGTTCGCCGAAACAGGAGGGCATGTATACGACGCTCCTGATGTCCACCGGGTTGACCTTCGGCACCATCTCGGCGCTGTTTGGTCTCTCGCATCAGATTGTCGATCAGGCGCAGTATTCGGCGCTCGTTGCCGCGGTCATCGGTAGCGCAGTGATCCCGACGCTGATCGCCAACGCCTTCTTCCTGCCGCGCCACCTGCTGAACCAAGGAGCAAAAACATGAAGCGGATTCTCGTTGCCTACGACGGTTCGGATCCCGCCAAGCAAGCCTTCTCACTCGCCCTCGACCTCGCAGCCAAGTATGGCGCTGAACTTTTCGTGATGGCCGTCGCGCGCCCACCCGAGTTCGGCAACGAGGTGGAAACCGAAGCCGTGATGGATAACTCGAAGAAGCATTATCGGCAGGTGCTGAAACCCCTGCATGGCGTTGCCGAAGCGGCGAAATGCAGCGCGCATTTCGAGGTTGTCGTGGGGCATCCCGCCGATCAGATCGTGCGCCACGCCGAAAGCTGGCAGGCCGACCTGATCGTCGTCGGCCATCGCGGCCACACCTTCTTCGAACGCTGGCTGGTCGGTTCCGTGGCCAAGCATGTCATCGACCATGCGTCTTGCGCGGTGTTGGTCGCGCGCTGAAATCCGACGCGCGTTTCGGCCGGAAATATTCTTCATCGGGCACCGATGAAGTAACCGCCGAAATCTTGCCTTGAGCGCATAGGTACCTGATGCCAGTGGCAAGCGGAACCGAATCGCCCGCAAACCCGCCACCCGACTGCAATCTAAGGAAAGCCTTAGATTCCGTCTAAGGATTTCCTTAGAAAGAATCTGGCTTGCGTTCGACGAAACTATGGGTTTATCGGTATTGCTATTAGTCGATGCATCGGACATGCTCAATGCATCTGAAACTCTGCTCGAACGTCGGCGCAGGAATTAAGGTTGAGCGTAACGGTTTCAAGGAATACCCACTAACTCCGTCTCATCATTGAAAGAATTCTTCGTGAAGAAATTTCCGGTGGTCTTAAGTGTATGGACCGCGCTGGCCGCGTGTGCGGTCGCAGCGGGACTGGTCGCCTGTTCAGGCTCGGAATCGGGTCCGCCGCCGTTTCGCGAACTGGTGCTGTTGGCTGGCACGCTGGACGAAGGCGGACCGGGCCACCAAGACGGCGTGGGCACTGCGGCGCGATTTGGCTCTCCAGTAGGTCTGGCGTTTGACGCGCAGGACAATCTGTTTGTGGCCGACATGGGCAACCAGTTACTGCGCAAAATCACGCCAGAAGGTATGGTCAGCACCGTCTTGGACATTGCCACGCTGCCCGGCACCATCGACGCCGACGGTCACGAGACCGTATATAGCCAACCAACGCAGGTGGCGGTCGATCCCCAAGGTCGGCTGCATGTAGCACTCAGCCAAACTGTCTGGTCACGGTCGCGCGCCGCGGTAGCGGCCGATCCAAGCAACCCAGGCAACTCCCCATTGTCTGCAAGCTGGGCCGTGCTGCGCGTGGCACCCGATGGCAGTATCAAACTCGTCGCCGACCCGGTGCGCCAATACAGTGTGTGGTCCATAGGCGGCATCCCAACGGCGCTGGTGTTCGACGCGCTGGGCAGTTTCTACACCGCCGGTGCCTTTGGATGCACCATCTTCAAAGGCGACGCAAGCAGCCAGCTCAGCGTATTTACGCAGTTTGGCTTCGACCAAGACCGCACCGGTTGCCTCAAGTCCAACAGTTGGACATTCGGTGTTGCTTCCATCGCGCTGAATCCCGGCGGCAGGCTCTGTCTTTCCACTGTCGACGGTAAAGTAGGCTGTACCAAGGCCAGCGGCGAAGTGGTCACCATCGCTCAAATACCAGGGTCACTTGGG
>JAPLQT010000056.1:0-37980 GCA_026399515.1 Pseudomonadota bacterium | reverse complement strand
ATCTTTACCTCTCCTCGATACACAGCATCCAGAAGCTCTCGCCCGTCGGCGCTTGGACCACGTTCGCCGGCAACGCCACCGTTCCCGGCCTCGACGACGATCTGGGCACGGCGGCGCGCTTCAGCCAACCGAACGGTTTGGCGCTCGACCACACGGGCAACCTGTTCGTGGCCGACACCGGCAACGCCACCATCCGCAAGATATCGCCCGACGGGCGCGTCAGCACCGTGGCGGGCCTGGCTCCGCAGTGGGAGCGTCTGGTCGACGCGGTGGGCGCCGCTGCGCGCTTCGCCGGCATCTCCGCGCTTGCAGCCAATGGCAGCGGCCAGATTTACGTGGCGGATACAGGTCACCGAGTAGTGCGGCGAGTCACGCCGGATGGCACGGTCACCACCCTGGCCGGTGCCGTCGATAGTTATGGCCATGCCGATGGTATCGGCTCGAACGCCAGGTTTTATGGGCCGTCCTCGATAGCCCTGGATTCTGCCGGCAACGTCCTGGCTGGCGACGGCACCGATCTGCGGACCATTTCCCCAACGGGAGAAGTGCGCACGCTGGCGCCGGACGCTGGCGGCGGAACGGTCGACGCATTGGCCAGCAGCGGCGACGGCACGTGGTTGGCCGTCAGGCATGTCATGATTGCGGGTGCTGCCTGCTGGCTGGCCACATGATCGAATTCGGCAGCGCCGACGGCGCCGGGGCACTGGCGCGCTTTTCGTCCCCGTCCGGCGTGGCGCTCGATGCGGACGGCAACATTTATGTCGCCGACTCCGCCAACCACACGATTCGCAAGATCACACGCGCGGGCAACGTAAGCACCATCCTCGGCCGAGCCGGGCAGCCCGGTATCTCGCTCGGCGCCACGCCGGGTGGCCTGAGGGACCCACGCGCCGTGGCCGTCGTGCCGGGCGGCGTGGTGATCGCGTCGCGACAGGCAGTGTTGCTGGCGCGGCCTTGACTAGTCGAAGGAGCACGTGATGCGATCTACACCGTCTTTCCGACACCGGGTTTCGGCGGCGATATTGATCCTGTCGTGCCTGACCTTTACGGCAGAGGCTCTTGGGGCAGATTCTTATGACGACTCCACAAACCAACTGACCATTCCATCTGTTCTGGTGAATGGCGCGGCATATACCAACGTGGTGATAACGGTCGGCAGCGTGGTCAGCGTGGGGGGGGGGACACCACTCGCCAGTTTCGATAGCTACAACGGTTCAACGAATCAACTGACCATTCCGTCTGTTCTGGTGAATGGCTCGACATATACCAACGTGGTGATCACGGTCGGCAGCCTTGTGTCAGTGGGCGGCAGCGGCGCGGACTCTGGCGCACCACCGTTTCGCGAGCTGGTGCTGCTGGCAGGTACGCTCGAAGAAGGCGGCGCCGGCTGCCAGGACGGCATAGGCACGGCGGCGCGGCTGAATTCGCCGCGAGGTCTGGCATTTGACGCGCAGGGCAATCTGTTCGTTGCCGACACCGGCAACCAGTTGCTGCGCAAGATCACGCCCGCGGGCGTGGTCAGCAGCGTGGCGGACATAGCCACGCTGCCAGCCCCCATAGATGCGGAAGGCCACGAGACCGTGTATAGCGAACCGACGCAGGTAGCGTTCGATCCGCAAGGGAACTTGTATGTGGCACTCAACCAGACTGTCTGGTCACGTTCGCGCGCAGCCGCAGCCGCCGATTCAAACAACCACAGCAATCCCTACCTGTTCGGAACCTGGGCCGTGCTGCGCGTGGCACCCGATGGCAGTACCCAAGTTGCCGCAGACCCTGTGCACCAGGCCGGTGGCGCACTGCCCGCTGGCCTAAGCGCAACGGCACTGGTGCTTGATGCGCAAGGCAACCTGTACAGCGCCGGTGAAACTCGATGCGTCGTCTTGAAAGGCGACACTGCTGGCCAGCTAAGCCTATTTTGGAACTATGGCGCTTATCCCGATCCCAACGGGTGCAGTCTGGGGATTCTCGGTTTCGGCGTTGCGGCGATGGCAGCGGACCCAGGCGGCCGGGTCTGTTTCACCACTACCGGCGGCGAAGTGCGCTGCGCCACGACCAACCGGAACTCGGTCGCCATCGGTCAGACGCCGACTCCACCTAATTCCCGGCGTGGCATGGTCTTCGACGCCGCCGGCAATCTCTACCTCTCGTCTAATAACGGCATCCTGAAGATGTCACCCGCCGGCGCTTGGGTCACGCTCGCCGGCAATGACCGCATCGCTGGCAGCGAAGATGGCATGGGGACGGCGGCAAGCTTCAACGACCCGAGTGGTCTGGCGCTCGACCGCGAAGGCAACCTGTTCGTGGCCGACACCGGCAATCACACGATCCGCAAGATTGCGCCGGACGGGCGTGTCAGCACGGTGGCCGGCCTGGCGCCGCAGGGTAAGCGCCTGATTGATTCAGTCGGCGCCGACGCGCGTTTCGGTGCCGACTTCGGGATGGCTGCCGGTGGCGGCGGCCAGATTTACGTCGCGGACTCGGGCAACAAGGTAGTGCGGCGCATCGCCCCGGATGGCAGCGTCAGCACCGTGGCAGGTGCCATGAACAGCTACGGCCATGCGGATGGCGTCGGCTCGAACGCCAAATTCTACGGACCGTACACGATAGCGGTCGATACCGCCGGAAACATGCTGGCCAGTGATGCTCTCTATCTGCGCACCATTTCGCCATCGGCGGAGGTGCGCACGCTGCCGCTGGACTATAGCGACGGCGGCTTCGAAGCATTGGCCACCTGCGGCGACGGCACCTGGTTGATGGTCACGCGAGACCGGTTTACTACCTCTGCCACGGTTTCGACCGCTTCACTCCCTGGTTCGGGTGAGCCACAACCGTTAGGCTACTTTGTGATCAAGCGGCTGGATCAGACCGGGAAGACCACTATTTTTCTCGACAGCAGAGGCAGTAGCGACAGCCTGCTGCGTAGTGTGAATGCTCAGGGCTCGGCGCCCGCCGGTCTGGCGGGTGATGCTTCCGGACGCGTCGTGTTCACACTGGGTCATGCAGTGTTCGATCTGTCGCGCGATGGCGGGCTCAGCCTGCTGGCTGGCCAGATGACCGAGTCCGGCAGCACCGACGGCGCCGGTGCGCTGGCGCGCTTTGCCTCCCCGGCGGGAATCGCCCTCGATGCGGCCGGCAATATCTATGTCGCCGACACCGGCAACCACACCATCCGCAAGATCACCCGCTCGGGCGACGTAAGCACCATCCTCGGTCGCGCCGGGCAGCCCGGTATCTCGCTCGGCGCCGCGCCAGGTGGCCTGCTGGAGCCGCGCGCCGTGGCCGTCGTGCCCGGCGGCCTGGTGATCGCCTCGCGACAAGCAGTGTTGCTGGCGCGACCTTGAGAATGAAAATGGGAAATGACCCTATGTGCCCGAACCGTACTATTTCGCATGGCACGTCATTCCACCGGACCGGCGAAAAAGGTCGCGCTGGCCGGCGAATTCAGACGTGTGCCCCTTAATGAATCGCCAACGGCTTCACTTCATTGCGCTTGGTTTTCTGATCCCGGGCGCCGTCATTGCATTTGCGGGAACCCCACCCCCGACGACTCCCTTTGACGCGATAACGTGGCGAGCCACGATGAATAGGAAACCATCGAGAGCGATAAAGATGGGGTCGTTTCATGTGCGCTTCGAGAAAACAACCCTTGACGACGTGCGCAAGACAGTGGGGATCGGCGACATTGCACACCAAGGTGATGCAGGGGCAAGCATCAACTGGGTTTGCTATACAAACGTGAACCAGGCGCGTGTTGAGAGAATCTGGATCATTTCCGACGGCGAGATGGGCGGTCCAGAGCGCCGCGTCACAGGAATTAGCGCAGAAATTCTACCGAATGGAATTGCAACAACAGACTGCCCAGCCTTGCACGCAGGAATGAAGCCGCTGGTTCTCGATTCCGGACTTTGGATCGGCGCATCGGGAAGTTTTATCGACACAAGATTCGGAGCGCCTTCGTATCACCAAGGGCCTTGGATATCCTTTGACTATCAAGGTAAGGCAAAGGGAAGGTGTGAGGGAGGCTTCAACGTGTTGAATGATCTCTTGCTGCGACTTGAGAATGGCCGCGTGAGTTTCTTGCACGCTAGGCAGCTGACAAGTTGTTAATCGAAATTTCGAGTTCGCGAGTTCAAATTCGCAGCGCAACCCCGACCCGTTACACCTGCATCCCGGGATTGCCGGCCATCCCAACCAGCTTCGGCATGTTCAGCTTGCGCGGAGCGATGGTCTTCTTGTCGCGCAGGTAGCGCGCCACCACGTCCCATATCGGTTCGCCCTTGGCGCCTTCCGCCACCGGTGCCCAGCCGGCGACCTTGTAGGTCTTGCCGGCTTCTAGCGGTTTGCCGTTGAGGCGCATGTCGTTGATGCGGCTGCCCATCCTGGCGTTCGGATCGCAGGTGTAAGTCATGCCGCCGACGCGCACCATGTCGCCGCCCTGTTGGTAGTAGGGATCGGGGTTGAACAGGTTGTCGCCGACGTCTTCGAGGATGGTCTTGATGGTCTCGGCGCTCATCTCCGTCAGGGTCGACCACGGATAGGTGATGGCGGTCTGGTCCATCAGGTGTTCCATGGTGATGGTCTGTCCCGGCAGTATCGTGGTGCCCCAGCGGAAGCCGGGTGAGAAGGCGATGTCGGCGCCTTTGACTTCCAGCATGGCGTCAAGGATCAACTGATCCCAGGAGCCGTTGAAGTTGCCGCGGCGGTAGAGCAGGCCTTCGGAGACGGCGAGTTTTTCTGCCAGCTTGTCCTGGTAGGGTGCGCGTACTTTCTCGATGTGGGCCGCCATGGCGGGGTCGGCCTGCAATAGATTGGCGAACACCGGCAATAGCTTGTAGCGGTAGCCTTGAATCTTGCCGGTGCCTTTGCCAACTGAGACGTCGAAGTCGAGCACCGAAAGGAACTTGCCGTTGGAGCCCGAGTTGATGACCAGCGTTTGTCCGCCTGAATTTTTGACGATGCTGGGCGCCGGCACGCCGTCGTGGGTGTGGCCGCCGAGGATGGCGTCGATGCCGGTCACGCGCGTCGCCATTTTCAGGTCGACGTCCATGCCGTTATGCGACAGCACCACCACGACCTGCGCGCCCTTGGCACGGGCTTCGTCGACGACTTTCTGCATCTCCTCTTCCTGGATGCCGAAGGTCCATTCGGGCACCATCCAGCGCGGGTTGGCGATGGGCGTGTAGGGGAAGGCCTGGCCGATGATCGCCACCGGCACGCCGTTCATTTCGCGCAGCGTGTAGGGTTTGAATACCGGGTCGCCGAAATCCGATGTCTTGACGTTCTGGGCGAGGAACTCGATCTTGCCGGCGAAATCCTTGGCGACGATTTCCTCGACGCGCTGATGCCCGAGGGTGAATTCCCAATGCCCGGTCATGATATCGACGCCGAGCAGTTTGCTGGCGTCGACCATATCTTGTCCTCGGCTCCACAGCGCGGTGGCCGAGCCCTGCCAGGTGTCGCCGCCGTCCAGCAGCAGCGATCCCGGCCTGGAGGCGCGCAGTTGTTTGACCAGCGTGGCGAGATGGGCGAAGCCGCCGATCTTGCCATAGGTCTTGGCCGCCTGGGCGAAGTCCAGGTAGGTGAAGGCATGCGCTTCCGCCGTGCCGGGCTTGATGCGGAAGGCCTTCAGCAGATGTTCGCCGACCAGGTGCGGCGCCTTGCCCAGCGCGGCTCCGAGGCCGAGATTGACGCTCGGTTCACGAAAATAGATCGGCGATAGTTGCGCGTGGCAGTCGGTGAAGTGCAGCAGCGAGACGTTGCCGAAACGGGGCAGGTCGTAGAACTTTCCCGCGCCACCACCACCCTGCGCGGCAAGTAAATCCGGGGAGTCGAGAGCGAAACCCGCCGCGGCGGCGGCGGCCAGGACTTGCAGGAATTCGCGGCGGTGCATGGCCATGCTATTTGTTGACCGGCGATTCCGGGTCCATCAGCAGGCCCACCAGGTCTTTGATCTGTTTCTCGGTGAGGGCGCCGATATGGCCGAAGCGCGGCATCGCCGAACACAGGTTGAAGGACTTGGCGTTGTAGATTTTGCTATAGACGTACTTCTGCATTTCCGCAGTGTTGCCGCGCAATTTACCGAACTGGAACAGGCTGGGGCCGACCGTGCCGAAGGAGGTTTCCTTGGGCGCGATCTGGTGGCAGTTGTAGCAGTTGCCGCCGACCGGTAGGCCCGGCGCGTCGGTCCAGGTGAAGCCGCGGCCGGACTGGGCGATCTGCTCGCCCGACTTCCAGTCGCCCAGCAGCTTGCCGTCGGCGGGCAGTTTGACGCCGGCCAATTGGTCGGCTTCGAGGCGATGGGCGATTTCGGGCGGCGGCTTGTTGCCGGTGCGATTGCAGATGGCTTGTAGGCCGTCTTCGGAAATGCGGTCGGCGCTGGCCTGTCCCTTGGTGACGAAATCCTGCTTCATCATGGACAAGGCCTGGGCGCGGTAATCGCCGTCGGCGTGGGCGGCGGCGACCAGTGTGAGCAGGGCGGCTGCGAGTAGTGAGATGCGTGAGATGTTGTTCATTTCGTCGTCTCCCTGTCAGCGCTTGATGCCCAGACCCTTGTACATGTGGCCGTTGGCATTGGCGGTCATGTAGGTCAGCAGGGCGGTGATGGTGTCGGAGGCGTATTTCGGCTGCGGGAAGCGCTGCTGGCGGAAGCAATCGCTCATGCGCCACTGGTGGGTCAGCATCACGCTGCCGGTCATGCGGTAGCCGGGCCAGCCCAGCACGGCGGAGAGGGCGCCCTGAGGCGTGCCGAGGTTGGGCAGATTCTGCATGCGGATGCGCTTGCCGTCGGCGCCGTGGCAGGTGTTGCAGGAGAAATCATAGGGGCCGGCGCGGTAGGCCACGACTTCCTTGCCGATCTCGTAGACTTCCCTGACATGCGGATCCTTGAGGGGGACGGCGAATTTCATATTGGCGGATTGCGCGGCGACATAGGTGACCAGGGAGGTCTGCTCAGGCGTGTAGTTGTCGCCGGCGAAGGGTCTCCTGGCCAGGTCGTCGAACTTGTAGCCCTGCTTCTCGACCATGCACCAGACGATGCGGCGCTCGGCATCCATGACCTTGCCGGCATCGGCGAAGTAGCGCGGCATCTGCACATAGGCGCCCTTGACGACGCCGACGCCGAGACCGAGATCGCAACTCGCGGTGAGTGCCACGTTCTTCGGGCCGCGCTTGGCCTTCCAGAACTCCTCGCCCTGAAGTTCGAAGAGTTCGGCCGGGTTGCCCTCCTGTTCCATTTGCGTGCGGAACTTTTCAAACTCGAGGGTGGTGGCATCTTTCTGCCCGGCCGGTACTGCGGCCGCCGGCTTGTCTTGGGCGCTCGCCGCCTGCATGGTCAGGGCCAGGATTGCCGCCATTGCGATGCGATATTTCATGGTCTCTCCTGCGGGGCAAATGTCTGGCAACAAGCCAGTCGGGATTGCATGGATTGCTCTCAACCCGGGATGACAGTGGTTTCGCCGCTGCCTTTTTCACCCGTGTTGTCCACCCAGTTGACGACGATCTTGTCGCCCAGCTTGGCGCCCTTGATCTTGAAGTTGAACACCGGGTTGGTGGACACCGCCGTATTCAGGTGGCTCTCCATCACCTTCTTGCCGTTCAATTCCACGGTCAGCACCTGGATGTATTGAGGCGGTATGGTCTTGCCGGCGTCATCCTTGCGCAGGCCGGTTTCCATCGGGTGGCTGACGATCGCCGTGATGGAAGTGACGTCGCCCTTCAGCAGGGCGCGTATTCTGATTGGGTAAGATGCCATGGTCTCGTTTCCTCACTCAGCCGCCGCAGCCGCCGGCCGTGACTTTCACTTCCTTCTGCGTCATATAGGCCTTGCCGCCGGCAAAGACCACCGCTCGGACGTTGGAAGTCTGGCTGAACTTGAGGCGGACGCCGACGTCGGGGAGCGCGCCTTCCGTCATTTCGAAGCTGCCCGCCAGTGGGAAGGGATTCTTTTCGACGAGTATGGAAATGCGCGTGGTATTGGGAATGTTGCTGACCACCGAGACCGGCACGACGGCGCCGTTCTCGGCGATCGCCGGCGCGGTCAGCACGATGTCCTTGCTGTCGACCGCGGCGGCGGCGTCGAGGTTCTTCATCGCCGCCGCCATGTCCTTGGACTCGAAGCTCGGCTTGCTCCACTGGCCGGCAAAGGCTGCGATTGGCCGCATCAGGCCCGAGACGACCAGGGCGGCAAGAGCGCCTCCCGTGCCCAGGTGCTTGAGTATGTTTCTGCGTGTGACATTCATGATTTCATCCTCCTTCTTATATTGAAAATTTGCTCGATGCTGATTGCAACGGCATCGAAATTCCGGTGCTGCATGCCTGCTTCCGGATCAGGGCCGGAGGTAGGCGTATCCCTCCATCTGCTTCCTGATGATCTCGATCACGCCGGCCTGGGCATAGCTGATGCCGGGTATCATTTCAGCCTCCGTAATGTGCAGACCCTGCATGGTGTTGCGGCAAGCCACGAAACGCACGCCGGTTGACATGGCCTCCTGCACGCGATTGGCGACCACCGAATCGTCGCGAAGGATCGCCAGGCCGGGGCCATAGGCCACCAGTTCCACTTCGATATTCTTGGCACCTAGTTCCTTCTGGACGTTGTGGATGTTGTTCAGCGCCAGATTCCAGATCGCCGGCTGGTTCTCGCTGATCTGGACGACGACGCGCAACGGCTTGGCTGCGACATCGGCGGGAGCGCCGGGCTTGGTATCCGCGGCGCCGGCCGGGACGGCCAGGATCATGGCCAGGCAGGCAAGCAGGGTTCTCAGCGTATGACTCATGATGCTATTCCTCAGGTGGGCCGGCTACATGAACCGGTATTGCAATTTCATCGTGCCGGCGGCGCCGGCGATAATGGCGGCAAAGGTCAGCATCGATCCCACGGCCAGGGTGGAGAAACCGGTCACGCCTTGTCCGATGGTGCAGCCCATGGAGAGTACGCCGCCGACGCCCATCAGCACGCCGCCCGCCGCATGGAAGGCGAAGTCCCTGAGGTCGGGGAACCATTCGAATTTGAATTGCCGAGCCACGACCGCATAAGCGAAGGCGCCGACGATCACCCCGAGCAGGGCCATGATGCCGAAATTGATCAAGGCGGCATCCCGGCCATCCACCAGATAATGCACCAGGTCACCCATGGGGCTGATGAAAGTGAGGGATTGCACCTGAACCCGGGAGGGGGGCGTATCCGCCATTTCTGCGAACTCCCGCCAGCCCTGGCCCATGCTGCCGCCGGTCGCATACCAGCCCGCCACGACCGCCAGTCCGACCGCGAGCCCGCCGAGAATCAAGTCGGCGTTGCCGCGGAAATCCTTGGAGGAGAAGGCGAAGGCGATGAGCCCCAGGCTGATGGCGGCCGCCAGGATGCGATGTAGGCCAGTGGTGTCCTGCATCCCGAGAATGCCTCCGAGCATGCTGCCGAGTTCCTGGTTCTTGATGCCGAACTTGTTCAGATTCAGCGACAGGGGCGACATCCATGAATCGAAGGCGGTGGCGTAGAAATCCGTCCAGAGCATCAGGTACGCCATGCCGCAGGCGATGGCCAGCACCACCAGGGATTTCAGATTGCCGCCGCCGATGCGCACCAGCGTCTTGTTGCCGCAGCCGGAAGCGAGCGTCATGCCCACGCCGAACATGGCGCCGCCCAGCAGGTAACGCAGCCATGCGAAGTTGGCGGTGCGGTAGGGGGGAAAGGTGTTGTCGGGAATCTGGACCGTGCCCAGCATTTCCATCAACAGCAGCCCGCCCACGGCCAAGCCTATAGCCAGCAGCCAGGAGCGCAGGCGCCCGGTGTCCTCCATGTTGACCCAATCGGAGACCGCGCCCATGGTGCAGAAGTTGGTCTTGGAGACGAGCGCGCCCATGACCGCCGCTATGGCGAATACCGCTGTCAACATCTGCAAGTGTACATTCCACTCCATGCTACCCTCCTGTGACCATCCGCGAGCAGGTCGTCGTGTTATCGAAAGGCGCTTGCAGGCTTAGGCGATCGAACTGATTCTGCCATAAATTCGACGCCACACAGCACCTCAATCCTCCTTACCGCCGACGGTCAACATCAAGGATTTGCGTATGGCTTCGGGCGAGCTCATGATGTTCATGAAGCTGTTGGCACCCATCATCGACAGGTCGGGGAAACTGATGGCGATGCGGAAACGTGCATACAGCGCATAAACCTTCCTGTCGGCGACCAGGATCTCGTAAGGCAGGTGGGCGGCGGACTTGATATCCTTGAAGTCGATTTCGCTCATCAGGTATTTGTCGTCCATGTTCTTGTTGTCGCCCTCGCCCTTCATGGCGACGCCGAACAGGACCTCCTTCTTGCCGGGGACATCGACGCGGTAGACCTTGGTCACGCCTTGCTTGCCGGCCGCCAGGCCCGCCTCCACTGCCTTGAGCGCTTCTTCGTGGCTGGCATGGGTCGCCAGCAGGCTCGGCTCGTCGAAGTATTCCATGCCGAAAGTGTAGTGATACTTGCGCAACTGGTCCGGCGTCAAGCCTTTGGCGCCGAATTCGTCGAGCTTGCCCAGCGCGGCCTGGAGTTTCGTCGCGGTGTCCTTCAAGTCACCTTTCATGCGATAGGCATACGCCCAGTAGGCAGGATTGGTGTAGGACACCTGCACCTCATCCTTGACCTTGACGACGGACACACGCAACGCCGCGCCGAATCCGCCATTCTCGGACTTCGCCGCCGTGTTTCGCAACTCGTCGTTGGTGACGACTACTATGGTGGCATTGGCATAGGGAGTGTAACTTCCAGCCACGCTGAAGCCCGCGCCGGTGAGCGCAGTCTTGGCGGCCTCGACTTTTTGCGCCACATCGCCAGGCGACTTCGAAGCCAGGACAAATGGTTTCAGCGTTGCATCCTGGGCAATTGCAAGCGCTGTGCTCAGACCAAGGGCCAGAACGCCCAGGGCTTTAAAGAATTTGGACATGGGTTTACTCCAACGGGTGTTTAGATTGAAATTCCGGAGACAATAAGGGCTGAGGGCATTGCTGCCGTCAGCCCGTTTGCTTGTCGGCGCGTTTACTGGAACTTCAAGCCGTAGGCGATGCCAAGGGAATTCTGATACATCCGGATGGTTTCGTTGCCGGCGATGCCGACGCCTCCCGGCGCGCCCCCGGTGGTGGTCACCCAGTTATTGTAGAGACTGCTCCCCGTCACCGATTTCTGATAGGCATGCGCGTAGGCCATGGTCAGTTCCGAATTCTTGGCGAGGCTGTAAGTGAAGCCCATGGTGAGATGGTCCTGAACAACGCCCGGAGCGAGGATGTTGAAGGTCACGTCGCGAGCCCCGATCGGGTTGTCGGTATGGTTGTAGCCGGCTCGCAGGGTCAGGTTCGGGCTGTACTGATATTCGGCGCCTAGCTTGAGGACATTGACGCTGGACCAACCGAAACCGCGGCAGTTGTCGCAACCCAGCGAAGCGATGGTATACCCCGTTTGCGGCATGGAGTTGCCGACATTGGTGCTCGGATTTGCGACCGATTTGATCCCGGAATAACTGATGCGCTGATAGTCGGCCGCGACGGTAACGCTCGGAGATGCCTTGAAGGAAACGCCGAGGTTCATGTTCTCGGGCAAATCGAAATAGCCTTGCCCGGCGAACAAGTCCTTGTATTTGTCGAACTTGCCCATCTTCATCTTCGTGGAATAGGCAGCTCCCAGAGTGACGCTATCGGAAACCTTGCCCATCCAGCCTATGCGCAGGCCATAACCGCTGGAAGTATCGTAGCCGAGGTTGGTGAGGTTGGCACCGCCGGTGGCGGGATTCGGACTGAATCCGACGAAACCTTGGAGGCCCCGCGCGGCAAATTGCTGATAACCGAGCAGCAGCGAGACGCCGAACGAGTTGTTCTGGTTAACTTTCATCGAAACCGTCGGCGCCACGATCAGTTGGATCATGTTGATGCCCAGATCGCCGTTGCCGCAGAGCAGGTTGTAGCGGGTCGCGGCTGTTCCGGGATTGAACTGGTTGCAGACCGTACCCGGCCCACCCTGGATCTGACCGCCCGGATAATTGGTATTCATGCCGCCGTTGCCGTACACCGTCACTCCGGCGGCCATGTTCGAGCCCATCATTTTGTTGTAGCCGAATTCCGGAACCAGGAAGAGGTTGCTGCCGCTTTCCGCGGAAGCATTTATCCCCGCCAGGCTACCGGTACGTTCGGCGCTGCGCTTCGGGGAGAACAGGTCCAGACCCACGTCCAGCCTGTCACCCGCCCATACCATGCTGGCCGGGTTGTTGGCTCCGCCGAAAGAATCCTTATTCATGGCGGTTGCCGCGCCACCCATGCCCTGGGCGGTCATGCCATAACCATGCGCGAAATAGCCGTCGGTCGCTAAGGCCGGGGCTGCAAAGCCGGCGATGGCCAGCAGGAATACAATTTTCTTGAGCTTCATATTTCTCCTCCCAAGACGGGAAACGTTGTAAAAATTCTAATTTTTGTGGTGCAGGCTCAGTTTAGACCGATGGTTCGGTTTGAAACGCCAACCGTATCGCCATCATGGAGAAAGTTTGGGCCGAAGATGATTCGATTAATTTATACCTGAATAATCACTGATAATTTGAGGGCGCCGTGGCGCAAGCGGATTCGTCCTCGCCGGGCTCACTATCAATAGTCGTCCCCGATCATCGGTTCCGGTTCGCGCACCTGAGACAGCAGATCCTCGGCCTGCAACTGGTTGTCGGCGAAGATCACCTTGATCAGGCAACCGGCCGGCAGATCGCCGGCGTTGCGCAGCGCCTTGGCCTGCGTCGAGGCATCCTTGAAAGCGGCGTGCTGCGCCATATGCTCCAGATTTCCGATGGGCGCATGGATTTTGTAAATGAAGTAGGGCATAACGACTCCTGGTTGTCTCACTACCCTAGCGGGCTCTAGTCGACATAGCGTTTCATGGCCCGCCGGCGTCCGGGTTTGCTCTTCTGGATGATGATGCCGCGCACCGCTTCCAGATCGGCTATCGGCAGGTCCGGATGGGCCGGGTTGAGTGGATGCAGCAGCCATTGTGCGCCGTTCCTGACCAACTGCCGAAATAACCATTCCTTATTACGATATGCGAGTACGAAAGAGCCCTCCAGTGCCAAACCTTCCGGCTCGATGACGACCACATCGCCGTCCTCGAATTCGGGCAGAATGCTGTCGCCCAGCACCATTAATGCAAATGGTTCGGCGGAATCGCACGCGGCCTCGCCAGTGGGCACCACTGGAGTATCGACGGACGCGATGGGGATGATTTTGGCCATGTCAGCTCATCGACGCGGCGATGCGTTCGGCCGACACGCCAGCCTCGCTCAGGCTCTGTCTGGCGGCGTCTACGAAGGCCGGTGGCCCGGACAGATACACATCGCAGTCTCTCAGCAACGTGACCTCGGCGCGGGCCGCCGAGGCCGCCGCCCGGCCAGCCGTCGCAGCGTCGGCGACGGTCAGCGGGACATAACGGAAATCATCGAGGGCTTCGGCCCAGGCGCGGCATTGGTTGGCGAGATAATGCCCTGACGGCCGCGTCGCCGCCCAGTACAGGGTCAATGACTCGGCGGCCTCCACGGCGGTGGCATGCTCGATCATGCTTTTCACCGGCGCGAAGCCGTCGTCGCAGGCCAGGAACAGCAGATGACGTCCGCCGCCGCCGGGACTCTGGGGCAGGACGAAATCGCCCCACGGACCCCACAGTGAGATGGCCTCGCCGGCGCTCACCGCTCCCGAGAATAGACGGTCGGCAAAACTGTCCATGGCCGTGGTGGCAGGGCGGGATATGTGAAAGTGCAGGTTGCGGTCGTCGCAGGGGCAGCTCGGCCCAGCGTCAGATTCTGTCCGGCCAGAAACCGCAGGCGATTGCTGCGCGGCGTTTGCACTTGCAGCAGCAGCGTGTCGGCGGCGAGTGCGGTGATCGGTGCGAGGCTCTTGATTTTCCCCACGATGCGTTGTTCGGGAATGTCGCCCGGCCCGCCCGCTTCGAGCGCTTCCAGCACCACGTCACTGACCGCGGTGTGGGCGCACAACAGGGTATAGCCCTGCTGCTTCTCGGCTTCCGACAAGACATAGTCGCAATGCTGTACCTGCCGGGTTTCGCCGGAAATCACCCGAGCCTTGCATAGGCCGCAATTGCCGTTGCCGCAGCCGTAATTGAGCATCAGCCCGGCGCGCACCCCCGCCTTGAGCAAGGAATCATGGCCTTCGACGAAGAATTCGCGCCCGCTGGGGCGTACCGTGACATGAGCTGACATGATTTTCAGGACATCATCCATTATGATTTTCAGGACATCATCCATTACCGCCAGTTGATCGGTTGGTTCGCTGCTGCCGAGCACCGCAGCCAGACCTTGTTCTACGAAATCGCCGACCTGCGCCAGATTCGCGACCGGCCCGGCGGCAGCGAGTTCGTCCAGATGCCGCTGCAAGCCGACGACCAGGTCATGATAGCGCCGCAAATGTCGGCGCAGGTCGGCCAGTTCCTGCCCCTGCGCAAACAGGCGTTGCGCCAGAACCTCCGCTCGCGGCAGCATACGCTCCTGGACGCGCCGGCCGAAGGATTCTTCCTTGATTTTCGCCACCCGCTCGAAGGCCCCGCTGTCCTCCAGCTTGAACTCCGGGTAGGCGCGCAGCAAATCCTCGGTCGACACCATCCCGTCGTGCGAGGATAGTTCGCCATCGCGGATCTTCTTTTGCAGCGCTGCGCGGGTAGTTCCGATCAAGTGCGCCGCGCGCGACAGGGTCATCAACTGAGCCACAAGTCCTCCTTAGGCGTGCTGTCTATTGATCGGCACACGTCGCTCAATTGAGAACACGCCCTAACCAGGATAAACATTTGAGAGCCGTATCTAGCGAATGATTTATGGCCGGCAACGATACTCGATAATATACTGATTGTTCCCACGAGATAACCGACGCCAATGAACCCGTTCGCCGGCAGCTACGAAGCCATAAGCAACAATCCCGGCAGGTGCCACAGCCATGGAAGTCTGCGGCGTGGCCGCGACACGCGAGCCCATTACAAACTCGCCATACTCTTGCTGATGAGCGCCGCATTGCTGTTCAGCGTGGTTCCTGGTTATGCCATGAATCCGGATGAACTGTCGATGACGCGCCAAGCCGCCGAAAACGGCAGCGCTTCGGCCCAGGTGCTGCTGGCCATCGCCTACCTGAACGGCGATGCCGGCCTCATCAAGGACGGCAAGCTCGCGGCACTGTGGTTCGAGCGCGCTGCGCTGCAAGGCAGCGGCTATGCCGAAGGACGGCTCGCCGATCTCTATGCCGACGGCAACGGCGTGGCGAAAAACTTGAAGATCGCCGCGGACTGGCGCGAGCGGGCCGCTCGCCGCGGCAACGTCGATGCGCAGTTCAAGCTCGGCCAGATGTACCTGGAAGGAATGGGCGTCGCGCAGGATCGGCAGCGCGCCCGAAACTGGCTGCAGAGCGCCGCCGAAGAGGGCAACCGCGAAGCGGCGTACCTGCTCGCCAGGATGTACCGGGAAGGACTCGGCGGCCCCGAGGATCAGGCACTGGCCGATCATTGGCTCTACAAGTCGGCGCTCGGCGGCTATGGCGCAGCCGAGGACACGCTGAGCTGGATCAAGAGCTTCGGCCATACTTACGACAAGACTGTATCGCATGAAGCGGTGCGGCGCCTTGCCGAAGACGGCGACGTCGAGGCCCAATACCAGTTGGGATTGCGTTGCTATCTGGGCAAGGGGGGCGAAAAGCGCGACCTGCCGCAGGCCGTCAAATGGTTCGAGCGCGCGGCGGCGCAGGGTCAGGTCATGGCGATGCGCAATCTTGCACAGATACTGGGGCGCGGCGAGCATGGCCTGCCGCCCGATCCGCGGGCCGCGAAAGCCTGGATCGAGCGCGCCGACAAGGCCGGACACTGATGCGCAGAGCGGATCTTGCCACGTTGGAATTCGGGATTGCCAGACCGAATCCTTAAGTCACCACAACATTCGAGACTATGGACCTAACTTTCCTTGCCGCCTACAAAGCCGACGCACTGGGTTTTTTTCTGAGTGTGTCGTTACTGGTTGTCTATCACTGGCTGCTCAGGCGCAAGGAGAAGCGCGATCCGGCGTATACCGTGCAAGCGGTCAATCGCATCGCCCGCACCGCCTGGGTGGAGAACGTCATGCGCGAGGGCAAGGACATCCTGGCGGTCCAGACCCTGCGCAATTCGACGATGGCGGCAACCTTCCTGGCGTCCACCGCGGTGTTGATGATCATCGGCGTGCTGACCTTGAGCGGCCAGGGCGACAGACTGGAGGCGACCTGGCATAGCCTCAACGTGTTCGGTGCGAAGCACCCGGAACTGTGGATGCTCAAGCTGATCTTCCTGCTGCTCGACCTGTTCTTCGCGTTCTTCAGTTTTGCCATGTCGATCCGCGTCTTCAATCACGTCGGCTACATGATCAACGTGCCTCTGTCTTTGAACCACCACGCGATTTCACCCGAGCATGTGGCGATCCATCTCAATCGGGCGGGGCGCTTTTATTCGCTGGGCATGAGAGCCTATTATTTTTGCGTGCCGCTGCTGTTCTGGCTGTTCGGCCCGCACCTCATGTTGATTGCCACGCTCGGCCTGATATTCGTTCTCTACCGGCTCGATCGCACGCCCAAGCTGCTCGCCGAAGATTACGCCAAATAAGTATTCTTGCTCCCGATGAAATTGCACCCCGGCCAACTGGCCAAGATCTTTCCGTTCCTGCGCTGGTGGCCCCTGGTCAATCGCCTGACCCTGCGGGACGATCTGATCGCCGGGCTGACCGGCGCGCTGATCGTGTTGCCGCAAGGCGTGGCCTTCGCCACCATCGCAGGTCTGCCGCCGCAATATGGCCTCTACGCGGCGATGATGCCCGCCGTCGTCGGCGCCTTGTGGGGCTCAAGCTGGCATCTCGTCTCCGGACCGACCACCGCCATCTCGATCGCGGTGTTCGCGGCGTTGTCCCATCAGGCCGAGCCCGGTTCGGCGCAATACATCGGCCTGGTCCTGACGATGACCTTCCTGGTCGGGGTGTTCCAGGTGGTGCTCGGTCTGGCGCGCATGGGCGCACTGGTCAACTTCATCTCCCATACCGTGGTCATCGGCTTCACCGCCGGCGCGGCTGTGTTGATCGCCGCCAGCCAGGTGCGCCACTTCTTCGGCATCAATATTCCACGCGGCACGCCCTTCTACGAAATCATTCGGCAGTTGTTCGATCAGTTTGGCGACATCAATCCCCACGTGCTTGCGGTCAGCCTGGTGACGCTGGCCGTTGGCATTCTGACCAAGCGCTACCTGCCGAAACTTCCCTACATGATCGCCGCGATGATCGTCGGCAGCCTGGTCGCCGAAGGCCTCAACCTCTGGCTGGGGCAGTCCATCACCGGCATACGCACTATCGGCGCCTTGCCGGCCACCCTGCCGCCGCTGTCGCTGCCCGATCTGTCGCTGGATGCGCTGCATCACACCTTGGCGCCGGCGCTGGTCATCACCATGCTGGCGTTGACCGAGGCGGTGTCGATCTCCCGCGCCATCGCCGTGCGCTCGGAACAGCGCATCGACGGCAACCAGGAGTTCATCGGCCAGGGGCTTTCCAACATGGTCGGTGCCTTCTTCTCAGCGTATGCCTCCAGCGGCTCCTTCAACCGCAGCGGGGTGAACTACGAAGCCGGCGCGAAGACGCCCCTGGCATCGATTTTTGCCTCGCTGTTCCTGATCCTGGTGCTGCTGCTGGTCGCACCGCTGGCGGCCTACCTGCCCACGGCGGCGATGGCGGGCATTCTCTTTCTGGTGGCGTGGGGCCTGATCGATTTTCACCATTTCCATTCCATCTGGCATACCAGCAAGGGCGAGTCGGCGATTCTCTCCGCCACCCTGGTCGGCACTCTGTTCAATCTCGAAGCGGGAATCTTCATCGGCGTTTTCCTGTCGCTGGTGATGTATTTGTTTCGTTCCTCGCGGCCGGAGATCATCCCGGTCGTACCGGCCCCCGAGGAGGGCGCCTACCATTTCATCCGTGCGCAAGGCCGTGTCGAGTGCCCGCAACTGCGCATAGTGCGCGTCAACGGCGCGATCTATTTCGGCGCCGCCAGCTACGTGCAGTCGGCGCTACAGCAGATCGACGAGGACAACCCGCTACAGAAGTCGGTATTGATCGCCGCGGGCGGCATCACTTTTGTCGATCTTGCCGCGCGGCGCCGCAGGCGGCTCGGCGGCGGCTTGTACTTCTACCGTCTCAATCCCGCCATCCTGAAATTCCTCAAGCAGGGCGATTACCTCAGGGACTTTGGTGAAGGGGCATTCTTCCCGGTGATGACCAATGTCACGGGAGCGCTTTACTGGACGCTCGATCCGGACGTTTGCCGTACTTGCAAGAAGCGCATCTTCAAGGAGTGCCACAAGGGACTGCTGCCGGATGGATTCCGCCGTCAACGCTTGCTCCTGGCGACGGATGGCAGCGAATTTGCAAGCGCGCCCACGGAGATTGCCATCGCCCTGGCGAAGAGCTTCGGCGTCACGCTGGATATCCTGACCGTCGCCGATCCGGCCGAGGATGATGAAGTGGCGCGCCAACGCATTGCCGGGGCGGCAAGGAATGCTCTGGTTGCTGGCGTCGACAGTGAAGAAATCGTGCGCCGCGGCAAGCACCGCGTTGCCGCCATCATCGAGGCCGCAGCGGAGGCCAACACCAACATCCTGGTCATCGGGCGCCAGCCGGCACGGGATTTGAAACATAGGTTGCTGGGAGATGTTGCCTCCAGCACTATCGTCCAGGCACCTTGCCATGTCCTGGTGGTCGGCCCTCAGACCGGCATGTGGCACAAGCGCATCGTAATTGTCAGCGACGCTTCGGAGTGTAGCGACCACGCAGCGGAACTTGCCAGCCAGATCGCCCGCATCACCCAGACGCCCATCACCGTCGTGGCCTTCGCCGAAGGCAAGAAAGCGGCGGCGGCGTCCGAAGAGGATGTGGCGCGCAAGGCTGCCCTCATGAAGCTGGACGGGGTTGTTGCCGATACCCGTGTCATTGACGGTGTTGCGGGTTCCGCGCTGCTTGAGACGGTGCGGGAATTAGGCGCGGACCTGGTCGTCGTCGGTGCTCAGCGCAGCCATATGATCAACCGGACGTTCCCCGGCAGCACTGCCGACGATGTGATCGGTGGCCTGCATTGTGCGGTGCTGGTGGTAAAAGCGGGTGGGGCAAATGCAATTGTCTCGGGCTTGTCCAACGGGAATTGATCGGAGTGTACATGCGGAATCCCGGAAGGCCTTTAGAAGCGCTTGATCGGTAGCGGTCTCAAGGGACTGGCCGCCCCGTCCTGTCCACGCGCGGCGGCGGCGGCGTGGATGGCTTCCAGCGCCAGATCGGCGGTGGCATGGAAGTTCCGCTCGCCGATGAAATCATAGAGTCCGGTGGCCTTCATGACATCGGTCACCTGCTTCTTCAGCCCGGAGAACGCTACGCTGATCCCGTTCTGGCGCAAGCGCTCGACGACATGGCGCATCACTTCCTCGCCGGACGCGTCCAGTTCGTTGATGCCGCTGCCGACCACCAGCAATGTGCGCGCTTCCGGATTGGCGGAAACCGCTTCGAGAATCGCATCCTCGAAGAAGGAAACGTTGGCGAAGTACAGCCGGCCGTCGAAACGCACCGCCGTGACGATGTCCGAGGCCGGCAGGTGATGCACCTTGGCGTCCCTCAGGGAGCCGTCGGGATGCCGTCCGAGGATGGCCACGCGCGGTGTCATGGTGCGAGCCAGGTACAGCACGATGGCGAGTCCCGCGCCGACCAGGATGCCGGTGTCGAGATGCGGCGCGACCGCCAGCGTCACGACGAAAGTCACGATGGCGGCGATGCCGTCGTGCCGGCTGGCCTGCCAGGCATGTTTGACGGCGCCGAAGTTGATCAGGCCGATCACCGCCATGATGATCACCGCCGCCAGCACCGCTTGAGGCAGGTGGTAAAGCAAGGGGGTCAGGAACATTAGTGTCAGCAGCACGAACAAGCCGGTGAATACCGAGGACAGGCCGGTCAGTGCGCCGGCATTGAGGTTGACGGCCGAGCGGGAGAACGAGCCCGAGACCGGGTAGGACTGGCTGAAAGCTCCGACGAAATTGGCTAGTCCCTGGCCGATCAGTTCCTGGTTCGGGTCGATGCGCTGTTTGGTCTTGGCGGACATCGCCTTGGCTATCGAGATCGCTTCCATGAAACCCACCAGCGATATGACTATGGCGGACGACAACAGGTTCGCCAGCATCTCCAGCGAGAATCGAGGTATCGCGAAGGAAGGCAGCCCTTCCGGAACCGTGCCCACGACCTCCCCGCCGCCGCTGAGCTTGAGTTCCCCCTTGCCGGCACGCACGATATGCCAGTGCTGCCCGGTAGCTGGAGTACCGGCCGGCAGCTTGCCTTCGGGATAGAGGCGGGCGGACTGACCGTCGGCGCCCGCAACACGCACGAAGACGAAACTGCGGATGGCGCGATTGCGGCGACGGTTCTCGTTCTCGCGATCCTTGAGCTGGACGCGCAGCAGTTCGGTTTCGTAATTCAGCGTGACGACTTCATGCGAGAGTTCGCCTCGTTCCTGGCGCAGCTTCTTGGATTCGGTCGTCTTGGCGGCGATCTGCTGGTTGATCTCGGCAATGCGATCCTCGATACGCGCGAATTCGGTCAGCAGTGCTCGTACTTCCGGCTCCATGATTTCCTCGATCGTGGCGGTGGTGTTCCGCTCGAAGCCGATCTGCCAGGAAACCAGGGTGGTCAGCACCACCGCGATCAGCACCCCGGGCAAACGGGGCGCCAGCTTGCGAACCAGCCATATGATGGCGATCGACGCCACGCCCATGGCCAGGGTCGGACCGTGGGTTTCGCCGACCTGCTGGATGACGCCCCAGATGTCCTGGAGAAAATGTTCGGAGCGGCCTATCGGCACGCCGATCAACTTATTCACCTGGGACAAGGCGATGATGATTGCCGCCGCGTTGGTGAAGCCGACGATCACCGGATGCGAGAGAAAATTGACAATCACACCGAGGCGGAAAACCCCCAAGGTCAATTGCAGTGCGCCCACCAGCAGGGTCAGCGTGATCGCCAGCGCGACGAACTGTTCGGAGCCGGGCGCCGCCAGCGGCGTCAGGCTCGACGCGGTCAGCAGCGAGGCCACCGCCACTGGCCCGGTGCCGAGCTGGTTCGACGATCCCCACAGCGCGCCGACCATCACCGGCAGGAAAGCCGCATACAGTCCGAAGTAGGCCGGCATGCCGGCCAACTGGGCATAGGCCATCGATTGCGGCACGATCACCAGCGCGACCGTCAGGCCGGCAAGGAAATCGGCGCGCACGGTTGCGCCGGAGTAGGGCAGCCAGCGCAGGAAAGGCAGGAAACGCAGCAGGAGCGGGGGTATGTTCATGGCCTGTAAGGTGCAGCGCGACGGATACACCTTACTCCAGCATGGTCACTCGAAGGGCGTATTGTTAGCCATTTCCGTACCTTGCTGGGGACAAATTTCTTATCAATGAATCAAGGCAACGAATGGCCGGCCCGCGCTGCATTCGCGATCCGGACGCCACCGTTTCCTGGATGGCGTATCCCGATCACAGCGGATCAAGTCACGGTGAATTTCTCCGTCGATTCATTGTATCGGACCCAGAGGTACCAGACCAGTAGCATTCCCAGGCCGCAGACCAACGCAGCCTCATGGCTGCCGAGCAGATCCTTCAGGTAGGCTTGACTGCCCAGCACGGTGAAGTCCAGGTTGTTGTCGCCGGTATCCCGGTCCAACACGCCCCAGTGCGAGAGTATGCCGGTAAAGGTGGAGCCGCTCCAGGCGAAGAAGGCAAGTGCCAGCCAAAGCTTGAGATGACCCTCGCCGGCGCGCCAGAGGGCTCCCGACGCGCATCCCCCGGCGAAGACCATGCCGATGCCGAAGAGCGCGCCGCCGGACAGCGAGCCCAGCCAGAAGGTGGCGGGTATGGCGTCGTAGGGATCGATCAATTTCTTCTGGAAGATCAGGGTGGCGGCCGGGATGCCGATCGCTAATGCCAGGATGATGGCTTTGGTCATCGTGCCTTCGCCAGTCATGAAAGGTTCGCGGAAGGCTCGCGAAAAGCACAGGCGCGAACGCTGCATCACGAAGCCCATGGCAAACCCGATGACGATCGGTATGGCGTGCCCGGCCAGACGTTCGTCGCTGCCCTGCGACCAAATGACGCTCCAGCCGACGACCGCCAGTATCAGCAGCAAGCCCAGCAGCGGGAAGGCGCGTTGCAGGGGAAGATCGATGGTAGGCGGTGCCTGGCTTCCCCAGGAAATATGCTCCAGCGTCCATAGCAGCAATTTGAGACCGATCACGGCGCCCGCCATCAATCCCACTCCCATGGTCCAACCGGCGGGAGATGAGGCCATCGCCGGCGTGAAGAAACCCCCGGTGGTGCAGCCCCCCGCCAGCGTCGCCCCGATGCCCATCAGCGTTCCGCCCAGCGCGCCCCATAGGTACTCGAGCCTGGGCGCGCGGTAAAGCGAGAACTGTCGCGACAGCAGTGCGGCCGACAAGGCGCCGAACACCAACACGATGTTCATGAGGGACATGCGGTGTGCCAAGGGTGAGTCGAGCTTGGCCTTGATATTCAGCAGCGGTCCCAGGCCAATGAAGTTGTTGAACCAGTCTCCCCACAGCCTCAAGCCGCCGAAAACTCCCCAGAAGGTGCCCTTGACCATCAGCGCCATCAGTAGCAGCACCAGCAGGATGGCGCCGCTGTGAGCCTCCCAGGATTCCACCAGAAACCGCTGGTAGTCTTCCCGCAGGCCTGCGCCGAAGGTGCGATTTTCAGACATGTCCAACTCCCCGCCGTGTGGCTCAGCTTATTCCTTGATGGTGCACGTCTCCCCTTTGCAGGATATTTCGGCATCGAGGTAGGCGATATTGGTGTATCCCTTGCGGCCGAGGATATCGAAGGTTTTCTGGCTCTTCGCCCCGGTGGCGCAATTGACGAAAACCGGGTTGTTTCGTGGCACTTTTGCGTAGTCCTTCTCCAGTTCTTCCACCGGAATATTGACCGCCCCCCTGAAATGACCTCTCGCAAAATCCGCGGCGGGACGCACATCCAGGATGTATTGCCCGGCAGCCACTGCTGTTTCAAATGCCTTGGGCGAAACCTGCCCAGGGCCATAGACAGGTGCCCAGGTCAAAGCGGTGATGGGCGGGGCGACTGCCAGCTTGTCCTTCCAAGCATTGAGTGGAAGATAGGCAAGTCTGCGGAAATCGAGCTCGCGGAGTTCTTCCAGAACGGCGTTGGTCGACTCCATCGTACCGCGCCCGATCACCACCAGCGGAGCGTTTTTGGAAAGTGGGCCGAGGATAGTTTTCCCGTGTTCACCTTTCAGGTCGCTCAACGATATCTGGAGAGTTTTGTTGGACGCGGTGACTATGGTTTCCTTCCCTGGCACTGTGTCGACGAGAATGATGTTGCCTTTCTTGACGAATTGTTCCTCCGCCCGGAGTGGCTGCATCTTCTGGTTCCAGCCCGGCACGCCGTTTCGATACACCCAGGTATCGGCATAACCCAGCTTTCTGAATATCTCGGCGGAGTCGATGGAAAGGGTGCACTCCCGTCCGGCGCAGTAAAAGATCACCTTGCCCGACCTGGGTATGCCGAGTTTGTCTCCACTCGCGGGGTCTTGCTTCAGCAGTTCCAAGGGAAGACTGCTGGCGCCCGGAATGTGACCGGAGATGTACTTGCCAGCCGGACGGCTATCCACAACCCAGATGTTATCGCCGATCATGCCTTTCTCGTAGTAACCGACCATTTGATCGTTGCTGACTTCCCCTGCTTCGACTTGCTGCTCCGTTGCGTTGGCGTTCAACGTCAATGCCGGCAATGGCGCCAGGAAAGCCATTGCCAAACCGGTCGCCAAAATCAAGTTTTTCATGACGGACTTCCTTAAGTAAGGTGCTCCAATTCTTTACAGCGTCACCAGGCGAACAGCAAATACACCTGCTTGGCGGTGGCCGCGGGTGAGTGTGCTTACTGACGCGCACTACGCCCGCGCTGACCGGTTTAGCAGCCCGCCGTTTTCTTGAAAGACTTGCTGGTGTTCTTGCCGTCCTTTTCCCAGCGGGCACGGATCTCGTCGCCTTCGACGATGCGCTTGTCCTTGAACTTGTCGAGAGTCAGGTCGTCGGTGACGGTGAGGGTCACGGTCTCGCTCGACTTCGCATCTTTCATTACGGCTGTGGCGGACTTGCCGTCTTTGGCGAGAGTGATCTTGGTGACAGGGCCGACCATTTTGCCTTCGTCGGCGGCGGCGTTGCCTACATAGCCCGCGGTAGAGAACGCAAGCGCGGCGGCAAGGAAGAGAGTGGAAAGCTTGGTTTTCATGATGTGCTCCTGAACAAGAGAAGAAGTTTGTGTTTGGCGGGCAAGATCTCGCATGCCCGCCGGTCCGTGCATCAATCAGAACTTGACCTCGAAGGTGGCATAGACGTTGGTCGCATTTTCCAGTGGCGTCGTGGTCATCATCTGGCCATTGATATCGGAGATCTTCACCGGGGCGCCGACCCAGTTGTTGCTGCCGGTGTATTTGAAGTTGTAATGCTGCACGCCCAGGCGGAAGAAGGCGCGGCTGAAGTAGGAGGAGATCGGCTGGCGGTCGAGTTCCTGGATCACATAGGCCTCGTAGACTTCGCCGCGGGTACCGACCTTGGCGGTCCACATGTCGTCCGCGGCCGGGGCGAAAGTGATCCAGTCCTTGGAACCGTGGTTGTACTCGAAACCGAGCTTGGTCTTCGTGGGCAGGTCGTAGCGAACGCCCAGGGCCACTGCACTACCGCGCTTGCTGGTCGGCGCTTCCGGTGCGAAGAAACCGCCGGTCATCAAGCCCTGGAAGCCGAACTGCGAAGAAACATTGTTGTTGGGATGGGTGACGCTGACGCCCACATCGCCGAAGACTTGCAGGTCGCCGCCGCCGACTTTCTTGAAGGTGCTCATGAAGCCCGCGCCCCACCAGTCGATGTCGCCGAGATTGGTCTTGGCCATGGTGTTGCCGAAGTAGGTATTGCTCATCGTCGGTGCATCGAAGATGTTGAAGCCGCGGTTATATTGCAGCCAGACCCGCAACGGATCGGTGTCGATGGGGATCACCGCGAAACCGAGCATGTCGGTGTCGGACAGCGAGTTCGTCGGCGTGTTGCGGAAACCGCTTTCGAAGCCGCGGCCGTAGCAGATCTTGCCGTAAGCGCCGGGCAGGGCGTCGATGTCCGGGGCATAACCGAGGGTCATGCCATCGAAAGCGTAGTCGACCAGCAGCGACGGCGTGCCGCCATTGCCGGGTCGCGGATTGTTGAGCTTGAGGTTGCTCGGCGCGCCGTTGGTCGACGGCCGACGGCCGACCGAGAACCAGATCTCCCTGTCGGCAATATTGCTCCAGGTGGCGTAAGCGCGATCTACGTTCAGGTAGCTGCTCGACGGAACATGACTGAGCGTGCCGTCGAAGACGCCGACGCGGTCGGCGAAGTAAGGCGCGGAACCTGCATTGGTGATGGCTGCGTCGTTCTGTGCGCCGAAGACCTTGTACATGACCAGGCGGGCATTGACGCTCACGTCCTGGGTGGCCTTGGCGCCGATATCCAGACCGAAGCGGTTGGTGTACATGCTGGTGTTCTCGGGCTTGTAGGCCGGCACGGTGGCGGCGAAAGCGCCCATGCCCTGGACCATGCCGGCGTTCTGCGGAGTGGCGAGGAAGGCGCGCGCCTGGTCGTAGCTGGCGACACCGTTCATGGCCTGGGCAAAGCCCATCAACCCTGACAGCGCGCCAGCGGTGGACATGCGTCCCGCCTGAGGCGCGCCGAAGTAGCTAGAAGTGCCAGGCACGGTCGAGGGATTGTTGAAAAAGTCACCTTGCAGCTTTTGCTGCGCGTTGGCGAAGGTGGCATTGACGTCGGTAAAGGTCTTGCTCTGGCCCTTCAGGTAGTCATAGCGGAAGCGATAGTCGCCACCCACGGTTAGCCACTTGCCGAGCGACTTGTCTTCGAGCTTCTTGACCTGGCTCTTGATCTCGTCAATGGCGCCGACGTCGGATTTGACGGCCACACTCTTCACTTGCTCGATGGCCTTGTCCGTCTTCTCTTCGCTGGCTTTGATCTTGCCTTCCAACGCCTCGATCTTCTTGGCCATTGCCTCGATCTTCTGCATCAAGTCGGCCTCGGATGCCTGTCCCGCCAGGGGCAGCATCAAGCCGGCGATCAACCCCGTCAACAGTTTCTTCTTGAAAGTGATGTTCATGGATAACTCCCTAAGTTGCGCAACATTGCGAATGCGTTCTCCGTCCACATCAGGACTCGGTTTCGAGATCTTCCCAACCCGTGATCATGGCTTTGATGTGGGCCAGCGGGGTATGGCCGGTGGTGGCGAAATAGACATGAACGACGAGGAAGATCAGCATCAGGAAGGCGCCCAGGGTGTGTGCCAGTGCGATCGTCCCGAGTTGCAGGCCGCTCAGGCCACCGACGCCGTAGGCACCCAGGTCGTGGTAATAGAGATAGAGCAGGCCGCTGACCCACACCAGCGGATTGATGAACAGCTTGACGAAGAGATAGGCAAGGCGCTGCAAACAGTTGTGCTTCTTGAGTTGCGTGGCGCGGAAAGGATGGTGGGCGTTGGGATCGAAAATGCCGAAGGCGTAGTAATACATCACCGCCGTGATCTTGCCGGCAGTGGGTATGTACTGCTTCCACTCGCCCGTGGTGAAGTGCCAGAAGATCGCGAACACCCACAGCACGATCAGCGCCCATGCTGCGGTTGTGTGGGCATTGGCTGCCTGCTGCCAGCCGAAAGCACGGTAGCTGCCATGCACTTCGAAACCGGTGACGAGCATGGTGATGATCAGTGCCGCCTGGGACCAATGCCAGAATCGTTCGAAGCGTTTGAATATGTAGACGCGTGACATCATGATCGAAACTCCCGGTTAACTTGAAATAACAAAATTGAGCGCCGAGTAACCCGACGAGCGCAGCGAGCAAGGCAGTCGCCTCCCCGGGAGGGGAGGACGGGAGGGGCGGGCGTTTATTGCTTTGAACGATTTCATGGCACAGGGGTCGACTTGGCGACCGTGCGAGTTAGCGATTGCGGCGGTAGACGATGAAGCGGCCGAGTCCGTGGCCGAGGACGGCAAGCAGGGCCAAAGCGGCGATGACCCAGCCGCCCAAATCCAGCACGGTCGCGTGATCGCTGCCACGGCCGGGGATGTAGATGCCGTCGATTTTTTCCAGGCGGCCATTGCTGCTGTGGCACTCGACACAGCCGACGGCCTTCTCCTTGGGCGCCACCATGTGGGTGATCGGCCACATGCTCTCGGTTTCGATGAACTCGACCTTGCCGGAGAACTTGGCGTGGGCTGCGGCCATGCCTGCGGCGACCGCCGGCTCCCACTTCATGTTCTTCCAGAAGGCGGTGTCGTCGCTGCCTGCCAGGTGGGTAACGACCAGCGACTTGTTCACCGGGTCGTAGGCCTGCTTGCCGCGAAACATCTTGATCGGCCAGATCATCGACTTGCCGTCGCCGGCGCTGCCCTCGAAGTGATTGATCTGCGTCGGCTTGTCGCCCTTCTCGATCTTGTCGCCCATCAGCGTGTATTTGACGGTGCCGTTGAACCAGATGTATTCGGGCTGGACGTTCTCCTTCCAGACGAAGTCTCCCTTGATCGACATGTAGGTGTCGTAGCCGTCCTCGTTCTTGAGGGTCATGGGTTTGCCGTCGGGGCTCAGCTTGCCGGCGGTGGACCAGTCCCAGGACATCTTGGTCGGCTGGCCGCCGCGCGCGAAGTAGGGGATGTGGCAGGTCTGGCAGGCGAGCTTGCCGGTGTGGTCGTTGAGCTTGGCCAGTTTATGCGGACCTTGTCCGTGGCAGGACTGGCAGGTGGCCGGATTGATCCTGCCGCCCTTGCCGCGGACCTGCGCGGCCCCCTTGTCCATCGCCGTCGGCGCATAGCGGCTGCCGGGAACCTGGTGGCCGTCAGTCTTGTGGCAGGTGGCGCAGGTGAAGTTATTGCCCTTGGTGTCCATGTGCACGTCGAGCTCCTTGCCCGGCGCCTCGAGCGAACTGTCGAGGTCGCCGTGCTTGACGCCGTCGCCGCCGCCGCCGTTGAAATGGCAGGCACCGCAAGTGGTGCGCAGGGTAGGCCCGACCTTCAGGGCTATTTCTCTGAGGTTGATGCCCTTGACGATCTTGCCCGAGCCGGGTGGGAACTCGGTGTCCTTGGTCACCGGCAGACCGGCGAAGCCCGAGGGCTTCTTGTACTTGCCGGTGCTGTCGTGGCAGACCAGGCAGTCGACATTCTCTTCGGAGCTGAAGTCGAACTTGTCGTCCTTCCAGCCGTAACCGATGTGGCAGCTATTGCACGCCGCTTCGTTGGATGCCACCGAGGTGCAGAAGTTGTTGATGACATGTTTCTTGCCCAAGACCTGCTTGCTGTCCGGGTTGATGAACTCCCATTTCCAGTGCTGGGTCAGGTGGATCTGCTTGGCGGCTTCGGTGTGGCAAGTCAGGCAGGCTCGGGTGACTTCCGGTCCCGAATCGAATTCCCGGTCGAGCGCCTTGAACTTGCTGTGATCGGCGGTCGACTTCAACAGTTTGGTGGGAGCCTGTTCCGCGAATGCGGTTGATGCTGAGGTGAAAAGCACGGCAACCATTGCGGCAGCCAATAGATTCCTGAAACGCATTGCCCTCTCCCTTTGTAAGAAAGCGGCTTTGCCCGTTCAGATAAGTAGTCGAGCAAAGTAGCGTTACGAATCCTAGTTGCACCGCAGCAACGGATATTGATACGCGTCAATAAATAACCATATTCTTATATAATATTAATCTTTACTACACGCAAGCATATGAATAAAAACGTTATTTATTTTCGCGCTTGTCATAAATCTTCCTTCCTTCCCCTTGTTCGGCGTAGGTCTTGCCATCGCGGATGTGATAAATGCGCCGGAAAGTCGGGATGATTTTCTCGTCATGGGTGACCACGATGATGGCCGTGCGGTATTGGCTGGCCATTTGTTCGAGGATGCGCATGACATTGAGCGCACGCTCGCTGTCGAGAGGTGCGGTCGGTTCGTCGGCGAGGATCACTGGGGGCTGGTTGGCCAGCGCGCGGGCAATCGCCACGCGCTGCTGTTCGCCGCCGGAAAGTTGCGCCACCGAGGCCTTGGCGCGATGGGCGACGTCCAGTGCCAGCAGCAGATCCTGGGCGCGCAGCCGCGCCTGGGCGTCGGATTTTCCGGCCAGCATCGGCAACAATGCAATATTGTCGACGACGTCGAGGAAGGGAATCAGGTAGGGCGCTTGAAACACGAAGCCGATGCGGTCGCGGCGCAGGGCGTGAAGATCACGGCTCTGCCATCCACCCTCGGCGCTGTCGTAGATGGTCTCGCCGCCGATAGCCATGCGCCCGGACGTCGGCTCTATGACTGCGCCCAGGCATTTGAGCAAGGTGCTCTTGCCCGAGCCGGAGGGACCGATCAGGCCAACCACTTCTCCGGGGGCGACGCTCATATCCACGCCTTTCAACGCGTCGACTGCGGTATCGCCGCTGCCGTAGCGCTTGGTCAGGCCTTCGATGCGGATGGCATCATCGCTCATGGGTCGCTTGGCCGCTCAGCCGCCGATGGCCGTGGCCGGATCGACGCGCAACGCGGCGCGGATGGCGACGATGCTGGCGAGGGCGCAGATCAGCATCACCGCTACAAATCCGCGCAAGGTATCGCCGCTTTCGAGCAGCACGAACTTGGGAAAGTAGGGTGCCCACAGCGTCGCGGCGCCCTTGCCGACGATGAAGCCGACGAGTCCCAGCCCCAGCGACTCCTGTAGGATCATTCCGGCGATAGTGCGGTTTCGCGTCCCGATCAGCTTGAGTACCGCGATCTCGCGGATCTTCCCGAGCGTCATGGTGTAGATGATGAAGGAGACGATGGCGGCGCTGACGATGGCGAGGATCACCAGGAACATGCCGATCTGCTTGGCCGAGGTGGCGATCAACTTGGCGATCAGTATCTCTTCCATCTGGACGCGGGTGTAGGCTTGCAGGCGTTTCCAGCGGCGGATGTCTTGTGCCACGACCTCGCTGTCCCATCCGTCCGCCACTTTCACCAGCACGGCGTTGACATTGTGATTGGCGGACTGGCTGGCGATGATGGCATCGAGCAGTCCTGGCACGCCGGGCCGGTTCAGGCTGGGGTTGGCGGCGCTGCGGGCGCGATCGTTGAGGATGGCGTCGTTGTCCTTGAGGAACTGGGCTTCTTGCGCATCCTTGAGCGGAATGAAAATCATCGGATCGCCGCCGGAGGAGACCATGCGTTGTGTCAGGCCGACCACCAGGTATTCATGACGGCGGATGGTCACATGGTCGCCGAGGGAGAAGCCGGTCTTGATATCGGCCACCGCTTCGTAATGGGCACGGGTGATCCCGCGTCCGGCGAGCAGATAGGCCGGCGCGCCGGGGTGGCCCGAGTTGAAGCCATCGATGCCGACCACCATCACTCTCTCGTCAAGGCCGGCGCGGCGAGCCTGCATGGTTAGATAGGTGACGTTGCCGGTTGCGGCTACACCCGGCAAGCCTTGCAGTATGCGATAGACGTCATCGTGGAGGCTGGAGGGTTCGGCGTACGGCCCGAGCGTGTCGCGCTGGACCACCCAGATATCGGCGCCGCTGTTGTTCAGCAGAGCCCTGGCGTCCTCCACCATGCCGCGATAGATCCCGGCCATGGAAAGCGTGACGCCGATCAGCAGTCCCAGGCCGATGCCGGTGAATACGTACTTCCCCCATGAATGGAGAATGTCCCGGCCGGCCAGGCTGATCATGATCCGCTGTTGCCCGGAACGAGACCGTCTACCACCCGCACCCGTTCGCCGCCCTTCAATTCCTGCACGGTATGGTGGATCACCGTTACACCCGCCGCCAAGCCCTCAAGAACCTGTGTCTGGCCTGCAAGGGTCTGCACGCCGGTTCGGATGGTCACAAAGCGGGCCTTGCCGTCCTCGATGCGCCACACGCCGGATTGCTGTTGGATGTGGCGGATAGCCGCTGTGGGAATGGTCACGGCATTCCGCACCGACGGCAAACGGATGGTGACCTCGACCAGCTCGCCGATGGAGATATCCGTTGGCGGATTGTCGAAGGTTATGGCGACGAGACGCTCTTCGGTGACGCTGTCGCTGACGGCATCGATGCGCGCCACCTTGCCGGGAAAGATCTGTCCGGGACGGGAGCGCAGCAGGATCTGTACCGGCTGGCCCAGGGCGATGCCGGCGGCGCGCCCCTGATCGATGCGTGCCTTGATCCACAGACTGGCCGGATCGATCAGCCGGAGCACTGCCTGGCCTGCGATCACGGTCGAGCCGGGTTCGGCCTCGCGTGACGTGATGAGGCCGTCGATCGGGCTCTTCAGTCGATATTGGGCACGTTGTTTTGCTATCCCGGCGCGGTCCGAATCCAAGCGGGCAACATCCCTGCGTGCCGCTGTCAGCGCAGCTTGCGCCGCCTCCCTCGCCGCGACGGCGGCATTGGCTTCGTGCTGCTTGGCGTCCGTTGCCTCCTGGCTGACGAAACCCTGCTGCCGCAGTTCGCGAAAACGCGTCGCACTTGCTGCGGCCACAGCATGGCGGCTTGCAGCCTCGCGCAACTGGGCTTCGGCGCCTTCCGCGGCGCTGGTGGCTCGCTGCTTGGCGCTGCCTGCGCTGTCGAAGCGCTCGTCGAGATCGATCGGATCGAGCGCGGCCAGCAATTGCCCGGTCTTCACGGCGTCGCCTTGGTCTACCAGAACCTGGGTAACGCGACTCGCCAGCGTCGGCCCGATCAAGTAGGCGCGCCGCGCCTCGATAGTGCCGACGCCGAATATCTCGGGCGTCAAGTCGGCTTGCGTTGCCGGCGCCACGGTTACTTTGGTCTCCACCATCGGACTGTTACGGATCAATGCCAAGACCGATAGGAACAATAGCGCGGCGACTGCAAATGAGAGCAGCGTTTTCTGCGTTGGCAGTTTCATGATTGTGTCCAGTTCGCGAATCGCTTTGCAATACTCATCTCAGCTATAGCGGGAAACCATGTCAACGACCGGCTTGGCATCTGCCCGTGTAACACCTTTTCCCAATAGCTGCGTTTCGATCATGCAGCCGACCATGACTTGATGTGCCTTGTCGAGAGCGCGGCGAGATGCGGAGATTTGCTGCGCGATTGCATCGCACGTAGCTTCCTCCTCGATCAGGCGTTGAACGCCGCGAAGCTGTCCTTCGATACGCTTCAAGCGCAGGATCAGCGTTTTCTTGTGTTCCTCCTGACGCAAATGTTTCATCGTCGACTACTCCTCGGTCAAGTTTTTGGAACCGCCTGTTGCGGCAGGCAGCTTGACAGCATACTATACCCCCTATAGTATATGTGCAAGCGGATGGAGCATGAATCCGACCGATAAATTGATTAGGGAGATTTAGCCATGTCGTGGACAATTACTGTTGAGAACATCAAATGCGGCGGTTGCGCCAATTCGATCACCAAGGCGCTAATGGCTATTCCAGGAGTGTCATATGCGAACGTGGACATCGAAAATGGCGACATCCATATCGAGGGCGACGAAACCATGCGCGCCACGCTAACTAAGCGACTGCTCGAACTCGGCTATCCGGAGAGCGGTGCTGTATCCGGCTTGAGATCGGCAACCGCCAAGGCGAAATCGTTCGTCAGTTGTGCCATTGGCAGCATGACCTGATCAACGGCTGATAGACACGCGGCGCCGTTTCGAGCAATTTATACGGCAGCCCGGGCACACGAGTCGATCTACCTATATGCAACTCCTCCTGTCGCTACTCGAACAGTACGGGCTCGCCTTCGTTTTCTTCCATGTGCTGGCGGAACAAGCCGGTTTACCTCTGCCTGCCTATCCGACCCTCATCGTTGCCGGTGCTCTGGCGTCCCGGGCGGATTACACCGTTCCTCAACTGGTTGCAGCTGCGGTCGTGGCAGCGGTCATCTCGGATTCAGCCTGGTACATTGCCGGATCGCGGCTTGGCCGGTCGGTACTGAGAACGCTATGCCGTATTTCTCTGTCACCGGACTCCTGCGTGCGGCAGACGGAGGCCATCTACTTGCGCTTTGGAGCACCATCGCTCCTTGTTGCCAAATTCGTTCCGGGATTTGCCGCCGTGGCGACAGCGCTCGCGGGCTCGATGAGAACGCGGGTGGGCCTATTCCTGCTGTTCGACGCACTGGGTGCACTGCTTTGGGCAGGCGTTGCAGTATCCTTAGGCGTAATGTTTCAGGACGCCGTCCATGATGTGCTTGAGGTACTCGAACAGTTCGGTAAATGGGGTTTGATTGCGATTGCCGCAGCATTCGCTTTGTTCATACTCCTGAAGTGGTGGCAACGTAAGCGCTTCTACGCCCAGTTGCGGATGGCGCGTGTGACCGTCGAAGAGCTGCGTACGCTCATTGACCAAGGCGCCGCGCCGGTAATCCTCGATGTTCGGGCACCGCTGATTCAGCTACAGGATGGAAGGATCCCCAGTGCCATTGCCATCGATCACGGGAGTTTGGAGAAGTCGCTTGCCGAGCTCTCCGCGAGTGGCGAGGTGATCGTCTACTGCGCTTGCCCAAATGAGGCATCGGCGGCGGTGGTTGCGAAGCAGATCATCCGTCAGGGATATGCACGCGTGCGGCCTCTTGAAGGCGGTTTCGACGCGTGGGTTGCGGCTGGATATGCCGTCGAGCGACACACCGCCTGAAAGATTCACTATGAGCACCTTGACCAACGCACCGGCACCGATCCGCAATGTCCCTTGGGGCTGGCTTGCCCTTGGCCTGATCGGATGGACGGCGGCCTACGCTTTGCTGACCCCTTTCGCCGATGCTTTGACGGCCGCGATCGGACTGACGCGCCAGACGCATCTGGGCGATGCGGTGCATTTCTTCTTCTACGACACGCCCCAGGTGTTGTTGCTGCTGACCGGCATCGTGTTCGTTATGGGCGTCATTCACACCTTCGTCGCGCCTGAGCGCACCCGGGCTCTGCTTTCGGGCCGGCGACTCGGTATTGGAAACGTGATGGCGGCAATCCTGGGCATCGTCACCCCCTTTTGTTCCTGTTCCGCTGTGCCGCTCTTCATTGGCTTTCTCTCGGCAGGCGTTCCTCTCGGTGTCACCTTCTCCTTCCTGATTTCGGCGCCGATGGTCAACGAAGTCGCGCTGGCGTTGCTGTTCGGATTGTTCGGTTGGAAGGTCGCGGCGCTCTACCTCGGACTCGGACTGTCTGTCGCCATCGTTGCCGGCCTGGTCATTGGCAAGTTGAACATGGAGCAACACCTGGAGGACTGGGTGCGCGCCATGCAAGCCACGCAATCTGCCGAGTACGATGCCCCGATCCCGAGCTGGGCCGAAAGACTGGATGCCGGGGTCTGGCCTTACATCCTACTCGGTATCGCGGTCGGTGCCGGCATTCATGGCTATGTGCCGGAGGATTTCATGGCCTCGATCATGGGGAAAGACGCCCCCTGGTGGTCGATACCTGCGGCCGTTGCGATCGGGGTGCCAATGTATAGCAATGCCGCCGGCATCATTCCTGTCGTCGAAGCGCTGATAGGCAAGGGTGCGGCACTGGGTACCGTTTTGGCCTTCATGATGAGCGTGATAGCGCTTTCCCTACCTGAGATGATCATTCTGCGCAAGGTCCTGAAACCACGACTCATCGCTACCTTTGCAGGCATTGTGGCAGCGGGCATCCTGCTCGTGGGGTATGTATTCAATGCGGTACTCTAACTGAGGAGATGACCATGGAAGTCAAGGTGCTGGGTACCGGTTGTGCCAATTGTCGCGCCACCATCGCGCTGATAGAGCAGGTGGCGCGAGCCAAAGGCGTCGCCATTGATCTTTCCAAAGTCGAAGATATCAAGGACATCATGAGTTATGGTGTGATGAGCACTCCAGGCGTGGTGATCAACGGCAAGGTGGTGCACGCGGGAGGAATTCCCAGCAAAGATAAGGTTGCCGGCTGGCTGGAGTAGGTTAAGACAAACATGATCAACGTTATATCTCGGAATGGTTGGAACGCCTGACAATCTGAACGAGGAATTCCCGGGGGAAGCACTTTGCAATTGGTGATCGTGAGCCCTGCCCTCGCCGATGCGAACAACGGCAATTGGCAAACCGCCAGACGCTGGCAGCGCATGCTTGCGCCAGCGGTGCGCATCGTCAAGCAATGGCCGGATGCCCTGGCCGACAAAGACGATGTCATGCTGGCCCTGCATGCGCGGCGCTCGTGGCCATCGATCGCCGCCTGGTATGAGGCCAGGGGGAATCGGGGTCTCGCCGTGGTCCTGACCGGCACCGATCTTTATCGCGATATTCGGGCGGATGCATCGGCAAAAGAATCGTTGCGGCTTGCCCGCCGGTTGATTGTGTTGCAGGAACGCGGGCTACTCGCCCTGTCCGAAGCGTTGCGGGGGAAAGCCAGCGTGATCTACCCTTCGGCCACGGCTCGCCGCACCTTGACTAAGAGCCCCCGCCTTCTGCGTGCCGTGATGGTGGGCCATTTGCGCGAGGAGAAGTCGCCCGATACCTTGTTCGCCGCAATGCCCTTGCTTGCCGGCCATCCTGACATTCGCATTGACCACATCGGCGCGGCGCTTGATTCGGGTTTGGAAACACAAGCGCAGGCCACCATGACCGACTGTCCGAACTACCGCTGGCTGGGCTCTCTTCCCCACCAAACCACCCGCAACAGGATACAGCGCGCCCATGTGCTGATTCACTGTAGCCGGATGGAAGGAGGCGCTCATGTTCTCATGGAAGCCGTGATGAGCGGAACGCCGGTTCTTGCTTCGCGCGTCGATGGAAATCTAGGCATGCTCGGGGAAGATTACGCCGGCTATTTCCCCTGGGGCGATGCACGGGGGCTGGCGGACCTGGTGCTTGCCTGTCGAGCGACTCAGAACGAGCCGAATGGTCTATTGCTCCATCTTGCCGAGCAGGCGAGCCTCAGGACGCAGTTCTTCGCGCCAGAGACAGAGCGCGCTGCGTTACGACGGTTGGTGGACGAACTTTCACGGTAAGCTTCGCCGCAACGTTTATCCGCTTTAGTCTTTTCCGCGGTGCCGTGGTGGGTGCTTGGCCGCGACCGACGACACGACCACTTTTTCGTCCATCAATCCTGCCCCTTCTTCGCAAAGAAACTTGCGGAAGGCATCGGCGAGTGGAAACGGGCGCATTTCGGCGTGACGCACGAGATGCCACTGGCGCACTATCGGTGTCCCTGTGACGTGCAGGATGACCAGCTTTCCCACCGCAAGTTCGAGTTCTATCGTCCGGCTGGAGATGAAGGCAATGCCCATGCCGGCCATCACCGCCTGTTTGATGGTTTCGTTGCTGCTCGCCTCGAAAGTATGCCCCAGCGCCACCTCATGCTCGGCGAAGAAGCGCTCCATGGCGCTGCGCGTACCCGATCCCGGTTCACGTATCAGGAAACTCTCCTGGGCAAGAGTGCTTGGTGCGATGCGGCGGCGAGCGGCAAGCGGGTGATCGGGCGCGGCGATGAAGACCAGGGAGTTTGCGGCGAAAGCATCGGCGACGGTATTCAATTCCGCCGGCGGGCGGCCCATGATGGCGAGATCGATCTCGTTGTCGGCGAGTTGACGGACAATCTTCTCCCGGTTGTGTACGCCTAGATGCAGCTCTATGCCGGGATGGCCGGCGCGGAACGCGGCCAGCAGGCGCGGCGCAAAATACTTGGCGGTGCTCACCACCCCGATCTTGAGTTGGCCGCCACGCACCCCGCGGATCGCCGCCAGCGCCTCGTCCGCCGTGCGCAGTTGCTGGGCGATGACGCGTGCATGGCGGGCAAGTTCGGCGCCCGCATGTGTCAGGAAGATCTTCTTGCCGATCTGATCGGTGAGCGGCAGGCCGGCGTCTTCCTCCAGGCTGTGCACCTGCATCGAGACCGCGGGCTGGGTCAGGTGCAATTCCGCGGCGGCGCGCGAAAACGAAAGGTGGCGCGCCACCGCTTCAAAAACCTTGAGTTGTCGCAGGGTAACGTTTTTCATGGGGCAGGCTCGGAGTGAAGATCCGTCCATAGCTTATCATCTGGATAAAGATTTGTGACTGTTACTTATGTTTATCCACCCCTAAGCTGCGCCCATGACACTTGCCGCAATCATCTTCGACGTCGATGGCACGCTGGCCGATACCGAGCGCGACGGCCATCGGCTGGCCTTCAATGCGGCCTTCGCCGAAGCCGGACTCGCTTGGCAATGGGACGAAGCGCTATATGGCGAACTGCTGGCGGTCACCGGCGGCAAGGAGCGCATCAGGTATTACGCAACGCTCTATGCCCCCGAGTTTCTTTCCCATCCCGACAGCGAAAACAGGATTGCCCGCCTGCATGAGGCGAAGACGCGGCATTTCGTGGCGCTGCTGGAATCCGGCGGCATCCCGTTGCGCCCGGGCGTGGCGCGACTGATCCGCGAGTCCAGGGCGGAAGGCCTGCGTCTGGCAATCGCCACGACGACTACCGCTGAAAACGTCGCCGCGTTGCTGCGCATCAACCTGGGGCCGGATGCCGCAAGCTGGTTCGATGTCATCGGCGCCGGCGATGTGGTGCAGGCAAAGAAACCGGCAGCGGACATTTATCGTTGGGTGTTGCAGCGCCTGGCGCTACCGGCCAGCGCCTGCCTCGCCGTCGAGGATTCCACCAATGGGCTGGTGGCCAGCCTCGGCGGCGGCATCCCCACGCTCGTTACCACCAACAGCTACACCTTGGGTCAGGACTTCTGTGGCGCACTGGCCGTACTTGCCGATCTGGGTGCCACCCATTTGTCCGATTTGCGCCGACTACATCTGGAAACTTATGATCAGCATAAAAAACAGTGAATGTACATTATGGTGCGAGGTCACTAAGATGTATTGAAGTGACGTCGTCACCGCCTAACGCCCCTACCGAAGGAGTCGCCCGATGGACCAGTCGAACCGCTACGCCGACCTCAGCCTGAAAGAA
>JAPLQT010000102.1 GCA_026399515.1 Pseudomonadota bacterium | reverse complement strand
GCGGCAGGTCCTGGCCGTTGAGATGGCCAAAAAAACGCGAGAGCCAAAGCAGCTGGAAGGAATTCCTTCTGCGCTTGAAACTGCGTGGCCTGTCGGGTGTCGAACAGTGAAATTTTGGCGTCTGCTTTTCGGCGGCGAATCTCGATAGGCGACGGTCTCTTGTGTGCCCTTTGGAGACACAGGATAAATGCGTACCCATTGGCTGCTTTCGCTACTGCTGCAGCCACTCAGCCACACGCCCTCTACTAATCATCCCGCCGACTTAGCGCGCGCAGCAGGATCGCAAACAACTGGTCGGGGTTGAACGGCTTGATCAGGAAGTCAGTCATCCCCGCCGCGAAGCACTCCGCCTTGTCCTCGGCAAAGGCATTGGCGGTCATGGCGATGATCGGTATGTGCCGATAGCCGGGAAGCTGACGTATCTGCTGCGTCGCCTCCACCCCGCTCAGTTTCGGCATCTGCATGTCCATGAAAATCGCTGCGTAGTTGTGCGTCCGTGCCATGGTGACGGCCTCTGCGCCATCTTCTGCCGTGTCCGCGACCAGATCAACGAACTCCAGCTGCATCTGCGCCACTTCGCGATTGAGCGGCTCGTCGTCGGCTACCAGGATGCGCAGGCCGGCGTAGCGTTGCTTGAGCAGCGTTTCAGCATCGGCTTCAGCTACCCCTTCCAGGCGCTCTGTCTGGCGCCGTTCCTTCTTCTTTTTCAGTCTCACCGTAAACCAGAAGGTGCTGCCCACGCCCGGCGTGCTTTCCGCGCCGGCTTCACCGCCCATCAGTTCGGCCAGGCGCCGCGTGATCGCCAGTCCGAGCCCGGTGCCGCCGTACTTGCGCGTCATCGAGTTGTCGGCCTGCTCGAAGGAGCTGAAGAGCCGCGACATGGCTTCAGGGGTGATGCCGATGCCGGTGTCTGTTACCTCGAATCGCACCGCGACATCTTCCACGGTTTCTTCCTGCATGATGGTACGTAGCGTCACCGTGCCAGTTTCCGTGAACTTGATGGCGTTGGTGGCGTAGTTGAGCAAGGATTGCTGCAGTCGCGTGGGGTCGCCCACCAGATTGGCCGGCAAAGACTCGGTCTCGATCAGCAAGCGAATACCCTTGGCCCCGGCTTTCTCCGACAGGATCGAGCTGGCATTGGCCATCAGGCTGCTGATGACGACCGGGACTTCCTCCAACGTGAACTTCCCGGCCTCTATCTTCGAGATGTCGAGGATGTCGTTGATGACCGACAGCAGGTGCTGGGCCGAGGTGTCGATAGTGTCGAGGCGCTCCAGCTGCCTGGGAGTCAAACCGTCGCGGCGCAGGATGTTGGCCATGCCGAGGATGCCGTTCATCGGGGTACGGATTTCGTGGCTCATGTTGGACAGGAAGGCGCTCTTGGCGATGTTGGCAGCTTCCGCTGCCTTTTTCGCAATATCGAGGGCTGCAGTTCGTTCGACGACACGCGATTCAAGATGGGCGTTGAGTTGCCTGATCTCCGCGTCCGCCCGCTTGCTCTTCGAGACGTCGATGTGGCAGCCGATCATTCGGACTGGTTGGCCTTGCTCATCCCATTCGATCACCTGACCGGTGCATATTACCCAGACAGTGTGACCCTCTTTGTGTCGATAGCGAACTTCGTTGTAATACGGAATCGCGCCGCGGCTCTGGACATGACTATTGAATACTTGAAATACACCCGGCAGGTCTTCGGGAAAGATGATCTTCTGCCAGGCATCTGGCGAGTTCGGCATTTCGTCGTCCTCATAGCCGAACATCTTCTTGAAGGTGGGACTCAGGTATTCCTCATTCTTTTGGATCAGCCAATCCCAGTAGCCCGCCAATGATTGTTCAATAATCAATTCAACGATCATTTTCTGATCAACTAAGGCGTTCTGTGCCTGCTTGCGTTCGGTGATGTCCTGAAATGTTCCTGAAACCACACTGGGGACTCCCGCCTCGTGACGTGCCGCACCTTGGGCATGTACCCAGCGGATATTTCCACGAGCTGTCTTGATCTGTAGATCCAGATCGAAGGGGAGTCTCTTTTCGATGGCGTCCTTCACAGCCTGCTCAATGGACTTGCGCGATTCCGGCAAATAGTAGTCAATCGCTTGTTCCACAGTTGGCGATTCGCCGACCGGTAGTTCATGGATGTGAAATACCTCTTCAGTCCAGCTTAGTCGTCCGTCTCCAAGATCAATACGCCATCCACCCAGATGGGCGATGGTTTGCGCCTCGCGCAACGTATATTCACTTTCACGTAACTCCTGTTCTACACGGTATTTCTCGGTGACGTCGCTGAGCACCAGCACCACGCCAACGATTTCGCCGGCGTCATTGCGGATGGGGGCTGCGCTATCGGCGATCTGATACTCCAGACCTGTTGACGCTCACTGAAAATTGACCATTTAGACGCCGTTGTGCGCGTTGAAAATTGACCAGGGTAATTAACCTCCACT
>JAPLQT010000065.1:58517-112501 GCA_026399515.1 Pseudomonadota bacterium | reverse complement strand
GCGTGCCGGCGCAAGGGAATCCGCAGGGCGGGAGCGCATGAGGTGGCAGCCTGGCCTGTCGCGGCCGGCGCGTCGCGAAAACTACGCCGCCTGCCGCAGGGAGTAATGCATGACGATCTCGTCGTAGGACGCCACCGCATGCTCAACTGGTCATATCGTTGAGTCGCTAGGGATAATATGGTATATACTTGGTATATATTTACCTGGAGAAGCTATCATGCAAACAGCCAAGTTGTTTCTCAATGGCCGCAGTCAAGCCGTGCGCCTGCCCAAGGCGTTTCGCTTCGAGGGCATTACTGAGGTGCTGATTGAGCGCGACGGCGATCGTGTAATCCTCAGCCCCGGCAAGCGCCCCTCCATCGAACGGCTGATTGCCGCACTCAGCGAATTCGATTCGTTTCCGGAGCGCGAACAGCCGGCCGTAACCGATTCGCGCGAGGCGTGGTGAATTGCCATGCGCTACATGCTGGATACCAATATCTGCATCTATGCCATCAAGAACCGGCCCGAGTCAGTGTTGACGGCTTTGCGCGCCAACGAGTCCGCCGGCATTGGTATCTCCAGCATCAGCGTGGCCGAACTCTGCTTCGGCGCCGAAAAGAGCGGCTCAGCACGGAACCTGGAAGCTCTGCAGCATTTTCTCGAGTCGCTCGAAATCGCCGACTTCGATACCGTTGCGGCTCAGGCCTGCGGTCGGCTACGCCACATGCTGGAACGCAATGGAACACCTATCGGTCCCCTAGATACGCAGATCGCCGCCCATGCCCTCGCCCTCGGCGTGTCCCTGGTGACCAACAACACGCGGGAATTCGTTCGCGTCCC
The DNA here is from genome assembly GCA_026399515.1 of Pseudomonadota bacterium. Classification (GTDB taxonomy): domain Bacteria; phylum Pseudomonadota; class Gammaproteobacteria; order Burkholderiales; family Rhodocyclaceae; genus JACRAR01. The sequence continues at coordinate 111,679 of JAPLQT010000065.1, read as the reverse complement.
CGGTTTGCGGCTGGAAACCTGGGCAAGCTAAACCAACGTTGCTTCCATGCCCAGAACGCATGGCCAAGGGTACAGGCACCACCTTACTTGCACCGTCCATTTGGGTCGAGGTGGCGGAATAATCAGCGACCGCGTGAACCGAAGTGTTGCGTTGCGGTGTTGCGTTGTGTCCCTGGGCCCTTATGGCTGCGCACCGGCTTGCCAAGTCCCGGTGCACTGCGATTGCCGCTGCGCTGACCGCCCGGCTTGCCCTGCCGCCCCTTGTTGCGGCCGTTCTCGATCGGCTCGGCGCGGATGCTCGGATCGGGCTCGAAGCCCGGCATCAGACGCTTCTCGATCGGCTGCTTGAGCAGGCGCTCGATGTCGCGCAGCAGCGCGTGCTCGTCGACGCACACCAGCGAGATCGCCTCGCCGCTGGAACCGGCACGGCCGGTACGGCCGATGCGATGCACATAGTCCTCCGGCACGTTGGGCAGTTCGTAGTTCACCACATGCGGCAACTGGTCGATGTCGAGTCCGCGCGCGGCGATGTCGGTGGCCACCAGCACATTCAGCTTGAGGCTCTTGAAGTCGGCCAGCGCCCGGGTGCGCGCCCCCTGGCTCTTGTTGCCGTGGATCGCGGCCGAGCTGATGCCGGCCTTGTCGAGTTTTTCGGAGAGCGCATTGGCGCCATGCTTGGTGCGCGTGAATACCAGCACCTGGTGCCAGCTGTGGTCCTCGATCAGCTTCTGCAGCAGGTCGCGCTTCTTCGCCTTGTCGACGTGATAGACGGCCTGGGTGATCAGGTCGACCGTGGCATTGCGCGGCGCCACTTCGACCGTCTGCGGGTTGCGTAGCAGGCCGGCGGCGAGGGCGCGGATCTCTTCGGGGAAAGTCGCCGAGAACAACAAGCTCTGTTTCTGTTTGGGTATCAGCGCGATGACCTTGCGGATATCCGGCAGGAAGCCCATGTCGAGCATACGGTCGGCTTCGTCGAGAACGAAAATCTCGACGCCGGAAAGATCGGCGTTGCGCTGGCCGAGATGGTCGAGCAGGCGGCCGGGGGTGGCGACCAGGATATCCACGCCGCCCTTCAGCGCCTTCAACTGCGGCACCATGCTGACGCCGCCGAAGATCGCCGCCGATTTGATGGGCAGGTGCTTGCCATAGGTGCACACGCTTTGCTCCACTTGTGCGGCGAGTTCGCGTGTCGGCGTCAGGATCAGCACGCGTGGCTTGCCGCGAGAAACGGCGGGACGCGTGCTGAGCAGCTGCAGGATCGGCAGGGTGAAACCGGCGGTCTTGCCGGTGCCGGTCTGGGCTGCGGCCATCAGGTCGCGGCCGGCCAGGACGACCGGGATCGCCTGTGCCTGGATTGGGGTGGGCGTGTCGTAGCCTTGATCGGCGATGGCACGCAGCAGTTCGGCACGCAGGCCGAGATCGGTGAATTGCATAGGGTACTCCTAGACTCGCCCCTGCGTGATTGCCACGCACCAGTCTAGGAAGAATCGCTTACGGGATCGGACGCGGAGAGAGAATCTAAACGCGAAGCGCGGCAAACAGACTGAGAGGATGGCCGGCGCGGCGCGGAGTGTAACAGGTGTGAGCGGTTAACGGCGCGTTATGCGAAAAGAATTTGCGTCAGTCGTTATCCAGGGACCGCCACAAATACCAGCAGGCGACCGAGCGATAAGGCCGCCAGCGTTCCGCTACGACCTGCATGTCCGCTGCTTCGCCGTACAGCAGGCGGACTGCCCGCCACAATCCGGCATCGCCGAGCGACAGGATGTCCGGTCGCTTCAGCGTGAAAATCAGGAACATCTCGGCGGTCCACCGGCCGATGCCGGGAACCTCGGTCAGCGCGGCGATCGCCGCCTCATCATGCAGCTTGCGGATTTTCGGGAAATTCAAGCTGCCGTCTTCGACACGCTGAGCCAGCCCATGAATATACCTGGCTTTGGCGCCGGACAATCCGGCGGCCCTGAGCGATTCCGGCGCCACCGCCAGTATCGCCGCCGGCTCGAACGGACGCGGCGCATGCAGCGCCACACGTGCGGCGATGGTATCGGCGGCCTTCACCGACAGTTGCTGGCTGATGATGGCCGTGGTCAAGGCATGGAAGGGCCGAAACGCCCGGCTGCCGATCTTGCAGTTGCCATGAGTGCGCACCAGCTTCGCCATCACACGATCGGACTTGAGCAGATGCTGCTCGGCCAGGCGCTGCCTTTCGCCGGTGAGCACCACAGGCCGTCCGGCCGGGATTTCCGTTGCAGGTATTTTCGTCTTCATGACTTGTGCTGTAGACTGAACTTAACAAACATTTGCAATTCTAATTCGATTGCATATCCCATTGGAAAGAAGGCCATGCCAAACCTGAAAAAACTCCTCACCGCCAACAAAGACATCATTTTCCTGCTGGTCGGCATGCTCATCTTTCGCAGCGCGATCGCCGATTGGTACAGCGTCCCGTCGGGGTCGATGTATCCCACGCTGATGATAGGCGACCGCATCGTCGCCAACAAGTTGGCCTACGATGTCAAGATCCCATTCACGGATGTGGTCCTGCTGCATGTAGACGATCCGCAGCGCGGCGATATCGTCACTTTCATTTCCCCCGAAGACGGCGTTCGTCTGGTCAAGCGCGTAATCGGCCTGCCCGGCGATGTGATCGAGATGAGAAACGAGAAGCTGGTGATCAACGGCGTCGAGGCAAATTATGCGGCCGCCCGAGGAGATATCGCGACGCAACTGACCCCGGACTATGCCGGCACACAACTGGTCATGAACGAGCGCTTCCTGGATAGTGAACGGCAAATCATCGTCATGCCAGAACGTGGCGCGATGCGTTCGTTCGGCCCGGTGACCGTGCCTGAAGGCGAGTATCTGATGCTCGGAGACAATCGCGACAACAGCAAGGACTCGCGGTTTATCGGCTTCGTCAAACGCGAGTTGCTCACCGGTCGGGTCAGGCACGTGGCCTTTTCCCTGGATACTGAAAAATATTACCTGCCGCGGCCGGCACGCTTTGGCGCGGCGCTGTAACTAAGCCAATCCGCGCGCCAGGTCCGCCTGGATATCCGCCGGGGCTTCCAGTCCCACTGCTATCCGCAGCAATCCTTCGGTGATCCCCGAGGCCGCGCGCGCCTCGGCGCTGATGCGTCCGTGCGTGGTGCTGGCCGGATGGGTGATTGTGGTCTTGGTGACGCCCAGGTTGGCGGTGATGGAAAGCAGCTTGCGATTGTCGACGACCCGCCATGCCGCCTCGCGTCCGCCCGCCACCTCGAACGACAGGATGGCGCCGCCGCTGGCTTGCTGACGCAGCGCCAGCGCATGCTGGGGATGCGAAGCCAGGCCCGGATAGAAGACCCGTGCCACGCGCGGCTGAGCCTCGAGCCAGCGCGCCAGTTCGAGCGCATTGGCCGACTGTGCCTGCATGCGGATCTTGAGCGTCTCCAGTCCTTTGAGGATCACCCAGGCGTTGAACGGCGAGAGCGTCGGTCCGGCAGTACGCAGGAATTTGAAGACTTCCTCGGTCAGCGCCGAATTGGCGCATACGGCGCCGCCGAGCACGCGGCCCTGGCCGTCGAGATATTTGGTGGCGGAATGGATGACCAGATCGGCGCCGAGTTCCAGCGGACGCTGCAATGCCGGCGTGCAAAAACAGTTGTCCACCGCCAGCAAGGCGCCGCCGGCATGCGCCACCTGCGCCAGTACGGAGATATCGAGCACTTCCGTGAGCGGGTTTGACGGCGTTTCGATGAACACCAGCCTGGTGTTCGGCCGGAATGCGGCGCGGAATGCCGCTGGATCGCCGCCGTCCACAAAGCTTGTCTCGATGCCGAACTTCGGCAGGATGTTGCCGAACAGTTGCTGGGTGGCGCCGAAGATACTGCGCGAGGCAACGATGTGGTCGCCGCCTTTGAGCAAGGCCATGATCATGGCGAGAATCGCCGCCATGCCCGAGGCGGTGGCGATGCAGCCCTGCGCACCCTCCAAGGCCGCCAGACGTTCCTGCAGCATGGTCACGGTCGGGTTGGTGAAACGGGCGTACACGTTGCCGGGTTCCTCTCCCGAAAAACGTGCCGCGGCCTGCGCCGCGCTGTCGAAGACGAAGCTGGAGGTCAGGTAGAGGGCCTCCGAATGTTCGTTGAACTGGCTGCGCTGCTGCCCTGCGCGAACCGCCAGGGTGTCGAATGAGTAATCCTTGTTCATGCTATTCATCTCTCAACCAAAATAAAAAACCCGGCCAGCAATGCTGCGGACCGGGTCTGGTTCGCTTTAGCTGGATTTATCAAGCGCCCGCAAGCTGAATCAACTCGGCGCTGGCTACAAGTTACACAGTTGGGAAACCGGCGTCAATACTTACCTTACCTCCGACGCCCGACCATCCTCATTCCGAAGTCACCAGATTGAGGTCGAGCTGGGTGCCGTCGCCTTCCTCGTCGAAAGGCCTGGCGGGGCCGCCACGTGTGGATTCGACGCTCGACAGATACTCGACGGTGACGTAGCCGGTGATGTAGTGGCCGTCGAAACATGAGGCCTCGAAGTTGCTGATGGCCGGATTGACAGCGCGGATGGCGGCCTTGAGGTCGTGGAGATCCTGGTAGATCAGTGCGTCGGCGCCGATCTCGCGACGAATTTCCTCGTCAGAACGATCGCTGGCGATCAGTTCTCCGCGCGTCGGCATGTCGATGCCATAGACGTTGGGGAAGCGCACGGGCGGCGCCGCCGAGGCGAAGTAAACATGGCGCGCGCCGGCCTCGCGCGCCATCATGACAATTTCCCTGCTGGTGGTGCCGCGGACGATCGAATCGTCGACCAGCAGCACGTTCTTGTCCTTGAATTCCATGGCGATGGCATTGAGCTTCTGGCGCACCGACTTGCGCCGCTGCATCTGCCCCGGCATGATGAAGGTGCGGCCGATATAGCGATTCTTGACGAAGCCCTCGCGGTAAGGCAGGTTGAGGCGCTTGGCCAGTTCCATCGCCGACGGCCGGCTCGAGTCGGGGATCGGCACCACCGTGTCGATCTCCAGGTGGGGCATGGTGTGCTTGATTTTTTCGGCCAGGAACTCGCCCATCTTGAGGCGCGTCGCGTACACCGAAATGCCGTCGATGAGCGAATCGGGCCGGGCCAGGTAGACAAATTCGAATATGCATGGCGCATGCATGGTACGTTCGGCGCACTGGCGGCTGACGAAATTGCCGCGGGTGTCGATCAACACCGCTTCCCCCGGCGCCACGTCGCGCAGGATCTTGAAGCCGAGCGTGTCGAGGGCAACGCTCTCGGAGGCAACCATGTATTCGGCGCCCTCTTCGGTCTCGTTGCGGCCGATGATCAGCGGACGGATGCCGTATGGGTCGCGGAAGGCCAGCAGCCCGTAGCCGGCGATCATCGCCACCACCGCGTAGGCGCCGTGTACGCGGCGATGCAAGCCGGCGACAGCCTTGAAAATGATCTCCGCATCGACCTGGTACTTGGTCGACGCGGCCTGCAACTCGTGCGCCAGCACGTTCAACAGCACCTCCGTATCGGAATTGGTGTTCATGTGGCGCAGATCCTGGAGGAACATGTCCTGCTTCAGTTGTCCGGCGTTGGTCAGGTTACCGTTGTGCGCCAGCATCAGACCGAATGGCGAATTGACATAGAAGGGCTGCGCCTCCGCCGCATTGTCGGCGGAACCGGCGGTCGGGTAGCGGCAGTGGCCGATGCCCCAGTTGCCGGTCAGGCTGCGCATATTTCGGGTGCGGAAGACATCGCGAACCAGTCCCGATCCCTTGTGCATATGGAAACGCCCCGACTCGGCCGTGGCGATGCCGGCGGCATCCTGTCCGCGATGCTGAAGCACTTGCAGCCCGTCATAGAGCAGTTGATTGACGGCCGTCGTAGCGACTACTCCAATGATTCCGCACATCGCTTCACCACCTATCTGTAATGAATCCGTTGCGCCACCTGCGGCGGCAACCACGGCTTGACTGCTATCACCGCCGTTTCCAGCGGTGGCGCCAGGTATGCCTCGCGCCACCATGCCTGGCGCGGCAGTTCAGTCATGCCGCAGAGCAACACACCCGTCAACACTATCAGCAAGCTGCGCACAATGCCAAACAGCGTGCCGAGAAACCGATCCACCAGCCCCAGCCCGACCGCCCGCAGCAAGCGCGACAGGACAAAGCGTGCCACCGCGAATAACAGCAAGGTCGCGACGAAAACCGCGACAAACCCGGCCATCTGACGCATGGCCGGATCATGCAGCCAGCCGGACAGCACATCCGCCACCATCCCGCCCCATGCCCGCGCGGCGAAGAATCCGGCTATCCAAGCCAGCAGCGCCAGCACTTCGCTCACCAGTCCGCGCCACATGCCGAGCAGCGACGAAAATACGATTACGGCCAATACGATCCAGTCAAACGCCGTAAGCCCAGCAAAACTCATCTACTGCTTCTGCGCAACAACACCACCCGCCGGCGCGCCTATCGCCAATTTCTTCAATTGCGCCTGGGCCTTTTCGGCAGTCGCACGGCTGGGAAACGGCCCGCCCCGCACCCGTGTCCGCGGGCCCTGCGGCGTCTCGACTTTTTCGGTAAAGGACGGCAGACCGAGTCCCTTGAGCCGGTTCTGCAGGGCTTTTACATTCGCCGGGTCCTGGTAAGCCCCCAGTTGGACCACCCACTGCTCCTTATTCGGCGGCGGGACCGCCGGCTTCTCAGGCTTGGGGTCGCCCACCTTGGGCGTCGCCGCCACGGCAGCCGCGTCCGGTTTGGGCGATTCGCTTGCTGCGGCAGGCGGTGTTTCAGGCTTCACGGCAGGCTTGACTGCGGACGGCGCGGAGGCGACGGGCACCTCGGCCGGTGCGGCTGAAGGTGGGGGTTCGACTTGCTTGGAAGGGGCCGGCAGGGGCGTGGGCGCCGGTTTGCCGGTGACGGTACGGGCGAGTGTGGAAACGGCGCTGGTGTCCTGACTCGGGATGCGAATCTGGATATCCTGGTTGAGCGGCTTGGGTTCCTGGTCCATGACCATGGGCAGCACGATCACCGCCAGCAGCGCCAGCGCGATCGCACCGACCAGACGCCGCCGCGCCCGCTTCTTGAACTGTAGCTGCTCGTCGCGGAGCGTCTCTCCTTCTCCGCTTGAGTCCGCCGCAGCATCGATGCGTATGTCTTTTTCCGCCATGGCCTGCTCGCCGATTACGCCACTTCGCGAAGGATATCCGCGACAGTTTGGAAGGATCCGAAGACCAGGATTCTATCATCATCGCCGGCATTCTCTTGCGCGAAACGGAATGCTGCCAGCGCCGAGCCGAACCGGTGCGGCACAGCGATTCCCTGGCCCTCCAGGGCTTGCGCCAGTTCGTCGGCACTCGCCGCGCGCGACCCGGTCAAGGAGCACGGCAACCAGTGTGTAACGCGACCCGCCAGCGAAGCAACCACCGCGGCGACATCCTTGTCGCGCAGCATGCCGAACACCGCCCAGGTTTTCGGATGATAAGCGCCGTCTCCCAGTTGCGAGCCAAGATTATCCGCCAGCACTCGCGCCGCCTGCGGATTGTGCGCGACATCGAGCACCAACAGCGGTCGCCCCGGGATCACCTGGAAACGCCCGGGCAGCTCGACTTCGAGCAGACCGCGACGGATGTCCTGCATCGCCACGGGGAGCAATTCCTGCAAAGCCTGTAGCACCGCCAGGACCGCGCTGGCGTTCTGCAACTGCGTGGCGCCGCGCAGGGCGGGATGCGCCAAACCGCTGCGGCGGCTGATCTTGTCACCCTCCCTGGCCCAGAACTGCCATTGCCCATCCTGGCGTTGATAACCGAAATCGCGCCCGATCAGGTGCAAGTCGGTGCCGATCGCCTGTGCATGCCCGATCAGGCTGCGCGGCGGATCGGGATCGGCGCAGATCGCCGCTTTGCCGGTACGGAATATGCCCGCCTTCTCGAAGCCGATGGCCTCGCGAGTGGCGCCGAGATAATCGGTGTGGTCGATGTCGATGCCGGTGACGATGGCGCAATCGCTGGCGTAGATATTCACCGCGTCGAGCCGTCCGCCCAGGCCGACTTCGAGAATGACGACATCGACAGCGGCTTCCGCAAAACATTCCCAAGCTGCCAGGGTGCCGAACTCGAAGTAGGTCAGCGCCTTCGCGGCGCGTGCCGCCTCGACCCGGGCGAAACTCCGGCACAGCGACGCTGAGTCCACAGCCTGGCCGGCGATCCGCACGCGTTCGTTATAGGCCAGCAAATGCGGCGAGGTATACAGACCGACGCGATACCCGGCGCAGCGGAGGATGCATTCGAGCATGGCGCAAGTCGAACCCTTGCCATTGGTTCCGGCCACCGTGATCACCGGAACCTTCCGCCGTTGCCCCAGCGCCCGGCTGACTTCCGCAACCCGCTCCAAGCCCAGCTCGATACCCGCCACACCCCTGGGATGCAGCGCTTCGAGATGGATCAACCAGTCATCCAGCGTATCAGGCAAGGGAAGAAGTCAGGCCACCGCAGGCACGCGCTGCAACAGCGCGAACAAGGTGGCGAGTTTGTCGCGCAATTGGCGACGATCCACGATCATGTCGATGGCGCCCTTGCCCATCAGGAATTCGGCGCGCTGGAAACCTTCCGGCAACTTCTCGCGCACCGTCTGCTCGATCACCCGGGGGCCGGCAAAGCCGATCAGGGCGCCGGGTTCGGCGATCACCACATCGCCGACAAAGGCAAAGCTGGCTGAGACGCCGCCCATCGTCGGGTCGGTGAGCAGGGTAATGAAAGGCAGGCGATGCTGCGCCAACTGGCTCACCGCGGCGGTGGTCTTGGCCATCTGCATCAGCGAGAACAGGCCTTCCTGCATGCGCGCCCCGCCGCTGGCGGTGATGCAAAGGAAGGGCATCTGACCTTCGATGGCCGATTTGATGCCGCGCACGAAACGCTCGCCGACCACCGAGCCCATCGATCCGCCCATGAACTCGAACTCGAAGCAGGCGACCACCAGCGGCAGGGTCTTGATGGCGCCCTGCATCACCACCATGGCATCCGCTTCGTCGGTGTCGGCGTGAGCCGCGGCGAGGCGGTCGGTATAGCGCTTGCCGTCCTTGAACTTCAGCGGATCGAGCGGCAGCACTTCGGCGCCGATCTCGAAGCGGCCCCCGTCGTCCAGCAACAGGTCGAGCCGGGCCCGCGCCCGGAGTCGATGGTGATGGCTGCACTTGGGACATACGCCCTGGTTGCTTTCCAGGTCGGTGCTGTACAACACGGCCTCGCAAGCCGGGCATTTGCACCAAAGTCCTTCGGGTATGGATTTGCGCGCACCCTCGGCGCGCTTGATCTTGGGCGGTAACAGTTTTTGCAGCCAGCTCATGGCGTTGCCTCCTGTTGGTCGAGCGCCGTACGGATACCCTGCATGAAGTCGGTGACGCGGCCCGCCGCCTGGTCGCGCGGCGAGTTCTCGATTTCCTCGATGATCCGGCTGCCGATGACGACCGCATCGGCGACGGCGGCGATGCGTCGCGCGCTGGCCGCGTCGCGTATGCCGAAGCCGACGCCGACCGGCATCCCCACCTTGGCGCGGATCGCCGGTAACCGCCGCGCCACATCGTCGAAATCGAGACCACCTGCGCCGGTGACGCCATTCAGCGACACGTAGTAGATGTAGCCGCTACCGAGCGCCGCGACTTCGCCGAAGCGCTGCTCGGTCGAGGTCGGCGCCAGCAGGAAGATCGGATCGATCCGGTGCGCACGCAACGCGGCGGCGAAATCCGCGCATTCCTCCGGCGGGTAATCCACTACCAGCACACCGTCGACGCCTGCGGATTGAGCATCCTTGACGAAAGCGGTAGGGCCGTATGCCTCTATCGGATTGGCATAACCCATCAACACGACCGGCGTCGCGTCGTCCTCCCGGCGGAAGGTCCGCACAACGTCAAGCACCCGGCGCAGGCTCATGCCATGCTTCAAGGCCCGTTCCGAAGCGCGCTGGACGGTCGGGCCGTCGGCCATGGGATCGGAAAACGGCACGCCGAGCTCGATGATGTCGGCGCCCCCGGCCACCAATGCCCGCATCAGGGGCAGCGTCAGTTCGGGATCGGGATCGCCGGCGGTGATGAAGGGAATAAGCGCCTTGCGGCCTTGGGCTTTGAGTGCGGCGAATACGACGGGTATGCGTGACATGTCAGAACTGAATCCCGGATTTCTCGGCGACGGTATGCATGTCCTTGTCGCCGCGCCCGGAGAGATTGACCAACAACGATTGGTCGCTGGAAAGGGTAGGGGCGATCTTGGCGGCATAGGCCAGGGCGTGGCTGGACTCCAGCGCCGGGATGATGCCTTCGTAGCGGCACAGGGCGTGAAAGGCCGCCAGCGCCTCGTCGTCGGTCACGGCGACGTATTCGGCGCGGCCGCTGTCCTTGAGCCAGGCATGTTCGGGCCCGACGCCCGGATAATCGAGGCCGGCGGAAATCGAATGGGTCTCGATGATCTGTCCGTTCTCGTCCTGCATCAGGTAGGTACGGTTGCCGTGCAGCACCCCAACCGGGCTGTTGGCGGTGAGCGGTGCGGCGTGCTTGCCGGTCGCCAAGCCATAGCCCGCCGCCTCGACGCCGATCAACCGAACGCCGGCCAGCGGAATATACGGATAAAAAATTCCCATCGCATTGGAGCCGCCACCAACGCAGGCGATCACCGCATCCGGCTGGCAGCCGGTCAGTTCGGGCATTTGAGTCTTGCATTCCTCGCCGATCACGGTCTGGAAGTCGCGGACCATCATAGGATAGGGGTGCGGTCCGGCGACAGTACCGATGATGTAGAAGGTGTTGGCGACGTTGGTGACCCAGTCGCGCATGGCTTCGTTCAGCGCGTCCTTGAGTGTCTTCGAGCCGCTGTTCACCGGCACCACGGTGGCGCCGAGCAGCTTCATGCGATAGACATTGGCGGCCTGGCGCCGGATATCCTCGCTGCCCATATACACGACGCATTCCATGCCGTAGCGAGCCGCCACGGTGGCCGTGGCGACGCCGTGCTGGCCGGCGCCTGTTTCGGCTATGACGCGGGGCTTGCCCATGCGCCGCGCCAGCAAGGCCTGGCCGATGCAGTTGTTGACCTTGTGCGCGCCGGTGTGGTTGAGATCTTCGCGCTTGAGATAAATCTGCGCCCCACCGAGCTGTCCGGACCAGCGCTTGGCGTGATAGATCGGCGAGGGGCGGCCAACGTAATGCTTGAGGTCGTATTCGAATTCGGCGCGGAACGCCGGATCGCTCTGGGCGTATTCATAAGCGGCGCGCAACTCGTCGAGCGCCGGCTTCAGGGTCTCGGCAACGAAGCTGCCGCCGTAAGGGCCGAAATGGCCGCCGGCGTCGGGCAGGTTATAGCTTCCCTCATGCATCTGCATTGCATACTCCAGTGATGAACGCGGCGATCTTGGCCGCGTCCTTGATGCCCTTGCCGGTTTCCACGCCGCTGCTGACATCCACCGCCCATGGCCGGACCGCACGGATGGCCGCCTCGATGTTGGACCCTTCGAGACCGCCCGAAAGGATCAGTGGCAAGGGCAGGTTGTCCGGAATCAGGCGCCAGTCGAAAGCCTGGCCGGCGCCACCATAGCCTTCGACAAAAGCGTCGAGCAACAGGCCGCACGCATCCGGGAACGAAGCCGCGTATTCTACCAAATCGAGGCCGGGACGTACGCGCGCCGCCTTGATATACGGCCGGCCGAACTGTCCGCAATAGGCCGCATCCTCTTCGCCATGAAACTGCAATAGTTGCAGCGGCACGCTTTCCAGCACGCGCCTCACCACGGCAGATTCCGCGTTGACGAACAGGCCGACCGTGGTGACGAAAGGCGGCACTTTCTCGACCAGTTCGGCGGCCCGGTCTATGGTCAGATATCGCGGGCTGGGCGGATAGAAGACGAAGCCCAGCGCGTCGACACCCAGATCCACGGCGCTGCGCAAATCCTCCTCACGGCTTATTCCGCAGATCTTGATGCGAGTGCGCCTGGGCAATTTTGGATTTGAGGACACGATGCAAGTCTATGGAAAGATCGACGAACCGGTGATACGGCCTTCGGTTGGCAGGTGCCAGCGCGGTTCGTATTCGACACCGGCAAAATACAGTCCGGCCGGGGAATAGGTCGGTGCGGCGAGGGTACGATCGCGGCGGGTTATCAACTCGGCGATCCAGGCCGGCGCCTGCTTCCCCCTGCCGACCACCACCAATGCGCCGACGATATTCCTCACCATGTGTTGAAGAAAGGCGCTGGCGCGAAAATCGAACACGATCATGTCACCGCGCCGCGCGACATCGGCTTGATAGAGCATCTTGGTCGGCGACTTGGCCTGGCACTCGGCGGAGCGGAAAGCGGAAAAATCCTGTTCGCCCAGCAGCAAAGCGGCGCCCTGCTGCATCCGATCCACCTCCAGCGGGCGATGGCACCAGCCGACGTGGCCGTGATTGAGTGCCGGGCGCACCGCATGGTTGTAAAGTACATAGCGATAGCTGCGTGAGCGTGCCGCAAAGCGTGCATGAAACTCCCCGTCGACCGGCTGCGCCCAGCGCACCGCGACTGATGCCGGCAGATGGGCGTTGGTACCGCGCACCCAGGCGTTGTCAGGCCGCTCGGCTGTGCAGTCGAAATGAGCCACTTGGCCCAGCGCATGAACACCAGTGTCGGTACGCCCAGCGCAGGTCAGCCGCACGTTGTGGCCGGCAACTTCGGTCAGAGCACGTTCCAGCGCATCCTGCACAGTATTGCCGTGGGGTTGCGACTGCCAGCCGTGAAAGCTGGCGCCGTCATACTCGATACCCAGCGCTATCCTCAAGATCAGCCGAGTCGTTCAAGCTTGCTGCGCGCGGTTTCCTTCTGGACAACGTTGCCCTCGTTGAGGACTTCCTGCAGCAGTTCGCGCGCGCCCTCCTTGTCGCCCATCTCTTCGTACGCCTGGGCCAATTCGAGCTTGGTTTCGACATCCTGGCTCGCCGCATCGTCAAGCTCCGGCGCCTTCGGCGGCTCGGGAGACGCAGGCGTTTCGAGCGCCTCGCCGAGATCCAGATTGATCGAGGAGAAATCCACGCTCGGTGCCGTCGGCTGCGGTGCCGTCGGCACAGGAACATCGAGATCGAAGTCTATCGAATGGCCATCGGGTACCGGCTCCGTCTCCGGCGCAGGCGTCGGCGTCGGAGTGGTCACGGCCGCTTCCCCTGCATCCAGATCGAAGTTGAAATCTAGTCCCCCCTCCGTGTCGCCGGAAGTATCCGGTTTGGGAGGCGGCGGAGTCGTCGCTTCGGCGGTGGCGACTTCCTTGGGTCCGAGGTCCAGATCCAGATCGAAGTCTGACATCGATGGCATGGCGTCTTGCGAGGACTGCTCGGCGGCAGCGGTCGGCATGGCTGCCGGCACCGGCGTCTCGATATCCAGGCCAAGATCGATATCGACCTCGGTCGCTGCCTCCGGCGCCGCCGAAACGGTTGTTTGCTCCAGTGCAGGTACGGGCGACCCCGCTTCCGGCTCGGCAAGATCGAGCTCAAAATCAAGCGACACCGGCAATTCCTCTGGCGGCGGGAGAGTCTCCGGGCTTTCGTCGGTCGGCGCTTCTGGTGCCGGTGTGCTCGGCAACAGTTCTTCCTCCAAGCCCCCTGTCAGTTCCAGACTGCCCAAGTCGATTTCCTGCTCTTCGGGTTTGATCACCAAAGTCGCATCGGGGTCGAATTCCTTCGTGGTAGCCTGCGTGGGTGCCAGTATCGCGCCATACAGCGGATTCGAAGGATCGACCTGCCGCCCCATTCCGGCAGCTTGGTCCCAGTCGGCACCGGCTCCGCCGGTCTGATTGTGGAGATCGCCGGCGATAGTCTCGAACTGCTTGACGCTCTTCCGATTGGCGTAGATTTCGAGCAACTTGAGATGAATCGCGTGGCGCGTCGGATCGGTCTTGAGTGCGTCGAGCAGTATTTCCTCAGCCTGGACATCTCGTCCATAAGCCAGGTAGACGTTGGCCTCGGCGACCGGATCGACGCCGGCATCGCCATCACTGCCGGCCACACCCGACAGGTTGCTGAAATCATGCGGGCTCAGCAGATTGTCGCTATCCACCGTCGGGGCGCCCATTCCACCCTCGGACGACGCGCTGGAAGGTTCGCTGGTATCGGCTCGACCGGGTTTGCTTCCCCTGCGTTGCTGATATCTCTTATAGCCTAAATAGAACAGCAACAAGGCAAGAATGCCGCCTCCGCCGTAGACTATCTCGGGACTCTCGTCGATGAAACTCGGTTCTGCTGGCGGCTGTGCCACGGGGGCCGGTGCCGTCGCGGCCAGCTTGGGCGGAGACGGCGGCGCTGGTTTCTTTTCCGCTTCGACCGGTTTGTCGACGGGTTTTTCAGCAGGCTTTGCAACTGGTTTTTCAACCGCCTTCTCAGCGACCGCGACCGGCTTCTTGACCTCGGCTGCGGGTGGCGGCGGAGCGGGCGGCTTGGCGACCTGCGCCTGTTTTTGCATTTCCGCCATGCCCTGATTCTTGAGCTCAATCAGCTTTTTCAGGTCATTGAGGTTCTTTTCCAATTCCGCGATGCGGCTGTTGGCATCCTTGAGCGCCTTTTCACGCGCGATCAGGGTTTCCTCGATCGCCGCCAGCCGGCCCGCGCCCGCCTTGCCGGCGGCGCCCGCGGCCAACTCGGACTTGGAAACTTCCAGCTTGTCTTTGCCCGGTGTGGCGGGCGGCAGCTTGTCCTCAACCTTGGGCGCAATCTTGCCGCTGACCGCCCGTTTTGGCGCTTCATCCTTCTGGCTGGCGGCATTCGCGACTGAAGCCGCCAATTTCTTGCTATAGGCGTTGAAATCCGCCGAGTGCGCCACGACCGTTTTCTTCGCCTCATCGGCATTGACGCTGGCCGCGGTTTCGCTGTCAGGGATAGCCAGGATCTTGCCGGCCTTCAGCCGATTCACGTTGCCTTCGAAGGCATCCTGATTGCCGCGGAACAATGCGACCAGCATCTGATCGAGATTGACGCCCTCGGGCTTGGTTTCGGTTGCGATCTGGCTCAGGGTATCGCCACGCTTGACCAGTCGCTGCGCGCTTTGTTTCTCCACTCGGGCCGGTTCGGTCTTGAGGACGCGCTGACCGTCTTCCGCGCCGCGCGGCGGCTTCACATCGGGGCGTGGCTGTACCGGCTGGGGCTGAGGAGCTTCCCGCGTCTCGACCTGCGTGGCTGCCGGCGCCTGGGCTGCCGGCGCCTGGGCTGGCGGCGCTTGGGCTGGCGGTATTTCGCGCCGGGGTTCTGGTGTTACCACCGGTGCCGGTACTGCTATCGGCGCCGCCGCGGGTGTAGCGATCGGCGGCGAAACGGGCGCGGCTATCGGCGAGGAAGGTTTCTGCTGGGACTCGGGCGGGTCGAGCAGGAAAGTGTACTCGCGAACCAGTCGGCCCGAATTCCAGTTCAACTCGACCAGCATATCCAGGAAAGGGTCATTCAACGGGCGATCTGAAACCATGCTCAGGAATGGACGCCCATCCGCGCGCTTGTCGATCGACAGGCGTATCGTCGTCAAGGCCGAACTGTATTCGATGCCGGCCTGTTTGAAGGCTTCGGCGGAAGCCACGCGCGCAGTCAGCGAGGAGAGTTCCTCCCGGCTGGCACTGATGTCGACTTCGGCGCGCAGTGTTTGCCCGAGTGCGGAAAGCACCGTGATCTTGCCCAGTCCGGCCGCGCCGACGCCCAGCGGCATCGCCAGCAGCAACGCAGTCAAGATAACTGCCTGGAACTTGATTCGCAGAGTCGTCAGAGTCGTATTACTCACTGTGCCTCCCTGTCCGGGATGGTTTTTCAACAAACAACATAACATCATGCAGTTAGCTATGCAAGCTAAACCGTCCCCTCACATCCGCCAACACCGATCCTGGTCAGTACCCTAGAAACAACTGCGGGCACTAGTCGAGCAGGATGCGCAGCATGCGTCGCAGCGGCTCCGCTGCGCCCCACAACAACTGGTCGCCGACCGTAAACGCCGACAGATACTCCGGCCCCATCGCCAGCTTGCGCAAACGTCCGACGGGGACCGTCAGCTTGCCGGTGACCGCAGTCGGCGTCAGTTCCTTGATCGTCACTTCCTTCTGGTTCGGCACCACTTTGACCCAGGCATTGTGTGCCGCGAGGATGGCTTCGATATCGGCCAGCGGCACATCTTTCTTGAGCTTGATGGTCAGTGCCTGGGAATGGCAACGCATGGCGCCGATGCGCACGCAAATGCTGTCCATGGCGATCGGATTTGCGCTCAAACCGAGTATCTTGTTGGATTCGGCCGAGCATTTCCATTCTTCGCGGCTGGTTCCGTTGCCGAGATCCTTGTCGATCCAGGGAATCAACGATCCGGCCAGCGGAACGCCGAAATTCTCGGTGGGAAACTTTTCGCTGCGCATGATGCCCGCCACTTCGCGATCGATATCCAGGATGGCCGAAGCAGGATCGCCCAGCAGCGTCTTGGCGACACGATGCAGTTCGCCCATCTGCGTCAGCAGTTCGCGCATGTTCTGCGCGCCGGCGCCGGAGGCTGCCTGATAGGTCATCGCGCTCATCCACTCGACCAGATCCGCCTTGAACAAGCCGCCCAGCGCCATCAACATCAGCGATACCGTGCAATTGCCGCCGATATAGTTCTTGACGCCTTTCGCCAAAGCGCTGTCGATGACATGGCGATTCACCGGATCAAGAATGATGACCGCATCGTCCTTCATGCGCAACGTGGATGCGGCGTCGATCCAGTAACCGTTCCAGCCGATGGCGCGCAACTTGGGGAATATCTCGGTGGTGTAGTCGCCGCCCTGGCAGGAAATGATGATGTCCATCCCGCGCAGCGCATCGATGCTCTTCGCATCCATCAGCGGCGCGGCGTCGCCGCTCTTGGAACCGATGCCGGGAGCCTTCCCGCCCACGTTGGAAGTCGTGAAATAAACCGGCTCGAACAGCGCGAAATCATTCTCTGCCTGCATGCGCTGCAGCAGGACCGAACCGACCATGCCTCGCCAACCTACCAGACCCACTCTTTTCATGTTCGTACTCTCTTAAGAAATATAGAACCTAGCCGTGAATGATCAAAGCGCCGCCAGCACCGCGTCGCCCATCTCGATGGTACCGACTTTCCGGGTGCCCGGCTCAAAAATGTCGCCGGTGCGAAACCCTTGCGCCAGCACTCGCCTGACCGCCGCCTCGATGCGCTCCGCGGCCGCGGCCTGGTTGAACGAATAGCGCAACATCATCGCCGCCGAAAGTATCGTCGCCAGCGGATTGGCAATGTTCTTGCCGGCGATGTCCGGCGCCGAACCGTGGATCGGCTCATACAGGCCGAAGCCGTGTTCATTCAGCGAAGCCGAAGGCAGCATGCCGATCGAGCCGGTGAGCATCGACGCCTCGTCCGAGAGAATGTCGCCGAACATGTTGCCGGTCACCATGACATCAAACTGCTTGGGATTCTTCAGCAATTGCATCGCCGCGTTATCCACGTACAGGTGCGATAGCTCGACATCCGAATATTCCTTGCCGACCTCGGTGACGACCTCCCGCCATAGCTGCATGGTATCCAGCACGTTGGCTTTGTCCACCGAACAAAGCCTATGCTGCCGCTTGCGCGCCGCCTGAAACCCGACATGTGCGACACGCCTGATCTCGCTCTCGGAGTAACGCATGGTGTCGAAGCCTTCGCGCTCGCCGTTGTCCAGGACGCGAATGCCGCGCGGCTGGCCGAAATAGATGTCGCCCGTCAGTTCGCGGATGATCAGGATATCCAGTCCCGCCACCACCTCCGCCTTGAGCGAGGATGCCTGCACTAGTTCGGGATACACCAGCGCCGGGCGAAAGTTGGCGAACAGGTTGAGTTCCTTGCGCAGCCCCAGGATCGCCTGTTCCGGACGCAGTTCGCGCGGCAACGTGTCGAGACTGAAATCGCCGACGGCACCGAACAGGATCGCATCGGATTCCCGCGCCAAAGCCAGGGTACTGGCCGGTAGCGGATGGCCATGTGAGCGATAAGCGGCACCGCCGACCAGCGCTTCCTGTGTATCGAAATCCAGGCCGTCGCCTGCCAGCGCCTTTAGCACGCGCACCGCCTGGGTGGTGATTTCCGGACCGATGCCGTCGCCCGGAAGTATGCATATCTTCATTCCCGTCATGCTCCCGTCAGGCAAACAGCCACGGCTGCTCGATGCGCCGCTTGGTTTCGAATTCACGTATCTTGTCGGCATGGCGCAGGGTCAGGCCGATGTCGTCGAAACCGTTCAGCAGGCAATACTTGCGGAATTGATCGACCTCGAAGCGCAATGCCAAGCCATCGGGTCGCTTCACCGTTTGCGTGTCCAGATCGATGCCCAGACGATACCCCGGCGTAGCCTGAGCCTGGGCAAACAACTCATCGACTTGTGCTTTCGGCAAACGTATCGGCAGCACGCCGTTCTTGAAACAATTGTTGTAGAAGATGTCGGCGAAGCTGGTGCCTATCAGGGCATGAATACCGAAGTCCTCCAGCGCCCAGGGCGCATGTTCGCGCGAACTGCCGCAGCCGAAGTTGTCGCGTGTCAGGAGAATGGAAGCCCCCTGATAGCGCGGCTGGTTCAAGACGAAATTCGGGTTCAAAGGCCGCCGGAGGTTGTCCATTCCCGGTTCGCCATGATCCATGTAGCGCCACTCGTCGAATAGGTTCGGGCCGAAGCCGCTGCGCTTGATCGACTTGAGGAACTGTTTGGGAATGATGGCATCGGTATCCACGTTGGCGCGATCCAGCGGCGCCACCAGGCCTTCGAGCCGGTTAAACTTTTGCATTATTTGGTGGCTTTCTGAATGGCCTCGCCACCCTTCTCGAGGTCCTGGCCTATGCCCTTGACGGTATTGCATCCGACCAGCAACGCGGCAAGAGCGGCGATGATCAGCAAATTCAATTTATGCATGATGGCTATCCTTAAGATTGATTTGAAACCATGACGGCTCAGCGTTCATCCGAAGCCGCTACGCACTACAAAATCTCCCGCACGTCCGCAAAATGCCCGGCAATCGCCGCCGCCGCCGCCATTTGCGGACTCACCAGATGGGTGCGCCCGCCATTGCCCTGGCGTCCCTCGAAGTTGCGATTCGAGGTCGACGCGCAACGCTCGCCCGGCTCCAGCCGATCGGCGTTCATCGCCAGGCACATCGAACAGCCCGGCTGGCGCCATTCGAAACCGGCGGCGATAAAAATCTTGTCCAGGCCTTCCGCTTCCGCCTGACGCTTGACCAGGCCAGAGCCCGGCACCACCAACGCCAGCTTGACGTTGTCGGCGACGCGGCGTCCCCGGGCAACGCCGGCGGCGGCACGCAGATCCTCGATACGCGAATTGGTGCATGAGCCGATGAACACCTTGTCGATTTTCACCTGGGTGAGCGGCGTACGCGGCGTCAGGCCCATGTATTGGAGCGCACGCTCGACGCCCTCGCGCTTGACCGGATCCGCGAAGTCTTCGGGCGCCGGCACGGCTCCCTCGATCCCCGACACCATCTCCGGCGAGGTACCCCAGGTCACCTGGGGCTGGATGCGGCCGGCGTCGAGTTCGATGCTCGCATCGAAGAGCGCCCCGCTATCGCTGGTCAGCGTGCGCCAATAAGCGACGGCGCGCTCCCACTGATCTTCGCGCGGGGCGAATGGCCGGCCTTTGAGGTAGTTGATGGTAGTGTCGTCGACCGCGATCATGCCGGCGCGCGCGCCGGCTTCGATGGCCATATTGCAGAGGGTCATGCGCCCTTCCATGGACAAGGCCCGGATGGCGCTACCGGCAAACTCGATGGCATAGCCGGTGCCGCCGGCGGTGCCGATGCGTCCGATCAAGGCCAGGGCGATATCCTTGGCCGAGACGCCCTTGCCGGTCTGGCCGTTCACCACCACCCGCATGTTCTTGGATTTCTTTTGCAGCAGGCACTGGGTCGCCATCACATGCTCGACCTCGGAAGTGCCTATCCCTTGGGCCAGGCAGGCGAAAGCGCCATGGGTGCTGGTATGTGAATCGCCGCAGACGACGGTCATCCCGGGCAGGGTTGCGCCTTGTTCCGGGCCGATCACATGGACGATGCCCTGGCGCGGATCCAGAAAGGGAAAATAGGACAGCGCCCCGTATTCCCTGATATTGGCGTCCAGCGTTTCGATCTGCAAGCGCGCAACAGTATCGGCGATACCGTCGATACCTTTTTCCCAGCCCTGGGTCGGCGTGTTGTGGTCGGCGGTCGCAACCATGGAATCGATGCGCCACGGCCTGCGTCCAGCAAGCTTGAGGCCTTCGTAGGCCTGCGGGCTGGTCACTTCGTGCACCAGATGTCGATCGATATACAGCAGCGCCGTGCCATCCTCCTCGGCATGGACAACATGGCTATCCCATAATTTATCGTAAAGCGTGCGCAACATGGAGAGTGCTCGAAAGAGAAAGCGGTAAAACCGAATTATCGCATAGCCGGCCACTGCTGTCAGGATCGGTTGCGCCGCTCGCGGGCTCCAAACCCAAGGCTGGAGCCAATATCCAGTTCTTCTGACGGATCGGTGTGTGATCCCGACGGTCGCGTGTCGAACTCCGTCGAATCGAGCGGAACTGTGGTCGTCGAGGAGTGCTCTCAACGCATCGACGTCACCTCGGTCAATCGAAAATTGCCGAGGAATCAGGCGAGGCGCGCAATCCGCCCAGCCTGCACCGCGCCGTCTTCAGACGGGACGAGCCTCAAGCAGCATGGCGTAAACCTCGTCCTTGAGCTTGAGCCGATGTTTCTTGAGTTCCTCAAAAGCCAGATCCGAAATCGGAACATCATGCTCTTCGACGTTGCGAACTTCGGTATTGACCTTGTGGTACTCGTGGTAAAGGAGCGCAAAACGCTGGTCGTCGGTTTTCAGCCTGAGGATCTCGTTCTTGTATTCGGGAAACTCGTCGGGCAAGTCGTGCGAATCGATCTTCATGGATGGAGTCCTCACTGATTGATTTCAAAATCAGGTATGGCCGGGAATTTTCGGCGTCGTGCAGACGACGTCGGCACACTGCGCCCGGTGCCGCAACGCGTGATCGATCAGCACCAGCGCCAGCATCGCTTCGGCGATAGGGGTAGCGCGAATGCCGACGCAGGGATCGTGGCGACCATGTGTCTCGACGATGACCGGCTCGCCTTGCACATCGATCGAACGACGCGGCAGACGGATGCTAGATGTCGGCTTGATGGCCAGGTTGACCAGGATGTCCTGGCCGGTAGAGATGCCGCCAAGAACGCCGCCCGCATGGTTGGAGAGAAAACCCTGCGGCGTCAGCTCGTCGCCATGCTCGCTGCCGTTCTGGGCAATGCAGGCGAATCCGGCGCCGATCTCGACGCCTTTGACCGCGTTGATGCCCATCATGGCGTAGGCAATGTCGGCATCAAGCCGGTCATAGACCGGCTCGCCCCACCCCACCGGAACGTTTTCCGCCTTCACGGTGATCTTGGCGCCGACCGAGTCGCCGGATTTGCGCAACGCATCCATGGCTTCTTCGAGCCGCGGAACCATTCCCGGATCGGCGGCGAAAAACGGATTGGTGTATACGGCGCTCCAGTCCTTGATCGGGATAGTGATGGCGCCGAGCTGGGTCATGCATCCTTGAATGACTATGCCATAACGGCTGAGCAGCCATTTCCGGGCGATGGCGCCGGCGGCAACACGCACCGCAGTCTCGCGCGCCGAGGCACGGCCACCGCCACGATAGTCGCGTATCCCGTACTTTTGCCAATAAGTGTAATCGGCGTGGCCGGGTCGAAAAGTCTGGTTGATATTGCAGTAGTCCTTGCTGCGCTGGTCCTGGTTGCGAATCAACAAGGCGATCGAGGTGCCGGTGGTCCTGCCTTCGAACACCCCGGAGAGGATTTCCACGGTGTCCGGTTCGCGGCGCTGGGTCACGTGGCGCGAAGTGCCCGGCTTGCGTCGATCCAGTTCCACCTGGATATCGGCCTCGCTCAACTCCAGGCCCGGCGGGCAGCCATCGACCACGCAGCCGATGGCCGGACCATGGGATTCACCGAAGGAAGTAACGCAGAAAAGTGTGCCGAGAGTGTTGCCGGACATCAAAGAACCTTGTCGGATCGTGTTTGCAGCCGAGTTTACCATAGCCCCCGCGGGCTACTTTACTCCATTCTTGTCGTCTCCCGCGATGGCGAAAAACGTGATGTAGTGTGTCGTGTGTCCGGCTTCATCCCGGATCGACGAGACGCTGTGCCGCTCGCGATAAATTTCGTTATCCTTGCGCCGGCTCCAGGTGATGCCGGTCCAGTAGCCGTGCTTCGCCAGGGCATCGCGGATGTCTTCGTAGAATTTCGGCGGTTGCAAGGCGATCCGGAACTCGCTTTCGGATTTTCCGACCACGTCTTCCTTGCTGTATCCAGTCACCGCCGTGAAGGCCCGATTCACCGACAAGATCATCCCGTCGGCCGCCGTGATCATCATCCCTTCCGCCATGTTCTCGAAGGCGTGCGCCTGGATCGCCAGCGCCTTGTCCCGCTGGCGCAACTCGGTGATGTCGATCGATACGATCACGAGCTTGCGCTCGTCCGCCTGCGTAAATGAATTCACCGTCGCCTGGAATTCGTTGGCGCCGCCGTCGCCGGCCATCAGCCGATACAAAAACTCCTGTGACTCGCCGGTTTCCACGGATTTATTGAGCTGCGCTCGCACCATGTCCCGATCTTCCCGATGGACATGTAGCAGCGCGCTCACGCCTACTCCCAACGCCTCCTCCGGCAGCAGGCGTCGATAGGACGGGCTGGTGTATACCCAGCGCCCCTCCGCATCCAGCATGGCGATCAGGTCTCCGGCGTTCTCGGTGATCAGCCGGTAGTCCTCTTCGCTCTTGCGCAGCGCTTCCCGCGTCTCGCGCAATTTGCGGTTCTGGGTGTGAACGATGTTGCCGAGGCCCAAAATGTACACCGACAAGCCGGTCAGACAGATCGTCGTTACCTGCGCGTTGGTATCCGGCGAATACCTGAATTCGGCAACCAGTATCCAAGCCAGAGCGCCTGACGAGAACGCCAGCAGCGAATATAGGGCGCCCCGCCAGCCACGGTTGATGGCGTTATTCAGGGCTGGGCCGATAAACAGCGTAAAGGCGATCCAGATGGGAAACTCAAGGGCAGCAGACCAGATTCCGACCAGCAGCGAGTCGAGCACCAAACTGGACAACTCAGCTTTGAGCGGATCACTGGACTTGAGCGCACGCCAGTAAATCAGGTGCGGATAGACCAGGAATTGCAACATGAGGAGAACCCATGCGACGCCACCGTAATCTCGTCCAGCCATGTGCAAACCGATGGCGACGAACAAGGCGGCGAAGGCTAATGCCCGTACCCGGTAATAGGTGCGTATCAGCCAGAGGTGCTTCGACTTAGCCTCAGGTTCGCTCATTGCTTATACCGGTATTTCAGGAAGCACGGAAATAGCGCAGAAAAGAGTGCGGAGAGCGTTGCCGGACATCTAAGAGCCCTATCGGATCGTGTTTGCAGTCGAGTTTACCATAGCCCCTACGGGCTACTTTACTCAATTCTTGCCGTCACCTGCGATGGCGAAAAAGGTGATGTAGTGCGTCGTGCGCCCGGCTTCGTCCCGGATCGACGAAACGCTGCGCCGCTCGCGATAGATTTCCTTATCCTTGCGCCGACTCCAGGTGATGTCGGTCCAGTAGCCGTGCTTCGCCAGGACATCGCGAATGTCTTCGTAGAATTTCGGCGGTTGCAAGGCGATCCGGAACTCGCTTTCGGATTTTCCGACCACGTCTTCCTTGCTGTATCCAGTCACCGTCGTGAAGGCCCGATTCACCGACAATATCATCCCGTCGGCCGCAGTGATCATCATCCCTTCCGTCATGTTCTCGAAGGCATGCGCCTGGATTGCCAGCGTTTTATCCAGCTGGCGCAATTCCGTGATGTCGATCGAAACCATCACGATCTTGCGCTCGCCCGCTTGCGTAAATGAATTCACCGTCGCCTCGAATTCCTTGGCGCTGCCGTCGTCGGCCATCAGTCGATACAGAAACTCCTGCAACTCGCCCGTTTCCAACGCATTCTTGATTTGCGCATGCATCCCGTCCCGATCTTCCGGGTGGACTTGGTCGATGGCGCTGACGCCACCCGCCAGCGCCGTCTCAGTCAGCAGGCGCCGGTAGGACGGGCTGGTGTATACCCAGCGCCCTTCCGCGTCCAGCATCGCGATCAGGTCACCAGCGTTCTCGGTGATCAGCCGATAATTCTCTTCGCTCTTGCGCAACGCCTCCCGCGTCTCGCGCAGTTTGCTGGCTTTGGCATAGACGATGTCGCCGACACTCAACAAGTAGACCGACATGCCCAGCAGACACAACAGGGTGACCGGCAGATCGGTATTCGGCGACAGCCTGAGTCCGGCGACGAGGCCCCATGCCAGCGTGCCCGAAGCAAAGACCAGCAGTGCCGCCAGGGCTCCCCGCCAGCCCCGGTTGATCGCGTTGTTGAGCGACGAGCCGACAAACAGCGTGAAAGCGATCCAGACGGGGAACCCGAGTGCGGCCGCCCAGACTCCTGAGATCAGGGCATCGAGCAGCAAATTGTCGAGTTCGGCTTTGAGCGGATCCCTGGATTTTTTGGCCCGCCAGAAAACCAGGTGCGGATAAATCAGGAATTGCAGGGCCAACAGTCCCCAGGCGACTGAATTGTAGCCATGCCCATCCATATGCATGCCGATGACCAGGAACTCCGTAGCGCAAGCAAACGTGCGCACACGATAGTGGGTCCGGACTAGCCAGTGGTACTTGGTCACAGGTTAAAGCGCGGCATGATGGTTCAAGCGTGACGCCTTTGACGAATAGTTCAGGCTCTGTCGGTGATAGCCGACGGCAAGACCAAGCCGCGCCGGTACCGGATATGCAGACCGGCGGCGACTGTTTTCATCGATAGCACCGGAGACAGACCGCTACACTCCTGCTACGCGGTCCCGTCGCGCAAAGCGCGGCGCAGGATCTTGCCGACATTGGTCTTGGGTAGCTCGGTGCGAAACTCAACCAGGTGCGGCACCTTGTATCCGGTCAGGCTGTCCCGGCAAAAGGCGATCAGCGCTTCGACGGTAAGATTGGGGTCTTTCTTCACCACATAGATCTTCACTGCCTCACCGGATTTCTCGCTGGGTACTCCGACCGCAGCCACCTCAAGCACGCCCGGGTGCATCGAGACGACAGCCTCGACTTCGTTCGGATAGACGTTGAAGCCCGAGACCAGGATCATGTCTTTCTTGCGATCGACTATCCTCGTGTAGCCGCGTTCGTCCATGATGCCTACATCGCCCGACTTGAAGAAGCCGTCCGGGGTCATCACTTTGGCGGTCTCGTCGTCGCGCTGCCAATAGCCCACCATGACCTGGGGGCCCTTGATGCAGATTTCACCCGGCTGGCCAAGCGGCACTTGATTGCCGTCGTCGTCGCGAATCGATATCTCGGTCGACGGCACCGGCAAGCCGATGCTGCCGGTGAATTCGGTCGTATCCGCACGATTGCTGGTCGCCACCGGCGAGGTTTCCGACAAGCCATAACCCTCGGCGATCGGGCACCCGGTCAGCTTGAACCAACGCTCGGCGACCGCCTGCTGGACCGCCATGCCGCCGCCATTCGCCACGATCAGGCTGGAAAAGTCGAGCTTGGCGAAGTCCGGATCATGCATCAGGCCGTTGTAGAGCGTATTGACCGCCGGCAGGATATTGAATTTGAATTTCGACAACTCCTTGACGAAGCCAGGTATGTCGCGCGGGTTGGGAATCAGCAGGTTGCAGCCGCCGATACGCGCGCCCATCAGGCAGCATACCGTCAGGGCGAATATGTGGTAGAGCGGCAAGGCGCAGACCACGTTGATCTGCCCCTCGTGCTTGGCGATAACGGGATCGATCCAGGTTTCGGTCTGGATCACGTTGGCGATCAGATTGCGATTGGTCAGAGTCGCGCCTTTCGATACGCCGGTCGTACCGCCGGTGTATTGGAGGAAGGCGACGTCATCCTGGGTCGCGGCCACGGGCGTCAGGGTTTTGCCCACGCCGCCGGCCAATACTTCATTGAACGAATGCGCGCCGGGCAGGCTGTATGGCGGCACCATTTTCTTGAGCTTGCGCACGACAAAATTGACGATGGCTCCCTTGATTCCCAGCAGATCGCCCATGGTTGCAACGACTACCTGCTTCACGGCAGTATTGGCTATGACCGCCTGCAAATTCTTGGCAAAGTTTTCCAGGATGACGATGGCTTCCGCGCCGGAGTCCTTCAACTGGTGCTCCAGCTCGCGCGGGGTATACAGCGGATTGACATTGACCACGATGCAACCCGCCCGCAGTACGCCCATCAACGTCACCGGATACTGCAGCACGTTCGGCATCATGACCGCTACCCGGGTGCCCTTCTTCAGACCCTGCGACTGTAGCCAGGCGCCGAAATTGCGCGACCGTTCGTCGAGTTGTCCATAGGTCATGTTCTTGCCCATGCAGATATAGGCAACGCGGTCCCGATACTTGGCAACGCTCTCCTCAAGCAATTGTGCTAGCGACGAGTAACCCGAATAGTCGATCTCCGCGGGAACGCCAGGCGGATAATTCTTCAGCCAAATTTTTTCCATCACCCCTCCTGAATTGACCACGGCCCTTGTGCAAGGGCCGTGGCGGTTATTGTTCCTCCTACTTGCCCTGGCTTTGCGATTCCACCGGCTGGTCGTGAATATAGGCCTTCAGCATTTTATTCTCGAAGCTCTGCTCTTCCAGCACGGCCCGCGCGACGTCGTGAAAGGAGATCACGCCCATCAGCGTGGCGCCGTCCATCACCGGCAAGTAGCGCATGTGATGGTCGATCATCATGCGGCGTAGTTCATCGATTTCCATATTCGGCGTCGCGTAGCGCGGTTCCGGCACCATGACATCGGCGATGGTGACGCTTCCTGCATTGGCGCCATGCCGATGCATGGCCTTGAAGACTTCCCGGAAAGTCAGCATGCCGGCCATGCGGCCGCCATCGAAGCACACCAGTGATCCGACATCCTGCTCGGCCATGATGGCGATACCCTCGGCGAGGGTCTTGCTCGGCAGGATGGTGTAGAGCACCTTGCCCTTGATCGTCAGGATTTCCCTTACTTGCATAGCGTCCCCCTAGTCTTTTTAGGCCTCCCGCAAGCGCGGGGTGTTTCATGGTATTCCAATACACGGTGCGCGAAAAGAGGTGATCCAAACGCCATGAATCCTGCCCCACGATGAGCAGATCCTGGGCATAGTCTGTAACCCGTAGACTACGGGGAGCGTTAGCGCTCGAGTTTATCGAGTTTGTTCTTCGCCTTGGCCCAGGTATCCGCGTCAGGCAATGCCTCCTTGCGTTCGATAATGGGTTTCCAGAGCTTGGAAAGTTCGGCGTTCAAGGCGGTGAACTGGATCTGGTCGGGAGGTACGTCATCCTCGGCAAAGATTGCTTCCACCGGGCATTCGGCAACGCAGAGCGTGCAATCTATGCACTCGTCGGGATCGATGACGAGAAAATTGGGGCCTTCCCGGAAGCAGTCGACCGGACAAACATCGACGCAATCTGTATATTTGCATTTGATGCAGGATTCGGTCACAACATAGGTCATTTCACACCACCTTCAGTCATTGACGAGATTTGCGGATCAAGTATAAAGGAAGACCGCCAGCTTGCAAGGTAGGCGATAGAATACAAATATTGTAATATGAGCGCTTTGGTATATATTGAGAAGGCGCCGATTTACCAACAACACGTTTTTTTGCTAGCATAGGCGAATCCGCTGCTTCATCCCGCACCTTCCAGGCAACCCCAATACCCGTCCCCGATAGGCCCCCATCAGGGGCGAATTCCAATTTACGAGGAAACCATGAGCGAGCACATTCATCACGTCACCGATACCAATTTCAAAAGCGAAGTACTCGAGTCAAGCTTGCCCGTGCTGGTCGACTACTGGGCTGAATGGTGCGGTCCCTGCAAGATGATTGCACCCATCCTGGAAGATATCGCCAAGGATTACGACGGTAAACTCAAGGTCGCCAAGCTCAACATCGACGACAACCAGAAGACCCCAGGCGAGTTCGGCATCCGGGGTATTCCGACGCTGATGCTTTTCAAAGGCGGCAACATCGAAGCCACCAAGGTCGGTGCCTTGTCGAAGTCCCAACTTACCGCATTTATTGACAGCAACCTCTGATCCCGTTACAGTGCCGCTCCAATGTAGCGGCGCCAGCTTAAACACCAACAACCCGCGCGCTGACCGGGCCGAATTCCGCCCATTTCCGTTTCCCTGAAATTTCCTGAATCTTCCTGGATCACCCCTGGTTCATCCACCCTCCCCGCTTCACGCCTAGCAGGCCATATTTATGCATCTATCGGAGCTCAAAGTTCTCCACGTCAGTCAGTTACTCGAAATGGCCATCGCCAACGAGATCGACGGCGCCAACCGCCTGCGCAAGCAGGAACTCATCTTCGCCCTGCTCAAGAATCGCGCCAAGAAAGGCGAGAATATCTTTGGCGACGGCGCCCTCGAGGTACTGCCCGATGGATTCGGTTTCCTGCGCACGCCGGACACGTCATATCTGGCGAGTACCGACGACATCTACGTCTCGCCTTCCCAGATACGCCGCTTCAATCTTCACACCGGCGATACCGTCGAGGGAGAAATCCGCACCCCGAAAGACGGCGAGCGCTATTTCGCCTTGGTCAAGGTGGATAAGGTCAATGGCGAGTCGCCGGAAGCTTCGAAGCACAAGATCCTCTTCGAGAATCTCACACCGCTGCACCCCAACATCCATATGCAGTTGGAGCGCGACATGCGCGGCGAGGAGAACACCACCTCGCGCGTGATCGACATCATCGCGCCGATCGGCAAAGGCCAGCGCGGCCTCCTGGTGGCCAGCCCGAAGAGCGGCAAGACGGTGATGATGCAGCACATCGCCCACGCCATTTCGGTCAATCATCCGGATGTGGTGCTGATCGTGCTGCTGATCGACGAACGCCCCGAGGAAGTGACCGAAATGCAGCGCTCGGTCAAGGGCGAGGTGGTCGCCTCGACCTTCGACGAGCCGGCGACGCGACACGTCCAGGTCGCCGAGATGGTGATCGAAAAAGCCAAGCGCCTGGTCGAACACAAGAAAGACGTGGTGATCCTCCTAGACTCCATCACCCGCCTGGCTCGTGCCTACAACACCGTGGTACCGGCGTCGGGCAAGGTGCTCACCGGCGGCGTCGACGCCAACGCCCTGCAACGTCCGAAGCGCTTCTTCGGCGCTGCCCGCAATGTCGAGGAAGGCGGCTCGCTGACCATCATCGCCACCGCCCTGATCGACACCGGTTCGCGCATGGATGATGTCATCTACGAGGAATTCAAGGGCACCGGCAACATGGAGATCCACCTGGATCGCCGCATGGCCGAGAAACGCGTCTATCCGGCGATCAACGTCAACCGTTCGGGGACGCGGCGCGAGGAACTGCTGCTTAAGCCCGATGTGCTGCAAAAAATGTGGGTGCTGCGCAAGCTGCTCTACAACATGGACGACATGGAAGCGATGGAATTCCTGCTCGACAAGATCAAGGCAACCAAGAACAACGCCGAATTCTTCGACGCGATGCGCCGCGGCTAATCCATCGGTTTGCAATCGGATACGAAATCAAGGATAATCACACGTTTCCCAGCCCGTGAACAACTTCGCTTCGGGCAAGCGCCTAAGGAACTGATCATGAAAGCATCGATACACCCGAACTACGTCGAGATCGAGGTCACCTGTAGTTGCGGCAACAACTTCAAGACCCGCTCGACCTCTGGCCGCCCGCTGCATATTGAAGTCTGCGCCGAATGCCATCCTTTCTACACCGGCAAGCAGAAGATCGTCGATACCGCCGGTCGCGTCGAACGTTTCCGCCAGAAATATGGCACTGTTCAGCGCTCTGCCTGACGACGCCGGTAACGTACAGTCAAAGGCAGCTTCGGCTGCCTTTTTTCATTTTCTATGTCTTACCCCGGCGGTCGCCCAGGCATGGTCAAGCTCCCACGCTTCCCGATAACCCTGCCTCTGCGGGGCTGGTCGCTGGCGGGCTTATGTGCTCTCTACCTGCTGGCAGGGCTGGTCGGCCACGATCCATGGAAGAACGACGACGCCATCCATTTCGGCGTCGCCTATGGATTTCTCAATAGCCACGACTGGTTAGTGCCCAGGCTCGCCGGCGAAGCCTATTTCGAAACGCCGCCGCTCTATTACTGGGTCGCCGCGATCTGCGCCAAAATGTTCGGCGGAATATTGCCTCTGCACGATGCAGTGCGACTGGCTTCTGGATTGTTCGGCGCATTGTTTCTATATTTGCTGGCATTTACCAGCCGCGTCCTGCATGACCTGGAATCGACCGCACTCAAGTCTGGGCGCGCGCCGGAAAGGCGAGAAAGCGGCGCCGCCGCGACGCTGATCGCGATCGGCAGTCTCGGCCTGCTAGTACCGATACATGACACCCAGCCGATGGTTGCATTGCTCGCCGCCAGTGCTGCCGCCTATGCCGGCGTCGCCCTGCTATTACAGCGTCCGAGAATCGGTGGCCTGCTGGCAGGGCTCGGCCTGGGTCTGGGTTTTCTCGCCAACGGCCTGATGGCCTTGATCACCTTGGCGCCCATCCTGCTGCTACTGCCGTTCAACCGGCATTGGCGTGGTGCCGCCAGTCTGGGCGGCATCGCCATCGCGCTAGTAGTCGCCCTGCCGCTATGCGCCAGTTGGCCGCTGTTGCTGCTCAGGGAGTCGCCGACCATGTTCAACGCATGGTGGTCTCAGGCTGTCGCCGGAGTGGGCTTTCAGAGTGGCTGGCTCAAAGCGCTCCCGGATCACGCCGAACTGATGGCCTGGTTCGCTTGGCCGGCGTTGCCGCTGGCGCTCTGGGCGCTTTGGCTAAACCGCAAGCATCTCGGTCAGCCCGCCATCGCCTTGCCGCTAGTAGGGACACTCACCTCCCTCACGTGCTTGCTGATGATCTACGGACCACGCCCGCTATTCGCGTTGCCGCTATTGGTGCCTTTGGTCCTGTTGGCGGCAAGCGGCGCAAGTCGCCTGCGGCGCGGCGCCACCAATGCCTTCGATTGGTTTGGCATGATGACCTTCAGCCTCATCGCCGTGGTGATCTGGATTTACGGCCTAGCCTTGGCCGCTGGCGTGCCAGGCCGGCTTGCCCGTCATCTCGCCGAACTGGCGCCAGGTTTCGTTGCCCGCCACTCGCCTCTGATCTATGCCACAGCGGCCCTGTTGTGCCTAGCCTGGCTTTGGTTGATCTTCGCCAGCCCGCGCTCGCCGTGGCGCGCCACGACCAATTGGACGGCTGGCACGGCCCTGATGTGGGTGTTGATGGTTGCCTTATGGATGCCCGTGGCGGACCACAGGATAAGCTATCGGAGCGTCGCTGTCTCGCTCAAGCAGGCGCTCTCGGGAAATACCGGATACCCCGGAGACGGACACCCATACCCTGAAGGCGGGCACCAGTGCATCGCCGGGCGGAATCTCGGTGGCGCCCAGCGTGTCTCGCTGCAATACTTCGCGCAGATCGTGACGCTACGTCAAGATACCAGAGCTGGGCGGGCCTGTTCGCTGCTTCTCGAACAGGGTTCGGAACATGGCGAAGGGACACCATCCGGCTGGCGCAAAATCTGGGAAGGCCACCGTCCGGGTGACCGCAGCGAGCGTTTGCGCCTTTACCGGCGCGAATCCTTATAACTTGAGGAAGTTATCGCGGTAGAATTTCATTTCCTCGATCGACTCGTAAATGTCTGCCAGCGCCGTGTGTTTGCCGCTCTTGACGACGCCCTTGGCGAGTTCCGGCTTCCAGCGCTTGCAGAGTTCCTTGAGGGTGCTGACATCGAGATTGCGGTAGTGAAAATAGGATTCCAGCTTGGGCATGTAGCGCGCCATGAAGCGGCGGTCCTGGCAGATTGAATTGCCGCACATGGGAGAGGCACGTTCGGGCACGTTCAGTTTCGTGAACGCTAGGCATTGCGCCTCGACTTCGGCGACGTCCAGCATCGAGGCCTTGACCTTGGCGATCAAGCCGGAGCGGCCGTGGGTGTTCTTGTTCCACTCATCCATGCCGTCGAGCACGGCGTCGGTCTGGTGCACCACCCACGCCGGACTCTCCGCGACGGTATTCAGCTGGGAGTCGGTCACCACCATGGCGATCTCGATGATACGATCGGAATCGGGATTGAGTCCCGTCATTTCCATATCGAGCCAGATGAGAGCATTCTGATTTTGTGCCATACACTTCCGCCAAAACTTTTACAGCGCGTATTCTGTCATATTTACCGGTAACGACGCCGCATCCCGTCAAGGGATTCCCTTAAGACCATGACGCCACAACTATTTTCCGTGATTTTCCTCGTCGCGCTGGTCACCAGCGCGACCCTGCGTATCTGGCTGGCACTGCGTCACCTGCGCCATGTAGCGGCGCATCGCCACGTGGTGCCGGCGGAATTTGCCGAGCGCATCGAACTGCCGGCCCATCAGAAGGCGGCCGATTACACCCAGGCTAAAATCAAGGTCAGCCTGGCCGAACTTGCCGTCAGCAGCGTGTTGCTGCTTGCCTTCACCTTGGGCGGCGTGCTGCAGATCGCCGCCGATTTCTGTACCCGCTTCCTCCCAGACCACGCCTATCTGAGCAGCCTGGCGCTATTTGCCTGCGTGGCGGTGATCGGCTTCGTCGTCGATCTGCCCTTCGGCCTTTATCGCACTTTCGTCCTGGAAGCGCGTTTCGGCTTCAACCAGATGAGCTGGCGGTTGTTCCTCGCCGATATCGTCAAGCAGGGACTGCTCGCGATGGCGATCGGCGCACCGCTGCTGCTGGCAGTACTGTGGCTGATGACCGCGATGGGAAGCTATTGGTGGGTGTATGTCTGGATTTTCTGGCTGGTTTTCAATCTGCTGGTGCTGCTGCTCTACCCGACGCTGATCGCGCCGATCTTCAACAAGTTCCTGCCGCTCGACAACGCCGAACTCAAGGCACGGGTCGAAGCGCTGCTGGAACGCTGCGGCTTCCGCTCCAGCGGCCTGTTCGTCATGGACGGATCGAAGCGCTCGGCGCACGGCAATGCCTACTTCACGGGCTTCGGCGCGGCCAAGCGCATCGTCTTCTTCGACACGCTGCTGGAAAGCCTGTCCCCGCCGGAGATCGAGGCGGTGCTGGCCCACGAACTGGGTCATTACAAGCACCGCCATGTCTGGCAGCGCATCGCCTTGTTGGCCGTCCTCAGCCTGGCATTTCTCTGGCTGCTCGGCCTGTTGATCGGGCAGCCATGGTTCTACGACGGTCTGGGCGTTGCCCCGCCGATGCAGGCAACCCAGGGTACGGCCTTGGCCCTGATTCTGTTCTCGCTGGTCCTGCCGCTATTCACTTTCCCTCTGGCGCCGCTGATGTCGCATATTTCCCGCCGACACGAGTATCAAGCCGACATCTATGCCGCGCGGCAAACTCACGCGGCAGACCTGATCAGCGCCCTGGTCAAGCTTTACCGCGAAAACGCCGCGACCTTGACACCCGATCCGCTGCATTCCCTGTTTTACGATTCGCATCCCCCGGCCAGCCTGCGCATCGCAAATCTGAAGAATCATTGAGGACCGACCGCCGTGACGGGCTTCCCGATTCAACACTCAAAGAAGGATAGGAAAATGGACAATATCTGCGATCTCGCCAAAGGCAAATGTAAACCTTGCGAAGGCGGCGTACCGCCTCTCTCGGACTCCGAAGCCAGCGTTCTGATGGCCTCCCTGAACGGCTGGTCTCGCGCCGGCAATGTCATTAGCAAAACCTACCGGTTCAACGATTACGCTGAAACGCTGGGTTTCGTGAATGCCAGCGCATGGATCTCGCAACGCGAGGGTCATCACCCGGATCTGCTGGTCGGTTACAACCAGTGCACCGTCAGCTATACCACCCACGCCATCAACGGTTTGAGCGAAAACGACTTCATCTGCGCCGCCAAGATAGACGCGCTCTTCGGCCTTTGAGCAGCCTGCTCGAAGGCACCATCGTCGCGGCTTTCGGCCGCCACTATGAAATCGAATTGCCCGGCCTGGTCCGCATTACCGGATTCCCGCGCGGCAAGAAAAGCCCTTATGCCTGTGGCGATCGGGTTGCGCTGGAACGATCGTCTTCCGACCAGGCGCAGATCGTCCGCCATCTGCCGCGCAGCTCGCTGCTTTACCGTTCCGATGCCTTCCGCCAGAAACTCATCGTCGCCAACGCCACCCAACTGGTACTGGTCGTCGCCACGGAACCATCGTTCAGCGACGAACTGCTGACGCGGGCGCTGGTCGCCGCCGAAACCGAAGGCTTGCGCAGCCTCATCGTACTGAACAAGACCGACCTCGCCGAGCACCTGCCCGCCGCGCGGCTGAGGCTGGCGCCGTTGGCGCGTTTGGGTTACGCCGTGATCGAACTCTCGGCGCGCCACGATGCAACGCCGTTGTGGCCCTATCTGGCTGGGGAATTGTCGGTGCTGGTCGGGCAGTCCGGCATGGGCAAGTCGACGCTCATCAATGCGCTGGTCCCGGGCGCCGCAGCCGCGACAAGGGAAGTTTCGGAGGCTCTCGATTCCGGCAAGCACACGACCACCCATGCCCGCCTCTACCGGCTCGACGACCCCGACGGCGCTCTGATCGACAGCCCCGGCTTGCAGGAGTTCGGCCTTTCCCACCTGACGCGCGGCGCCATCGAACAGGGCTTCGTCGAGTTCCGGCCGCATCTCGCCGATTGCCGCTTTCGCGACTGTAGCCATCGAGCGGAACCGGGTTGCGCCATCAAGGCGGCGGTCGCAGCAGGGGAGATAGACCAGCGGCGCTATGCCATGTTTCTGCGCCTCGGCAGCGGCGCATTCTGAACCTCGGTAGTACGTCTCCCAACCCTGGAGTACGTGTCTTCCTGATCAGTCGCCGACGACATCCGCGCCCTTGGGCGGAACGAAGCGGAACAATCCCGGCGCCAACACCGGATTGCGCTCGAAGTGTTCGAAGCGCAGCGTAGTGACCTGGCCGAAGTTGTCGCTAACCTCCATGAGTTGCGGCAGGTTGCCCCGGAAGCCGAGGCGCACCCGCTCGAAGCCACCGTCCAGAGCCTTGGGTGTCGCTTCGATCAGTTCCATGCCCTCGCTGGTCCCGGCATCGACGATCGTGAAATGCTTTTCCAGCGCCGCATCCCCGGCCAGCAAGGCGGCGGGGCTGGAGCCGATGGCCTGTCCCAGCTTCTTGACGGAAACCTGGTTGAGATCCTTGTCGTAGATCCACAACCTGTCGCCATCGCCAACGATCAATTGGTAATAGGGCTTTTCATAGGTCCAGCGGAATTTGCCGGGACGGGAAAAAGCGAACGTACCCTGGGAAACTTGCGCCTTGCGCCCGGACTTACTCACTACCGATTGGCTGAAACCACCGCGGGCGCTATGGGTGGTCTCGATGAAGGCCTTGAACTGATCGGGGCCTGAGGCGAATGCCGTGGCGCAGTACTCCAAAGAGAGGACACACAGAACGGCGAACAGATTCCTGCGCGTCTTCATTCGCTACGTTCCGGCACCAACACCTCGCGGCTGCCGGCCCCGTTCATGGTCGACACCAGACCGGCCCGTTCCATCTGCTCGATCAGGCGCGCGGCGCGGTTGTAACCGATGCGCAGGTGGCGCTGGACCAGTGAGATCGACGGACGGCGGGTCTTCAGCACGACTTCGACCGCCTGATCGTACATCGGGTCATCCTCGGCCCCCGCTTCCGCGGCATCGCCCTCGCCGGCGCCACCTTCGGCGGACGGCGCATCGAGCATGCCTTCGACATACTCCGGCACCGCGACTTTCTTCAGGTGCTCGACCACGCGATGGACTTCGCTATCCGAAACGAAAGCGCCGTGCACCCTTATCGGCAGTCCGGTACCCGGCGCCAGATAGAGCATGTCGCCCTGGCCGAGCAGCGCCTCGGCGCCCATCTGGTCTAGGATGGTGCGCGAGTCGATCTTCGACGATACCTGGAAGGAAATCCGCGTCGGGATATTCGCCTTGATGAGACCGGTGATGACATCCACGCTGGGCCTCTGAGTCGCCAGTATCAAGTGGATGCCCGAGGCGCGCGCCTTCTGGGCCAGACGGGCGATCAACTCCTCGACTTTCTTGCCGACCACCATCATCAGGTCGGCCAGTTCGTCGATGAAGACCACGATGTAGGGCATCGCTGTCAGCGCTTCCGGTGATTCTGGGGTGATCGAGAAGGGGTTGGGGACATGGCTGCCGATCTTCTGCGCCTCGTGGATCTTGGCGTTGAAGCCGGAGAGATTGCGCACGCCCAGCGCCGACATCAGCTTGTATCGCCGCTCCATTTCGCCGACGCACCAATGCAAGGCGTTGGCGGCCTTGCTCATGTCGGTCACCACCGGCGCCAGCAGGTGCGGAATGCCTTCATACACCGAGAGTTCGAGCATCTTCGGGTCGACCAGGATCAAACGCACGTCCTTGGGTTCGGATTTATAAACCAGCGACAGAATCATGGCATTGATGCCGACCGACTTGCCCGAGCCGGTGGTTCCCGCCACCAGCAGGTGCGGCATTTTCGCCAGGTCGACGACCATCGACTGGCCGGAGATGTCCTTGCCCAGCGCAATTGCCAGGGGAGTATGGAGATTGTGGTAGGCCTTGGAGCCGATAATTTCGGTGAGGCGCACCGTCTGCCGCTTCGGGTTGGGCAGTTCCAGGGCCATGCAGGACTTGCCCGGTACCGTTTCGACTACGCGGATGCTGACCAGAGACAAGGCGCGCGACAAGTCCTTGGCGAGACCGAGGATCTGGCTGCCTTTCACGCCGACCGCCGGCTCGATTTCATAACGCGTCACCACCGGTCCGGGGTAGGCCGCGAGCACCTTCACGTCGACGCCGAAATCGGCAAGCTTGCGTTCGATCAGCCGGGAAGTGAACTCCAGCGTGTCCGGACCCGGCAGGTCGTCGGCGCTGTGCGACGGCTCGTCCAGCAGATGCAGCGGCGGCAGGGCGCCGCCGGGAGCATCGAAGAACAGCGGCGCCTGGCGCTCCTTCTCAATGCGTGCCTCGACCTTGGGTGCCTTGGGAATTTCCAGGGCGACGGGCTCGATTCTCAGCGGCGGCGGCGGCGATTCCTCGTACTTTTTGCGCTCCACCTCGACCACCGCCTCGCGTCGCTGCGCCACGCTTCGGCCGATGCGCCGGTCCTGCCAAGTTTGCCATAAACCGAGTGTGCCGAACCAGAGAGCCTCGAGCAAGGCGCCGAAAATTTCGGCAAGACGCAGCCAGGACAATCCGGAAAACAAGCTGATGCCGGCTGCGAACGCGGCCAGCAATATCAGGGTGGCGCCGCTATAGCCCAGTTCCCTGGCCGCAAACCTGCCGATTTCGTAACCCAGCATGCCGCCGGGAGCCAGCGGCAGCGGAATTTTCAGGCTGTGGAAGCGTAGCGCCTCGAGTCCGCAACCGCCGATCAGCAACAGCACGAAACCACCTGCGGCGATCAGGAACGGCCGACGGTCGGCGGACATCAAGCCGAAACCGTCGAGGCGGCGATAGCCCCAAATGACCGCAAACAACAGGAACAACACCCACCACCAGGCGGATATGCCGAACAGATATAACAGCAGATCGGCCAGCCAGGCGCCGAACCGGCCACCTGGGTTGATGATGCGCTCCACCGGCGCGGCGTGCGACCAGCCCGGATCGGCTTGGTTGTAGCCGCCGAGGATCAATCCCAGATACAGCGCCGCCGCCCCCAGCGCCAACCAGCGCGCCTCCTGCAACAAGGAGACGATTTTTTCCGGCAACGCCTGATCTATGCTGGTATCGGCCAAGTGCGCGGCTCCGGCCCGGCGTGCCACGCCTGCGCCAAGGAATCAACAGGATGATGCGGGGCGAACATGGGACGATTATACTGGCGTAAGACGCTTGGAAAGCCCAAAGAACGCCTGAAAACGGTGGCTATCCCGGCCGGCTCGAACCACGCCACACCACGATTCAGCTAGCGGCAATCTCCTCGCGCAGCCAGATGCAGCCATCGACCTCTTCGATCAATCCCTGCACCTGAAGGTCGCGCATGACCCGGCTGACCATCTCGCGCGACGCCCCTATGGTCTTGGCAATGTCCTGGCGCGTAATGTGGCGGCGAACCACTTTGCGTCCGTCTTCTGTTTCCGCCATTTCCAGCAGCAGCCGGGCCACCCGTCCATAGACGTCGATCAGCGCGAGGCTCTCGATCTTGCGATCCGCGCTGCGCAGACGCTTGACCAGGTTGCGAATGATGTATAGCGAGACCTCGAAGTTCTCCTCCAGGCAGGCTTTGAAGTCGTCTTTGGGTATCACCACCAGGTCGCAGGGTTCGGTGGAAATCACCGTCGCCGAACGCGGATGATCGTCGATCACGCCCATTTCGCCAAACATCTCGCCCGGACCGAGCGTGGACAAGATGACTTCGCGCCCTTCCTGATCGCTGATCTGCACCTTCAACATACCGGTCAGGATCAGGTAGATGTTATCGGTGTGATCACCGGCCTGGAGCACCGCCGTATGCCGGGGCACCTGGCGCAAAGAGGCGAAGCCGGCAATCTTTTCAAGGCGTTCGTTGCCGAGCGATTCGAACATCGGCAAGGTGCGCAGGGCTGTAATCGAGACGGGCATTAGGGAAGCCATGGAAATCTCCGGATTCAAGCCAAGGATGGGATCATGATATTACCTATTGGATTAACGGAACATAGCGAATTATCCTGAGCCCCGCGCCAAGTATAATTATCTCCATCTCAATCTTTCCAGGAAATCCGCCATGACCTCCCGCCATGCCCGCCTGCTCATACTCGGTTCCGGCCCGGCCGGCTATACCGCCGCCGTCTATGCGGCACGCGCCAACCTGAAGCCGGTCCTGATCACCGGCATGGCCCAGGGCGGCCAGCTGATGACCACTACCGATGTCGATAACTGGCCGGCGGATGCCGATGGCGTGCAGGGACCGGCGCTGATGGAGAGATTCCAGAAGCATGCCGAGCGTTTCAATACCGAGATGATTTTCGACCACATCCACACGGCGAAGCTCACCGAAAAACCGATGGCCCTGGTCGGCGACGCCGGCACCTACACCTGCGACGCGCTGATCATCGCCACCGGCGCTTCCGCCCAGTATCTCGGCCTGCCGTCCGAGGAAAGCTTCTCCGGCAAGGGCGTTTCGGCCTGCGCCACCTGCGACGGCTTCTTCTACAAGAACCAGCCCGTGGCCGTCATCGGCGGCGGCAACACCGCGGTGGAAGAGGCGCTGTATCTCGCCAACATCGCCAGCCACGTCACCGTGGTGCATAGGCGCGACAAGCTGCGCGGCGAGAAAATCCTTCAGGACAAATTGTTCGAGAGGGAAAAGGCCGGCAAAGTCACCATCAAGTGGAACTCCACCCTGGACGAGGTACTGGGCGACAAGACCGGCGTCACCGGCATGCGCATCAGGAATGTGCAAAGCGGCGCCACCGAGGATATCGCCTTGCAGGGCGTATTCATCGCCATCGGCCACAAACCGAACACCGACCTATTCGTTGGACAAGTCGACATGGAGGGCGGCTATATCGTCACCCAGGGCAGCCGCAACGGCAATGCCACCGCCACCAATCTCCCCGGCGTTTTCGCCGCCGGTGACGTGCAGGACCACATCTACCGCCAGGCGGTGACCAGCGCGGCGACCGGCTGCCAAGCAGCGTTGGACGCCGAGCGTTATCTCGATAATCTGGGGTGAAAGTGAAACGCACGCCGGTCGGCCCCAGTGCCGACGAGCGGGCGCTGTTCCAGCAGGCCGTGGCGGATGCGGTGCCGCTGGTTTCCGGCAAAGTGCATCATGAGCCCTTGCGCCCGCCGCCGATCCCGCACCAGCATCTGCGCGACGAAGCCGCCGCGCTGGATGAATCCCTGGCCCCTGCGCCGCTGGAAATCCTCCTCGAAGGCGGCGATGAGCTGGCCTTCCTGCGTAACGGCCTGCCACGCACCCTGCTCAGGGATCTGCGCCGCGGCCGCTGGGTGATGCAGAACGAACTCGACCTGCACGGCATGAGCCGCGAAGAAGCTCGGCGAGCGCTGAGCGAGTTTCTCGCGGACAGCCTCTCGCGGGGACAGCGCTGCCTGCGCATCGTCCACGGCAAGGGCTTGCGTTCGCCGGGACGCGAGCCGGTGTTGAAAGAACTGGTACGTCACTGGCTCGCCAATCGGCAAGAGGTGCTAGCTTACTGCCAAGCGCGCGCAGCCGATGGCGGCGGTGGCGCAGTGGCGGTACTGCTGAGAGGTTCTCGCTAAGCTATCGAGCGCAGCGAGCCGAATAGACGCCCCTTTCCCGGGAAGGGGTCGGGGGAAGGCACAACAACACGCTGCAAAGCAGCTATCTGACCGCAACGCGGTCAGATAGCTGCTTCGTTCGACTCTCCGGTGCGTATGCGTACAACCTGTTCCACCGGCATCACGAAGATCTTGCCATCGCCGATCTTGCCGGTTCGGGCGGCCTTGATGATGGCTTCGATGGCCGGTTCGACCGTCTGATCGGCAACCACGATTTCAATCTTGATCTTGGGCAAAAAATCGACCACATACTCGGCCCCGCGGTACAACTAGGTGTGCCCCTTCTGCCGGCCGAAACCCTTGACCTCACTGACGGTGAGCCCCGCGACGCCAATCTCGGACAAAGCCTCGCGGACTTCGTCGAGTTTGAAAGGTTTGATGACTGCTTCGATTTTCTTCATGTTGGCCCCCGGTCAAAATCTATTGGTGAATTCGCCTACCACTCATCGGTATAGCGAGATGTTATCGGATATCGCCAATCCTTGCCGAAACCCCGTCGGGTGATGCGGATGCCGACCGGTGACTGGCGGCGCTTGTATTCGTTGCGTCTCAGCAAGCCCACCACGCGCCGCACATCGGACTCCGCATGTCCCATGGCAACGATCTCGCGCGGACTCAAGTCCTGCTCCATGTAGGCCTCGATGATGGCATCGAGCGTCGCATAGGGCGGCAGCGTATCCTGGTCGGTCTGTCCCGGTTTGAGTTCCGCCGTAGGGGCGCGCGTCAGGATGTTTTCGGGTATGTCCGGGCGCACCGAATTACGATATCGGCATAGACGATAGACGAAGATCTTGTATATATCCTTGATGACGGCGAAACCTCCGGCCATGTCGCCGTAGAGCGTGGCGTATCCCACCGCCATTTCGCTCTTGTTGCCGGTGGTCAGGACGATGGCGCCGGTCTTGTTGGAAAGCGCCATCAGGATGGTGCCGCGGATGCGCGCCTGCAGGTTTTCCTCGGTGGTGTCAGTGGGGTTGCTCGCCACTCCCGCGAACGACGGCTCCAGCAGCGCGGCAAAGCGCTCCATCGCCGGCGCAATCGATATCTCCTCATATCGCACGCCGAGATTCCCGGCGATGGCGCGGGCATCATCCAGGCTCATCTGCGCCGTGTAAGGCGACGGCATCATGACCGCGCGAACCTTGTCGGCGCCGAGGGCATCCGCGGCAATGGCCAGGGTCAAGGCGGAATCGACGCCACCCGACAGACCGATGATGGCCCCGGGGAAGCCATTCTTGCCGAGGTAGTCACGTACCCCCAGCTTCAGCGCGGCATAGGCTTCCGCTTCGATCGATGGGGTTGCCTCGATGCGCCCGGGCAACAGCTTGCCGTTGGCATATTCGGCGATTTCCAGCGCCTCCTCGAACGGCGGCAGTTGGTGCGTGAGGCGGCTCATGTCGTCGATGGCGAAGGAGGCACCGTCGAAGACCAGTTCGTCCTGTCCGCCGACCAGGTTGACGTAGATCGCCGGCATACCGGTGGCGGCGATGCGCGCGCGGAGAACCTCATAGCGCTGCGCCTGCTTGTTGAGGTGGTAAGGAGAGGCGTTGAGAACCAGCAGGATTTCGGCGCCGGCCTGACGCGCCGCCTCGGCAGCGCCCGGCGCCCAGACATCTTCGCAGACATTCACGCCGCAGCGCACGCCCTTGACGATGATCACGCAGGGCGCCTCGCCGGCATCGAAATAGCGTTCCTCGTCGAATACCTCGCTGTTGGGCAGGAGATACTTGCGATAAGTCGTCTCGACGCGTCCTTCGCGCAACAGCGAGGCGGCGTTGAAACGCCGCCCGGCATGCTCCTCGGGATGGCCGACCAGCAGGGCGATGCCCGGCGCGCGCTGCGCCGCCGTTTCGGCGAGCTGCCGCAACTCGCGGGCGGCGGCACGATAGAAATCCGGACGCAGCAGCAGGTCTTCCGGCGGATAGCCGCACAGCGCCAACTCCGGCGTCACCAGCAAGTCGGCGCCGAGCGCCTGGGCGCGGGCGGCCACGTCGAGGATGAGGCGTGCGTT
The DNA here is from genome assembly GCA_026399515.1 of Pseudomonadota bacterium. Classification (GTDB taxonomy): domain Bacteria; phylum Pseudomonadota; class Gammaproteobacteria; order Burkholderiales; family Rhodocyclaceae; genus JACRAR01. The sequence goes on along the minus strand of JAPLQT010000065.1, from coordinate 69,347 downwards.
GCCGGCGAAGTCACCGACGATGCAATTGATCTGGGCTATGGCGATGCGTAATCTGCTCATTTATCCGTCATTCGAATGATGCTGAGGTTCCCGCACGAAGCATGGCTGCCAACGACGCTCAGAAGGCCGGCTTTTCCCGGGCATCGTTGTATGCCTTGACGCCGTCCATGATTTCCTGCTTGGCCTCCTCGATGCCGACCCAGCCCGCAACTTTGACGAACTTTCCCGGTTCGAGATCCTTGTAATGCTCGAAGAAGTGGGCGATCTGGTCGAGGACGATCTGCGGTAGGTCGCGCGGGCTGACGATGTTGCGATACATTGTCGTCAGCTTGTCCACCGGTACTGCCAGCAATTTCGCATCGTCGCCTGCCTCGTCGATCATCTTCAACATGCCGATCGGCCGGCAGCGGACCACCACGCCGGGAGGAAGGGCGAACTGCGACATGACCAGGACATCGACCGGATCGCCGTCGCCGGCAATGGTGTGCGGGATATAACCGTAGTTGCAGGGATAGTGCATGGCGGTCGACATGAAGCGATCGACGAAGATCGCGCCCGATTCCTTGTCGACCTCGTACTTGATCGGCTCGGCATGCATGGGGATTTCGATGACGACGTTGAAATCGTTCGGCAAATCCTTGCCAGAGGGTACACGGTCGAGACCCATGGCTTAGAGGCGCTCGAAAATCCCGGCGATGCCCTGGCCGCCGCCGATGCACATGGTCACCAGGCCGTAACGCTTGCCGATGCGTTCCAGTTCGTAGATGCATTTGACGGTCAGAATGGCGCCGGTGGCGCCCAGCGGGTGGCCAAGCGCGACGGCGCCGCCATTGACGTTGACCTTGGCCGGATCGAAGCCGAGTTCCCGGGAAACGCACAGCGATTGCACCGCGAAGGCTTCGTTCGACTCGATCACATCGATGTCATTCAAGGAGAGGCCCGCGCGTTTGAGCGCCAGCCGGACGGCCGGGATCGGGCCGGTGCCCATGATGCTGGGATCGACCCCCGCGACTGCATAAGAGATGAAGCGCGCCAGCGGCTTTAGGCCGGCCTTGACGGCAGCGCCGGCTTCCATCAGCACCACCGCGGCGGCGCCGTCGTTGATGCCGGAGGCATTCCCGGCGGTCACCGTGCCGTCCTTCTTGAAGGCCGGCTTGAGTTTGGCGAGATTTTCCAGCGAGGCGTCCGCCTTCGGAAACTCGTCGGTATCGAATTGCACGGTGCCCTTGCGGCTTTGAATTTCGATCGGCACGATCTGCGATTTGAAATGGCCGGCGGCAATCGCAGCCACCGCGCGTTTCTGACTCTCCAGGGAGAAGGCGTCTTGGTCCGCGCGGCTGATCTTGAACTGTTCGGCGATATTCTCGGCGGTGATACCCATGTGGTTCGGGCTGAAGGGATCAGTCAGGGCGCCGACCATCATGTCGATCAGCTTGGTATCGCCCATGCGTGCGCCGAATCGGGCGGCGGGCATCAGGTAGCCGGCGCGGCTCATGACCTCCACGCCGCAGCCGATAGCAGCATCGGTATCGCCGAGTTGGATGGCGTTGGCCGCGGTGACGATGGCCTGCAGACCGGAACCGCACAGCCGGTTCAGGGTCAGTGCGCAGGATTCCTTGGCCATCCCGGCGTCGATCGCGATCGCGCGCGACACATACATATCGCGGGCTTCGCCATGGATCACGTTGCCGCACACCAGCTGCCCGATCTGGGCCGGATCGAGCTTGGACCGGGAAATCGCTTCCTTGACCACGCGAGCGCCGAGCGCCGACGAGGAAAAGTCCTTGAGCGTGCCGCCGAAACTGCCGATGGGCGCACGTACGCCACTCACTATCACTACTTCGCGTTTGTCCGCCATTTGAATCTCTCCAATCTAGATAAAAAAGTTCAACCTACCCAACTGGCCACCCAGAACAATGCCAGCAGCAGCAGGCACAGTACCAGTGTCCTCCATACGAGTCCTATCATGCTTTGCATAAAATCGACGTCGGCCTCCTCGCCGAGGCCCAGTTCCGGACGATCCGTGATCCCGTTGAGATCATTCACCGGCAGACCGAGACGCACGCCCAATGCGCCGGCGCCGCTCGCCAACAATACCCCGGTGGAGGCGTCTGGCCACCCGCTCGCCTGGGTGCGCCAGCAGTAAACGGCGTCCTCGAAATCCCCGACGATGGCAAAGGAGGCGGCGGACACACGCAGGGGCAGCCAGTCGATCACGAATAAGGCGCGTCTGGAAAACTCGCCGAAAGCGCCGAAGTCGGATGCGCCCCAGCGCGTCCCGAAAAACAGCGTCAGCCGGTACAGCAGCGCGCCCGCCGGCCCGAGCAGCACAAAACCGAACAGCGGCGCAAACACGTGGCGATGCGAGTCCACCAGCGCCTGTTCGATCGCCAATCTGGCCACTTCCTGCGACGACAAACGATCGCAGGAACGGCCACGCCATTCGCCGAGCAGCGTTCTGGCCCGCGCCAGCTCGCCCATGCGCAATGCCAGGTGGATGTCGGTGAAATGGTGGCTGAACTGGCGGAATCCCATGGTCATATACAGCACGGTGATGCCAAGAACCAGCGCCAGCAGCGGTTGGAGCCAGGCCAGCAGGATTTGCAGCACCAGCGCCAGCGCCACCAGCGGCATAATCGCAACCAGCCAGGCGATCCTGCCGTGCCTGGGCTGTCCGTCGTTAAAACGTTCCTCCAGGAAGTGCGCATAGCGCGTCAGCGGCGCCAACACAAAGCGCTGCTGCGCAAGCGGTTGGACCTGCTCAAGTATCAAGGCGAGAACGATGGAAAACAGGGTCATGCGGCGGGGAACGTTGAACTCTGGAAGGACGACTATTTTAGGATTGCCAAGATACCACAGCCGTGGCGTTCAGTCTCGGGCCATCAGGTAGCGCTGCAAGCTCACCAACATGCCCGCCGTGGCTCCCCAGATGTAATACCCCTCCCAGGGCATGGCGTAATATTCGCGCAACCCCCCCTGGTATTCGACACTGTGGCGCTGGTGGTTGGCCGGATCCAGCAGGAAGTCGAGCGGCGTCTCGAAAGCCTCGGCCACTTCGAAGTCGTCGAGTTTGAGATTCAGCGGCGGATGCACCAGCCCGACCACCGGAATGATGGAAAAACCCGTACCGGTCCGGTATTCAGGCAATACGCCGAGCACTTCGACCTGCGCCCGATCCAGGCCGACTTCCTCCTGCGCCTCGCGCAACGCGGTTTCGACCGGCGAGGCATCCTGATCCTCGCAGCGCCCGCCGGGAAAACTGATCTGGCCCGCATGGTCGCGCAAATGAGCGGTTCGTTGAGTCAGCAACACCGTCAAGCCCGTCTCGCGGACCACCAGAGGCACCAGCACCGCAGCCGGGGTTAGCGGCTGTATCGATGCGTCGGGCAAAACGTGCTCGGTCACGCTCGACTTTCTCAATGCGGCATCCGAGTTGGAAGCGAAGCATAAGCGTAACCACGATGCTGTTGGAGGCATTGAATTTCGCTCGACTCGACGGCTGTTCAGTCTCTGAAGTTATTGAACTGCAAGGGCACGTCGGTAATGGATTTCTTCACGAGTGCGATCGTCTCCTGGAGCAGATCGCGCTTGGCGCCGGAAACGCGCACCGTATCGCCCTGGATGCTGGCCTGGACCTTGAGCTTGCTGTCCTTGATCTGCTTGACGATCTTCTTCGCCAGTTCTCCCTCGACACCGACCTTGAGCTTGATCTCCTGCTTGACCTTGTTGCCGCCGACTTTCTGGGAATCCTGCCGGTCCAGGCAGCGCACATCCACGCCGCGCTTGGCGAACTTGGCGGTCAGGATATCGAAGACCTGGTCGAGTTTGAAGTCATCGTCGGCGAACAACGTCAACAACTTGTCGGCCACTTCGACGCGGGCATCGGTGCCCTTGAAGTCGAAGCGATTGGTGACTTCCTTGTTGGTCTGATCGACGGCGTTGCGCAACTCGACCTGGTCGACTTCGGAAACAATGTCGAAAGACGGCATGGCTGGCTCTCTGGGTAGTTGTCTGACTCGATGATACCTTACATCGCCAGACCCATCAAAAACGACCATGGCGCGGGATCGAAGGGAATCGCGATCCTGCCGGATGCCAAACCCTGCCCGCGCAAAGAACCGATGTCAACTCAAGTGCGGCTGTTGCACCTGAACTGGTTGGCCGCCTCGCGGGTACCGGCAGCCAGTTCGCCCAAGAGGAGTGCGGTATCGGCCGCCTCGCGCGTGGCCGCGCTGTTCTCTTCGGACATCTGCGCGATCTTCTCGACGTTCGTCGCAATTTCGTTGCTTGCCACACTCTGTTCGCTGAGCGCTCCGGATATCTCGTTGACCGCCGCAATCACACGCTGCGCGCTTTCGCTGATGCCAAGTATCGAGGTACTGGCGCGCTGAGCCATGCCGACTCCTTTCTCAACACGCGCAACCGCCAGATTCATGGTGCCCACCGCACTCTGTGCGCTCGACTGAACCTCGCCGATCATGCCGCTGATCTCGGTTGTGGCCTTGGCCGTACGTTCCGCCAGTTTTCTCACCTCATCGGCCACCACCGCAAATCCCCTCCCTTGCTCACCGGCCCGCGCCGCCTCGATGGCGGCATTCAGCGCCAGCAGGTTGGTCTGATCGGCCACTTCCTTGATGACTTGAACGATGTTTGAAATCTTCTGCGAGCTATCACCCATCTTTTGTATGGTGCCCGCCGCCTCGCCTACCGCCTGGGATATCTGCTGCATATCCGCTACGGTGTCTTGAATGATGCGATTGCCCTCCTGCGACATGCTGCCCGTTTCAGTGGTGACGCTTTTCGCTTCCCTGGCGCTGTCGGAAACATGACTGATGCTCACCGTCATTTCTTCCACCGCCGCCGACATCGCCGAGGCAGATTCCGACTGGGCCTCGGTCGCCTTGGCCACCTGCGACGACGTGGACGCCAATTGCGCCGCCGCCGCCGCAACTTGTTCCGCGTTTTCCTGCAAGTGGCCCACCATCTTGCGCAAACTGGCCTGCATGCGCTGCGTTGCCGCCATAAGGCTCCGCTGATCTCCGGCCCTGACCCGAATTTCAGCAGTCAGATCGCCTGCCGCGATCTTCTCGACCACGGCCTTGGCTTCATCCGGCTCGCCACCCAGCGGACCAGTCACGGAACGAACGATCCAGGTGGCCAGCACAGCCGCAATGATCGCGGCAACGATCAGGAATACGATCAGTTGCATATGCGCGGCGGCGTAAGTGGCACGCCCGGCATCCGCGGTTTCCTGAAGAATTTTCCCTTGAACCTGGATCAACTTGCTCGCTGCGGCCAGTAAAGCGTCCAGGGCCGGAACGACTTCCGCCGACATCATTCTGGACGCCTCCGCCTCCTTGCCCGTGTCCAGCAACTTGCCTGCGTTGGAAAACGCGGCCACGTAGATTTTCCGTTTCTCGCGAATCTCGCTGAGCGCGGCTTTGCCTTCCGGCTTGTAGAGCAGCTTGTCCAGTTCGTCGAGCTTGGCAGTGATCGTTTGGACATTGGCGGCGATCCTCTGCTTCACCGGGCCACGATCTGTTACATGAAACAACAGGAAGGTTTCACGCGCATTCGCATTCATCAGATCGATCGCATCGTTGGCCAGAACAGCCTTGTGCCAATCCTTGCTGACGATGCGTTCCATCATGTCGTTCACCGAATCCAGCCGCGACAGGCCCAGGACAACCGAAATCAGCAACATCAGAAAGAACATGCCAAAACCGAGTAACAACCGCTTTGCAATCGTCATTTTGCTCATTTCACGCCGTCCTTTCGGGGGTTATCGCTTCAAGTCATCCGGTTCTTCACGAGCAAATTGAGTTTTGGGGTCTGTTCGAAAGCTTCGCCTGCCATCGGGCAATAGTAGCTATGTACATAGTTGCCTTGTCAAAGATTACCACGATATCCCTGGCTGGAAATGGGTTAAATTTGGGTTGTTGCAGTATTTTGCGCATGCTGCCCAAGCGCTATCGGCTGCGGAATCGCGGCAGGAAACCCAAATAACAGGCGCACCCGGCTAGAGGCGGGCGCTAGTCGAAGTGGCAAACGTAGTGGTAGGGCTCGCCGCTCACTTGGATGTCGAAGCTTGAATTACCCGGCACTTTGAAGCTTTGGCCGGCGGCATAGGTCTTCCATTCGCTATCCTCCCGGAGGCGCACCCGGCACTCACCGGCGACGCCTTCCATGGTTTCCGGCATTCCGGTGTTGAAGGTCAACGTAGCGGGCAGGATTACGCCGACGGATTTCTTCTTGCCATCGGCAAACAACACGGTATGGCTGACGCACTTGCCATCGAAGTAAACATTGGCTTTCTTGACGACGGAAACATTATCGAACTGCGGCATGGTCAGATTCCCCATAATTTCTGGATGATGGCTTTGGCGACGAAGCCGAACATGCCGAAAGCCAGAACGAAAAACAATACGAAGGTGCCGGTCTTGCCGGCCTTGGACTTATAAGCCAGCTCGCCGACGATGAACAACATGAAGAGGATGAAAGCCGCAACGCCATAGGTCACGAAGAACTCCGAAATCTGTTCTTCGCTAAAGCCGAACATCGTGGTTCCCCTCACTTCCTCCTTTTGGCGAGCTTGGCGGCAATCCTCAAGCGCAAGGCATTCAACTTGATGAAGCCGGCGGCATCTTTCTGGTCATAAGCTCCGGCATCATCCTCGAAGGTGGCAATGGTCGAGTCGAACAGGGAATCCGACTTGGAATCGCGGCCGACGACGATGACGTTGCCCTTATACAACTTGAGGCGCACCCAGCCATTGACATTCTGCTGCGTCTGGTCGATCAGCGCCTGTAGCGCCTTGCGCTCCGGGCTCCACCAGTAGCCGTTGTAGATCAGGCTGGCGTAGCGCGGCATCAGGTCGTCCTTGAGGTGCGCCACCTCGCGGTCCAGGCAGATCGACTCGATGGCGCGGTGCGCGCGCAACAGGATGGTGCCGCCGGGAGTCTCATAACAGCCGCGCGACTTCATCCCGACATAACGGTTCTCGACCAGATCGAGGCGGCCGATGCCGTGCTTGCCGCCCAGTTCGTTGAGTCTGGCGAGCAACTGGTGGGGTTTCAGTTTCTTGCCGTCGATGGACACCGGGTCGCCGCACTTGAATTCGATGTCGATGTACTGCGCCTTATTGGGGGCCTTCTCGGGCGAAACCGTCCAGCGCCACATGGACTCCTCGGCTTCAGCCGCCGGATCTTCCAGGTGGCGTCCTTCGAACGAAATGTGCAGCAGATTGGCGTCCATCGAGTAGGGCGAACCGCCCTTCTTGTGTTTCATATCCACCGGGATGCCGTGCTGCTCGGCATAGGCCATCAGCTTCTCGCGCGACAGCAGATCCCATTCACGCCACGGCGCGATGACCTTGACGCCGGGCATCAGGGCATAGGCGCCCAGTTCGAAGCGCACTTGATCGTTGCCCTTGCCGGTGGCCCCGTGAGAAATGGCGTCGGCGCCGGTCTTCTGGGCGATTTCCACCAGGCGCTTGGCGATCAGCGGCCGGGCAATCGAGGTGCCGAGCAGATACTCGCCTTCATAAACCGCGTTGCAGCGGAACATCGGGTAGACGAAATCGCGGACGAATTCCTCGCGCAAATCGTCGATGTAGATGTTCTTCTTCTTGATGCCCAGTTGGATCGCCTTGGCGCGCGCCGGCTCCAGCTCTTCTCCCTGGCCGAGGTCGGCGGTGAAAGTCACCACCTCGCACTGGTAGGTGTCCTGCAACCACTTGAGTATCACCGAGGTATCCAGGCCGCCTGAATAGGCCAACACCGCTTTCTTCACTTCGCTCATGACATTTCTTCCCACCATAGTGTTAATCGTTCACCCTGCCCAGCACCAGGAATTCCAGCAGCGCCTTCTGCGCGTGCAACCTGTTCTCGGCTTCTTCCCAGACCACGCTGTGCGGGCCATCGATGACCTCGGCGGCGACTTCCTCTCCGCGATGCGCGGGCAGGCAGTGCATGAACAGCGCGTTCGGTCTGGCCTGTTTCATCATTTCGGCGTCAACCTGCCAGTCCTCGAAGTCGCGCAGCCGCTCGTCGTTCTCCGCTTCGAAACCCATGCTGGTCCACACGTCGGTGGTCACCAGATCGGCCCCCTTGACCGCTTCCATCGGATCGGGAAATTCCTCATAGTGGTCGGTGCCGTAGAGACCGGCACGCTCGGGCTCGACCTCATAACCGGGCGGGGTGGACACATGCACGTTGAAACCGAAAACCTCGGCGGCTTGCAGCCAGGTATTGCAGACATTATTCGAATCGCCGATCCAGGCCACGGTCTTGCCCGAGATCGAACCGCGCTGCTCGATGAAGGTGTAGATATCGGCCAGTATCTGGCAGGGATGGTATTCATTGGTCAAGCCGTTGATTACCGGCACCCGCGAGTTGCTGGCGAAACGCTCGATGATTTCCTGATCAAAGGTACGGATCATGACGATGTCGCTCATGCGCGAGATCACCTGGGCGGCGTCCTCGACCGGCTCGCCGCGTCCGAGTTGCGAATCCCGGGTGTTGAGGTAGATCGCCGAGCCGCCGAGCTGCTGCATGCCAGCCTCGAAGCTCAGGCGAGTGCGGGTGCTGGCCTTCTCGAATATCATCACCAGAGTGCGATCGGTGAGCGGCCAGTATTGCTGATAGGACTTGAACTGCGTCTTGATCCGGCGCGTGCGCTCGAACAGGTAGTCGAATTCTTCGCGGCTAAAGTCGTTGAACTGGAGGAAATGCCTGGGCGCAACCATCTTCAGGCTCCCAGGAACCCGCGTATCAGGCGCGAGAGTTTCGTCACCAGTTCATCCGCTTCGGCCTCATTGAGGATCATCGGCGGCAGCAGACGCACGACCTTGTCGGCCGTTACATTGATGAGCAGGCCGGCATCGAGCGCGAGCTGGACCAGTTCGCCGCAGGGGCGGTCGAGTTCGATTCCTATCATCAGTCCATCGCCGCGGATCTCGGTGACCGCCGCAACCCCCTCCAGTGCCGCGCGCAACCCGTTCCGGATCTTATCGCCGAGTCGCAGGGCATTCCCCAACAGGTCATCCTGTTCAATCACGGCAAGCGTGGTCAGCGCCGCAACGCAGGCGAAGGGGTTGCCGCCAAAAGTGGAACCGTGACTGCCCAGCGTGAATACGCCGGTCGCTTTGCCGGCGACCAGGCAGGCGCCTATGGGCACGCCCGAGGCTAGGCCCTTGGCCAGCGTCATCACATCCGGCATTACGCCTGCATGCTGGTGGGCAAACCAGCGGCCGGTACGTCCGGTACCGCACTGCACCTCGTCCACCATCAACAGCCAACCCTTGGCGTCGCAGATCTGGCGCAGCCCTTTGATGTATTCGTCATGAGCCAGGCGGATGCCGCCCTCGCCCTGGATCGGTTCGATGAAAACCGCGACCACGCTGGAGTTATGCTGGGCAACTGCCTCGACCGCGGCAAGATCGTCGAACGGCACGCGCACAAAACCGGTTACCAAAGGTTCGAAGCCGGCCTGCACCTTGCGGTTGCCGGTCGCCGAAAGCGTTGCCAGGGTGCGCCCGTGGAAGGCCTTTTCCATGACGATGATGGCGGGTTGCTCGATACCCTTGTTATGCCCATAGAGCCTCGCCAGCTTGATCGCGGCTTCATTGGCCTCGCAGCCGGAATTGCAGAAAAAACATTCGTCCATCCCCGACAGGTCGGCGAGCTTGTCGGCCAGTTTTTCCTGCTCGCGGATTTGGTACAGGTTCGAGGTATGGATCAGGCGTCCAGCCTGTTCCGCGAGGGCCTTGACCAGTCGCGGATGGCCATGCCCCAGAGTATTGACGGCGATACCGGCAAGCGCGTCGAGATAGCGACGACCCTGCTCATCGTAGAGCCAGGCGCCTTCTCCGTGGCTGAAAGCCATCGGCAGGCGGGCATAAACATTCATCAGATGCGGCATAAAAACCCCGGCGAAACAAACATTCCAAATAGCGACGGCGGCTTGCGCCGCCGTGATTGCACAAGAAATTAGAAACATGTCTTGCGCAAAGATGCATCTTATGTGAAAAATAGCGGCCTGTACAGAGAGGGCATGATGGCGCGAATCGCAATTTTCAACCAGAAGGGCGGGGTCGGCAAGACCACCACCGCGCTCAATCTCGCCGCGGCGATGTCGCGCGGACAGAGACAGGTATTGCTCATTGATCTCGATCCGCAGGCACATCTTTCCGCCATCCATGGCAAGGCACTGGGCGACGTCGCGGCCAGCATGTTCGCCTTCTATCGGGACAACACTCCTCTCGCCGCCCTGACCATCGATTGGCCCAACGTCGGCCAATTGATCCCGGCACATGCCGAACTCATCAAAGTGGACTCGATATTCGGCAAGGGGCCGAACATCCTCAGCCGGCTCAACCAAGGCTTAACCAGCTTCGAAGCGAGCGGGCATGATGTCATCATCGACTGTTGCCCGTTTCTCGGCGTGCTTTCACTGAACGCCATTTTTGCCTCGGACCAATTACTGATCCCGATTTCTTCCGATTTCCTGTCTTTGCGCGGTGCCTTGCAGATCGAGCGCACGCTGAATGCCCTCGAACCGGTGCTTAAACGTCGTGTCGGCCGGCGCTATCTTCTTACCCGATTCGACCGCCGTCGCAACATGAGCTTCGAAGTCCAAAAGCGCTTGCGCGAACACTTCGGCGAGGAAGTGTGTGAAACGGTGATTTCGGAAAATGTGGCGGTTGCTGAAGCACCCGCGGTCAACCGGGATATTTTCAGTCACGCGGTGGAAAGCCGAGGCGCCTACGACTATGCCGCGCTGCTGGAAGAACTAAGCGTTAAAGGATTTATCTAGGGTCAACGAGCGATG
>JAPLQT010000065.1:0-58503 GCA_026399515.1 Pseudomonadota bacterium | reverse complement strand
AATTCGCCGGGGGGGTGCGCACCGTGCCGCGGTGGCAGACACTCGCCAGGATTTCACAATCGCGATAAATCTGGCGCAGTTTGCGCTGCGCGTCGGCTTCATCAAGACCATGGATCATCAGGTTATCCACGACCAAGCCGACGCGCGTACGAATTCGAAACGCGTACTTGGTGAGTACCGGGGAGATCATAGAAACCCCTTTAGCGTCAATAACATCAGATCAGTATATGGATCTGCCGGCAGAAAATCAAGCTAGGTTTCTATTTTCTATGAAATTTAAGCAGGTTGGCAAGCACTGGGGCCGCCTTCCGGGGTTTTTATGGCGTAAAACAAGGTTCGACGCGGGCTTTGCCAAATGATACGGGCGCCCTGCTCCAATTGGACCCAGGCGCCCGCGTCAAACCCATCGAAACGGAATCAGAGTGCCTTGATGGCCGCTGAAAGCCGGCTCTTGTGGCGCGCTGCCTTATTCTTGTGAATGATTTTCTTGTCGGCGATGCTGTCGATCGCGCTCATCGACTCGGAAAAAACCGCTTGGGCAGCAGTCTTGTCGCCTGCGACAATAGCCTTCTGCACTTTCTTGATCGCGGTGCGCAGGGTCGAACGCAGGCTCATGTTATGGGAACGCTGCTTGATCGCCTGACGGGCGCGCTTGCGCGCTTGTGCACTGTTTGCCATTTATATAGTTCCAGCTAGGGCATGAAAGCCGGGCATTATATGGATCTTTTCAGGCCGATGCAAGCCGAAGAAGGAGGTATCATCCGGCGGTGCTACATTCGCCCTCCGCATGAACCTGCTCAAAACTCTCGCCACGGTGAGTGGCATGACCTTGTTGTCGCGCGTCCTCGGTTTCGTCCGTGACGCAGTCATTGCCCATGCTTTTGGCGCCGGACTGGCAAACGACGCTTTCGTGGTTGCCTTCCGCTTGCCCAACCTGCTGCGGCGACTATTCGCCGAAGGCGCATTTTCGCAAGCCTTCGTGCCCATTCTGGCCGAATATAAAAACCAGCGCGGGGACGCGGAAGCGAAACGCCTGATCGATCACGTCGCCACGACACTGGCGCTGGCATTGCTGATTGTCTCCGCCTTGGGCATCGTCCTGACGCCGATCTTGATATACCTCACCGCTCCCGGTTTCGCTGCGGACGCTGAAAAATTCGCATTGACGGTGGAACTGACCCGCATCACTTTTCCCTACATCCTGTTCATGTCCCTCGTGGCCTTGGCTTCAGGCGTGCTCAACACCTGGGGGCGTTTCGCACTGCCGGCATTCACGCCGGTGCTGTTGAACCTCAGTTTCATCGCCATGGCCTTGCTGGCCGCGCCCTATTTCGATCCGCCGGTGCTGGCCCTTGCCTGGGCGGTGATCATCGGCGGGGCGTTGCAACTGGCAATACAACTGCCGGCACTGGCCAGGATCGGCATGTTGCCGAAACTCTCCTTCAGCCTCAAGTATCCGGGTGTCAATCGCATACTCAAGCTGATGGCACCGGCCATACTGGGCGTATCTGTGGCGCAGATATCGCTGATCATCAACACCATCTTTGCTTCCTTCCTGCCCAGCGGAAGTCTTTCCTGGCTTTACTATGCCGATCGGTTGATGGAGTTTCCCGCCGGTCTGCTCGGCGCGGCGCTCGGCACCATCTTGCTGCCCAGCCTCTCGAAATATCACGCCGATGCCCAACCCGCGGAATTCTCCGCGCTGCTCGACTGGGGGTTACGCCTGACCCTTCTGCTCACCCTGCCGGCAGCTCTGTCGCTGGCGCTGTTGGCTGTGCCTTTAGTGTCCACGCTGTTCCAGCATGGCGCGTTCACCGGCACCGACGTGCTACAGACACGCAGTGCCCTGGTCGCCTACAGCTTAGGCCTGGCCGGCCTGATCCTGGTCAAGGTGCTGGCGCCCGGCTTCTATGCCCGTCAGAACATCCGCACGCCTGTGAAGATCGCCTTGTTCACGCTGGCGATCACCCAACTGATGAATCTGGCATTCATCGGCTGGCTACGCCATGCCGGATTGGCGTTGGCCGTCGGACTGGCCTCCTGCATCAACGCCGCCCTGCTCTATCGTGGCCTGCGCGGCAACGGCACTTATACCCCATTGCCGGGCTGGGGGATTTTTCTCGGTAAACTCGCGCTTGCCCTGGTGGTGCTGGCGGCCGTGCTTTGGTTCGGTAGCGGCACTGAAGCAGCATGGCTGAACCGCAGGGCAACGGAGAAATCCTTGCATCTCGCCGCCTTGGTCATCGGCGGCGCGATTGCCTACTTCGCCACTTTATTGCTGTTGGGTTTCCGCCTTAAAGACTTCAGGCAGCACGGCGCACTTTGAGTACGACAGGTACGTCAAAAAAAACGGGCGGCCAAAATTGGACGCCCGTTTTTCGATGACGCTACGCTATGCCCGCATCATGCAACCAACGGAACGATCAGCAAGGCAACGATGTTGATGATCTTGATCAGCGGGTTCACCGCCGGACCGGCGGTATCCTTGTAGGGATCGCCAACGGTGTCGCCCGTGACGGCGGCCTTGTGGGTCTCGGAACCCTTGCCACCGAAGTGACCGTCCTCGATATATTTCTTGGCATTGTCCCAGGCGCCACCGCCCGTGGTCATGGAAATCGCCACGAACAACCCGGTGACGATGGTGCCCACCAGCACGCCACCCAGAGCCTGTGGTCCAAGAGCAAAGCCGACAACCACCGGCACCAGCACGGGCAGCAGGGACGGAACCATCATTTCCTTGATCGCGGCCTTGGTCAGCATGTCGACCGCGCGCGAGTAATCCGGTTTCGCCGTGCCTTCCATGATGCCGGGGATTTCCTTGAACTGGCGGCGAACTTCGACCACCACCGAACCGGCCGCGCGGCCCACCGCTTCCATGGCCATGGCGCCGAAGAGGTAGGGAATCAGTCCGCCGATGAACAGGCCGATGATCACCAGGTGATTGGAAAGATCGAAAGTCAGGATTTTGCCGGCGGACTCGAGGGCATGCGTATAGTCGGCGAACAGCACTAGTGCGGCCAGCGCGGCCGAGCCGATGGCGTAACCCTTGGTGACTGCCTTGGTGGTGTTGCCCACGGCATCCAGCGGATCGGTCACGGCGCGCACGGAGGCCGGCAACTCGGACATTTCGGCGATCCCGCCGGCATTGTCCGTGATCGGGCCATAGGCGTCGAGAGCCACGATGATGCCGGCCATCGACAACATCGATACCGCGGCGATGGCAATCCCGTACAGGCCGGCCAAAGCATAGGCGGACCAGATCGCGGCGCATACCGACAAGACCGGCCAGGCGGTGGAACGCATCGATACGCCGAGACCAGCGATGATGTTGGTGCCGTGCCCGGTGGTGGATGCCTCGGCGATGTGCTTGACCGGTTTGAAGTCGGTTCCGGTGTAGTACTCGGTGATGAACACCATCAGGCCAGTCAGGACCAGGCCGATGATGGATGCGCAGTAGAGCCGCCATTGCGCGCCGCCGTTGATGTTCAACACGCTGTTCAGCGCATCGTCGGGCATGAATTGCTTGGTGATCGGATAGAAGGCGATCAGTGCCAGGACCCCTGAAACCACGAGGCCACGATACAAGGCGTTCATGATCTTGCCGCCCTCGCGTGCCTTGACGAACTGTACCCCGATGATCGAGGCGATGATCGAGAAGCCTCCCAGCACCAGCGGATAGATCGCCGCGGCTTCCGCATTGGCTCTCAGCATCAAGGCGCCCAGCAGCATGGTCGCCACGATGGTCACGGCATAGGTTTCGAACAAGTCGGCCGCCATGCCGGCGCAGTCGCCGACGTTGTCGCCGACGTTGTCCGCAATCACCGCCGGATTGCGCGGATCGTCCTCGGGGATGCCGGCTTCGACCTTGCCCACCAAGTCCGCACCGACGTCGGCGCCCTTGGTGAAAATGCCACCGCCAAGACGGGCGAAGATGGAAATCAATGAAGAGCCGAAGCCCAGTCCGATCAATGGATGGATGATGTGGTCGATGCTGACGTCAGGAGCGGCGATGCTTTTCAGGTAGGCGTAATAACCGGCGACACCCAGCAGTCCCAGACCAACCACCAGCATGCCGGTGATGGCGCCGCCTTTAAAGGCGACGTCGAGGGCCGGGGCAATTCCATGACGCGCGGCTTCGGCTGTTCGCACATTGGCGCGCACCGATACGTTCATGCCGATGTATCCGGTCGCGCCGGAAAGCACCGCGCCGATCAGGAAACCGAAGGCGGTCAGCCAGCCGAGCGCCGGCACCAGGCCGATGATGATGAAAAGCACCACACCGACGATACCGATGGTCGTGTATTGGCGGTTGAGGTAAGCCTGGGCACCTACCTGAATGGCGTTGGCAATTTCTTGCATACGCGCATTTCCGGCCGGTTGCGCCAGAATCCACTTGCTGGAAATGGCACCATAGGCAATTGCCACAACAGCGCAAATCAGAGCAAACATTAGTCCGGACATGCATTTCTCCCTTTGATTTGAAAACTTCAATGGCTAGTGCCATCCCCTATTACTCACCGCGACTCAGCCAGATACGGAAAACTTGGCCTGGATATGCTCTGCACGTGTCTGATGAAGCGTTCATCAGTCGCCGATATTCTTGTTGGTGCCTATCTACCGGAGGATGAAACCAATCAAATTTGCGGAATTTTACCATGCCAATAGTATGAGATTTCATATCCGCGATAGAAGTCATTGAATCACGCATAAGCTGGCTAGGGGATAAGCCATCAACAACCTAAAAATTAAATGACTGAAGAAGTTGGAAGTGGCCGGGGACAACGGCTAGTATCCGCATTGGCTTGAAAATACAAACTGTCCAGCATTTCGACGGACGGCCGCCCCTCGCGCGCGTGCCTCTTCAATGGCAAAATACCGTTCGACAATCTGAAAGGAGAAGTGTGATCATGCAGCAAGGAAAGGTTCTCGTCGCCCAAGGTGGTGGGCCGACCGCTGTCATCAACCAGTCCATGGCGGGTGTGGTGCTGGAAGCGCGCAAATTCCGCAACGTCGAACTGGTGTACGGCGCCTATCACGGCGTATCTGGAATCCTCTCCGAAGAATTTCTCGATCTTACCCAGGAAACCAGCCACAACATCGAGATGGTGGCGAGCACCCCCTCGTCGGCTCTCGGCTCGACACGCGACAAGCCGGATCTCCAATACTGCCAGGAGATATTCAAGGTTCTGAAAGCGCATGAGATAGGCTATTTCTTCTACATCGGCGGCAACGATTCTTCCGACACAGTCCGCATCGTCAGCGAGGAAGCCCAGCGAGCAAACTATCCGTTGCGCTGCATCCACATTCCAAAAACCATAGACAACGATCTGGTCGGCAATGATCACACGCCCGGGTTTCCGTCCGCCGCGCGCTTCGTGGCGCAGGCCTTCATGGGTGCCAACCTCGACAACGCCGCCCTGCCGGGAGTTTATCTGGCGGTAGTGATGGGGCGGCATGCCGGCTTTCTTACCGCGGCATCGGCACTCGGCAAGAAATTTCCCGATGACGGCCCGCACCTGATCTACATTCCCGAACGCACCTTCAAACTCGACAGCTTCATTGCCGATGTCAAGGCGGCCTATCATAGATACGGACGCTGCGTCATCGCCGCTTCGGAAGGCATCCACGACGAGCAAGGAGTCCCGATCATCACCAAGTTGTCGAACCGAGTGGAACGTGATGCCCATGGCAATATCCAGCTTTCCGGCACGGGCGCCCTGGCGGACTTGCTCTGCAACGAAATCAAGAACGAGCTCGGCATCAAGCGCGTGCGCGGAGACACTTTCGGATATTTGCAGCGCAGCTTCATGGGTTGCGTGTCGGATGTCGATCAGCGCGAAGCACGGGAAGTCGGCGAGAAGGCGGTGCAATTCGCCATGTGGGGCGACCGCGACGGCTCAGTGGCGATCAAGCGCACCGGCTTTTATTCGGTCGATTACCACCTAATACCCTTGGCGGAAATTGCGGGCAAGACGCGTGTCATGGAAGACGAGTTTATCGCCGCAAGCGGAACGGATGTAACGGACGCCTTCCGGCTCTACCTCAGGCCGCTATTGGGCTCGGGCATGCCCGATGCATACCGGTTGCGTCTGCACAAGGTGGACAAGATTCTCAATTCAGGCAAGTACGCCGCGCAGCGAGAAAGCTGAGCCTTGCGCGGACGCGCGCAAGGCTCAATCGCCGAAGGAGATTCCCATATCCCGACCGGTCTGCAACGTGTCGCAGTCCAGCGGGAAGCCCTTCATGCGGCCGGCGACTTCTTCGAGCGCAACATAATTGACGTTGGGAAAGGCCAGCGCCACCATCACGCCGCTCAGTCCGGCTTCCAGCCCCCTCACCGCTGCACTGCCGAAACGCATGGCGGCAAGGCGATCGAAGGAGGTCGGGCTGCCGCCGCGCAGCAGGTGTCCCAGCACCACCACCCGGGTGTCCTTGCCGGTACGCTCCTGCAACGCTTTGGCGACATGTTCGCCTATCCCGCCCAGGCGCTCGGCGTGGCCGATCTCGGCGGGCGCTAGAATCGCCCGCTCGCCGTGGGCCGGTTCCGCGCCTTCGGATACCACCACCAGCGAATACATGCGTCCCTCGTTATCGCGGGAAAGAATCTTGGCGGCCACCCTATCGATATCGAATGGAATTTCCGGTAACAGAATGGCGTGCGCGCTACCGGCGATGCCGGCGTGAAGCGCAATCCATCCGGCATAGCGCCCCATCACCTCGACCACCATCACGCGCTGGTGGCTTTCGGCGGTGCTGTGCAGTCGATCCAGGCATTCCGTGGCGAAAGCCACGGCCGTATCGAAACCGAAAGTGGTAAACGTCTTGTCCAGGTCGTTATCGATCGTCTTGGGCACGCCGACGACTCGCAGACCCTTCTGGTGCAAGGCATTTGCGATGGTGAGCGAGCCGTCGCCGCCGATCGAAACCAGGGCATCCAACTGCTTCATGGCAAAAAACTGGAGAATTTCGTCCGTCCGGTCGACGTCCCTGGTCGTCCCATCCGGCATTTGTACCGGGAAATGAAGCGGATTGCCCTTGTTGGTGGTTCCCAGGATGGTGCCGCCCAGGTGTCCGATGCCTCTCACCGTTTTCCGCGTCAGGCGGTACACCCCGCCCTCCGGGTAACGCTCGGGGAAGAGTATTCCATTGAACCCTTCATGGATGCCATAGGACTCCCAACCCCGGTTGGCGGCCGCGATGACGACCGCTCGTATCACGGCGTTGAGTCCCGGGGCGTCACCACCGCCGGTACAGATGGCGATGCGTCGAATCGGACTGGTCATGAAAATTCTCCTGGGCTTTGATTAACCCGATAGCGCTTCGAAGGCACGATTGCGGATTTCCTCGACCCTGCCCTGCCCTGATATCTTGCGATACTTCGGGGATTTGGCATCTCCCGTGGCCGCCCACTTGCCGTAATACTCGACCAGCGGCTTGGTCTGTGCATGGTAGATCTCGAGGCGTTTGAGCACCGTCGCTTCCTGGTCGTCGTCGCGCTGGATCAGCGGCTCGCCGGTGGCATCGTCCTTGCCGTCTACCTTCGGAGGATTGAACTTCACATGGTAGGTCCGGCCTGAAGCCATATGCACGCGACGACCACTCATGCGGGTGACGATATCGCCATCCGGAACGTCTATCTCGAGGACATAATCGATCGCCACGCCGGCTGCTTTCATCGCCTCTGCTTGGGGAATGGTGCGCGGAAAGCCGTCGAGAAGATAGCCTTTGGCGCAATCGGGCTGCTGCAGCCGCTCCTTCACCAGGGCGATGATGATGTCATCAGAAACGAGTTTCCCGGAATCCATTACCTTCTTGGCTTCCAGACCCAAAGGCGTCCCGGCCCGGATCGCGCCACGCAGCATGTCGCCGGTGGAAATCTGGGGAATCGAATAGCGCTCGCAGATGAAGCTGGCTTGGGTTCCTTTTCCAGCTCCGGGTGGTCCAAGAAGTATCAAACGCATGGCAGCTCCTGTAAAGAAAACGCTCTAAAGACCATCATACACTCAAGGATTTAAGCACATTTTGAAAATGTATTGATTGCCGCATAACAGATAGGCTCAGTTGCCGCGCCGATCAAATTCGCGACGCACGCGTTCGAGGTCATCGGGTGTATCGACTCCGGCGGCGGGTGCATGTTCGCAGACCACGACGCGTATCGTGTAACCGTGCCATAGCGCGCGCAATTGCTCGAGCGCTTCGCCACGCTCCAGCGGTGAGGGCGCGAGTTGCCCATACTTGCGCAGGAAGCCCACGCGATAGGCATACAGACCGATATGCCGTTGCGCTTGCAGACCAGGCGGCAGGACATCCCGTGTTTCGGCGAAAGCGTCACGATCCCAGGGAATCGGCGCACGCGAGAAATACAATGCACGTCCGTGTCTATCGACGACCACCTTGACCACGTTCGGATTGAAGAAATCACCGGCTTCGGTGATGACGTGGCTGGCGGTGGCGATGGCCGCGTCTGGATCCCCGGATAATCCGGCGACGACAGATTCGATCAGCGCGGGATCGATGAGCGGTTCATCGCCTTGAAGGTTGACCACGATTTCATCGTCCCTCCAGCCAAGCCGGATCGCCACCTCGGCGATGCGGTCGGTGCCGCTGGGATGGTCGGCGCGGGTCATCACGCCCTGGAAACCTTGGGATTCGACGGCGGCGAGGATATCCGCATGGTCGGTAGCCACCCAGATGCCGTCGTTGCGGCAACGTTGCGCCGCCTCGGCGACGCGCACGATCATGGGTTTGCCGGCGATGTCCGCCAGCGCCTTTCCGGGCAATCGCGTCGAGGCGTGGCGTGCCGGGATGACGATGCGCAGCATCTCACAACTCTTCAGCGGCCAGGCTGCGCGCCTCATCCTCCAGCATCACCGGGATATCGTCCTTGATCGGATAGGCCAGGCGGCAAGGCTTGCAGACCAGCTCCGCCTGCGCCTTGCGATAATCGAGCGGACCCTTGCAGATCGGGCAGACCAGGATTTCAAGCAGGCGGGCGTCCATGCGGCTTCTCCATGATGCACTGTTCAACATGAGTGACAAGATCGGGTCCCGCCTGTGCGGGATTTTACCGCATCTTTCTCGGTCATCAGCAGCGCGTCCGCGCTTATCGCGGAAAGCTCGCCCGCCAGATAGCGATGATGATCGGGAAATGCATGCGCGGAGAAATTCAATCCCAATCCCGCGAGATGATCGAAAAACCGCTGGGGCACACCGATCCCGGCGATAGCAGCAAGTTTCAAGTCTCTCAACGCCGAAGCCCGGCAAGTCAGCGCGGGATCGGCAAGGGAATAGAAGGTCGCGCCGGCAAGATCCATTTTGAATACGGCGACCCCGCTGTCGGCGAGCTTGCCCGGGCCGTTGAACACCAGCGCATCGACCTGCCGAAGTCGTCCTGCGGGCTCACGTAACGCCCCGGCCGGCAGCAACCAGCCGTTCATCAGGCCGCGCGCATCCAGCACCGCGATCTCGACGTCTCGCGCCAGTCGATAGTGTTGCAAGCCGTCATCGCTGAGGATCACGTCGCACTCGGGATGGGCTGCCAGCAGGATCCGGCCGGCGGCGACCCGGTCTTGCCCGACGAACACGGGCAGTCCGCCGCGTCGCTTGAGCAGGAGCGGCTCATCGCCGATCTCCCGAGCTGCGCTATCGGCATGGACTTCGCGCACCTGCCGGGAATGAAAGTCGCCGCCATGACCCCGGCTGATGATCCCTGGATGCCAGCCACGCTGCTGCATTTGTTGCGCCAGCCAGAGCGTCAACGGCGTCTTGCCGCTTCCGCCGACGATAATATTGCCGACCACCACGACCGGCACCGGTAAATGCTCGGTTTGGAGAATACCGAAGCGATACAGGGCGCGACGCAAGACTACCGATAAGGCAAAGACAGCTGATAGAGGAAGCAGCAGCGTCGTCAACAATCCATGTCCTTGCCAGGCGTCTTGCAGTTTGCTGCTCACTTTAGCTGGAAGCATGGGATACGGCGCAACGCCGCACCGGTCAACGGTTGGTGCTCTGGGTGGCGAAGGAGATGTGGGACAAGCCGGCCTGCTGGGCGGCCTGCATCACATCGATGACGCTCTGGTGGGAAGCCTTGGCATCGGCACTGATGATGACTACAGGTTCCTTGGTGGAATTGCCGTTGCCCTGCGCGCGTCTGAGCGCCAGACTGATGGTGGCGACATCGCGAGATCCCAGGGCGGCG
Organism: Pseudomonadota bacterium; assembly: GCA_026399515.1. Classification (GTDB taxonomy): domain Bacteria; phylum Pseudomonadota; class Gammaproteobacteria; order Burkholderiales; family Rhodocyclaceae; genus JACRAR01. The sequence goes on along the minus strand of JAPLQT010000065.1, from coordinate 48,302 downwards.
TGATTGACCATCACATCTCCCTGGTCGCTAACGACGACGTTGATTTCATTCGGTTGGTCCTGCGATTGCTGTGTTTCGGCGGTGGGGAGGTTGATCTCCAGTCCGGCATATTTCGAATACGTGGTGGTGATCATCAGGAAAATCAGTATCACCAGGAGTACGTCGATCATCGGAATCAGATTGATCTCGGGTTCCTCATGGGTGCGTCCGCGCTGGAAGTTCATGGCATTCTCCCCAGATGCGGATTACTTGCGTTCGCCATGGACCAGCTCGACCAGTTTCACCGCTTGTTGCTCCATCTCGATCACCAGGCTTTCGACCGTGGCACGGAAGTGGCGATAGAAAATCATGCTGGGAATGGCTATGATCAGGCCGAATCCGGTGTTGTAAAGCGCCACCGATATTCCATGGGCAAGCGCCTGCGGATTGTTGCCGGAAGCGGTGGGCGAACCGAAGATTTCGATCATGCCGACGACAGTCCCGAAAAGTCCCATCAGCGGACTGATCGAGGCGATGGTGCCAAGGCTGGTGAGGAATCGCTCCATTTCATGAGCCGCCCCGCGTCCCGCCTCTTCGATCGACTCCTTCATCACTTCGCGCGAACTCTTGATGTTGCGCAATCCGGCGGCAAAAACGCTGCCCAGCAGTGAATGCCCCTCCAAGCGTTGCAGCATCTGTTCCGTCGCGCCATTCTGGCGATAATCACCGACCACACTGACCAGCAAGCCAGGGGGAATGATCTTGGAGTGGCGCAACGCGGTAGCACGCTCGATGATCAAGGCAACGGCGATAATGGACGCCAACAGGAGGGGGTATATCGGCCAACCGGCGGCCTGGATGATAGAGAACACGAAGCGCTCCTTGCGACTGCGGAAGAAGCGCGCACTTTAGCCTGTAGCGTCGATTTCGGCAAGGCGCTGAAACGTGGCAGTCCGGGCTTCCGTTACAATCGCTGCCATGGTGACGTTACAGCAGCCCACCTTTCAGGATAGCGCACGAGCCCTTGCCGCCTCATGGCGCGCACGCATGGACGAAGCCTCCGTCGTTCCGGCACGGGAAAGCATTCAATCCGCTGCCAAGGAACTGTCGATTGAGGCCCTGGCGGAATTTGTCGCTGCAACCGTCCAGGCCGGGCAGACCTTGTTGCTGGTCGTCCCTGACGACGCATGGCTGCCGGAACTATCCAATGCCCTGGATCTCACCCTGCGCCCGCTCTGCCTGGTTCTGCCTGGGCAGGGCTTCGCCGCCGGCATCGCCCTGCGCGCGACCTTGGCGCTGCTGAAGAGCCGTCTCGCACGCGGCAACGAAGCTGCCTGGAGTGCCGCCTGGGAGGCGCAACGGACCCGCCTCGAGCAACATGCCGCCCTGTGGCAACTCACGCTGAACTGGAGTTCGGCCGGCGATGCTTACAGCGCCTGGCCTGCCCAAATCGACGAATTATTTCCGATCTGCATCCTGCCCAGCATTCACGCCGAAACGATTGCCGGAGCGCCACGCGATTTAGTACTGCTCCTCCATCCTGAAAGGATGACGGCGAACGCTCCCAAGCTGCTGACACTCGGCAAGCGCGCCCTGCTCTTACAGGACGCCGATGCGACGGTTGCCGGCCGGCTGGTCGCGGTCGATGAGCAGACCCGTCTCAATGCCGAGTATCAAATGCTGGCCCAGGAGCTGGGCGACATGGAGCTTGAATTCGCCACTGTCCAGGCCGAGTTGGCGGAGTTCACCCGTGTTTATCACGCGCAGGTGGGTGCCCGCATGACCGAACTCGACGCGCTCCAAGCCAGGATCGCCAGCTGCTATGCCGATCGAATTTCCACCGACGAGGCGGCTCAATTTCAAGCGGCACAAGCCCGGTCTCAAGCAGAACGGTCCCAGCGCGAACATCGCAATTTTGCCGAACTCGACAGGGAAACGGAAAAACCCTTTGCTCCCAGCAGCGACATGAAGCGTCTATTCCGCCAACTCGCGCAGAAAATTCACCCCGATCGCGCCGAGGATGAAAATGACCGGGCCTGGCGCACCGAGCTGATGAGCGAGGCGAACCGCGCCTACCGCGCCGGCGACGAAATGGTCTTGCGTGAAATACTCAGTCAGTGGCAGTCAGGTCGACACGATCAGCCGTCAGAAAAATCGCCGAACGCGACAACGCCAGGACTGGCTCGGCAGGTGTCGCGGATGCAGCGGAGACTGGCTGAGATCGAAGCGGAACTCAACCGCCTGCTGGCGTCACGCCTTTATGAGTTGTTCGTCGCCGCCGGCATGGCGCGTCAACGAGGGCGCGACTTGCTCCAGGAGATGGTCGAGCAGCTCGATGCGCAAATCGATCAGGCACGACTGCGACTCGAACAACTCGAAACGGCCTGACCCAATCCCGAATCTCAGTTCAGTTTGTCGCCGTGCTCGACGCGTTCGAGAAAGGCCAGTGCCGACTCGTTGCCGAGACGCGCCGCGCTGCGCAACCATTTCATCGCCAGACGCAAGCTGCGCGTCACGCCATCTCCTCGATAGTAGGCGCAGCCAAGTTCGTATTGCGCATCCACTTCGCCCAACGCCGCGGCCTTGCGCAGCCAGCGTCCTCCCTCGCGGGCATTCTGGATACTGCGTGGCGTACCCTGTCCGTGCAGCAGACAGAAGCCGAGGCTGTACATGGCGTAGGCGTCCTCGTGCTGCTCCACCGCCTGGATGAACCAACGCAAGGCCTCGCGGTAATTTTGAGCGACGCCCTGGCCGAAATAGTACATGTCCGCAAGTGCGCGCTTGGCATCGAACAGGCGCGCCGCCTTTCGATACCAGATCACCGCCTGGCTGGGGTCTTGCTCGGCGCCTATGCCATATCTATAACATTCGCCGAGCATGAACGCGGCTCGACGGTGGCCGAGTTCCCCGGCTTTGCGGTAGAAGGTCGCTGCTTGTTGAGGGTCGGCGGCGATACCGTCGCCATTCAGCAATCGCTCCGCACGGGAATAATAGAAGCGCTCCAGTTCGCCCTGTGCCGGCTGCCAGCCGCATTCCCCCGCCGCACGCAGCAATTGCTCGCCCCGCCCCAGGTTGACGCGAACGCCGATGCCATGCAAATGGCAACGGCCCAACTCGGCCAGGCCATGCGGCTCGCCGGCCGCCGCCGCCGCGCGGTAGTGCTCAATCGCCTGAACATGGTCGCGCGCCACTCCCTCGCCGAGTTCATAACATTCACCGAGCCAGACATGTGCCGTCGCATCTTTACCCTCGGCAGCGCGGCGGTACCAGGCGACCGCCAACTGCCTGTTTTCGGCGACACCGTCGCCACAGCGGTAGCAATGCCCGAGCTTGAGCTGGGCACGCGTATGTCCCTGCCGCGCCGCCGCGCGATACCAGCGGATCGCTTCCGCGATATCCTGGGACAAGCCGCCGCGGCCGAAGGCCAGCCACTCGCCGAACTCGTACTCGGCATCGCGATTGCCGAGGTCCGCCGCACGTCGATACCAACCGAGGCCCGCCTGGGGATCGCGTGTCACGCCATAACCAAAGATGCAGCACTGTCCCAGCAAGAACATCGCGCCGGTGATCCGCTTTCTTGCGGCGGCGCGAAACCATCCGACCGCTTCGGCATGATCCTGGGGTACGCCTTCGCCCGCATACAAGCACATGCCAAGACAGTACATCGCCGCGGCGCTGCCGCCGTCGGCCGCCGAGCGCCACAGGCGCGCCGCCTCGGCGCGATCTTCCGCGACCCCGCGGCCGAAGAAACAACAGCGCGCCAGCAAATCGCAGGCGCGATGGTGCCCCTGCCCGGCTGCCTGCCGCAGCCAGCGTGCTGCTTGAATAAAGTCGCGGTGGCCGTCGAGGCCGAAGTAATATGCGCGCCCGAGCCAATATTGCGCCAGGCGTGCGCCCAGGCCGCCTTTTCCGGCCGCATCGCGAAAGAGCTGCAACGCCCGCCGCGTGTCCTTGGCGATCCCGTGCCCGCGCAGCAGGCACAGGCCGAGCCAGGTCATTCCGCGCAAGTCCTTGCGACTTGTCGCGCGCTCGAACAGACGTGCCGCCTCGGCGTGATCCTTGGGCAGACCGAAGCCATGGTAGAGCAGCCAGCCGAGCACCGCTTCGCCGGAAGCGCAAGCGCGCTCGGCACTCAGCGACGCCCAGCGCACCGCTAGGGCATAAGACCTGTCCGCGCCTTCGCCCACGGCAAAACGCCAGGCGATTTCCGCCTGAGCTTGCGGATTGCCCGCCTCGGCCATGCGCGACAAATCCGCGAGCGGCAAGTTACGCCAAAAATCCTCGGCCGGACCGAGCAGCTCGATGCCCTGCGCCGCACCGCGCTCGATCAAGCTGGTCTCCAGCGCTTCGCGGAAAATGCCGAGTAAAGCCGGCGAGTGTAACGGAATCAGTGAGTCGGACATCACGCTGAGTTAGTCAAGAAGGTCGGCTGGTCGCGGGTGCATAATCAGGGCGGAAACCGGGGTGCAAGAGTACCGCAATTTGTCTTCGATTAACGAATCGACAGACTGGGAAGCATCTTCTTAGCCATACCAATGGAATAAACTCACGGCCCCTGGCTTATCCACAAAATCTGTGGATAAGCTTGTGGATTGGCAAGGGGGGAAGACCGTAAATCGGCTTGCGGAAAGGCTTTTTTCTGGCCCGCCACAAAATGAAGCTTTTATTACATTCATTATAATACAATGGCTTACAAAACACCCCGGCTCTCCATGCGGGTTTCGGCGCAGTCCGGCAGGATTCACCGACCCACGTGTGGATTCCATTACAATCCGGATTGCCTTTTTGGCCCATTGTCAACTCTCGATTCCAACGCCAGATGATTCCTGAAGTCCTGACAGTTTCTCAACTGAACCGCCTTGCTCGCGAGGTCTTGCAGCAGAATTTTCCCCTGTTTTGGGTCAGTGGTGAAATTTCCAATCTCACCCGCGCCACCTCGGGCCATGTTTATTTTTCGCTTAAGGACGAGTCCGCCCAAGTGCGCTGCGTCATGTTTCGCAATCGCGCCCAAGTGGTCCCTTGGCGCTTGGAAAACGGCCAGCAGATAGAAGCGCAGGCACTGGTGACGCTTTACGAAGCGCGCGGTGAGTTTCAGTTGAACATCGAGGGATTGCGCCGGGCTGGAATTGGCGCACTCTACGAAGCCTACGCCCGGCTGCTGGAGCGGCTGGAACGCGAAGGATTGTTCGCCGCTGAAAGGAAACGAGGGCTGCCGCGCTTCCCCCGTTGCGTAGGCATTGTCAGCTCGCCACAAGCTGCGGCGTTGCGTGACCTCGTCACTACTCTACGACGGCGCGCCCCTCAACTGCCGGTAATCCTTTACCCGGCTCCGGTCCAAGGCGATGGCGCCGCCGAAAAAATCGCCGCCTCGATTCTGACTGCCGGGGAAAGATCCGAATGCGACGTCCTGATCGTCGCTCGCGGCGGCGGCAGCATTGAGGACCTCTGGGCATTCAATGAGGAATGCGTGGCTCGCGCCATTGCCGCGTGTTCATTGCCGGTGATCAGCGGCATCGGCCATGAGACCGACACCACCATCGCCGACTTCGTCGCCGACCGCCGCGCAGCGACACCGACGGCTGCGGCGGAACTGGTCAGCGCCGGATGGTTTGCGGCGACCCACGAACTCGCGGCGCTGCACCTCAGCCTGCAACAGACAATGCGTGTTCAGTTGGAAGCGCGCATGCAACGTGTCGACCTGATCACGCATCGCCTGGTTCATCCCGGTGCACGACTCATGAGCAACCGACATGCGCTGGCACATCTGAAGACCAGGCTTGCTGCCGCCACGGCTCATCGGCTTCGCCGCGAAGCCATCAATCTGGAACGAAAACAGGCCCGCCTCCGGCAGGCGCGTCCAGCCTTATCACCGGCCATCGCCACCCTAGCCCTTCTGGGCCAGCGGCTGGGTGCCGCAACAAAACGTCGCCTGGCTACTAATCACGCCCGGCTTGCGACCGTCGCTGCGGTCCTCGCCCAACTCAGCCCAATGGCAACTTTGCAGCGCGGCTATAGTATCGTTAGGGACAGTCATGGCAAGGTGGTCTGCGCTAGCCATCAACTCTCCCCAGGCGATGCAATCGAACTACATTTCGCCCAAGGTCAGGCACATGGGCATATCGATAAAACGGAATAAGGACTTTGAACGTTATTCAGAAGTGTTTGCGAAATAAACATACCCCGACTAAAATAGTCAGGATTTCAAACGGTCTGATTTATCTGCTCACAGGAGAATCATCATGGAACACACCCTACCCCCACTCCCCTTCGCGATGGACGCGTTGGCTCCGCACATTTCCAAGGAAACTTTCGAATACCACTACGGCAAGCATCATCAGGCCTATGTCACCAATCTGAACAACCTGATCAAGGGCACCGATTTCGAAAATCTCGATCTCGAGGCCATCGTCAAGAAAGCGCCAGCCGGCGGCATTTACAATAATTCCGCCCAAGTCTGGAACCACACTTTTTTCTGGAACTCCCTGAAACCGAACGGCGGGGGTGCTCCGACCGGTGCTTTGGCGGACGCCATCACCAAGAAGTGGGGTTCTTTCGACGAGTTCAAAAAGGCTTTCCAGGCATCCGCGGTGGGAAACTTCGGCTCAGGCTGGACCTGGCTGGTGAAGAAGGCGGATGGCGGTGTCGACATCGTCAACATGGGTGCCGCAGGCACGCCCCTGACCACCGGCGACAAGGCATTGCTGTGCATCGACGTATGGGAGCATGCCTATTACATCGACTACCGCAATGCCCGGCCCAAGTTTGTCGAAACTTTCTTGAACAATCTGGCCAACTGGGATTTCGCCGGGAAGAATTTCGGCTGATCAAACGACCCTGGAGACATTACGCAATGCATGGGTGGCTGCATGTTTCCGCCCATGCCGGAAGAGTTATAACCCCAGGCCCAGAGGCTTTCACTGAAGAGGTGTTCGCGAATCGTAGGGACAGTATCTAGCGTGCCGCCGGTGCCTTGTCGATGCCGTTCAATTGAATCCCGCCAGCAAGCCCTCTGCTGTTGAACCAGTTTGCGCTCATCTCGAGGGCGAATTTCGCCGGTTTCGCCGCGCAGTGGTTGTTTTCGGTTTGCGGCAACATTTCTTCAATGTTGATGATGCGCCCATTTTCGTCGATGAACGCCACGGAAAGCGGTATCAAGGTGTTGCGCATCCACATGCAGTGCTGGGCCGTCCGATCGAACACGAACAGCATGCCGTAATTGGCCGGCAGGCTCCTGCGGTACATCAGGCCTTCGGCGCGCGATTCGGGGGTATTGACCACTTCGGCCCGAATGCGGTGTATGCCGGCGCTCAGTTCAAGAGAACCTTGGGCCCACGCCCAAGACGTCGCCAGCACCAGCGTGGCGACAACCAGTTGTCTTAGCGGCTGCCTTCTCATGGTATTCAATCCGGTGATTCGCGCCAAAGAAAAAGGCAGGGGTAACCCTGCCTTCTCGTATCTGCCCAAGAACAATTATTTCTTGGCTTCTTCTTTCTTTTCAGCTTTCTTTTCGTCTTTCTTGGCATCAGCCTTAGCAGCGGGGGCAGCGGCCTTTTCGTCTTTCTTGGCTTCAGCTTTCTTCTCGACCTTGGCTTCAGCCTTCTTCTCGGCCTTGGCTTCAGCTTTCTTCTCGACCTTGGCTTCAGCTTTCTTCTCGTCTTTCTTCTCGTCGGCGGCGAAGCTGGCAACTGAAACGGTGGCGAACAGCGCAGCGATCAGAACGGATAACAGTTTGCTCATGGTGTATTTCCTCTTAAGTGGATGATTTAAATACGACCGATTTACTAAAGGCCGCAAAGATTATAACCCAAGTACGACTAATTGATGAACTACTAAAACCCAATGAAAAAGGGCAGGTCACCCCGCCCTTCATTCATCAATTACTTGGCCTCAGCAGCAGCCTTTTTGGCCTTCTTGGCTTTCTTGGCTTTCTTGGCCTTCGGAGCAGCAGCGTCTGCCTTGGGGGCATCGGCAGCGGGCTTGGCTTCAGCCTTGGCGGCTGGGGCAGCGGCAGCAGGCTTGGCTTCGGCCTTGGCCGGGGCAGCAGCCGGGGCTTGGGCAAAAGCAGAGGTAGCAGCAAAAGCGGTAACGATCAGGGCGGTCAGAAGTTTGCTCATTTTTTGATCCTTTCAAGATTAGTGTATGCCATTGACACTACGGGTAAAAAACTGGTGTCAAGGCCTATAACGCGCGATCCGGGCAGGGGTTGACAGTGGATATTGATTTCTAAGCAACTTCGATCCAGGAACCCGGTGCCAAACCAGCCAAACTCCAGGATCCTATCGCCCAGCGAATTAAGCGTAAGGTGGGAAAGCCCACCTTGGCGGTCATACGTCTCACCTGGCGGTTTTTGCCTTCGCGCAACTCCATTTCAAGCCAGGTAGTGGGAATGGCCTTGCGTACGCGAATCGGGGGATTGCGGGGCCAAAGACCCTCCGGCTCCGGAATTTGTCGGACTCGACAGGGTTGTGACCTGAAGTCGCCAAGATCCAGACCGGATGACATCAACTCAAGCGCCACCGGATCGGGATTACCTTCCACTTGAGCCCAGTAGATCTTGGGTTGTTTGTGGCGCGGGTCGGCGATGCGCTGTTGCAGGCGACCGTCGTCGGTCAGTACCAGCAGTCCTTCGCTGTCGCTGTCCAGCCTGCCGGCGGCGTAAACTCCCGTCTGAGGAAGAAAATCTTTGAGCGTCGGACGATCGCCAGACGAAGTGAATTGACTCAACACTCCATAGGGTTTGTTGAATAAGACTATTCGACTCAAGAAGAACTCACCCGGAGATTCCCAGCGCGCCGGATTCCGCGACACGGTGCATGCCAAATCTCAGGGACTCGTCATAAGGAAAAAAATCCTTGACGAAGCCACGGCGTATTTCTTCCTGAACCGTCCGCCAGAAACCGATATCGAGTAGATCGGCATGGTATCTCATGAACGCGGCTCGAATCGACGGCGAAGTCAGCAGGAATGACGCGAACTCCTCGGGGAAAATATCCGTTCGCGCCACCGAATACCAGACTTCTCCCGACATCTCCATTTCCGGATAAGGTGCTGGCGGGATCTTTCGGAAATTGCAGTCGGTCATGTATTCGATTTCGTCATAGTCGTAGAAGACGACACGGCCGTAGCGCGTAACACCGAAATTCTTCCATAGCATGTCGCCCGGGAAAATATTGGCAATGGCCAGTTCACGGATGGCATTGCCGTATTCGCGCACTACCTGGTCTATGTCGGCCAGACGGTTTCCGCGCTCCGCCTTCTCAAGATACATGTTGAGCGGCTCCATACGTCGCTCGATATAAAGGTGCTTGATGACCAAGTCATCCCCATCCTCTTCAATCAGGGAAGGCGCCAACTGATACAGATCTTCCAGCAAGGCCTGCGACAATCTCTTCTTGGGCAGCGCGGCATTGGAAAATTCAAGGGTGTCCGCCAAACGGCCGACCCGATCGATCTGTTTGACCAGTTGGTATTTGCGTCTGACAGTTGCGTGGTCAACATCCTTGGAAGCGCCGAAAACATCCTTTATGAGCTTGAACACGTAGGGGAAGGAAGGCAAAGTAAACACCAACATCACCAAGCCGCGTATCCCAGGCGCAACAACGAACTGGTCTTGGGAATGATGCAGGTGATGAATCAGGTCGCGGAAAAACATGGTCTTTCCCTGCTTACCCAAACCCAACATGGTGTACAACTCCGATTGCGGTTTGCCGGGCATGATGCTGCGCAGAAACTGAACGTAGGCGGACGGTACTTCCATGTCGACCATGAAATAGGCGCGTGATAACGAAAACAGCATGCTGATGCGCCATACATCCAGCAGGATGGTATCGACGAACAGTTTGCCGGATTCGGTATGCAATACCGGGATCGCAAATGGGTATTCCGTGCCGCCATTGATGGCCTTGCCTATGATGTAAGCCGCCTTGTTGCGGTAGAAAGCCGAGTAGAGAACCTGGATCTGGAAGTTGTATTCGGGGTTTGGCCACTCTCCCAGATGGCACTCAACCGCTTGACGGATGGAGGCGACGTCCCGATCAAGATCATCAAATGCTCTCTGCCAGCCGAAGTCCGAAAGAATTTGGCGAATCGCTCCGTGAAAACCAACCTCGTTCGGGTAATAGCTGCGATAGGCGGGTGGATCCGAGTCGATAAACTCGGTGGAAATCGCCGGTCTCACAAAAATGAAGTCATTGTGAAAATAGGTTCTATGCATAATCTTGCAGAATACCGAATTGAAAAAAGTTTCCGCCAGTTCGGGCTGCTTGTGATCGAGCAGAAGGCCGATGTAACGCAGTTTCGCCTGCTGCCAGTCGGTAAGGTTGAGCGCTTCGGCATTGAACTCGGTGTGCAAACGGTCGATGGTTTCCTTGACTCGATCATCATAGAACTGGATGCGGTCGCGCACCGCGAGTTGAACGGCTTGCCAGTCCCCATCGTCGAAACGAAGCTTGGCCCGCGCGGAGGATTCCCGAAACAAGCGATAATGTTTGTTGAAACCCTCGACCAGCGCCAGAGCAATATTCCGAGCGGCAGCACTCTGATTGACAGGCACATCCATGTTGACTCCGACCTACTAAAGCGTTACGAAGAATGGTCGATTCTATCAGGCGCCGGAATAGCCAAACTGGAAGACGGCGGCCTATCGGGGGACAATAGGCATTGGAAACTGCAGTATTGGCTGATTTGAATCAAACCTACTCCGCGAGCCTGATGGCAAGATAGTTCGACTACTGATACTGGTAATTTCCCACATTCACCAACCCCACATGATGGAGCAGGCATGAGCACTTCGCTGATCAAGATACCCCAGGGCGGCAAAAAAATCGTTTCCGGTCAAGCTATTCCCGATAATCCCATCATCCCTTTCATCGAGGGTGACGGCATCGGCGTCGATATCACGCCGGTGATGAAGAAAGTTGTCGATGCCGCCGTCGCCAAAGCCTACGGCGGCCAGAAGAAGATTCATTGGATGGAAGTCTACTGCGGTGAGAAGTCGACCAAGCTCTACGGACAGGATGTCTGGATGCCAGCGGAGACGCTGACTGCTATCAAGGATTATGTAATTTCGATCAAAGGTCCTTTGACCACCCCGATCGGCGGCGGCATCCGCTCCCTCAATGTCGCGTTGCGTCAGGAACTCGACCTCTATGTCTGCCTGCGGCCAATACGCTACTTTCAGGGCGTGCCTTCGCCACTCAAGGATCCGGCCAAGACCAATATGGTCATTTTCCGCGAGAACACGGAAGATATCTATGCCGGTATCGAGTGGTTCGCCGAGACCGACAACGCACGCAAACTCATCAAATTCCTACAGGATGAGCTGGGCGTCACCAAGATTCGTTTCCCCAATACCTCCAGTATCGGCATCAAACCCGTTTCGCGCGAAGGTACCGAACGCTTGGTGAGACAGGCAATCAACTACGCCATCACCAACAAGCGCAAATCGGTGACGATAGTGCACAAGGGCAATATCATGAAGTATACGGAAGGCGGCTTCCGTGACTGGGCCTATGGGCTGGCCAAAAAAGAATTTGGCGGTGTCGAACTTGACGGCGGACCATGGCTCAAGCTGCCCGGTGGCATCATCATCAAGGATGTAATTGCCGATGCTTTCTTGCAGCAAATCCTCCTGCGCCCGGCGGAATATGATGTCATCGCCACGCTGAATCTCAATGGTGATTATGTTTCCGATGCCTTGGCGGCGCAAGTAGGCGGTATTGGCATCGCACCGGGAGCGAATCTCTCGGATGACGTCGCAATGTTTGAAGCCACCCATGGCACAGCCCCCAAATATGCAGGGAAGGATTATGTAAATCCCGGCTCGCTGATCCTTTCCGCGGAGATGATGCTGCGCCACATGGGATGGATCGAGGCGGCCGACAAGGTCATCGAGTCTATGGAAGCGGCGATCAAGGACAAGGTCGTTACCTACGACTTCGCCCGCCTGATGGATGGTGCCAAGGAAGTGTCTTGCTCCGCTTTCGGGGATGCGATGATCGCACGCATGTAAAACTGAGACCTGTCATGGGGGGCAGGTTTTGGTGAGTTGCCCCGGCCCTCTGGACATCCGCTACTCTTCAAAGAAGGCTCCACAAGGAGCCTTCCTTTTGGCACCACCATTACCTACCGACGACAAAAAGCCCACCGCGGCAGGCCACGGTGGGCTGAATCCTGCGCAAGCACGCGGGATTACGCTTTCTGAATGTTGGAGGCTTGCTTGCCCTTCGGGCCTTGCACCACCTCGAACGAAACCTTTTCACCCTCCTTCAGCGACTTGAAGCCGGGCATATTGATTGCGGAGAAATGGGCGAAAAGATCCTCGCTGCCATCATCCGGCGTAATGAAGCCAAAACCTTTGGCGTCGTTGAACCACTTGACAGTACCTAGTGCCATAAAGCTTATTCCTTAATTGTTAAATCACAAACCAAAACGTCAAAAAGACACTCTGGGGCATGTTTGAGACGCAAGTTCGCTACAGATGGGGATGATGCCAGGCGGAGATTCGGGAAACTGAAGGACTGCGGGGCTATCGACATTGCGGAGATCTTGACAAAGACAAACACGTTCCGCTTTTTACGCACTTTATCCCCAGCCGTCAAGCTTTTTCGTTGCTGCATGACAACATCGCATGCTATTTGCGTCCGTCCTGATGAAAATCATTCCTCAAATGAGCACGAAATCGGCAAATAAAGCCTGCTTTACCCCTGTTCTCATCAGTGTTGCGGATCGGGCATTTCGCATTAGAATCACCTTATGGCGACACGCAAGCATGTCGACCGCGATAGCGGCGCAGTACTCGAAACGGAACGCAGCAGGACCAAGCCGCCGAGGCTTTACAAGGTGCTGCTGCTGAATGATGATTTCACCCCGATGGATTTTGTAGTGGTAGTGCTTCAAAGGTTTTTTGGTATGGACCGCGAGCAGGCAACCCTGGTTATGCTCAAGGTACACCGTGATGGCAAGGGGGTATGCGGCGTTTATCCGCTGGACCTGGCGGCCACAAAGGTCGAGCAGGTCAGCGTTTTTGCCCGCCAGAATCAGCATCCACTGGCGTGCGTGATGGAGGAAAATTGAAATGATTGCGCAAGAACTCGAAGTCAGCCTGCATATGGCTTTTGTCGAAGCCCGCCAGAAACGCCATGAATTCATCACTGTCGAGCATTTGCTGTTGTCCTTGCTCGACAATCCTTCCGCTGCCGAGGTCCTGCGGGCCTGTGCCTCCAATATGGAAGAGTTGCGCAAGGAGTTGACTGCCTTCATCGCCGAGCACACGCCCACCGTGACCGGCAGTGACGAGATCGATACCCAGCCGACACTTGGCTTCCAGCGTGTCATTCAGCGTGCCATCCTGCACGTCCAGTCGTCCGGGAAAAAGGAAGTGACCGGCGCCAACGTACTGGTGGCCATCTTCGGGGAAAAGGATTCGCACGCCGTATATTTCCTGCAACGGCAAGGCGTGACCCGGCTTGACGTGGTGAACTTCATTTCACATGGCATCACCAAGACGCCTCAACCGGTCACCCGCGGGGAAGCCGAGCAGAGTGAACAAGATCAAGAAAACCAGGCTTCCGGTGGCGCCCTGGAGAGCTTTGCACAAAACCTCAATGCCCTTGCCCTGATGGGAAAAATCGATCCGCTGATCGGCCGCGACAAGGAACTCGAACGTGTCATTCAGACGCTTTGCCGGCGCCGGAAAAACAATCCATTGTTGGTCGGCGAGGCCGGCGTGGGTAAGACAGCCATCGCCGAGGGATTGGCGCGACGCATCGTCGAAGGACGCATACCCGAAATTCTCACCGGGTCGACCGTATATGCACTTGACATGGGAGCGCTGCTGGCCGGAACCAAGTATCGCGGCGATTTCGAGCAACGTCTCAAGGCGGTGTTGAAGCAACTGCTGGAAAATCCGAATGCCATCCTGTTCATCGACGAGATACATACCCTGATCGGCGCAGGCGCCGCTTCAGGCGGAACGCTCGACGCATCCAACCTGCTCAAGCCGGCGCTTTCGAATGGCAATCTGAAATGCATCGGCGCCACTACCTACCTGGAATTCCGCGGAGTTTTCGAGAAAGACCATGCCCTCTCGCGCCGTTTCCAGAAAATTGACGTCGACGAACCGTCGGTCGAGGAGACGGTGTCCATCCTGCGCGGCCTCAAATCGCGCTTCGAGGAGCACCATGGCATCAAATATTCGACCGCGGCCATTACCAGCGCCGCCGAACTCTCGGCGAAATACATCAACGACCGCCACCTGCCTGACAAGGCCATAGACGTCATAGACGAAGCCGGCGCTGCCCAGCGGATTCTGCCGAAATCCAAACAGAAAAAATTGATCGGCAAGACCGAGATCGAAGATATCGTCGCAAGGATCGCGCGCATACCCTCGCAGCATGTTTCCAGCGATGACCGCGGCGCCTTGAAGAATCTCGATCGTGATCTGAAGAGCGTGGTCTTCGGTCAGGACAAGGCTATCGACGCCTTGACCCGGGCGATCAAGATGTCGCGTTCAGGCCTGGGCAATTCGCAGAAACCGATCGGCAGTTTCCTCTTTAGCGGCCCAACCGGCGTCGGCAAGACCGAGGTGGCGCGCCAGCTTGCCTACTGCATGGGCATCGAATTGATCCGCTTCGACATGTCGGAATATATGGAGCGTCACGCCGTCAGCCGGTTGATTGGCGCCCCGCCGGGTTATGTCGGCTTCGACCAAGGTGGCTTGTTAACAGAAGCGGTGACCAAGAAGCCGCATGCCGTGCTGCTGCTGGATGAAATCGAGAAAGCGCATCCGGATGTTTTCAACATCCTCCTGCAAGTGATGGATCACGGTACTCTGACCGATAACAACGGACGCAAGGCCGACTTCCGCAACGTCGTCATCATCATGACCACCAATGCCGGCGCGGAAGCGCTACAGAAGGCAACCATGGGTTTCACCGCCACCCGACAGGCGGGGGACGAAATGGCCGAGATCAAGCGCACGTTTACTCCGGAGTTCAGGAACCGCCTGGACGCGACAATATCCTTTGCCGCCCTCGATGCCGAGATCATCCTGCGCGTGGTGGACAAGTTCCTCATGCAGCTCGAAGGCCAGTTGCACGAGAAGAAAGTCGAGGCAATCTTTACCGATGCACTCAAGGCCTGGCTTGCCGAGCAGGGCTTCGACCCATTGATGGGCGCTCGGCCGATGGCACGCCTGATCCAGGATACGATACGTTCGGCGCTTGCCGACGAACTGCTGTTTGGTCGTCTTGCCGGTGGCGGACGCGTCACCATCGATCTGGACGCAGATCAGAAAGTCAAACTGGTATACGAAAAGGTGGTCGAGAACGTCGTTTGACCACGCGCTGCACACTTCTAAGTCCATTTGCAATGCGGCGACCCGCCACACTGGTCGCCGTTTTTTATTGCAGCGATAGGAAATAGCGTTATGGAACTGCACACCACCGATCTCCTCGACGCCCACGAAGACCAACTGCGGCTTGGCCATCTACGTGTCGTTGCTCCGATGTTCAAGTCTTACGGGAGGCGCCACGCCTTCCACGGAACGATCAGTACACTCAAGATATTCGAGGACAACTCACTCGTACGGAAAGCCGTCGAGCAGCCCGGCAAGGGGCGCGTACTGGTCATCGATGGCGGCGGATCGATGCGCTGCGCGCTGGTCGGCGATCAACTGGCGCTGCTCGCCGTCAATAATGGCTGGGTTGGCCTGGTTGTGTATGGATGCATTCGCGACTCGCGCGCGCTCGCCGACATGGATATCGGCATTTTCTCCCTGGGCACACATCCCCTAAAAACCGTCAAGCGGAATACCGGCGAAGCCGATATTCCCGTCTGCTTCGGCGGCGTCACCTTCGTTCCCGGGCAACAGCTTTATGCCGACGAGGATGGAGTAATCGTAAGTGTTTCAGCCCTGAACTAATGCTGAAGGCATATTAACTGCTCGGTGCGGTGCAAGAGCAGAACATTTCACTCGGGGAAAAACTATACCGCAATGTGAAATTCAGATTACAACTTGCTGTTATTTAATGTAACATTAAGTTTGCTAGTCTTATATAAGACTATTGCTGCCCTGCAATATTCCCTCTATACTTCAACATAACGATGACCAAGGTAATCAGGGTCGCCGTCACCTTCCTCAACGACTTTTATAAGGTACCCGAGATGACCACTCGTGAACAAGCCGCCGCTCTGCTGGCCAAGGACTGGGCAGAAAACCCGCGCTGGAAAGGCATCAAGCGCAACTACACCGCCGCTGATGTGATTCGCCTGCGCGGCTCGCTACACATCGAACATACGCTGGCCCGCCGCGGCGCTGAAAAGCTCTGGGAAATGGTCAATACCCAGCCCTATGTCAACTGCCTCGGCGCACTCACCGGCGGCCAAGCGATGCAGCAAGTAAAAGCCGGACTGAAGTCCATTTACCTGTCCGGCTGGCAGGTCGCCGCCGATAATAACAACTCGATGTCGATGTACCCGGACCAATCGTTGTATACGGTCGACTCAGTACCCACGGTGGTCAAGCGCATCAATAACTCCTTCCAGCGCGCCGACGAAATACAGTGGTCGAAGGGCATCAACCCGGGAGACAAGGAATACATCGATTACTTCGCACCGATCGTTGCGGATGCCGAAGCCGGCTTTGGTGGCGTATTGAATGCCTACGAACTCATGAAGGCCCTGATCAAGGCCGGCGCCGGGGGAGTTCACTTCGAGGACCAATTGGCCTCCGTCAAGAAATGCGGCCATATGGGCGGCAAAGTTCTGGTTCCGACCCAGGAAGCCGTGCAGAAACTCAACGCAGCACGCCTCGCCGCCGACGTATTGGGAGTGCCGACGCTGATTCTGGCGCGCACCGATGCCGAAGCCGCCGACCTGGTCACCAGCGATTTCGATGCCAACGACAAACCCTTCATCACCGGTGAACGTACCGCGGAAGGTTTCTACAAAACCCGCAAGGGCCTGGATCAAGCCATCTCGCGCGGTCTCGCCTATGCTCCCTATGTCGACATGGTGTGGTGCGAAACCGGCACCCCGGATCTTGACTTCGCCCGCAAGTTCGCCGAAGGGGTGCATGCCAGGTTTCCCGGGAAAATGCTCGCGTACAACTGCTCGCCGTCTTTCAACTGGAAGAAAAACCTCGACGATGCAACCATTGCCAAGTTCCAACGAGAGCTCGGCACGATGGGTTACAAGTACCAGTTCATTACCCTCGCCGGCATCCACAACATGTGGTATCACATGTTCGATCTGGCCCAGGACTATGCCCAGCGCGGCATGACCGCCTATGTCGAAAAGCTGCAGGAACCTGAGTTCGCCGCCCGCGAGCGCGGCTACACCTTCGTCTCGCACCAGCAGGAAGTCGGCACCGGATATTTCGACGATGTCACCACGGTGATTCAGGGCGGCGCATCCTCGGTCACCGCGCTGACTGGTTCAACGGAGGAGGAGCAGTTCCACTAGCGTCTAGGGAACTGAGTTGCATCGGGATGTCCCGACACCCGGGACAAACCTCACGCCGCGTCCCTACCCGGGCGCGGCGTTTTCACTTATGACAGCCAGTATTCCGTTCTGCCATAAGTGTGCTTCAGCAAGTCGATGAACAAACGCACGCGCAGCGGTAACTGACGCCGCTGCGGGAACACGGCGTAGATGCCGATGGGCGGCGCGGCGCTGCCGTCCAAGACCGACACCAGCCGGCCTTTGCGCAGGTCTTCTTCCACCTCCCAAAGGGATCGCCAGGCGAGTCCTCGCCCGGCGACCGCCCAATCATGAAGCACGGCGCCGTCGTTGCATTCCAATCGCCCCGCCACCTTGATGGTGACGCTGCTGACCGGTTGAGCCGGGTCGACGAAGGTCCACCCGCGCTGCTGCCCCAATGACAGGCATTCATGTTGCGACAAATCATCAAGAGACAGCGGGATCCCCCGGCGAGCCAGGTACTCCGGACTCGCCACCACCAACCGCCGCATATCGCCCAGCCGGACGCTGACCAGGCTGGAATCCGCCAGTTCGCCGACGCGGACCGCACAATCGATACCTTCATTCACCAGGTCCACCAACCGGTCGGAAAGGTCCAAGCTCAGAGTCACTTCCGGGTTGGCGTCAAGAAATTCTGCCAGCAGCGGCGCCACGTGCTTGCGACCGAAGCCAGCGGGCGCCGACAGGCGTAGGTGGCCGCTGGCCTTCACCCCACCGAGGCTGACCGAAGCCTCGGCGTTGGCGAGATCGTTCAACAACCGCTGGCAGTCCTCGAAAAATGCCTGCCCCTCGAAAGTGAGTGTCAACTTACGCGTGGTTCGGGTCAGCAAACGCACACCCAGGCGAGCCTCCAGGGTATCCATGCGCCGCCCGATGATCGCCGGGGTCACCCCGTCGGCCCGCGCAGCCGCCGAAAGGCTGCCGCGGAGAGCGGTTTGGACGAACGCAGTGATTTGCTTGAATTGATCCATTTGATACATAAGATACAAGATTATTAGCTTAAATCATAGCTTCTCTTTCGATTTAGACATGAATAACATTATAAATATGATCCACGCAATCTTATTCGACGCCTACGGCACACTATTCGACGTTCATTCCGTTGCCTTGATGGCCGAGCAGCTTTTCCCCGGCAAGGGAGCCGAACTCTCCCAGCTATGGCGCGCCAAGCAAATCGAATACACGCATCTGCGCACGCTCTCGGGCCGCTATAAGGGTTTCTGGGAGGTCACCCGGGATGCCCTGATCTACACCCTTGCCCGCCTTGGCCTGGAGCCTGCCAACGAACCTATAGACCGGCTGATGAGCCAATATGCCTGTCTCTCGGCCTTTCCTGAGAACCTGGCCGCGCTGCGCCAACTCAAGGCGAGCGGTCTGCCGCTCGGCATCCTTTCCAACGGTACGCCTGAAATGCTCGATATCGCCATCAAGAGCGCCGGCATGGGCAGCTTCGAAGGCAAGCCCCTCTTCGATCACGTCTTGTCGGTCGATGCCGTGGGCCAATACAAGACTGCCCCCGCCGCTTACCAACTCGGCATCGATGCCTTGGGCATGCCTGCAAAAGAAGTGTTGTTCGTTTCATCCAACGGATGGGATGCCGCCGGTGCGACCTGGTTCGGCTACGCCACGTTCTGGATTAACCGTGGCGGGCTACCCACCGAGCGACTCGACGTGCAGCCTACCGCGACCGGCCGGCTGCTCAGCGACATCCCAGCCTATATCAATCGAATCGTTAACCTCAAGGAGTAAGCATGGCCCTCAATCTTCCCGCCGGCGTGCAAGTGAATGCCCCGATACTCGCCCGCTTCGACGAAATTCTCACCCACGACGCGCTATCCCTGGTCGCCAAATTGCATCGCGCCTTCGAAGGACGCCGCCATGAACTGCTGAAGAAGCGCGTCGAGCGCCAGGCCCGTATCGACGCCGGCGAAATGCCTGACCTCCTGCCCGAGACCAAGCACATCCGCGACGGCGACTGGAAAATCGCGCCACTTCCCAAGGCGCTGGAATGCCGTCGCGTCGAGATCACCGGCCCGGTCGAGCGCAAGATGATCATCAATGCCTATAACTCGGGCGCCGATTCCTACATGACCGATTTCGAGGACTCCAACAGCCCGAACTGGTACAACCTTATTCAAGGCCAGGTGAACCTTTTTGATGCGATCCGCCGCAAGCTCAGCTTCACCAACGAAGCGGGCAAGGAATACCGGCTCAATGAAAAGATCGCAACCTTGCAGATCCGCCCGCGCGGCTGGCATCTCGACGAAAAGCATGTGCTGGTCGATGGCCAGCGCGTTTGCGGCGGGATTTTCGATTTTGCCTTGGTGTTCTTCCACAACGCCAAGGAACAGATCGCCCGGGGTGACGGTCCGTTCTATTATCTGCCGAAATTGGAGAGCCACCTCGAAGCGCGATTGTGGAACGACATTTTCGTCATGGCACAGCAGGAGATTGGAATTCCCCAGAGCAGCATCAAGGCCACGGTGCTGGTCGAGACCATCCTGGCCACATTCGAGCTCGAGGAAATTCTGTATGAACTGCGCGAGCACAGCGCCGGCCTCAACGCGGGACGCTGGGACTACATCTTCTCGTGCATCAAGAAATTCAAGAAGGACAAGAATTTCTGCCTGGCCAATCGCGGCGCAATCACCATGGAAGTACCCTTCATGCGAAGTTATGCGCTGGCGCTGCTAAAAGCGTGCCACAAGCGCGGCGCCCCGGCCATCGGTGGGATGAGTGCACTGATCCCGATCAAGGGCGATCCGGTCGCCAACGACAAGGCCATGGCCGGCATCCGCCACGACAAGACCCGTGACGCCAACGATGGTTACGACGGTGGCTGGGTCGCTCATCCGGGCCTCGTGTCCATCGCCATGGAGGAATTCGTCAAGGTCCTCGGCGACAAACCCAACCAGTGGGAGAAACAGTGCAACGACACTTCCGGACCCAGGGACTGGCTCGACTTCCAGCCCGAGCAGCCGATCACCGAGGCCGGCCTGCGCGGCAATATCAATGTCGGCATCCACTACCTCGGCTCCTGGCTGGCGGGCAACGGCTGTGTGCCGATCCACAACCTGATGGAAGACGCCGCCACCGCCGAAATCAGCCGCTCGCAGGTCTGGCAATGGGTGGTCAGCCCCAAAGGCAAACTCGACGATGGCCGCAAGGTCACCGCCCAGATGGTGCGCGCCATGATCCCCGAGGAACTGGCCAAAGTGAAGACCACCGTTACTGCCCAGGGTGAAAAGACAGCGACCTACGACCAGGCCGCGAAGATTTTCGAGGAAATGTCGCTGTCGAAAGACTACCCGGAGTTCCTCACCCTGCCTTTGTACGAGGCAATGGAATGAGCCCGGTCTGATCGCCTCCTGGCAACCGTAAACGGCACCGCAAGGTGCCGTTTCCCATTCCGCGGTTCATGTTGGCACTCGCAGGACTTGCTCTACCGGGCGCCGCACGTCAGAATTGTGTGCACAGTGAGCTAAACTGCTATTGATAACCTTCCGGATAAACATCATGCCTTATAACGTCATCGTTTCGTTTTCCCGCGACCGTCAATACGAGTTCAAGTTTCTCGACAACGACAAGGATCTGCTCACTCCCGAGCAGGCACAAGGCTGGTTTGACCACGAGTGGGAAGATCTTGACTGCGTCCCGACCAATCCGGTCGGCAAGGTCTTGCGCCTGGACAAGGTCTTGCTGGTCGCACAGTATGCCGGGGAGAAACGTTTTGCCGAAGCCCGGGAATGGGCACAACGCTATGCCCGCGCCGTAGTTTCCGTGCTCAACCGGGACAATGTGCTCGTCGATATCGCCGAACACGTGGTGACTTGACCTCTGCCCGAAGTGCCGCCGCTCCAGGAAAAACCTAGCCTGCGAGCACGGGAAACAATTCCTTCAATCCCATCGCCATCATGTCGATGGCCAAGCCGGCCAGCAAAAAACCACTCAGGCGTTCTATCACATTGAGCTTGGCCGGCGTCAGCCAGCGCTGTGTCCGCGTGGCAAAATGAAACGTAGCCCAGGTGATGGCGCCGACCACCAGTCCCGGCACCACAATCGCCATGAAGTCCGCAGTTTGCTGCAAAGGCCCATGCATCATCATGTATGACAGGGCCGCAGGGCCTGCAAGCAGGGGAATTCCGAGCGGCACGATGCCATATCCCTGTTTGTCCACCGCGGCCGAGGTTTCCGCTGCTGTCTGCTTAACCGCTTTTTCCTGTCCCAGCACCATCGCAATGCCCAATATCAGCACGATGATGCCGCCACCGACGCGCATGCCGCCCAAGCAAGGAAGGTATTAATCCGCCGGTCGCTTGCAAGAATAGCGGGATCAGGCCGAAGGGCTCGACCAGCGCGAGCAGGGTAATGGTTTTCTTCAGCAATAGTATCCACATGGGCGGCATCATACGCTCCCGCTGTCCGTGTATCGCCCTATGTTAATGACATATAAGGAATTACTGAAGCAATAAAATTTATTACACGGCCGATGTATTTCCTCTAATTTATGCAGGCAAATCTTGCCTCAACATAAAGTTTCATCAAAACAGCAGAACAAGATTTCAGCGCAAGTCTTCGAGGAGGAAGCCGTGAAGTACGATACCAATTCAATCACGACAGTGAGCGCTTCGGTTGGGTGACGCGGAATCCTCATGACTCCGGTCCCAATAATGTTGGCGCTCGAATGCCTTGATGCGCTTTCATCTTAAACTTCAGGCCTATTGAGCAATGGCTGAAAATACCCCAACTCAGCAGGGAAATCCGGCCGAACCAGTCGATGTTTGGCAACGCCTGCTTCTGCCGCCCAAGTGTTCCATGTTGCGGATGATCGTTGTTGGCGTCATCGGCGGCATACTGATTTGGGGAGGCCTCAACACTGGGATGGAACTCACCAACCGTATCGAGTTCTGCCTTTCCTGCCACGAAATGTCGGCACCCTTCGAGGAACTCAAGAAGACCGTCCATTACACCAATCGCTCCGGAACCTCGGTGACATGCGCCGACTGCCATGTCGCCAGCAGCAAGCATCCGGTCGATTACGGACGCAAGCTGACCATGAAACTTCTGGCCGCGAGAGATGTGATCGGACATATCGTTGGTTCAGTCGACACGCCTGAAAAGTTCGAAGCCAAACGCTTCGAAATGGCCAAGCGGGTCTGGAAGAAAATGAAAGACTCGGATTCGCGTGAATGTCGCAATTGCCACAGTTTCGATACCATGGACAAGACGAAGCAGAAGGATAGGGCCGTCGTCAAGCATGAAGGCGCCATCGAGGACGGTAAGACTTGTATCGATTGCCACAAAGGCATCGTCCACAAACCCGTTCACCAGAAGCTGGAAGAGGAAGAGGCTAAGGCCGCTGGTAAGGCAAGCTAAACGGACACCTACCGGTCGGAGGCAAATTATGACTTATCGCCCGTTCAGGACGACAGATAAAGGAGCTTACTGATGAAACGCATATCATTGCTGTTGACGGGCCTACTACTCGCAGGCGCAGCGTTCGCCGCGCCGGATTGGAGCAAGGTCCCGGCAAGGAAGATGACCTTGTTCTATCCGGGGCAGGCAGGTTTGGAATGGGTCATGAACAAACCGGATCACTCGGCGGTTCCCGACATCGTTGATAAAAAGCGCTCCTGTGCCAAATGCCACGAAGGCGACGCCGGCGAAATTGGCGACAAGATTGTGGCCGGAAAACCCGTAGGCAGTTCCAAGACCGTTCTGGAAAACGAGCCGCAGAACGGCAAGGCGGGTTACATTCCGGTTTCCTTCCAGGCCGTCCATGACGACAAGAAAATCTATTTCCGCTTTGAATGGGAAGCGCCCAAGAGCGTTGCTGCCAAGAAGGTCGACCCGAAAAACGAAATCAAGCTGGCCATGATGTTCGACGGCGGCGGCACGGTCGAAGGCGCCGAATTGAATGGCTGCTGGGGCACCTGCCACATGGACCTTCGCACCATGAAGAACGCCAAGGACGACAAGAAGACCAAGTACATCAAAGGCGCGGACCTCGCCAGCGGCAAGTTCATGGACCTGATCCAGTTCAAGAGCGGCAAAGGAGAAAAACCGGTAGATGGTTATGTCGACGGCGAGCGCCACATGGAAGGCGGGAAGAGCCTCGTCAAAGCCGAGGGCAAGAAGGAAGGCGGCAAGTGGATCGTCAGCTTCGAGCGCATGCTGGCAGGCGTCGGCAAGGGCGACCACGGCATCGTCGAAGGCAAGCTCTACAACTTCGGTTTCGCCATCCATGACGACTACGCCAACGCCCGCCATCACTACGTGTCGCTGGGCTATATCTTCGGACTGGATAAGCCGATGGCGGACGTGAAAAACTATATCAACGTCGTGAAGCAGTAACAGGGAGTTCGAGCAGTTTTACCAACGAGAAGACAGGAGACGAATATGAAGATCAGAAAGGACGGATGGGTTGTGGCGGCTGGCCTCATGGCGCTGTCGGCCGCATCACTGGCGGCACCGCCGACCGCGGCGATGCTTTCCAATGCCTGCGCCGGCTGTCACGGCACGCTGGGCGCCAGCGCCGGGCCGAGCATGCCCAGCCTGGCGGGTCAATCGAAAGTTTCCATCGTCGAATCGATGAACGGTTTCAAGAGCGGCGCGCGTCCCTCGACTATCATGGGTCGCCTGGCCAAGGGTTACTCCGATGCCGAAATTGACGCGATGGGCGAGTTCTTCTCCAAGCAGAAACCGGTCATGCCCGTCCAGACCCTGGACCCGGCAAAGATCGCCAAGGGACAGGCGATACACGAGAAGAGTTGCGCGCGTTGCCATGTGGAAGATGGCAAGGAACCCAAGGACAATTCGCCTATCGTCGCCAGCCAATGGTTGAAGTATCTCCAAGTCCAGATGGATGATTATGCTTCCGGCAAGCGCAAGATGCTCGACAACAAAGCCGAAAAGATGAAACCGCTGTCCAGGGACGATCTGGATGCGGTTGCCCATTTCTATTCCAGCATTAAATAAGGGAGGAATGATCATGACTCTGGATCGCAGAAATTTCCTGAAAATGCTGGGTGCCGGCGCCGGTGCTGGCGCGCTTCACGGCTGCGCGGGCACCGCTCCGATGGTGTCCGCGAGTGGTGGCGAAATCATGCCGAAGAGTGGGCGCCGCGTGGTGGTGGTCGGCGGCGGCTATGGCGGCACCATCGCTGCCAAGTATGTCCGCATGCTCGACGCGTCGATCGAAGTCGTGCTGATCGAACGCAACCGGCAGTTCGTTTCCTGCCCGTTCAGCAATCTGGTCGTCGGCGGGATTCGTCAGATGTCGGATCTGACCATCGGCTACGACAAACTGGCGTCCAACCACGGCATCAAGATGGTCTACGGTGATGTCACCGCCATCGACGCCGCGGCGAAAACCGTGGCGCTGGCCGCCGGCACGCTGAAGTACGACCGCTTGATACTCTCGCCCGGCATCGACTTCCGTTTCGAGGAACTCGCCGGCTATGACCCGGCCACAACCCCGGACGTGATGCCGCACGCCTGGAAAGCCGGCCCGCAGACCGAATTGTTGCGCAAGCAATTGCTGGACATGAAGGATGGCAGCAGCGTCGTCATCACCGTTCCGCTGGCCCCCTACCGTTGCCCGCCCGGCCCCTACGAGCGGGTCAACATGATTGCAATGTATCTCAAGCAGCACAAACCCAAGTCGAAAATCATCATGCTCGACGCCAATCCCGATATCACCTCCAAGGCGGGCCTGTTCAGGAAAGGCTGGGCCAAGCATTATGACGGCATGATCACCTATAAGGGGGCCAACAAGGTCACCGCGGTGGCTGTGAAAAACCGCTCGGTCCTGGTCGAAGGGGTCGACGAAGTCAGGGGCGACGTGATCAACGTCATCCCGCCACAGCGCGCCGGAAACGTCGCCGTCAAGGCCGGCCTGGTGGGCGAAGACAAGAAATGGTGCCCGGTCAACGCCACCACTTTCGAGTCCACCCTCGCCAAGGACATCCATGTCATCGGCGACGCCTGTGTGGCCGGCGCCATGCCCAAGTCCGGCTATTCGGCGAACTCCGAAGCCAAGATCTGCGCGACCAATGTGGTGGCACTGATGAATGGCCGCGATACCGTCGAAATGTCGGGCATCAACACCTGCTACAGCTTCATCACCGGGAAGGAAGCCGTCAGCGTGGCGGGTGTCTACAAGGTGGCGAACGGCAGCATCGTCGCAGTGCCGAATTCGGGCGGCGTATCTCCCGATCTTTCGGAGCTGGAAGCGATCTATGCCGAAAGCTGGTTGAAGAACATCCTGACCGAGATGTCGACCTAAACGACCTTAAGCTTAAACAAAAGCCCCGCTACGGCGGGGCTTTTTTTCGGCCGAAACGCGATCATCCCTTGCCGGTGCTGCCGAAACCGCCGGCGCCCCGATGGCTGGCCGCGAAATCTTCGACCACATTGAAGCCAACCTGCATGACCGGCACGACCACCAGTTGCGCCAGGCGATCGAGCGGATTGAGGTTGAAAACTTCCTTGCCGCGATTCCAGGTGGAAATGAAGATTTCGCCCTGATAGTCGGAATCGATGAGCCCGACCAGGTTGCCGAGCACGATGCCGTGTTTGTGTCCGAGCCCCGAACGCGGCAGGATCATCGCCGCCAGCCCCGGATCGGCGAGGTGGATGGCAATGCCGGCCGGAATCAGTTGCGTCTCGCCGGGATGCAGCAGCAGCGGCGCCGCGATGCAGGCGCGCAGATCGAGGCCGGCGGCGCCTGGCGTGGCGTAGTGCGGTGAATATTCGCCGGCTTCGTCGCGCAGGCGTGGGTCCAGAATCTTGATGTCGATGCGATGCATGGATCAGCGTTGCTCCAGTAGCCCGGCAATATGGGCCGCTATGCCGCGAGCCACTTCGAGTTTGCTTGCGGGAGGCAGCGGGTGGCTCCCGGTTGTGTCGAACAACACCACGGCATTGCGATCGCCGCCCAGGCCGTCCTGCACCAGGTTGCCCACCACCAGCGGGAGTTTCTTGGCCCGGCGCTTGCCTTCCGCATACGCGGCGAGGTTCTGGCTTTCGGCGGCGAAGCCGACGCAGAACGGCGCTTGCGGCAATCCCGCCACCTCACCGAGTATGTCCGGGTTCGGCTGCAACTCAAGCGTCATCGGAGTCCCGCTTTTCTTGATCTTGTGATCGGCTACCTGGGCCGGGCGATAGTCCGCCACTGCCGCCACGGCGATGAAAACATCGTTCCCGTCGACAGCATTCAACACCGCCTGATGCATCTCGGCGGCGCTGCGAACATCGACGCGCGTTACGCCGCGCGGCGTCGCCAGGCTCACCGGGCCGGACACCAGGGTTACGGTCGCGCCCGCCTCGGCGCAGGCCCGCGCCAGCGCGAAACCCATCTTGCCGGAACTGAAATTGGTCAGGCCGCGCACCGGGTCGAGGGCCTCGAAAGTCGGGCCTGCCGTCAGCAGCACGCGCTTGTGGGACAGTATTTTCGGCTGGAAGAAAGCGACCAGATCCTCGAACAGTTCTTCCGCTTCGAGCATGCGGCCCAGCCCGCTTTCACCGCAGGCCTGCTCCCCGCTGGCAGGGCCGAGCAGCGTCACGCCATCGGCGGCCAGTTGCGCGACATTCCGCTGTGTCGCCGGGTTCTCCCACATCTGCCGGTTCATCGCCGGCGCCAGCAGCAGCGGACAGCCGCGCGCCAGACAAAGCGTAGACAGCAAGTCATCGGCGCGTCCCTGCGCCACTTTGGACAGAAAATCGGCGCTGGCCGGGACCACCAGGATGGCATCCGCGCCGCGCGTCAGGTCGATGTGCGCCATGCCGTTGGGCATGCGTTGATCCCACAGGTCAGACCACACCGGTTGGCCGGTGAGCGCCTGGAAAGTGGCCGGGCCGACGAAATGCCCCGCAGCCTCGGTCAATACCGTATCGACATGGGCGCCGGCCTTGACCAGAAGCCGCGCCAATTCCGCCGCCTTGTAGGCCGCGATGCCCCCAGTGACGCCGAGTACAACGCGCTTGCCGGTAAGTTCTGTCATGACGGGTAGAATATCCAGAAACGATAGCGCATTCTAACCCATGGCAATTACCGATTGGCCAGACGACGAACGTCCCCGTGAGCGCCTGCTGAGGTACGGGGCCGCCGCGCTGTCGGACGCGGAGTTGCTGGCAATCTTCCTGCGGGTGGGAACGAAGGGGCAGAGTGCCGTCGATCTGGCGCGTGTTCTGCTGGGTCATTTCGGCACGCTGACCCGGCTATTCAACGCCGGGGCCGACGAATTCACGGCGATCCCCGGCATGGGCAGCGCCAAGTACAGTCAATTGCAAGCCGTGCAGGAAATGGCGCGGCGTGCCCTCCAGGAAGAACTGGCGGTCCGCGACCTGTTTGCCGCGCCGACGGCGGTGCGCGACTGGCTGCGCCTGAACCTTTCCCACCTGCCGCACGAAGCCTTCGTCGCACTATGGCTGGACGCCCGGAACCGCTTGATCGCCCACGACGAACTGTTCCGCGGCACCCTCACGCAAACCAGCGTCTATCCACGCGAAGTCGTCAAAGCCGCGCTGAAACATAATGCCGCCGCCGTCATCCTGGCGCATAACCACCCCTCCGGCGTCGCCGAGCCGTCGCGCGCCGACGAGGCGCTGACCGTTACACTCAAACAAGCCCTGACACTGGTTGACGTGAAAGTGCTGGATCACTTTATCGTTGCCGGCAATGCCCCGCCCTTGTCCTTCGCCGAACGCGGCCTGCTGTGATTCTGTGTTGCCCGGGTGCATCCGCAAACATCGGCCGAGATTCCCTTGAAAATTTCCCAAAACCTCAGGTATAATGCGCGGCTTTGCTGAATACTGAATTCTGGAGCAACCCACATGTCTCGCGTTTGCCAAGTAACGGGCAAGGCCCCGATGGTCGGAAACCATGTTTCCCATGCCAACAATAAGACCAAACGTCGCTTTCTGCCGAAACTGCAGAGCCGCCGCTTTTGGGTGGAAACCGAGAACCGCTGGGTGCGCCTGCGGGTTTCCAACGCCGGCCTGCGCACCATCGACAAAAAAGGCATCGACGTCATTCTCGCCGAGCTGCGCGTCCGCGGCGAAGCATTCTGACATCTGCCGCAACCTGAACGGAGAGCATCATGGCCAAAGGCGCCCGCGAAAAAATCAAGCTTGAATCGACGGCCGGTACCGGCCATTTCTACACCACCACCAAGAACAAGCGCACCAAGCCCGAGAAAATGGAGATCATGAAATACGATCCCAAGGTGCGCAAGCATGTCGCCTACAAGGAAACCAAGTTGAAGTAGCCGATGCTTCGACCCGGATCGATAAAAAACCCGCCGAGTGCGGGTTTTTTGCTGGTGGAGGGGGTGACTTTGGCTCTGGAACTCCGAGAGGCCTAGTCTATAGGCTTACATTCCATATCTGCGATACACATGCATGCGATTCTTGCAGGTGCAATAGTGGCCCGTGCCAAAATGATTCAGGCTTTCGCACAATAATCCCTGCGGACTCTTCACGAACAGCACACCTTTGTTCCCACCGGTAAAGAATTCACTGAAGCACAAGGGGGTCATCAAGCTTTCTCCGGATGCGCGCGGACAGGAACACGCCTCAACCGCAACCAGCTTCTCGTTCCCGATATCACCCATTTTGGACTTTTCTTTTCTACGCGCGAGTCATAAGATTGCACGATCGATGGGGCAAAAGTAATACCTGACAATAGGTATTTTTAGGGTTTTTTATTATTAAGATTAGGTACCTATCGAAGCATTCAGGGCTTCCTTGAGATCCGCACCTCGCGCTGGGGACAAGGAATCACGATGCCGGCGGCCTGGAATTCACGCCAGATCTCCCGGTTGATGTCGGAACGGAGTTGCAACGTGCCTTCCTGGGGATCGGCGATCCAGAAGCCGAGTTCCAGGTCGATCCCGGATTCGCCAAAGGCCGCCAGAAACGCCAGGGGCTCTGGAGTTGCGAGTATGCGCGGCTGGCTCCTGGCCGCATCCAGCAGGATGGCCATCGCCCGCTCGATATCGCTGCCGTAGCCTATCTGCACATGGAGCGCGATTCGCAACAGCGGATCGGTGTAGGACTCGTTGAGCACCACCGAGTTGACCAGAATCTCGTTGGGGATGATCGCCTCCACACCCGTCAAGCCCTTCAACACCGTATAACGCGTCGTGATCTGCGTCACCTGGCCCCGCTCCGCACCGACGCTGATGAAGTTGCCGATGCGAATCGAGCGGTCGAGCAGAATGACGAAACCCGAGACATAGCTGCTGGCAATCTTTTGCAGGCCAAAACCGATGCCGACGCCCAGGGCACCGCCGAAAACCGACAAGGTGGTGAGGTCGATTCCGACCAGGGGCAGGCCGATCAGCACCGCCAGTAACAGCAGGACAGCCTTGGCGAGCCGGGTAAACACCACCCGCAGGTTCGGTTCGATCCCCTCGGCGCGCAACAGCCGCGCCTCCACCAGGCCATTGATCCAGAGTGCCGTGAACATGGTCGCCAGCAGCGTGACCACGCCCTGCGTCACTTGCCACAGGTTGAGCTTCTGCTTGCCGACGGCGAAACTCACGCCTTCCAGCATGTCGACCAGATCCGGCAACAGCCCGGTGATGTGGAGGGCCACCATGCTCCAAACCGACAGGGCGAAAAACCGCTCGAATGCAGCGAGCCAGCCGGAATTGCCGAAGCTGTGGCGCAACACGTAGAACACCCCGCGTATCACCGCCAGCGACGCCAGCAGCGGCACCGCCAGGGAGAGCAGATTAACCTTTAGGGAATGCCGCAACAGCTCCCGCGCAACCAACACCAGCAACAGCGCCAGCAAGGGAAAGGTCAGGCGCTTCAAACCGCCCTGGCCGAGACGCCACGCCTGCCGCCGGCTGATCGCCCGGCGCCGTACCAGGTCGCTGGCGATAAATGCGATGGCCAGGCACACCAGCAGGACGCCGATCTGCCACAGTGCATCGGGCTGCTGAAGATAACGCCAGAAATCACCGATGAGAATGGAGATGTCGTTCAGCATGATTGCTCCCAAAGATCTTGCCGGCAAGGCCATCCCGCAGGCATATTCATTTCGCGCGTTCCAATACGGCGGCGTAGAAACCGTCGGTGCCATGCAGGTGTGGCAACAGGCGCAGATCCTGGCCCATTTCTCCGTAACCGCACGCGTCGATCACGATGCCTTGCTGCGCCAGCACTTCACTGGCACTGAGCCGATGATAGTCGGGATGCGCGGCGACGAAAGCATCGACCACCACCTCGTTTTCCTCCGCCAGGATGCTGCACGTCGCATACACCAGGCGCCCGCCCGGCTTCACCAGGCGTGAAGCGCCGGCCAGGATGTCGCTTTGCTTGCGCGTCAGTTCCGCGACACCCTGCGGCGTCTGCCGCCACTTCAGGTCGGGATTGCGGCGCAGCGTTCCCAATCCGCTGCAAGGGGCGTCGACCAGCACCCGATCGATCTTGCCGGCCAGGCGCTTGACGCGGATATCGTTCTCGCTGGCGATGCAGACCGGATGCATATTGGAAAGACCGCTGCGCGCCACGCGCGGCTTGAGTTTCGCCAGGCGCTTGTCGGATACGTCGAATGCGTAAAGCCGGCCGGTCGAGCGCATCAGCGCGCCGAGCAGCAAAGTCTTGCCGCCGGCACCGGCGCAAAAATCCACCACCATCTCGCCGCGTTTCGGCGCCAGCAGATAACCGAGCAACTGGCTGCCCTCGTCCTGCACCTCGATGGCGCCCTCCAGGTATAGCGGATGTTTTTGCAAGGCCGGCTTGCCCTTCAGGCGGATGCCCAGCGGCGCGTAACGGCAGGCCTCCGCGGCGATGCCCTCGGCGGCGAGACGCGCCAGCACGTCCTCACGCTTGGCCTTGATCGAATTCACCCGCAGATCCAGCGGCGCAGCCTGATTCAGTCCGCGCGCCAGTTCCAGCAACTCCGCCGAAGACAAGCGCGGCACCAACCTGTCCACCAGCCAATCGGGCAGGTCGGCCTGATCGGCCAGGCTCATTTCCGGGTCCGGACGCGACTTGAATTCCAGCAGCCAATCCTTTTCCGCCGCAGAAACCAGATCCGCCAGTTGGCGCTGGCCGACGCCGCTGAAACGCAGCAACGAGGCCAGCAGCAGCCAGCGTGCGCTTTTCGCCGGCGCCACCAGTTTCTCCAGTTGGCGCTTGCGACGCAAGACGGCATAGCAGGTTTCCGCCACGAAACCGCGTTCGCGGCCACCCAGGTCTCGATGTTCCCGAAAATAGGCCGAAAGCACGGCATCGGCCGGCTGGGTGAAATCCAGCAGCCGATTCAATGCCTCGCCGGCATGATCGATCATGGCCGGGGTAATGCGCATGTTGGATGAACTGTTCTTATTGTCGGCAGACTTCATTCGGTGATCCTATCGTTTTCCACTAGGGCTTGGCATGCCATCAAATTCTATTTCTTCGGCGATCTGGTCGAAGCTTTCGCCCTCGCGATCGGTGTAGCGTATCTTCACCGGCAGGCCGCGCAGGTCGAGCGCCGACCATATATCGATCGCCTCGACGCCGGCAGCCGTGCGCAAGTGCAGCGTCCGCAATTCGCCTAGCCGGGTCGGCAACGGCTCTTCGCGGAGAACTTCAAAAGCGTAACGCTCGAACTTCCTGCCCGTGGCCACCATCACTTCGTTCCGGTCCCGCGGCACCCACGGATACTTTGCGCTGAGCTGGTAAAACATGCTGAGCATATCCTGAGCCCCCGGCTTGAGCGCAACTTCACGCGGGTTTCCGGCGCTGAGCGCAAGCGTCATGGGGTTCCAGTCGAAGCGGGCGGTATCCCCGGCAACGCCGTTTTTCCCCGTGCGGAACTCGCGCGGACGCAAGCCTTCCTCGGTGATGTCACCCGCGCTGGTCTGTGTCACCTGCACCGGTTTGAACAACGCCGCGAGACCGGTGGTCTCGGTCACGTTGCTAACTATGTAGGTCTTGCCGTCGTGGCTCCACCGATGCAGCGATTGGCCGATCACGAATCCCTGGTCGCCTCGGGTGATTGCAAAGCGGATGTGCCCGTGGCGCGGCAACGGGGACTCCGGGGTCGCGGGAACCGCAGGCGCAACGACCGCGGGTTTGGGTTCCGCCGTATCCGGCGCCTGCGCTTGAGCCTGGGGTAGCGGGGGTGAAGCCGCGGGGTGCTCTACTCCTTGCTCGGCCGATGAAGGTTGGGTTGCAACAGGCGCGAGGGAAGATTTTTGTCTGCGCATCACCGGCGGGGGCCGGGCGGCCGGAACCGGCACCTTGCGGACAGTGTCATTCGACAGATGCGCTTCGATCTGGGACTGCGGTTCCGTGTCCAGCGGATCGTCCAGCGTCGGCAACATCCATCCCGGCGCACCCAGCATCGTCAAGTGCAACAGCAAGGAAAACAACAGCGCCGCCGTCAGGCGTTGTTGGCGCGAGGGCGTCATTGCACCGATGGCGCAAGCAGGATCACGTCCGAAGAGATCTCTCCATCGACCCGCACGCGACCATGACCATCCAGGCTCAGGCGGTCTTCCAGAAACCAGCGCAGCGCCCGCGGATAGATCACATGTTCCTGATCCAACACCCGCGCTGCCAGCGTTTCCTCGGTATCGGCGGCGTGCACCGGAACGGCAGCCTGTATCACGATCGGGCCGGAGTCGAGTGAAGGCGTGACGAAATGCACGGTGCAGCCGTGTATCCTGACACCCGCCTTGAGCGCCTGGGCATGCGTGCGCAAGCCCGGAAAAGCCGGCAACAAGGACGGGTGGATGTTGATCAGCCGCCCCTCGAAGCGGCGCACGAAAGCATCGCCGAGAACCCGCATGAAGCCCGCCAACACCACCAGGTCAGGCTGGTGAAGCGCTATCGCCTCGGCCAGGGCGGCGTCGAAGTCGGCGCGCAGCGCAAAGTCGCGGTGATCGACCACCGCCGTCGCCACGCCGCGCTCGCGGGCATAGGCCAGGCCTCCCGCGTCGGGCCGGTTGCTGATCACCGCGATCTTGCATTCCGGCAGGTCAGCCTCAAGCAGCGCCTGCATATTGCTGCCGCGGCCGGAGATTAATATGACAATGGATTTCATCTGGAGAAGTTCAGGCTGGTATGCCGCGCCGACAATGCCACAGTTATCACAACAAGCGGTGCGCGGGTCGAATCATAGCGCAAAGCCGCTCCCTGCCGCTAATTGACTGATTCGAAGTGGATCGACGGAGACAGCGCAACTGATAAGATGGCGGAAAATCCGAGGAGCCCTTCTTGAGCTTGATTACCGACTACGGTCATGGAATTTATGCCATCGACTCCGGCTTCGGCCGGCCCATGCTCGACGCCGTGCATCTGCTGGTCGAAGGCGAACGCGCGACGCTGATCGACACAGCAGTCAACAGCGGCGTGCCGCGCGTCTTGGCGGCGCTCGAAGCCCTGGGCTTGGCGGCCGAGCAGGTTGATTACGTGATACTCACCCACATCCACCTCGATCATGCAGGGGGTGCCGGCACACTGATGGCATTGTTGCCCCGAGCCAAACTGCTGGTCCATCCGCGCGGCGCCCGCCACATGGCAGACCCAAGCAAGCTGCTGGCGGGCACCGTGGCCGTGTATGGCGAGCAGGGAACGCAACTCATGTACGGCGACCTGCTGCCGGTTCCCAAGGGGAGCATCGTCGAAACGCAGCACGGACAAACCGTCCAGTTCAACGGTCGCGAGCTCCTGCTGCTCGACACGCCCGGCCATGCCCGCCATCATATCTGCATCCGCGACAGCCGCTCCGGCCACATCTTCACCGGAGATACCTTCGGCATGTCCTATCGCGAGCTGGACCGCGACGGACGCCAATTCATCTTCCCCACCACCAGCCCGGTGCAATTCGATCCGCCGGCGCTGCACCGCTCCATCGACATGCTGATGGAGTATCAGCCGGAAGCCATCTACGTCACCCACTACAGCCGGGTCACCGACATTCCGCGCCTGGCCGCCGACCTGCATCGCCTGATCGACGCCCACGCCGAACTGGCGATGTCGCTCCGCACCGCAGGCGAATCCCGTCATGAACGGCTCAAACTCGCACTGGCCGAGCTGGTGCTGCGTGAAGCCGCTCAGCAAGGCTGGGCGCTGCAAGGCGATGCGCTGTTGAACCTGATGAGCCTGGATATCGAGCTCAACGCCCAGGGCCTGGGCGCTTGGCTCGATGCGCTCTAGTTACGGCCGCGCTGCTGTAGCCAGCCGATCAGCGCCGGCAGCAGCGACACGCCGACGATGACGATGATCACCAGCGAGAGATTGTTCTTGATGAAGGGCAGGTTGCCGAACCAGTAGCCGGCCAGCGTTAACGAGCCTATCCACAGCGCGCCACCGAAGAAATCGTAGGCGAAGAAACGCGGATAAGTCATGCGTGCCACGCCAGCCACGAAGGGCGCGAAGGTGCGCGCCAGCGGCAGGAAGCGGGCGATGATGACGGTCTTGCCGCCGTGCCTTTCATAGAAAGCGTGGGTCTTGTCCAGCGCCGACTTGTTGAAGAAACGCGACTGCTCCCAGCGGAAGGCGCGCGGCCCGATGCTGTGGCCGACCCAGTAGTTGGTGTTGTCGCCGATCACGGCGGCGGCGAACAACACCGCGCACAAGATCGCGATATCCATGCCTCCGGTCGCCGCGACCGCGCCGGCCACGAACAGCAGAGAATCACCGGGCAGGAAGGGGGTCACCACCAGCCCGGTCTCGCAAAATATGATGGCAAAGAGGATGGCATAGATCCAGGTGCCATGCTGCTGCACCAGCACCGCCAGATGCTGGTCGAGGTGCAGGACGAGGTCGAGAAACTGGGCGAGTAATTCCATGCGTGAGGTCGGGCGGCAAAGGCCGGCATTCTACCGGATGCAAGGAGCGGGACGGCTATAATTGCGCCATGTCCGAACAAATGCTTACGCCGCGCATCCGCCCCCTGCCCGACCTGCTGATCAGCCAGATCGCAGCCGGCGAGGTGGTCGAACGACCGGCCTCGGTACTCAAGGAACTGGTCGAGAACAGCCTGGACGCCGGCGCGCGCCAGATCGATGTGCAACTCAGCGAAGGCGGCGTTCGCATGATCCGGATCGTCGACGACGGCGGCGGCATCGCCCGCGACGATCTGCCGCTGGCGCTGGCACGCCATGCCACCAGCAAGATCGCCAGCCTGGAAGACCTGGAACATGTGGGCAGCTACGGTTTTCGCGGCGAGGCGCTGGCGTCGATCGCCGCGGTCGCACGGGTCACGCTGACGAGCCGGATTGCCGGCGCGACGAACGGCGACCATGCCTGGCGCATCGCCAACGACCTGGCGCTGACGCCGGCTGCCCTGGAGAGCGGAACGACTATCGAGATCGCCGATCTGTATTACAACACCCCGGCGCGGCGCAAGTTCCTCAAGTCCGACGCCACCGAATATGCCCATTGCGACGAGGTGCTGAGGCGCATGGCGCTGGCGCGACCGGATGTCGCCTTCAGCCTGACCCATAACGACAGTCTCAAACATCGCCTGGCGGCCGCCGACCTGCCGCGCCGCGCGCGGCAACTGCTCGGCGAGGAATTTTTCGCCCAGGCGCGCACGCTCGAGATCGAAGCCGGCGACCTGCGCCTGACGGGTTACGCCGCGCTGCCCGCTTACTCGCGGGCCGGCCGCGACGAGCAATATTTCTTCGTCAACGGCCGTTTCGTGCGCGATAAGCTGCTGGCCCACGCCGCCCGCCAGGCCTATGCCGACATCCTGCACGGCAGCCGGCATCCGGCCTATGTGCTGTTCCTCGAACTGGATCCCTACGGCGTCGATGTGAATGTGCATCCGGCCAAGACCGAGGTACGTTTCCGCGAATCGCGCGGCGTACATCAGTTCGTGTTTCATGCCCTGCAACGCGTTCTGGCTGCGCCGCCGGGGCAGGCGGCGACGCAGGTCGAGGAACCCCGGAGCTCGGCATACGCGCAGACTCCATGGACTGCGCCACGCCAGGGCACGCTCAGGAATTTTCTTCAGAGCGGATCTGAACCGGCGACGGCGGCTTACCTGGATATGGCCCGCGGCGCCTTCAATGGCTCGCCTCGTCCGCTCCCCGAAGCCGCAGACGAAGAAATGCCCTTGGGGCAGGCCGTCGCGCAAGTGCATGGTATCTTCATCCTGGCGCAGAATGCCGCCGGCATGGTCGTCGTGGACATGCATGCCGCCCACGAACGCATCCTCTACGAGAAGCTCAAAAACGCGCTGGAGGACAAGCCAGCGATACAGCAATTGTTGATCCCGGCAGTGTTCACTGCCAGCGCCGTGGAAATGGCCGGCGCCGAAGAGCATGCAGAGGTTCTGGAGCAACTCGGCTTCGAACTTTCGTCCGCCGGTCCGCAACAACTGACGGTGCGTTCGGTACCGGCGTTGCTGGCGCAGGCTTCCGTCGTCGATCTGGTACGCGCGCTGCTGGCCGACCTCAAGGACTTCCCGGCCAGCCAAGTGATCGAGACCCGCCGCAACGAACTCCTCGCCACCATGGCTTGCCACGGCGCGGTGCGCGCCCACCGCAACCTGAGCCTGCCGGAAATGAATGCACTGCTGCGCGCCATGGAAGCAACGGAGCGAGCCGACCAGTGCAACCACGGCCGGCCGACCTGGGCGCAACTTTCGCTCGCGGATCTGGATCGATTGTTTCTGCGTGGCCGATAGCAAAGTCTTACCGCCGGCGATTTTTCTTCTCGGTCCGACGGCCAGCGGGAAGACGGGACTCGCGCTGGAACTCGCCGCGCAGCTTCCGTTAGATATCATCAGCGTCGATTCGGCGCAAGTCTTCCGCGACATGAACATCGGCACCGCCAAGCCGGACGAGGAGACGCTGGCGCGCTTCCCCCACCGCTTGATCGACCTGATCACGCCCGAGGAACGCTATTCGGCGGCACGCTTTCGTGCCGATGCGCTGCGCGAAATGGCGGAGATCACCGCACGCGGGAGGGTGCCGCTGCTGGTCGGCGGCACCATGCTCTACTTCAAGGCACTGCGTGAGGGTCTGGCCGATCTGCCGCAGGCCGATGCCGCATTGCGCGCCGAGATCGACGCGGCCGCCGCCGCGAACGGCTGGCCGGCGCTGCACGCCGAACTGGCACGGCTCGATCCGGCCACGGCGGCGCGTCTCAAGACCACCGACGCCCAACGCATCCAGCGCGCGCTGGAAGTGGTCCGCCTCAGCGGCAAGCCACTCGATACTTTATTCGCGGCCCAGCGTGCCGTATCCCTACCATACCGCTTGCTGGCACTGGCGCTGCTGCCCCAGGATCGCGCGCTGCTGCATCGGCGCATCGCCGCGCGCTGTGCCGAAATGCTCGGCGCCGGCATGGTGGAGGAAGTCGTCGATCTGCGCCGGAAGTACCGGCTCAATGCCGACTTGCCGGCGATGCGCTGCGTCGGCTATCGCCAGGTATGGGAGATGCTGGAAGGGCGCCTGCCGCCTGCGGAACTGCTCGATCGCGGCGTGTTCGCCACGCGCCAGTTCGCCAAGCGTCAGTTGACCTGGCTGCGCAGCATGAGCGGCATCGAGTTCATCGATCCGTTTGAAAGCGGCTTCAACCAACGGGGCTTGCAACAGGTGAGGGAATTCCTGGGGACTCCTTGAAGCTTGGTTGATACTCGAATATGGCTTCAGGATCTTCCCGGCACCGAACAAGAGGTCGTGCCGAGCGTCTAAACCAGCAGCGCGCCGGCGATTCCCACGGCCAGCAGCAGTCCGCAAATCGGCAGGGTGATCCGGCGCAGCTCGGGCGAACCGAGCCCGATGGCCATGCCGCTCTTGGCGAGCGTATTGGCCATTACGGCGACGACAATCGCGCGGGCGCTGATGGCAACGTTCGATACATCGGTTTTCGCCAGGTCGGCCATGGCCAGCGTGATGGCGTCCACGTCGGTCAGGCCGGCGATCCCCGCTGCAAGATACAGGCCCGCGTTGCCGAGATATACTTGCGCCGCCTTGGCGATCAGCACCACCACACCGAAAAGCAGGCCAAACTTGATCGCCACTTCGAGCTCGAACGGGTTGCTGCCCGCCGTTACTTCGCCCCGCTGGGTCTGCCTGCGCTTGCGCCACAGCCAGTAGCAGGCACCCAGGTTGGTGAGCGCCAGCAGCCCAACCACCAGTGCCAGCCGCTGGCCGAGTTCCCAACTGATGAGCGAAGTCATGATGGCCACGCGGAAGAACATTACCGTCCAGGCGAGCAGGATGCCCAATGCCAAGGCCGAGGCATCTTCGCCCGGCTGGCGGCTGCGTTGCGAGAACCCGAGCGTCACCGCAGTGCTGGAAGCCAGTCCGCCCAGCAGGCCGGCGATGCCTATGCCGTGCTCGGTGCCGACGATCTTGATCAGCAGGTAGCTGGTGAAATTGAGCGCGGAGATCAGCACCACCATCAGCCAGATCCTGTACGGGTTCATCACGTCGAACGGCGGCGGGCCGTAGTTGTGGTCCGGCACCAGCGGCAGAATGATGAGGGTGACGATGCCGAACTTCAGCGTCGCCTCGACATCGCTGGCGTTGATCCGGCTGGCGAGTTGGTGCAACCAGCCCTTGAGCGCGAGCAACAACGCCATCGCCACGGCCACCCAGGCCGCGAGTTGCAGTTGGCCGTGCGCGCACAGCAAGCCGAGCAGGAAGGCGAGCAGCGCCGAGATTTCTGTGGTGATCCCCGGATCGCCCCGCAGAGCGGTCACCACGTACTGGCCGATGATCAGCGCCGCAACCGCGAAGAAAATGCACAGTGCCAGCCAATCGAGGCCCAGGGTCTTGCCGAGGTAGCCGGCGATGGCGCCGGTGAGGGCGATGAGCGCGAAGGTGCGCACGCCGGCGCCGCCCTCCTCGCTCTTGCTGCGCTCCCGCTCGAGGCCGATCAGCATGCCGAGCCCCAGTGCCACCGCGAAACGCAACGCGAGATCAGGATTGTCCATCGTTGCTCCAGATTGCCGACCGGCTCATTCTAGTGTAGCCAAGCCGCACGGGCAATCGAGACAAGCCGAGTGGCAAGCTAAGGACTGTAGCGTGATATCGCTGCCCGTAACTGGCCGTTAATTATGCGCGGCGTCGCGCAATACTTCAGTTGCCCATTGATTGAGGCTCTTCCCGGCCGCTTGAGCGGCGATGAGGGCTGACCCATGCACTTCGGGAGGGACGCGCAACATCATCTTGCCACTGGCAGGCTTGGTGGGTTCCTTACCTTCTTTCATGCAATCTTCAACGTAAAAATCAACCGCATGGTGAAAGTCCCGCGTCAGTTGGACCACCGTTTCGCCTTCAAAAGTGATGTTGATGCTATCGGGAAGACCGAGCACCTTTCCCCAAAAAATGTTGTCTCGTGCATCGAATTCGATGCGGGCGGTATAGCCTTTGTACGTCATGCTGTTCATGGTCTAACTCCTTGTGATTCGAGCCAGAGGCGGATTTCCTCGATCTGGTACTTTTTTGCCTCCTTGCCGGGATGCGGTCGATGCGCATGCTTGACAGCATCGTCAAGATGCAAGGCTACTCGCGAGCCTGCTCCTTCAACCACTCTCCCGCCCAGGCCGACTATCAACGCCTCGATGTCGGAAAATACCACTGTCGCCAGCGTCGGCGTGGTGAATATGGCGCGGAGTGTCTTGGCGTGTTTGGTTTTCACCGGGAAATGCTATCAATAAGTGATAGCGCTGTCAAACCTCAAACTTGCTTAGGACGCATTTGAAAGTGTTGGTTGGATAGTCCGGCTCCGGTAATTCAATGGGGAACCGGT
Organism: Pseudomonadota bacterium; assembly: GCA_026399515.1. Taxonomy (GTDB): domain Bacteria; phylum Pseudomonadota; class Gammaproteobacteria; order Burkholderiales; family Rhodocyclaceae; genus JACRAR01. The sequence continues at coordinate 8,123 of JAPLQT010000065.1, read as the reverse complement.
CCGAGCGCTCGCGCTGACATGGGGTCTCGCTCCGGCTCCCGGTGCTGGGAGACGCACATATCGCCGAATCGAGACCCCATGCCAGCGCCTGAATCCGCCGGGGTCGATTTTCGCAAAAAGCAGCACCCAGGATTAACGCAAGGTCTGGGGAGTTTGGCCGACCGATATGTGCGTCGTTGCACCGGGAGGGCGGGCGAACTCCCCAGACCTTGCGCTCTTCCAACAACACGTTCAAACGCGCCCGCTTGACTAAGAATTCCAATCGCGGTGACAAACCGGCGACACCGCTCCTGGCCTCACGCAAAACTGCGCACCAACGCGGCCAGCTTTTCCAGACCGACGTCGACCTGCGGCTCGCCGGCGTGGCTGAGATTGAGGCGTAGCTGGCCACACCCTCCCGCGTCCGTGGGCAGGAATGGTTCGCCGGGCATGAAGGCCACGCCCGCCTCGATCGCCTTGGGCAAGAGCAGGCGCGTGTCGACGCGACGATTGAGCGTCAGCCAGAAGAACAGTCCGCCCGGCGGTGTCCGCCAACTGGCGAGGTCGCTGAAGTGGCGCCGCAACGCGGCTTCGAATCCATCGCGGCGCCGGCGGTAGCGCGCTGCCAGTGCGTCCAGATGCCCGCTGCGTGCCGGGTCTCTCAACTGTTGCAGCACCAGCCATTGGCTGACGCGGTTGCTGTGCAAGTCGGCCGCCTGCTTGAGTCTGGTCAGAAACGGCAGCAATTCCGGCGATGCGGCGAGGAAGCCGAGACGCAGGCCCGGCGCCAGACTCTTCGAGAACGATCCCTGATAAATCCACGATGCCCGTTCCAGCCGGGCGCACACCGGGCGGCGTTCGCAGGGGTCATACACCAGGTCGCGATAGGGATCGTCCTCGAACAAGGGAACCCGGGCGGCATCGCAGGCGGCAGCCAGCGCGGAGCGTTCGGCGGCGTCGAGACAGCGGCCGCTGGGATTCTGGAAAGTGGGGATGGCATAGGCAAAAGCGGGCTTTTCGCGCAACCATGCCGGCACGTCCGGCGCCCCCGCATCGTAGGCGGCAAAGCGCGCGCCGAAGAAACGGAATGCCTGCAACGCGGCCAGATAGGTCGGCGATTCAACCGCCACCGCGGTGCCGGGATCGATAAACAGTTTTGCGACGAGATCGATGCCCTGCTGCGAACCGGAAAGAATCAACACTTGCTCGGCCGCGCACCGCAGGCCTATCCCGTTCAGTTCATCGGCAATCTGCTGCCGCAGTTCCCAGTCGCCTTCGCTGGGGCCATATTGCAGGACGTCCGGCGGCATGGCGTCCAGGCTGAAACGTGGAAAGCTATCGACTGCCGGCAGCCCGCCCGCAAAGGAGATCATGCCCGGGCGATTGATGACGGACAGAATTTCGCGGATCGGCGACGGGTGCAGATCGCCGGTGCGTGAGGAAAAGCGAATACCGTCGTGCGGTGACAAGGAATTCATCATGGGCATACATACACGTCAAGGACATTGACCTATGGACAGCTTAGAACCGGACGCCTATCATGTCAATATGGTTGACTCAATATTCCCCGGTGATGCACCGCCCGATGACCGTGCCACGGCCGCCGACGGATTCTCGTCGGGGCTGCGCGAAACCGCGTTGCGCCTGGCCATCGAACGGTTCTACTTCGGCTACCGCGCGTTCACCGCGCCACCCGACCGCATCCTCGATCATCGAGGACTGGGGCGGGTTCATCATCGCATACTCTATTTCGTCGGTCGCAATCCACGGATTTCGGTCAACGCCCTGCTGGGCATACTCGATGTCAGCAAACAGGCATTGAACGCGCCTTTGCGGCGGCTGGTGGAAAAACGGCTGGTGGCCATGAACGCCGCGGAACATGATGGACGCGTGAGGCAGTTGTCGCTGACGTCGGCGGGGAAAAAACTGGAGGCGCAACTCACCGACACCCAGATGCGGCAGCTACAAGCAGTATTCGAACAAGCCGGGGAGAACGCCGAGGCTGGCTGGCATCAGGTCATGAGCAAACTGGCAGGGCAAGAATGACACAACTTCCGGTAGTGTCCGTCAGGATCGGAACCTCAACGCAATAACCAAGCCGCGAATCCTTCCAGCGTCTATCGGCAATCAACTGACCGTCGTCTGCGGAAGCCCCGCTCCGCGCGTTTCGATGCGGCCGATGGCAAATACCTTTTCTCCCGCCGACTGGAGCAACTGAACGGCATGGCGCTCATGCTCGGCGGCGACGATCACCGCCATGCCGATGCCGCAGTTGAAGACGCGATGCATCTCCCCGTCCGCCACCTGCCCCTCGCGCTGCAACCACTGGAACAGCGGCGGCAGCAGCCACTTGCTTTGGTCGAGGGCGGCGGTGAGGTGCTCGGGCAGGATGCGCGGCACATTCTCGGTGAGACCGCCGCCGGTGATGTGGGCCATGCCTTTCACCGGCAAGGCCTGAATCAGCGCCAACAACGGTTTCACGTAGATGCGCGTCGGCGCCATGACGGCATCGCCGAAGGGGCGCCCATGGAAGTCGGCGGCCAGGTCCGGCTGGCTGCGGTCGAGTATTTTCCTGATCAGCGAATAACCGTTCGAGTGGGCGCCGCTGGAAGCCAGGCCGAGCACCACGTCCCCCGGCACGATGGCGCGGCCGTCGATGATGCGCGATTTCTCCACGACGCCGACGGCGAAGCCGGCCAGGTCGTATTCGCCGTCCGGATACATGCTGGGCATTTCCGCCGTCTCGCCGCCGATCAACGCGCAGCCGGCCAGTTCGCAGCCCTGCGCGATGCCCTGGATGACCGTCGCGGCGGTGTCGACATCGAGCCTGCCGCAGGCGAAGTAATCGAGGAAGAACAGGGGCTCGGCGCCCTGTACCAGGATGTCATTGACGCTCATCGCCACCAGGTCCTGGCCGACGGTGTCATGGCGATTGAGTTGGAACGCCAGTTTCAGCTTGGTGCCGACGCCGTCGGTGCCGGAAACCAGCACCGGCTCGCGATATTTCTTGGAGATTTCGAACAAGGCACCGAAGCCGCCGATGCCGGCCAGCACTTCAGGCCGCATGGTCCGCTTGGCGTAGGGTTTGATGCGCTCGACCAAGGCATCGCCGGCGTCGATATCGACACCGGCATCGCGATAAGTCAGGGCCGAAGTAGCCGAAGATGATGAAGTCAAGTTGAGTTCCTGTGGGCTGGCGGCTAAAGTGTCGTCTTTTCGCGCGCTTGGTCGTTCCGGACGGACGGGAATGCCAAACCACGCACGAAACCACAAATACAGTCGGGAATTCTACCGGAAATGACCACCGAACGCGGCGACCGCCTGCAAACCCTGATCTGGAGCCTGCTCGGGCTGGCCGTCCTGTGGCTGCTGTATCTGTTGAGCCCGATACTCTCGCCTTTTCTGCTCGCCGGCATCCTCGCCTACATCTGCGCGCCGCTGGTGGAATGGCTCGAAATTCACCGGACCCCACGCTTCATCGGCGTCTTGCTGGTGATGCTGCTGCTGGCGGCCATTTTCGCGTTGCTGTTGCTGATCCTGCTGCCGCTGGTCACCCAGGAGGCGCAGCAACTGCTTGTCCGTCTGCCCGATGGCATCACGCTGCTCAACGAGCAACTGATGCCCTGGCTCCAGGAGCGCTTCGGCATACAGCTCAAACTCGATCCGGCGAGCTTCTCCAAGCTCCTCAGCGAAAACCGCGACAGCGCTCAGTTGATCGCGCAAAAGCTCTTCGAATCGCTCAAGATCGGCGGCATCGCGCTGTTCGGCATCGTTGCCAACCTCTTGTTGGCGCCGGTGGTGATGTTCTACCTGCTCAGCGACTGGCATCTCATCCTCGGCCGCCTGGGCAACGCCATTCCGCGCCCCTGGCATGCCAAGACCCTGCAAATCGTCGGAGAAATCAACGCCGTCCTGGCCGAGTTCCTGCGCGGCCAGGTTTCCGTGATGCTGCTCCTGGCCGCATACTACTGCGCCGGACTGTGGCTGGCGGGCATCGATTTCGCGCTGCCGGTGGGGATACTCACCGGCATGTTGGTATTCATCCCCTACCTGGGTTATGCCACCGGCTTTTCCCTGGCGCTGGTGGTGGCGGTGCTGCAATTTTCCGGCATGGGACCGGTCTTCGGCATGCTGGCGGTATTCGGCGTCGGCCAGGCTCTCGAAAGCTTCGTCCTGACGCCCTGGCTGGTCGGCAAGCGCATCGGTCTGCATCCCCTGGCGGTGATCTTCGCCCTGCTGGCCTTCGGCCAACTGTTCGGCTTTTTCGGCGTGCTGCTGGCGCTGCCGGCTTCCGCCGCGTTGCTGGTGGGACTGCGCGAAGTGAGCGCGCTGTATCTCTCCAGCCGCTTTTATCGCGGCAAGGAATAACCGTGACGCCGCAACAACTGCTGCTCGATATTCGCCCCGACGCACTGAATACCCTCGGCAACTTCGTCGTCGGCAACAACGCCGAGTTGCTGGCGCGCCTTAGCGCGCTGGCCGATCCCGGCGCCGTGGACCAGATCTACCTGTGGGGCCCGGCGGGCAGCGGCCGCAGCCATTTGCTACGCGGCGTACTGAAGGCGGCACAGATGCGCCAGAGGCCGGTCAGCTTCAGCGAGGGCGCACATCTTGACTCTGCACAAGACCTGGCCCCCGGCACCCTGGTGATCATCGACGACGTCGATGATTTGAATGAAATTGCCCAAATCGGCTTGTTCCGCACTTTCAATGCCGCGCGCCACCTGGGCCTGGCGCTGCTGTTGTCGGGCGGCACCCCGCCCTTGCGCCTGAAAGCCGCGTTGCGCGAGGACTTGCGCACCCGCATCGGCAGCGCCCTGATTTACGAAGTGCAGGCACTCAGCGACACCGAGAAAGCCGCGGCGTTGCGCGCCCACGGCGCCGGTCGCGGCATGCGCATCGACGCTGCGCTGATCGATTACCTGTTGCGCCATGGGCGGCGCGACCTGCCTTCGCTCATGGCCGTGCTCGATGCGCTCGACCAGGCGTCACTCGAGCAGCACAGGCCGGTCACCCTGCCGCTGCTGCGCGAAATTTTGCAAACCTCGCCGGAATTGAATACATGACGAAAACAATCGACCTGGTGCTGTTCGACCTGGATAACACGCTGCTGACCGGCGACAGCGATTTCGAGTGGGCGCAATTCCTGATCGGCAAGGGCCTGCTCGACCGGGAACTACAGGAAGCCAAGAACCTCGAGTTCTACCGGCAATACCAGGAGGGGACCCTGGACATCCATGCCTTCCTGGATTTCCAGCTACAGCCGTTGGCCCGCCACCCGCGCACCGAGCTCGACGCCTGGCATGCCGAATTCATGAGTGTGCGGATCCGCCCGATGATAGGCGCGGCGGCGAGGGAGCTGGTGCAAAGGCATCTGAACGCCGGCGCACTGACCGCCATCGTCACCGCCACCAATAGTTTCGTCACCGGTCCGATCGCAAGCGAATTCGGCATCCCCCACCTGATCGCCACGGTCCCCGCGCAGGACACCGTCAACGGTCGCTACAGCGGCAAGCCGCGCGGCCTTCCGGCCTTCCGCGAAGGCAAGATCGCGCGTGTCGAAGCGTGGCTGGAATCCATGGGCCTGTGGTGGGGCAGCTTCGCGCACAGCTATTTCTACAGCGATTCGCACAACGATCTGCCGTTGATGAAGCTGGTTTCCGACCCGGTGGCGGTCGATCCCGACGCTACCTTGCGCGCCCACGCCCTGGAAATGGCCTGGACTATCATCAGCCTGCGTTGAGCCAGATCGACAGCGGTCAATTAATTGATGCATCAAGCATCTCGACGCTGCTCGTTACTCCCGACAAGACGTTGATTTCCTGTATCATTGCGGCCTCTCCGAGCAAACGTCCATCCTCTTCCGCATGATCCGAAAGCTGCTGCGACGCGCAATCACCATATTGCGTCGCGCCCCCACCGCCTCGGCAACCGAACCGGCACTGATTCCCCTGGCCCGCCACGGGATACACCGCGAAGCGATTTCTTCCGGCGCGCGACGCACCTGCGAGACGCTGCAAAAGCACGGCTACAAGGCGTTCGTGGTGGGCGGCGCGGTGCGCGACCTGATCGCCGGCATCGTCCCCAAGGACTACGACATCGCGACCAATGCCACGCCCGACCAGGTGCACGGACTATTCCGCCGCTCGCGCCTCATCGGCCGGCGTTTCCAGATCGTGCATGTGATGCAGGGTGGCGAGACACTGGAAGTCTCAACCTTCCGCGCCGCCCACGACGCCGACACGCAAAAGGACGAACACGGCCGGGTATTGCGCGACAACGTCTGGGGCAGCCTGGCGGACGATGCGGCGCGGCGCGATTTCACCATCAATGCGCTGTACTACGATCCGGGCAACGAATCCGTGCTCGACTATCACCATGGCGTGGCCGATATCCGCCAGAAGACCCTGCGCGTCATCGGCGAACCGCGCGCCCGCTATCGCGAAGACCCGGTGCGCATGCTGCGGGCGGTGCGACTCTCCGCCAAGCTGGGACTCAGCATCGATCCCGCGGCGCGCTCGCCGATCCGCGAAATGGCCGGCCTGATGGAAAACGTGCCGGCACCGCGGGTGTTCGACGAAATGCTCAAGCTGCTGTTTTCCGGCCACGCCGTCGAATGTCTCAAGCGCCTGCGCGACGAAGGCCTGCATCATGGCCTGCTGCCGCTGCTGGACGTGATCATGGAGCAACCGATGGGCGAACGCTTCGTCATGCTGGCGCTGGCCAGCACCGATGAACGGGTAAGACAGGGCAAGCCCACTTCGCCCGGCTTCCTGTTCGCCACGCTATTGTGGCATGAGGTGTTATCCGACTGGGAGAAACGCAAGCAGCAGGGGGGCATACCGATCCCAGCGCTGCTTGAAGCCATGGACGCGGTGCTCGATCAGCAATCAGAGAAACTCGCCATCACCCGGCGCATCGGCGGCGATATCAAGGACATCTGGGCGCTCCAGCCACGTTTCGAAAAGCGCTCCGGCAAAATGGCGCTGCGGATGAAGCGCGGTGCCAAGGCGCAGGAGAGCGCGCAGGAAGGTGCGCAGTCGGGTGACTTGTTCGGGGCGGAGCCGGCCGAGTGAAGCCCTCGCTGGCGTCGACAGCCTACGTCGCGCTCGGCGCGAACCTGGGCGACCCGCTGGCGACGCTGCAGGCAGCGCTTGCCGCGCTCGCTGAAATCCCCGCCACCACCGTGGTCTCGTCCTCTTCCCTGTACCGGACCGCACCGGTGGGACTCAAGCATCAACCCGATTTCATCAATGCCGTGGCCATGTTGCAAACGACATTGACTCCCCAGCAGTTGCTCGAAGCCCTGTTCGATATCGAGGCATTGTTCGGCCGCAGCCGCAGTGTTCCCAATGCGCCGCGCACCCTGGATCTGGACTTGCTGCTCCACGGCGAAACGACGCTCGACGAACCCTATCTGACCCTGCCCCATCCGCGCATGCACCTGCGCGCCTTCGTCCTGGTACCGCTGCTGGAAATCGCCCCCGACTGTAGCATCCCCAGGCGCGGACCGGCGCGGCAGTTCCTCGATGGCTGCCGCGATCAATCCATCGTCCGCATCCCTTCTGCCGCAACTTCAAAATGATGCTGCCGTCCCTGCCGATCACTCTGAAAACGACCTTATTGCTCACCTCATCGAACGTCTTCATGACCTTCGCCTGGTACGCGCACTTGAAGAATCTCAGCGACCGGCCCTGGTGGATTGCCGCGCTGGCCTCCTGGGGAATCGCCCTGTTCGAATATCTGCTGCAGGTACCGGCGAACCGGATTGGCCACCAGGCCATGGATTTGGGACAATTGAAGATCCTTCAGGAAGTCATCACTCTCGTGGTGTTCGTGCCCTTCGTAATCTTCTACATGCAGGAGCCGCTCAAGCTCGACTATCTTTGGGCGGGATTGTGTATCCTTGGCGCCGTCTATTTCGTCTTCCGCTGAATCGGAGCTGCTCATGACCTACCTCGCCAGCAACAAGCCGATGTCCCTCCCCGAACTCGCGCGCATGAAGCGCGAGGGCGAGAAGATCGCCATGCTCACCGCCTACGACGCCAGCTTCGCGGCGCTGGAAGACCGCTGCGGCGTCGATGTCATGCTGGTCGGCGACTCGCTCGGCAACGTCATCCAGGGCAAGACCTCGACGCTGCCGG
>JAPLQT010000096.1 GCA_026399515.1 Pseudomonadota bacterium | reverse complement strand
TGGATGATCTTGGCGTTCTTGAGCCCGAGGACGCCGATGTATGGCGCGCACAAATACGGGCCGCGGCCACCAAGGTTAGACGAGCGAAGGCCAGACAAATGGCTGAAACTGCTGACTTCGCCCCAGCGCCGCTAAAACCCGGAAAACGACACAAACGCGCTGCGCAAGCGATCGATTTTGAGATTGAGGCCGCCGTGCCGCGTGCGAAATCTTGAGCCCGAAGCTGTGTATTGAGTTGCTTGATCCCGAGCAGTATGTAACAGCGCTCGAGCCCGTGGCGTTTGGACGCGATTCATATACGCACCTGGCACTGATCAACTTTGAGGGCAAGACGCGCCGGTGGTACGTCAAGTTCATTACCGATCGGAACGACAGCGACGGGTCGCTCCCGGTTCGCGGGCTGATTAACGAAATCGTGGGATACACCCTTGCGCATCACGCCGGATTGCCGCAATCACAGTCCGCCCTGATTCGAGTGACGCATTCGGTTTTGCGCTCAATGCACAAGGATCTGGGCACGGCATTGGTCTCCGGGGATAACGCTTGTTTCGCTAGTCTCGAAGCGCACGATCCGAGCAAACGAAACACCGGTATGGTGAAATTGCTTTATCGCAACTCTGCCGACATTCAAAAGAAACTGCTCGGTTGGACGGATTTGCCTGCGGTCATGGCATTCGATACCTGGGTTGCCAATGTCGATCGGAACACCGGAAACCTGATTCAGGTTCGCCCCGGTCAATTTGCGGTGATTGATCATGGCCGTATCCTGACGGGCCCACACTGGGAAGCGGCCGATTTAAAGAGTGACGATGACTACGCAAACCGCCTGATGGACATCTTGTTCGATCCCACAAAATTGCCGCTGCCTGTGAAGAGCGCAATTCTTCATAGTGCTCGTAGGTTTCTGGAGGTCTACAAAAGAGCCGAACCTGAACTGGCTTTTTGGTTTGGATCCGATCCGGACAAGCTCGAAGCAGGCAATTTTCTACAGAAACGCGGACATAGCGCCATCCCTCTACTTACGAACCTTGTCGGATTGATCGCCTGATCATGAGGAACAAACTCGATGACCTGCTAAAGCACCCGCTTGAGCAAGCGCCGGCCGGATACTTTTCCAGGATTCGCGTCATCCCCGACCTATTTTCTGACGAGGTCCTCAATGTCGGCATTGGGATCATCGGTGCCGACGGCCGGCGCCATGTGCGCGTGATTTCCACGCCAGGGCGTCTGGAATGTTTGTACGGCGATGCCGCAGATAACCTCGTCGAATTGGCGCAGCTGGGGGCAAGGGCATTCCTTGATGATGTTGCGCAGCCCTCACCCAATATCGCCCTCGGCGAACCGCGGCCGTTCTACAACATGGACCCGGAAACGGCACTCGCAACATTTTTTCGTGATCAGGTTACGGTCGCTATTGCGCAGCGCCAATCTGCCGAGCGCCCCGAACCCGTCAAAACCGAGCAATTGCGCGCGAAGGTGTATCAACTGCTTCGCACCAAAGGCGAATTCATGAACGTGGATGGCTTGATTCCTCATTCACCTCTGACCATCGTGCAGACCGAGAAAGGGCCACGCACCGTCAGAATTCCATTGCAATCGATCAGCGGCGCGGCTGGGCTCGAGTCTGCTGATTATTCGGGGCCAATTATTCGTGTGCACCTGCTCGATACGCTGCTCGATATTGAGTACGCGGCGGATGCACGTGGATTCAAGAAGCTCGGTTTGTTTATCGCGCGCCCGGTACGAGAAATGCCCGAGAAGAAAATGGCGGAGATTGACAACGCCATTGATCATGTCGTGTGGCGTGCGCCCCGGCACTGCCGGGTCGAGGTCGAGCGTGACCTTGGGCTATTGACCGACAAGATTCTTGATTGGGCTGATTTGAAAGCGGCGTAGCCAGCACCCTCCCCCATTCACGCGCAACAGGCTCAAGCCCGCCACCGAGCGGGCTTTATTTTG
>JAPLQT010000128.1:39696-74779 GCA_026399515.1 Pseudomonadota bacterium | reverse complement strand
TAGGTGTTGAGCAGGCCCAGGTCGGCCATCACCTTGAAGGTCGGGATGATGCGTACCTCGACCGGCAACATCAGGGTGACGAAGATCGTCCAGAAAAAGAAATTGCGCAGCGGAAAGCGGAAATACACGATGGCGAACGACGAGAGAATGGAGACGGATATCTTGCCCAGCGGCACAGCCAGGGCCATCACGGCGCTGTTGAACAGCATGTCCAGAACTGACGCTTTCGATCCGGTGGTCGATCCCGCGAACAGCACCTGGGAATAGTTCTCGATGAAATGGCTGCCCGGCAGCAGCGGCATCGGCCCCGTCATGATCTCGTCGAGCGACAGCGTGGACGCAACGAAAGTCACGTAGAGCGGGAATGCGATCAGGAACGCGCCGACGATCAGGACGGCGTGCGTGACGAAGTCGAGTAGCGGCCTTTTCTCTACCATGGGACGCCCATCAGTACTGCACCTTACGCTCGATGAACTTGAACTGCACGGCGGTCAGGGCGATGACGATGATCATCAGGATCACCGATTGCGCCGACGATCCGCCGATGTCGGCCGCCTTCACTCCGTCGTGGTAAACCTTGTAAACGAGTATCTGGGTCGCTTGCGCCGGCCCGCCCTGCGTGGTCGAGTCGATCACGCCGAAGGTATCGAAGAACGCATAGACGATGTTGACCACCAGCAGGAAGAAGGCGGTCGGCGACAGCAGCGGCAGCACGATGGTCCAGAAGCGCCGCGCCGGCCCCGCGCCGTCGATCGCCGCCGCCTCAATGAGGGACTTGGGGATCGATTGCAGGCCGGCAAGGAAGAACAGGAAGTTGTAGCTGATCTGCTTCCACACCGAAGCGATGATGATCAGCAGCATCGCCTGGTCGCCCTTGATGATCCAGTTCCAGTCGACGCCGAAGCCCTTCAGCACATAGGTGACGATGCCGATGGATGGTGCAAACAGAAACGCCCACAGTACGCCGGCGACCGCCGCCGCCACCGCGTAAGGCCAGATCAGTACGGTCTTGTAGATGAGCGCGCCATGCACCACCCGGTCGGCCATGGTGGCGAGGAGCAGCGAGATGGCGATGCCCAGGCCGGCCACGGACACGCTGAACACTGCCGTGGTCTTGAAGGATTCCAGGTAGTGCGGATCGCTGAACAGATAGGTGAAGTTGTCGAACCAGACAAATTCGCTGTGCAGGCCGAAGGCGTCCTGCAACTGGAAGGAATACCAAACCGCCTGTCCCGCCGGCCAGAAGAAGAACACCACCGTGATGGCGAGCTGCGGCGCCAGCAGCACATAGGGCAGCCACGCCGAACGGAAGACTACGCGCTTTTCCATTCCGTTCGGCGCCCCAGCGTTTCTGAATCTACTTGTTCGCCGCCTGGAACTTGCGCAGGATTTCGTTGCCCCGCTTCACGGCATCGTTCAAAGCTGTCTTGGCGTCCTTCGTGCCCGCGAACACAGCCTCCAACTCCTCCTCGATCACCTCGCGGCCCTGCACGTAATTGCCGAAGCGCAGGCCCTTCGAATTCGCGGTCGGCAGCTTGTTGGTGAGCTGCTTCACCGGCATGTCGGCACCGGGGTTCTTGTCGTAGAAGCCGGACTGGCGCGTCAAATCATAGGACGCCTGCGTGATCGGCACATAGCCCGTGGTGGTGTGCCATTCCATCTGGATTTCGGGTCGCGAGAGGAAGGCCAGGAACTTTGCCACGCCCTTGTACTCGGCCGGCTTCTTGCCGCCCATCACCCACACCGAAGCACCGCCGATGATCGAGTTCTGCGGCGCATCCTTCACGTCGTCGTGATACGGAATGAAATTGATCGACCATTCGAACTTCGCCGTCTTTTTGATGCCGGCCTGGGCGCCCGCGCTGCCGCTGAACATCGCGCATTCGCCGCTGGAAAACTTGGCGTCTCCCTGGTTGGTGCGTCCGGCGTAGGTAAATAGGCCTTTCTTCGCCATGTCGCCGAGCATCGCTATGTGGCGTACATGCAGCGGTGAATTGAAGGTGAACTCGGTGTCGAAGCCGCCCATGCCGTTCTGCTTGGTGCCGATCGGCACGTTATGCCAGGCGCTGAAGTTCTCGATGTGCATCCACGACGGCCAGCTGGTCGTGTAGACGCAGGACTGCCCGGACGCCTTCAGCTTCTCGGCGGCGACGAGGACTTCCTTCCACGTCTTTGGCGCCACCGGATCCAGGCCGGCTTTCTTGAAGGCATCCTTGTTGATGTAGAACATCACCGTGGAACTGTTGAAGGGGAAGGACAGCATGTTGCCCTTGAGGTCCGAGTAATAGCCAGTCACGGTCGGCAGGTAGGCCTTTGGATCGAACGGTTCCTTGGCGTCCGCCATCACCGTGGCCACCGGCACGATCGCGCCCTTGGCCGCCATCATGGTCGCGGTGCCGACCTCGAATACTTGCAACAGGTGCGGCGCGTTGCCGGCGCGGAAAGCCGCAATCGCGGCCGTCATCGACTCGGGGTACTGCCCTTTGTAAACGGCGACGACCTTGTATTCCTTCTGGCTGTCGTTGAACTTTGTCGCCAGCCCGTTCAGCGCTTCGCCGAGAGCACCGCCCATCGAGTGCCACCACTGGATTTCTGTCTGGGCCACGGCAGCAGTCGCCTGGAGCAGCCCCGCTGCGAGCAGCACGGATGCCAATGTCTTCATTCCCATCTTCATTGCTATCTCCTCGATCAGTTAAGTACAAGGTAATATTGACAATCAAATACCATAATAGCAGATCAAAATGACTTCGATATTACAAGCTGCACCGTCGCAAAGAGGCAGCTTGCTGATTTCGCGTTCGCAGGCCGTTCCAGGATTCGCTCATTAACGACAGGTATCGCTCGGCCCTGCCAACACTATCTTCAGCATCCTATGGGCGGCTTGCGCTCGGGCCTGAGGGTGGTTTCCGTCGACATGCCGGAGTCGATAGGCACAAAAAAACAAGGCTGCATTCCTGCAGCCTTGTCGTCATGAGCTACTCAACCGATAGCTTATTTTTTCTTGGCTGCGACTTTCTTCTTGCCGCCAACGGCTGCCTTGAATCCAGCGCCTGCCTTGAATTTGGGTACGGTGGTCGCCGCGATCTTGAGTTCTTTGCCGGTCTGCGGATTCCGTCCAACGCGGGCTGCGCGCTTGGATGAACTGAAGGTGCCGAAACCGATCAAGGTGACGCTATCGCCCTTGGCTACCGCCTTGGTGATGGCGCCGATGATTGCGTCGAGGGCCTTGCCGGCAGCTGCTTTGGAAACGTCGGCTTCTTTGGCGGCAGCATCGATGAGTTCAGATTTGTTCATGAGTTCCCCTTTAGTTGATGTAAATAAAACGGCAGAAAGATTGTAACGCTTTTACGTGAGAACAACACTGGCTGTGGGCGTTGATGATAAAAATTTCTTTGGGAGGGCTGCTGCCCGGACATGTCGCGGACGGTTTTGGGATTGTCGTATCGGTAACCGGGAATTCATCCGAGCGTCCTGTACGTGCCGATCCCGCAATGCGGTGCATATATGTACCTACCCCGGCGTATTCCATTTGGAGCGGGCAAGGCCTTCTACCTGGGCGGTTAAAGCTTGATTTCAGGGCGTTTTCCGCTTCATTTTCAATTCATGAAATGAGGGCCGTCGTAACAGAATAAGCAGAAGTCCATTGGCCCAGTTTGAAAGGAGCGACGCAGATGTGGACCGACCCACCGGCCGTAATTCCTTTGCAGCACTCAGCGGAAAACCAGGCGCTGGAGCATAGACAATTAATCTTTGACAACAAGCACGATCTTGACCGGGCGATCGAAACGGCGCTGCGCTATGGCTGGACATTGCTCAGTCGCTCCTATTCGAGTGAAAAGGGGCACGGTGCCGATTTTGTCCGTTCAAGGATGAACAAGGCGGCCTGACAACATCGCGCAGGCACGAAGTCTGGCGTTTCGGCGCACGCTGCTTCCGGCTACTGAGAATACGCCCTAGAGCCCCAGGGATTTGGCAGGCAGGCCCATTGCCAGCCCGAGAAGCTGCGTGTAGAGCAGTGTTTGAATCGACTGGTCGGGGGTATCCGCCTGAACCGCGTCGAAGCGCAGGTGGCAGTGGGGGCAGGCCGTGCACATGACTTCGGCACCGGACGCCAGGGCATCGGAGATCTTGGCGCGCGTGATGTGCTCCGACAGTGGGGCGTTTGCCTCGTGCAGCGGATCGCCGCAGCAGTCCAGGCGCATGGGCCAGTCGACCGGGGTCGCACCGGTTAAGCGGATCAAGGTCTCGAAGATCGTCGGCGCCATCGGGTTGTCGAAACGGGCCACGTTGCCGGGGCGCAGCGCATGGCAGCCATACTGGGCGGCGACACGCAGGCCGGTGCGCGGGGCGCGGACCGCGGCGGCAAGCGCGTCGGCGCCGATCACCCGTGACAGCACCGGCAACAGGTGCTCGACCTCGGCCTTCCCTGACCAGGCGAGGTCTTCGGCGGCCAGCGCCTGCGCAACGCGCGAGCGCAGTTCCGCGGCCTCGTCCAGGAAGCGAATCGCGTGCCGCAGCGTGCCGAAGCAGCAGGTGCACGGCGTCAGCACGTTTAGGCCGGCGCGCTCGGCCAGGGCCAGGTTGCGGGCCGCGGCGACCACGAAGGCGTCGCGGCTGACGTTGCGGGCGGGATAACCACATCAGTTGAACACCAGAGCGACCAGCGTAACACCCAGATGCGCCAACACGGTGCGCGTCGACGCTTCGTAGGCCGGCAGCCGGGACGGGATTTTGCAGCCGAGGAACAGCGCATATTTCATGACGGTGCCCTCCAGCTTCTGACTGCGCCCAGGCGGCGCACTGCCAGCGCGCGCAACTCGACCATGATGTCGGCGACGCGTATGCCTTCGGGGCAGTTCTCCTGGCACTGGTAGCAGGTGGCGCAATTCCAGACCATGCGCGAACCCAGGGTGAGGTCGCGCAGGCCCAGTCGCAGCAGGTTCATCACCTTCTGCGGAGTCAGGTCGACGCCGTATGCGGGATCCATGCTGTGCGCCACCACGGGGCAGACGTTGGTGCAGGTCTGGCACTGGACGCAGCGTGAGAAGCTGCGGCGGTCGGCGGAGAGCGGCGCATAACGGGCGTCGTGGCCGGCGTCTTGTTGCCAGGGCTGCGCCTCCATGGACTCGGCCCACGCCAGGGTGGGACGTGCCTGCACCCACTGTGCCGGCGCCGGAAGGCCTGCGGCGGAGAGGTCGTCGCACCCAGCCTGCCACAGGTCCTCCAGGTCCAGTCCC
This sequence comes from Pseudomonadota bacterium, assembly GCA_026399515.1. Lineage (GTDB taxonomy): Bacteria > Pseudomonadota > Gammaproteobacteria > Burkholderiales > Rhodocyclaceae > JACRAR01. The sequence goes on along the minus strand of JAPLQT010000128.1, from coordinate 69,542 downwards.
ACCGGGCAGACGTCGGTACAGCGTCCGCAGTCGGTGCAGAGGAAGGCTCCCTCGGCGATCCGCCGCCTTTCGTCTTCTTCACCCGACCGCGGCAAGCGGCCACCGGCAAGCTCGCCAGCGGCGATGAGCTTGTGCGAGGGCAGGAGATACGGGTTGCCCAGATAGCGCGCCAGCGGGGCCACCGAGCAGTGGGTGTCGCAGATACCGCAATGCACACAGGCGTCCATCGCCAACGCCCGACGCGATGCGCGGCCGGCGGCGGAGAACTCCCGATTCGGCGCCGCGCCATTGACCAGCAGGCCGACCGGGGCGGCCACTGCGTGATGGAAGCGGGTAAACGGCAGCGTCGCCAAGCCGAGGAAGCAGGCAAATACGTGGAGATAGAGCAGCCATACATCCGCGCCTCCCGCATCCAGAAGGCCCACCAGCGGCGCCAGCATCCGGGCGACAGGGTAGGAGACGAAGGCCGACGTGGGCTTGGCGTGGCAGGTCGCGCAATCATCCTCATGCATTTCGCGCCCTTTCTCCATCACCTCCGGCGCTATCGGTTCCTTCAGATCGTCGAACGCCACGCCGAACTCCCTGGCCCAGACGGCGCGCAGTGGCTTGAGTTCCGCCGGATCGGAGGTGCCGTTGAACTGCTTGGCCATGCGGTAGAAAGCCCGCGGCGAGGCGATCTTGTCCGCTTCGAGCAGGAAACCCGTCACCAGGACGAACCCCAGGAGTCCCATGAAGGCCGCAGCCGTGGGTCGGCGCACAGGCGCAAAGACCGTGCGCCGGCGCCACAATCCGAAGAGGAACAGTGCCAATCCGATCACCATCATCGCTCCGAAGAGGTTGCGCAGGAACAGATAGGGATCCCGGGTGGACTCGTAGCCATGGAACAGCTTCACGGTCACGACCGGCGCGAGCGCGTGCATCAGCAGCAGAGCCATGAATCCGACGAAGATGAGCAGGTGTCCGAGCCAGCGCAGCTTGTCGTTCAAATAGAGCCTGCGCTGGAGCAGCACGTCGAGGAACAAGGTGCCGAGGACGTGAAACACTCTCAGCGTGAACAGCGCCGCAGCGGCGCCCCGGAATAGCGCGGCTACCCGCTGCGATGCCGTGACCACGCGTGCGTCGGGACCGATGCGGATCCTGAACCAAGTCGAGACACGCCACAGCAGGCCCAAAGCGCACAACGCCAGCGATGCGTAGAGGGATATCTGGAAGAGCGTTGGCGACATGACTCTACCCGGCCGCAGTCGCGCCGAGCCGATGCGCCACTTGTTCCACCGCCGCCCAGGCCGTGGCGATTGCCAGCCCTGAGCCGCATTTCGAGCGCATCCAGTCCTGGTGGGCGAGGATGGAGCCGACCGCAAACAGCCGCGGCCAGGCCGGTTTGCCGTCCGTGTCCAGCGGCCGCCAGGCATCGTCTACCCTCAAGCCGGCGCGGTTGATGGCGTGGCCCGATGGATCCAAAAAGTCGCGCTTGTGCCACGCCTCGCGCGAGGCCGGCTGATGCACCGGCAAGCCGAGGATGCTCTCGCGGACGTAGCCTCGGTCGGCGGCGAGCCCGCGTCCACTGAATCGGCCGGTCGCCAGCACCACCGCGCGGGCGGTCACGCGCTCGCCGCCAGGAACACCTTCGAGGTCGAGCGTCGCTGTTTCCATATTTCCGTCGTAGGTCAGCGCACGTACGCTCGCCTGGTGGCGCCGCCGCACGCCGTGGGACGACACGGCCGCTTCCAGCGCCCCCAGCAGCCGCAACCCCGGCACCGATGTCGGCATGGTCGGTATCTCGAACACCGGCACGCCGAGTCCCGCCTCGAATGCCGCGTGAACTTCGCGCGAGCGTTCGAGGCCTAGGACGGCAGGGAGTCCGACCGCGCGCGCATCGCCCACCAGCGGCCTTATCAGAGCAATCGTCCGCTCGCGCGTTTCCACGGTTTCCAGGGCACGCGCAAGATGGACGGCGTACAGTTCGGGCACGGTTTCGAACCCAGGAAAATCGATCCGCTGGTGGCGCAACTCAGGCCAGCGATCGGCCAGCGTCGCGGCGATCTGATGCGCGCTGAATTCGCGCAGCCCACGGAAGTCCACCAGCAGGCAGCGTGCCCGTCCGTCTAATGCGTCCGCGCCCGCGACCATAGTCACGGGCACGCCGTACGTGGTCTTGACGGTCCCGATCGACGTGAGCACGCTACGGTTCCGCTCGCCCAGCGGAGCGTAAGCGAGTCCTGCGGAGGCGAGGGCCGTGACGAAGCTCTCGAACGCAGCGCGGATTGAAACCGGAGCGACGCGTGCCAGAGGGTGGTCGGGCTGCTCCCCCGCTAGCGCATCGAGGGCGGTGTAGGGAGATTGCCACAGGCAACGCTCGGCCACTGGGTGGACAGCCAGGAGGTCGAGCAACCCGCTGGCGAACAGAATGCCGCCGCCGCTGCCGATCTGGATGCACGACAGGCCACGTTCCACCGCAAACAAGGCGGCCGCCATGCCCGCCATGCCGGCGCCGATCACCGCGACGTCGCAGCTGTTTCGCCGTACGCCGGTCATCGCGACACCGCGTCCGCCGCATCGGCAGTCGGGTCGGCGAGCGGCTTGGCGCCGCGCAACTCCTCTCCGAACAATCCGCAGTGCAGCGCCTCCATCAACTCCGCCTGGGCGAGTTGCTCACCCCAGAGGACAGCGTGCTGGCCGCGCCAGCGCTCGCCGAAGAAATCGAGAATCTCGCCGAGGCCGCGCCGCGCCTGGAAATCGCCGCGCTGATAAAGGTGCGCCACGGTGCGCACGGCGCAGAAGCCCCCCTGGCAGGCACCTTTACCGACGCGGCTGCGCAAGCCGATGTCGGTCAGCGTCGGGGTGTCGCCGGCCGAGCGCAGCGCGGCGTAGATGGCATCGACGGCACTGCCCGGCACCATTTCGCATTCGCACAGCAGCGTGTCGTCGGGCCTGTGGGAGCGGATCCATTCGCGTGCAGAATGGCCCGGCGCGGTCCACTCGCATTCCGGGGATACCGGCAAGGGCGTCGTGGCGGTCAGGCAGGGGCGCGTCACGCCGAGGCGCCGGCAGACCAGATCCGCGGCCCGTTCGGCCATCAGCCGGCAAGTGGTGAGCTTGCCGCCGGTGATGGTCGCCAGGTTATCCAGCCCCTGATCCTCATGGTCGAACAGGGCGAAGCCGCGGGAGACGGCACGGCTGTCCGCCGCGCCCGCGGAGCCCAGCAGCGGCCGTACCCCCGCATAAGCTCGAATGAAGCGCGTCGTCGCGAGCGTCGGCAGCATCCGCGCGGCCTCCTCGACGATCAGGTCGGCCTCAACCGTCGTGGGGTGCACGTCGTCCAGGGTGTCCACGCGCGTCGACGTCGTGCCGACGATGGACACCGTGCCGCCCGGCATCATGATGTCGGCGTTGCCGGGCCGCCGCAGGCGGTTCACCACGCGGTGGGCCAGGCGGGTGTGGGTAACCAGCAAGGTTCCCTTGGAGTAAGTCATCGCTATCGGAGCGTCGGCGAGCAGCGCCACCTCCCGCGCCCACGCGCCCGAAGCGTTGACCACCTGCGCGGCTTCGATCCGCACCTCCGTCCCGCCGCCCAGGGATAGCACCCGTACCGCGCGAATCCGCCGCCCCTCGCGTTCGAAGCCCACCACGCGGCTGCGCCGCATCAGTCGCGCTCCCAGGCTGCTGGCCTGCGCCATGCTTTCCAGGGAGAGCCGGAACGGGTCGATCGCCGCGTCGGGCACCTCGAACACCGCGATCGTGCGTTCCGAGATCGCCGGTTCCAGCGCGCGTGCCGTTGCGACGTCGACTGCGCGCGCGCTGATTCCCGACCGGGCGCAGTACGACGGAAAATCGGCGATGTAGCGTTCGTCGTCGCCTTGCACCGCGACAAAGTAGCCGCCGGTGTCCTGGATCGTCTGCGCCGCCACGCGCTTGAGAATCTCGCCTTCGGCGCGGCACTCCATCGCCGCCTCGCGGTCGCCGGCGACGTAGCGGGCGCCGCTGTGGAGCAGGCCATGATTGCGCCCCGAGGCGCCGGCATTGATGTCGTCTTTCTCGACGAGGATGCAGTCGACGCCGCGCAACGCAAGGTCGCGGGCCAGCGCCGTGCCCGTGACGCCGCCGCCGATGATCAGAACCTGGGTCTGGATGAGAGATGGAGAATTCAATTCTGCCCTTCTTGCACGTCTGGCGATGCCCTGTTTCGACGGTGTGCGCAATTCCCTTAAGTCACCTATTCGACTAAAGCATAGTCGTGACCGGGGTACCGGCATTGACGCACGTCAAACGTCCACCTGAGGTCGTTTTGCGACACGGAACAGCCTGTCAGCACAGAACTAAATTCAAGATTGGCACTCTTAGGCCGAGAGTGCTAAAATTCTTCCAGGAGGTAAATTTATGAGCAACGCTCTGTCGATTCATCATATTGCACTGCCCACAACTGCCGGCAGTATCGAGACGTACATCCAGGCGGCGAACCGCATGCCTATCCTTTCCGAACAAGAGGAAAAGGATTTGGCGCGGCGCTTTCGCAACGAGGACGATCTTGATGCCGCGCGTCAGTTGGTGTTGTCGCATCTGCGCCTGGTGGTTTCGATCGCCCGTGGCTATCTGGGCTATGGATTGCCTCACGCCGACCTGATACAGGAGGGGAATGTCGGCCTGATGAAGGCGGTCAAGCGCTTCGATCCGGAACGCGGCGTGCGCCTCGTCTCGTTCGCCCTGCATTGGATAAAAGCCGAAATCCACGAATATGTATTGAAGAACTGGCGCCTGGTGAAGATTGCGACCACCAAGGCACAACGCAAGCTGTTCTTCAACCTGCGCAGCCTGAAAAAAGGCTTGACCACCCTCAGCCCGGATGAAGTGAGGGCGATGGCGAAGCAGCTCGGTGTCAAGCCCGAGGAAGTCGTCGAGATGGAGACGCGTCTCTCCGGCCAGGATGTTTCGCTGGAGCCCATGGTCGATGACGAGGAAGATCGCTACGCGCCGATCGCCTATCTGCCGGCGGAAGTCAGCACCGAACCATTGGCCATGCTGGAACGCAAGGAATATGACCGTCTCCAGGGCGCCGGCCTGAGCGACGCCTTGGCGGAACTGGACGAACGTAGTCGGGATATAGTGGTGCGACGCTGGCTGGCCGAGGAAGGCGAAGCCCAGACGCTGCATGAACTGGCGGAGGAATACGGAGTATCCGCGGAGCGGATACGCCAGATCGAGGTCAAGGCTTTGCAGAAGATGCGCCAAACGCTGACGCCGCACTAGTGCCCGCCCTTGGTTTCAGGGTACTAAATCACGCTGTTTCCCTGATGAATCAATGGCCGCCCCGTTTTCCGGGCGGCCATTTATTTTCCCGCCAGCAACAATTTGATATCGGCGGCGATCTTCTCCGGTATTTCGCCGTGTTTCACGTAGAGGCGCAAATGGCCCTGCGGGTCATAGACGTAGCTGTTGGCACTGTGGTCTACGCTATAGGTGTTGGGGGAACTGCCCGCCTGTTTCTGGTAGAAGACCTTGAATGCCAGCGCCGTCGCCGCGGTCGTGGTCGCGTCGGCGCTCAGGCCGATGAACGAAGGATGGAACGCCGGCACGTAGGCGGCGAGCAGTTCGCGAGTGTCGCGTTCCGGATCCACCGTAATGAACAGCACCTGCACTTTCCTGCCATCGTCGCCGAGCAGTTTCAACACTTCGGCCATGGCGGATAGCGTAGTCGGGCAGACATCCGGGCACTGCGTGTAGCCGAAGAATATCACCACCGCCTTGCCTTTGAAGTCGGCCAGCCGGCGCGGCGATCCGGTATGGTCGGTCAGCGGCGAGGAAAACTCGCGGCCGAATTCGGCACCGGTAATATCGGTGCTGTTGAACTGCGGCGGCTGGCTGCATCCCAGCAGCAACATCGTACAGAGCGCGATCAGACGGCGCATGGCGGGTACTCGATTCACAGGAAATGGTCGATCAGCAGGGCTGAGAACAGGGCGGACAGATAGAAGATCGAATATCTGAAGGTCTTGCGGGCCGCCGCATCGCTGTATTCCTGCCAGAGCAGCCAGGTGTAGGCGAGAAACAGGGCGTCCAGGACCAGCGCCACTCCCAGGTAAAGCCAGCCGCTCATGCCGATGATGAACGGCATCAGCGTGACGGCAGTGAGCAGCCAGGTGTAGAGGAAGATGTGCAGGCGGGTGAACTTGGATCCGTGGGTGACCGGCAGCATCGGTACCCCCGCCGCCGCGTATTCGCGTGTTCGATACAGCGCCAGCGCCCAGAAGTGAGGGGGCGTCCAGGCGTAAATGATCAGCACCAGCAACCACGCTTGGGCGGGCAGGTCGTTGGCCACGGCAGCCCATCCCAGGGCCGGCGGCATCGCTCCGGACAGGCCGCCGATGACGATGTTCTGCGGCGTCAGGGGTTTCAACACCACGGTGTAGATGAGGGCATAGCCGACAAAAGTCGCCAGTGTCAGCCACGCGGTGAGCGGATTGACCCAGTAGAGCAGGATCGCCAAACCCAGGCTGCACAAGGCCAGCGACCAGACCAGGGTGGCTCCCGCGCCGATCGCGCCGCGTGGCAGCGGCCGCGCTCGCGTGCGCGCCATCTTGCGATCGATATTTTGTTCAATCAGGCAGTTGAGGGCCGCCGCGGCGCCGGCGACCAGGGCGATACCCAGCGTCGCCGCTGCGAGGACGCCGGGCATGGCCAGGCTGCCGGGGGCGAGCAACATGCCGATGAAGGCGCAGAAAACAATCAATGAAACGACCCGCGGCTTGGTCAGGGCGAAAAAATCGCCGGCCTGCCGCCGGATTGTCGCGGCCATAGCGGATGGCAAATTCGTTTCCATGATGGGTTCGGTCTTCATAAAGCTGTTCTTCTTCGCCTGGCAACATTGCGCTATTCAGCCGATGCGCGAGACCTTCAGCAGGCGCACCAGATCCTTGAGCATACCCGTGGGATCCGATTCGTCGTTGTAACGCAATACCAGGTTGCCGAGCGGGTCGACCAGGTAGATATGTTCACCGGCTTCGCGTCTCACCGGCAAGGCAGCCAGCCAGGCGGGATCAGTCAGGCGGGCCATTATCAACCCCGGGTGCTCGGACAGCAAATACGGTGCTGGACTGCCTTCGCCGGTTACCAGCCAGAGACGCTCGATGCGCATCATATTCTCGTTCTGGGCGGTACGCACTTGTCGCATGTAATAGAGTTTTTGCCGGCACCGCGCATCGCAGGCAGCGGGCTGGACGGTCAACAACAGCCACTTGCCGCGCAGACTTTCAAACGGGAACCGTCTGCCCGACATCTCTTGCAGCATGGTTGCCGGCAGGGGGCGGGTTTCCAGCAATTCGCCGTGGTTCATATGCTGCGTAGGCAGCCACCACAGATAAGCCCCATAGGATCCGGCAAGTGTCAGCATGCCCAGGGCGAATAGCCACAACAGCGGGTTCTTGCCGTTAAGCGACATCGGGAGCCTTTCTCCGGAAAAAATGGCGCAGCCAGAAAAATGCCGTCAACGCGGACAAGCCGAACCACTGCAGGGCATAACCGATATTGCGTTCCGACCCGGCGTCAGGGCGGATCCAGAGCCGAACCAGGCCATCCTCGACGGCATCGGTCTGGTACAGGATCATGGGTTGCAATTTGAGTTTCGACCAGGCCGCATAGCGCTCCACGGTGACATTTTCCCAGATGCGGCCTTCGCGATAGGTCTCGCTCAACTCCTTGAAACGATCCGGAGCAGAGCGCAGGAAGCCATGGATGTCGACCACGCCCACAGGTGTTTTCGGCTGGGGCATTTGCGACCGGTCGCCCGCTGCCGGCAGCCAGCCGCGATTGACCAAAACGTGCATATCGCTGCCCTCCAGCCGCAACGGCATGAGGACTTGAAATCCGACGTGCCCCTGGTGCACCTTGTTATCAAGAAACACTGCCTGCTCAGGCAACCAGATTCCCTTGGCATTGACCGGATGAAATTCCAGCGATGGAGGAATGTCCAGAATTTCCGCGCCCAGGTCGATCGGCGGCGCTTTCGCCAAGGCGTCGTAGCGGCCGGCCAGTGCGTCCTTTTCATGCGCTCGCCCGACCTGCCATACGCCCAACGCCATCGTCAGCGCCATCACCGCGAATGCCGCCAGCGTCGGCAGTAATTTCGTGATCGTTGCCACGTCTTTATTCCCGCTCACCTGGAGATGGTTTGCCGGCGTGCGATGGGCTAAACTTCCGCTTTGGTTTGTTCTTGGGGACTCTCGTGCGCATTGTCGTGGTGATACTGCTGGTGTTGATCCTGATCAGTATGGGTTCGGCGCTGTTCTTCCTGTTGGCCGACCGTTCAGGCTCCAATCGTACCGCACGCGCACTCACCGGGAGGGTCGGTCTTTCGTTGCTGTTATTTGCGATGCTCATGGCGGCACATTATTTTGGCCTGATCGGCGAACGGCTCTAGCCTTTGAAAGGAAAAAAAGCGCCGCGGGGCGGCGCTTTTTTGATTTTACTGCGGATCGACTTCGGTCTGAGTATTACAGCCAATAAACGACGACAAACAGGAACAACCATACCACGTCGACGAAGTGCCAGTACCAGGCCACGCCCTCGAAGGCGAAATGGTGGTCGGGTTTGAAATGGCCCGCCATTACCCTGAACAGCATGACGATCAGCATCGTGGCGCCGATCGTCACGTGCAGGCCATGGAACCCGGTCAGCATGAAGAACGTCGTGCCATAGACGCCGGTCGATAGCTTCAGGTTCATCTCGTGGTAGGCGTGCGAGTATTCGAATACCTGCAACGACAGGAAGACCAGGCCGAGCAGGATCGTCAATACCAGTCCAAGCTTGAGCTGAGTTCGGTTGTCCTTGAGCAGACCCCAGTGCGCCCAAGTCAGGGTGACGCCGGACGTCAGCAGCAGCAGGGTGTTGATGGCCGGTATTCCCCAGGCCGCCATCGGCGTAAACGCCTCCTTGAAGCCTGGGCCGGCCGAGGGCCAGGCGGCCTTGAACTCGGGCCATAGCATTTGTTGTTCGACGCTGCCGAGATCCGGTATCGACAGGGTGCGGACATAAAACAAGGCGCCGAAAAATGCCGAGAAGAACATCACTTCGGAGAAGATGAACCAGCTCATCGCCCAACGGAACGAAAGGTCGACCCGCTTGTTATAGGAGCCGCCTTCCGATTCTCCGATGACGACGCCGAACCAGCCTTTCATCATGAAAACCAGAACGAGGAAGCCGGCCAGCACCATATATGGGCCGGCACCAATATGGTTCACCCACATCGCCGCGCCCGACCCCATGAGCAGCAAGGCGAGCGAACCGACCAGCGGCCAACGCGATGGGCCAGGCACGTAGTAATAGGTTTCCTGCGACATCGTCATCTCCCTATCAGATAGTTGTCCCGTGGTTCGCGATGATTATCCGCACCACGAAGATCAGTATGAATACAAACAGCGCACCGCCAATCAGACCTCCAACCACCACCTGGACTGGCGTGATATTCACCGTGGACGACTCGTGATCGCTACGCTTGCGCACTCCGAAAAACGCCCAGAATATCGTCGTTACTACAGCCAGGAAGCTGGCTTGCTTCGCCACCGGCGCTTGCTCTTTCATGCTCCGCCCTGCCCGCTCGAAGGCGATGCGGCATGGATACCTTCGACTTCGAAAAACGTATAGGACAGAGTAATCGTCCCGATGTCCTTTGGCAGCGCGGGATCGACTACAAACACTACCGGCATCCGCCGCCGTTCTCCCGCCGCCAGCGTCTGCCTCTCGAAGCAGAAACATTCCAGCTTCTTGAAATACTCGGCCACGCGTTTCGGCCCATAACTCGGAATCGCTTGCCCGGTAACCGGCACATTGCGGGTATTGACCACCTCATAGAGGATTTGCGTCACTTCACCCGGATGCACCGCGACCTGAGATTGCAAGGGGTGAAACTGCCAGGGCATATCGTGCACATTGGCATCGAATTCGATGTTGACTGTTCGACCGGAGTCCACTTGCGTATTGGTCGGCAGGTCGGTCAGGCCGATCTGGTTCTGGCCGGTAAGCGCGCAAAAGACCGAATAGAACGGCACCAGCGCATAACCGAAGCCGAACATCAGCGTCGAAAACAGCACCAATTTGGCAACCAACTTGCGATTGTCCGTGATTGTGATGACCTTCATTTGACCGTCACCCAGCCGCCCAGGATAGACCCGATGAACATCGCCAACGCCACCGATGCCAAAAACAGGCCGGTAAGCAGCGTGCGCCTGGCGGATGAATTATTCGGCGATTGACCGGGATTGTCCATTGAAACGCCTACTTCACGGTTGGCTGAGTTTCCCAGGAGTGGTAAGGCGCCGGCGAAGGCAGATCCCACTCCAGTCCTTCGGCGCCATCCCACGGTTTGGCGGGCGCCTTGGGGCCGCCCTTAATGCAGGTGATGATGTTGTAGAGGAACAGCAGTTGGGAGAGTCCGAAACCAAATGCGCCGATGGTCGAGATCTGGTTGAACTCGGTAAATTGCAGCGCATAGTCGGGAATGCGGCGCGGCATGCCGGCGAGCCCGAGGAAATGCTGAACGAAGAAGGTCATGTTGAAGAAGATCAGCGACAGCCAGAAATGCACCTTGCCGAGTTTCTCGTTGTACATGTGGCCGGTCCATTTCGGCAGCCAATAATAGGTCGCCGAGAATGCCGAGAACAGAGCGCCGGCCACCATGGTGTAGTGGAAATGCGCCACCACGTAGTAGGTGTCCTGCATCTGCACATCGACCGGCGCCATCGCCAGCACCAGGCCGGAGAATCCGCCCATGGTAAACAGGAAGATGAATCCCAGCGAGAACAGCATCGGCGTCTCGAAACTCAGCGAGCCGCGCCACATGGTGGCGATCCAATTGAATACTTTCACTCCGGTCGGAATGGCGATCAGCATGGTCGCATACATGAAGTACAACTGCCCGCCGACGGGCATGCCGACGGTATACATGTGGTGGGCCCAGACGAAGAAGGACAGGACGGCGATCGAGGCCGTCGCATAGACCATCGAGGCATAGCCGAACAGAGGTTTGCGCGAGAAGGCCGAAACCACCTGTGACACCACGCCGAAGCCGGGAATCACCACGATGTAAACCTCGGGGTGGCCGAAAAACCAGAACACGTGCTGGAACAGTACCGGGTCGCCGCCGCCAGCCGCATTGAAGAAGCTCGTTCCGAAGTGCCGGTCGGTCAGGATCATGGTCACCGCGCCGGCGAGAACAGGCATCACGGCGATGATCAGGAAGGCTGTGATCAGCCAGGTCCAGACAAACAGCGGCATCTTCATCAGGTTCATGCCTGGGGCGCGCAGGTTGAGGATGGTGGTGATGATGTTGATCGATCCCATGATCGACGACATGCCTAGGATATGCACGGCGAAGATGGTCATATCCATGCCCATGCCTTGTTGCACGCTCAGGGGGGCATACAAGGTCCAGCCGGCGGCGGCGGCGCCACCCGGCACGAACAGGGAGGTGACCAGCAGCGTGGCGGCGGGCGGCAACAACCAGAAACTCCAGTTGTTCATGCGGCCGAAGGCCATGTCGGCGGCGCCGATCTGCATCGGGATCATCCAGTTGGCGAAACCGACGAAGGCCGGCATGATCGCGCCGAACACCATGATCAAGCCATGCAGCGTGGTCATCTGGTTGAAGCGCTCAGGCTCGAGAATCTGCAAGCCCGGCTGGAACAGTTCGGAACGTATCGTCAGCGCCATCATCCCGCCGACCAGGAACATGGCAAAGCTGAACCACAGGTACATCGTGCCGATATCCTTGTGATTGGTCGTTGTCACCCAGCGCATCAGCCCGCTGGGGGGGTGCCCATGGTGCCCGTGAGCGTGCGTGTCCGCGTGTCCTGGTACCGTTGCTTCCATCGTATTCTCCTGTTCGATTCTTGATTGACCGCGCTTACGCCTGACTACTTGCGCGCCGCCTTGATCTCATTCGGCTGAACCAATTCCCCGGTCTTGTTGCTCCACGAATTGCGTTCGAAGGTAATCACCGCCGCCAGATCGGCATCGGAAAGCTGCTTGCCGAATGCCGCCATCGCGGTTCCCGTCTTGCCGTTGGTGACGATATCGATATGCCCGGCTTTCGGCCCGGTGGCGATCTTCGATCCGTCCAGTGCCGGGAACACCGGCGGCAGTCCTTTGCCGGTGGGCTGGTGGCAAGCCACGCAGTTCTGCATATACACGGTTTCACCGCGGCTGACGAGTTCCGGCAAGGTCCATACCTTATTCGGATCGGCGGCTGACGCAGCCATCTTCTTTTGCTGCTCGGCGACCCAGGCGGTGTATTTCTCCGGGGACACGACTTCGACGACGATCGGCATGTAGGCGTGATCCTTGCCGCATAGCTCGGCGCATTGCCCGCGGAATATGCCTTCGCGTTCGGCACGGAATGAGGTGTCGCGGATGAAACCCGGAACCGCGTCCTGCTTGACCGCGAAAGCCGGTATGAACCAGGAGTGAATCACGTCGTTGGCTGTCGTCAGAACGCGTATCTTCTTGCCGACCGGCACCACCACGTGGTTGTCGACTTCGAGCAGGTAGTGCTCACCCTTTGGGGCGGTGTTATGAATCTGTTCCTGCGGTGTGGACAGGACGCTCATGAACTTGATGCCCTCGCCCTCGCCTTTCAGGTAATCGTAGCCCCACTTCCATTGATAGCCGGTCGCCTTGATGGTGATATCCGGGTTGCTGGAATCGCGCATTTCCAGCAGGGTTATGGTCACCGGCCAGGTCATCAGCAGCAGGATGATGGTCGGGATCACAGTCCACAAAATCTCGACCTTGGTGCTTTCGTGAAAGGTCGCCGGCGTTCGTCCCGACGACTTGCGGTGTTTGAACACCGAATAGAACATGACGCTGAAGACGATCACGAAGATGACCACGCATATATACATCATCCCCATATGCAGGCCGTATACATCGTGCGCCAGCTTGGTCGCCGGCTCCTGGAAGTTCAGTTTGTACTCGGCTTGCGCCCATCCCGAAGCCGCCGCGAATAGTAGAAGCCCTGCCAGTCTAAGCATGTTTCCCCACCTTGCCTGCTTGGTCATATCGTGTAACTCCGTATTGATAAGCTATCCCACACCGATCCCATGGTTTCAGCCAAGGCCAGGATTGTTATATGTTTTTATATAAATAGATGAGGATAAAGTAATTAACTACGTAGTTATTCTAACTTCAACTATATTGGAGCGCAAGTTCGGTTGCGACAAATTGTCGCGGGTCCTTGGACTTGTCCGGTCTTGTGGTAAATGCTCCGCTGTTCCTGACAGCGGCGGGACGGGGTCCCGCTTTGAAACGGATCAGGCTTACCGGGGCTGGTCGGCGAGGATGGCTTCCAGCGCCGCTTCTTTCCAGAGTCCCAACCGAGTTTGAACCAGCGAGCCATCACGACCGATGATCACGGTAAATGGCAAACCGCCTACGGCATCGCCCAATTCGGCGGTAATCGGCATCAAGGCTGAACTGCCGATGAGGAGGGGATAGGAGACCGGAGTCAGATTTGAAAATTCCTTCACGTTGTCCGCTGAATCGAAGGCGATCCCTACAAATTGAACACCTTTAGCCGCATATTTCGCATGCAGTCGAGAGAAGCCGGGCATCTCCTCGCGGCAAGGCAGGCACCAAGCGGCCCAGAAATTCACTACCAGTACCTTCCCTTGCCACTGACGGAGCGATTGTTCAACTGCGCTCGCATTGGGAAGCGTCATCCCCATTAGCGCCGAGGTGGCGTGTTGCGCGTCGCGCGGCGGGATGTCGGCTGGTTTCATCGACTGCTGGTGGTTGAATGTGGCGGCCACATAGCCGGCAACGGCTGCAACGACAGCCAGACCGACGATCAGGGCATAACGGGCCTTGGGACTCATGCCTGCTCCAGTAATTTGGCGACAGCCGCGGCATTCGCCCGTCCGGCAACTTCACCGGTATGCGGATTGCGCCGATGGACACGCTCCAGGGAATGGGGGTAGATGGACAGTTGTATCGTCGTATCCCCGCCTTCGAGTCTCAATCGGGCTTCGGGTTGATTTGGGCCGGGGCGAGAGCCGCTGTGACGGATGTCGGCATGTTCGAAGCAAATACCTCTATTTAGTAAGAAGATCTCTACATCTTTTGGGCTATCGGCGAACAATTCGATTTCCGCTGTTGCATAACGGCCGGCGCTACCATCGAGCGCGGCACCGGTGAGGTATGGGTTGAATGCTTCGAGTAGACGCATGAGCTCGAGCGCTTCCCGTCTGAGCAAGGTCAAGCGCTCAGGCAGCTCGTCTTCCTGGTACAGCGCCATATAGTCGCGCAGCGCGGTTTCGATTTCCTGATTACCCGGTAACACTTCGCTAGCAGGAACCCCGAGTTGTTTGGCGGCCTTGCGTTTGGCAAAGCCGTAGCTGGAAATGCCTTCCTCGGCCATCAGGCGCGCAGCCAAACTGGTAATGTCGCGCCGCATGGTTTCGGAGTGATGGGAGTGCCGGGAGTGCTTGGCATTGCGAGGCATGGCGGGGTATTGGCTATCGACTATAATTCCGCGTCATTTTACACACCCCGCCGAATTCCTTTTCACCCCCGGAATTTTCCACTCGACCATGCACATCCATATCCTCGGCATTTGCGGGACTTTCATGGGTGGAATCGCGCTATTGGCGCGCTCCGCCGGGCATAGCGTCAGCGGCTGCGACGCCAATGTCTATCCGCCGATGAGCACCCAGCTGGCGGAGCAGGGAATTGCCCTCACCGAAGGCTATGCTGCGAGCCAGGCGGAATTGGCGCCCGACCTGTTCATCATCGGCAATGCCATCTCGCGCGGCAATCCCTTGCTGGAGGAAATTCTCGCCCGCGACCTGCCTTATACCTCCGGTCCTCAATGGCTGGCCGAGCATATCCTGAGGGGGAAATGGGTGTTGGCCGTGGCGGGCACCCACGGCAAGACCACGACGACTTCCTTGCTGACCTGGATTCTGGAGGAAGCCGGTTTGAATCCGGGGTTCCTGGTGGGAGGCGTCCCCCAGGATTTCGGCGTGTCGGCACGGCTCACGGCTTCGCCTTTCTTCGTGATCGAGGCGGACGAATACGACACGGCGTTCTGCGACAAGCGCTCGAAATTCCTGCATTACCGCCCCCGTACCGCGATTCTCAATAACCTGGAGTTCGATCATGCCGACATCTTCGCCGATCTTGCCGCGATCGAGACGCAATTCCATCACTTGGTTCGCACTCTGCCAAACAATGGCCTGATCGTCGCCAATGCCGCGGAAGCATCCTTGAAGCGCGTTTTCGCCCGGGGCTGCTGGACACCGATCGAGTGGTTCAACAGCGCGGAGGGTTGGCAGGCCGGGGAAGAAACATCCGTTGGCGCCGACGGCTTCATGGTGAGCCTGGCGGGGAAGGAGATCGGGCGTACCCGCGTGGCGCTGCCGGGGGCTCACAATCGCGCCAATGCCTTGGCCGCCATCGCCGCCGCGCGTCATGCCGGCGTCCCAACGGATGTCGCGCTTCAGGCACTGACCCGCTTTCAAGGCGTCAAACGGCGTCTGGAAGTGCGGGGAACCGTGCGCGGCGTGACGGTTTATGACGATTTCGCCCATCATCCGACGGCGATCTCCGCCACCATCGAGGGCCTGCGCGGACGCGTCGGCGGAAATCGCATCATTGCGGTGTTGGAGCCGCGTTCCAACACCATGAAGCTGGGCAGCATGAAGGCGCGTCTGCCAGACAGCCTGGCCGGAGCCGAGGCGGTATTCTGCTATGCGCACAAACTCGGCTGGGATGTCGCGGAAGCCCTGGCGCCGCTCGGGGACAAGGCCCGGACCTTCGAGGATATCGATGCCATGGCGGGCGAAATAGCGGCGATTGCGAAACCGGGCGATCAAGTGTTGGTGATGAGCAATGGCGCCTTCGGCGGCTTGCACTCGAAGTTGCTCCGATTGCTTGCCGAAACGACCTAGACCCGCAAGATGCCCGCGCTATTGCGGCAATCCACAACGACGCTGTCCATCACCGCGCTGTATCATTGCGCTTTGACCGAATGAGTTGGAGAACATGGAAAAAGACCTGACCGCAGCCGCTCTCGAGTACCACACCTTCCCGACACCCGGAAAGATTTCCGTCGTCCCGACCAAGGGACTGACCAACCAGCGCGACCTGGCTCTGGCCTATACCCCGGGCGTCGCCATCGCTTGCGAGGCCATCGTCGCCGATCCTTCCCAGGTCAGCAGGCTGACCAGCCGCGCCAACCTGGTCGCGGTGGTCACCAACGGCACGGCCGTGCTCGGCCTGGGCAACATCGGTCCGATGGCCGCCAAACCGGTGATGGAAGGCAAGGGGGTGCTGTTCAAGAAGTTCGCCGGCATCGACGTGTTCGATCTGGAACTCGCGGAACTCGACCCGGACAAGCTGATCGACATGATAGCCGCGCTGGAGCCGACTTTCGGCGGGATCAATCTGGAAGACATCAAGGCGCCGGAGTGCTTTTACATCGAGCGCAAGCTGCGCGAGCGCATGAAAATCCCGGTCTTCCACGATGACCAGCATGGCACGGCCATCGTCGTGGGCGCGGCGGTGTTGAACGGCTTGATGCTGATCGGCAAGGACATCGGCGAGGTCAAGCTGGTGACCAGCGGCGCCGGGGCGGCTGCGCTGGCCTGCCTGGAAATGCTGGTGGCGCTGGGCGTCAAGGTCGAGAACATCTGGGTGACGGACATCCATGGCCTGGTCTATGAAGGCCGTGTCGAGGAGATGGATCCCATCAAGGCGCGCTATGCCAAGGCAAGTAGTGCCCGCACGCTGGGCGAAGTGATCGTCGGCGCCGATGTGTTTCTCGGCCTGTCCGCCGGCGGCGTGCTGAAGCCCGAGATGGTCGCGAAGATGGCGCCGAAACCGTTGATCCTGGCGCTGGCCAATCCCAATCCGGAGATTTCGCCGGAGCAGGTCAAGTCCGTCCGTGACGATGCCATCATGGCGACCGGTCGCTCCGATTACCCCAACCAGGTGAACAACGTCCTTTGCTTCCCTTTCATCTTCAGGGGTGCGCTGGATGCCGGCGCGTCCACCATCAACGAGGCGATGAAACTCGCCGCGGTGCGCGCCATCGCCGAGCTGGCCCAGGCGGAAGCCTCCGACGTGGTCGCCATGGCCTACGGCGGCGAGAGCCTCAAGTTCGGTCCGGAATATCTGATCCCGAGACCCTTCGATCCGCGCCTGATCGTCAAGATTGCCCCGCGCGTCGCCGAGGCCGCCATGGCCTCGGGTGTGGCGACGCGACCGATTGCAGATCTCGATGCCTACCGCGAACAGTTGAACAACTTCGTCTATCACTCCGGTTTCATCATGAAACCGGTGTTCGCCGCCGCGAAGAAGGCGCCGCGTAAAGTACTCTATGCCGAGGGCGAGGAAGAGCGCGTGCTGCGCGCCATCCAGGCGGTGCTCGACGAAGGCCTGGCGCGGCCGGTGGTGATCGGGCGTCCGGAAGTGATCGAGATGCGGCTCAAGAAAGCCGGCCTGCGTATCATCGGCGGACGCGATTTCGAGATCATCAATCCCGATGCCGACCCGCGCTATCGCGAGCTGTCGACCGACTATCACAAGCTGATGGGGCGTTCCGGCGTAACGCCGGAATTGGCCAAGCAAGCGTTGCGCAGCAACGCCACCCTGATCGGCGCCATGCTGCTGCGCGGCGGCTATGTCGATGCCATGCTGTGCGGCACCTCGGGCGGTCATGCCCAGCACCTCAAGCACATCGCCGACGTCATCGGACTGGAGGAGCACGCCACCAATTTCGCCGCGATGAACCTGGTCATGCTGCCGAAAAACACCATGTTCATTTGCGATACTTATGTCAACGAGGATCCGAGCGCCGAAGAACTCGCCGATATCGCGCTGATGGCCGCCGAGGAAGTGCGGCGCTTCGGTCTCACGCCGAAGGTTGCCCTGTTGTCGCATTCGAACTTCGGCAGCGTCCAGTCGGGGTCCGCCCACAAGATGCGCCGGGCGCGGGCCATCATCGAGAAGCGTGCGCCGGATCTCGAAGTCGATGGCGAAATGCATGCCGACGCGGCCTTGTCGGAGGCGATCCGCAGCAGGATTTATCCGGACAGCCGTTTGAAAGGCGAAGCCAACCTGCTGATCATGCCCAATGTCGATGCGGCCAACATTGCCTTCAATCTTCTCAAGGTCACCAGCGGCGACGGCATCACGGTCGGGCCTATCCTGCTCGGCACGGCCAAGCCGGTACATATATTGACGCCGACGGCGACAGTTCGGCGGCTGGTGAATATGACGGCGCTGGCGGTGGTGGACGCGAACCATCAGGCGGGGTGACGTTTTTGGAATGCCGGGTCTTGCCCCGGCGGGCGAGTCCCCTTCCTTGAATGTTTCGAATAACTGTATATAATCGAAACGTTAGTAACGGCAGGGGAATTCGCCATGCGGCCAACAACTGCAACGCAGCCACGTGTCAAACGGAAGCCATTGCTGCGCGGAGCATGCGAAAAATCCGCACGGGCTGTCATCTCCGTCGTCCAGAAGGGAAGGCCGGGGAATACATCCCCTGACGCTATGATCGATATGGTTGATTCGCTGACTGGCGTGATCGAGCGGACAACGGAATTGCTCCTCGCTGGAAAACAGGTTCAGGTCATCGAAGACGACGACGCCATGACCACTCAGGAGGCGGCGAATCTCCTCAACGTATCGCGCCCACATCTGGTTAAGCTGCTGGACACAGGACAGATTCCCCAACTGCCCAAGGTCGGTCGCCATCGTCGCGTTGCTCGGCGCGCCGTGCTGAAGTACCAGCGTACAAGGGACGCCCAGCGCGAATCGACGTTAAAGGAACTCGCGGCTTTCTCGCAACGCCATCGGCTTGGCTATTGAACATGCCGCCGGCGGCAAGCTTGAAAATTAGGGCGCAAGACTGTCCCCGATAACAAAGTAGCCCTTATGAACAGACTTCTAGACATCGGCTTCGAGCCTGCGGGTCATTGGATTCTGGACAACGGCAAGCTCAAGTGCGAGCTGCTTCGACATTCGTCGCAGAAAAATATCCTTTATGCATTCATATGCGATGGTCAAGTTAAGTATATAGGCAAGACCGTGCGTGCATTGGCAGTGCGAATGACGGGATACAAGACGCCAGGAAAGACGCAGACAACCAACGTCAACAACCATCGGCGTATCAAAGACCTCCTCTCAGAAGGTGTTGCCGTTGAAATCTTCGCCCTTCCTGACAGTGGACTTCTTCACTACGGGCAGTTCCATCTGAACCTTGCCGCCGCGCTGGAAGACGACATCATTCGAGTGATTGATCCAGAATGGAACGGAGGTGCGTCCGAAGATGCTTCCACATCAATAACAGCGGAGGCTGAGTCAGAGCCGGGATCAGAGCGTGAACCGGTAGCCCGGACAGTTGGAACATTTTCCTTTGTTCTACAGCCAACCTATTATCGATATGGTTTTTTCAATGTAGGCATTTCCTCTCAGAAATTCATCGGCGCTGATGGCGAAACGATCGAGTTGTTCCTCGGAACCAGTGAGCAGCCGATTCTCGGCACCATCAATCGGCGTGCAAACACGAATGGAACACCCCGGATTATGGGTGGTACTGGCCTTCGGGACTGGTTTAATTCAAGTGCGTCCCTATCGGCGGAGATCTCTGTTCAAGTCTTGTCACCCACAGCCATCCGACTGAAGTCAAATCAAGGCTAGACTGTGGTCAGCTCGAACGCTGCGCAATAAGCTGCGCCGTTAGCCGGATTTCCGCCGCTTAGTTTCTCGCTTTGGGAACTTGGCCAAGCATCCGCGCGAACGCTCGATAGGCGGCGGGCGCCAGGAGCATCAGGATCACCAGGCGTGCGACATGGGAGGCGACCACCAGGGGGACGCCCAGATTCAGGTTGCTGGCGGTGATCGACATTTCGGCGATGCCGCCGGGAGAAAAGCTCAGGACCAGACTGGCCAGTTCCAGCCGCGTGATGGAGCTTATCAATAGCGCCAGCAAACCGACGCCGAGCAGAAAGGCCATGGTCATGACGACGATGCCGCCCAGGAAGGCCGGCGCTTTGCGGAGGAAGCCCGGAGCGAAGCGGTTTCCCAACGACACCCCGATCAATAGCTGGCCCGTCGCGGAAAGCCAGCCGGGCAATGCCGAGAGCGGGACGTTTTCGATGCCCAGGGTTGCGATGGCGCACAGCGTTCCGAGCACCCAGACGTTGGGCAGGCGCAGGACGGTGAATATCGCGACCCCCGCGAGGCTTGCGGCGGCCATCAGGGGAAAGCGCGACCAGACGACCTCATGCGCGGTCACCGCCGCCAGATCGGTGCCGTGACTGTTGCTGAGCGTTATCGCCAGCGGAACAATGAGTACCACCAGCATGACGCGTATGGCATGTGCGGCGGCAACCCGATCGACGGCGGCGTGCCACATGTCGGCGAGGTTGGACATCTCGGCGGCGCCGCCAGGCATCGAGGCGAAGAAGGCGGTCGGCGGGTCGGCCAGGCGCAGGCGCACCATGACGGCCGCAGCGAGCACACCCATGAGCAGCGAGCACAATGCCATGACGAGGATGAGCGCGGCATGCGACAGTAGCTCGGCGACGACGGCGGAAGAGAAGTACAGTCCGATGCTGGCGCCGATGACCCACTGCCCGCCCTGCCGGCTGCCAGGTGGGGCGAGCAGCGGCAAGCCGAAGATGCGGGCAAAGGCCACGGCATACAGGGAACCGACCAGCCAGGGCAGGGGCAGGTGGCAGAAGCGCCACAACTGCGCTCCGGCGAACGCGACTACCATGCTGCCCAGCATCGCCAGGCCGCGATGCAGATAGCTTGGTGTGTTGGCTGATGCCTTGATATCTATTCCCCGGACTTGCAGCAACGAGTTGGAAGCTGCGCCTGCGCAAGCGGCGGTAGTTGGTATTTCAAAAAATCCACAGATCCGACCGGGGAATCTCGATCCAGTGTTCGCCTCCGGAAATCGGTGTCTTTCCGTAAGCGCGCAGACGGATGGGGCCCTCGTGAAACAGGTATTCCCAGCGGTCACCCAGGAACATCGAGGTCACGATGGGCAGCAGCAGGCGATTCTCACCGGGGCCGTCGGCCAGGCGCACGCGTTCCAGGCGGATCATGCCGGTACCGTTGGCGCCCGCACCGCTGTCACCTTGCCGTCCGCGCGCCTGCCCCCACAACTGCCAGCCTTCGCCGACCAGCCGGGCCTCGCCATCGCGACGCTCCGACACGCTGCCTTCGATGCGGTTATTGTTGCCCATGAACTCGGCGCAAAACAGGCTGTGCGGATCGTCGTACATCTCCTGGGGCGTTCCCTGTTGTTCGATACGGCCTTCGGAGAGCAGCAGGATGCGATCGGACATGGCCATGGCCTCGTCCTGGTCGTGGGTGACGACGAGGGCGGACAATTGCAGGTCGAGTATCAGCTCCCGCAACCAGGCGCGGGCTTCCTCGCGCATCTTGGCGTCGAGGTTGGAGAGCGGTTCATCCAGCAGTATCACCGGGGGATTGTAGATGAGGGCGTAGGCGACGTTGTCGAAGACGGTCTTGTGCGGCCACAAGGCGTAGGACTGGAAGACCAGGCCCAGGCCGCGCTGTTCGGCCGGCATTTCGATGCCGGCAGCGCTGTCGAATACCAGCGTGTCGTCGATACGGATGCTGCCTTGGTGCGGTTGTTCGAGACCGGCCACGGCGCGCAGCAGGGTGGTCTTGCCGCTGCCCGACGGGCCGAGCAGGGAGACCACTTCGCCCTGGGAGAGCTGCATCGACACGCCCTTGAGAATGGCGTTGCTGCCATAGGACAGATGCAAGTCATCGACTGAAAGTTTAATCATGTAGCTTCACTCCGAAACGCAGGGCCACGCCCAGGCCGATGCCGACCAGGACGACATTGATCACGGACAGGGCCGCCACCATGTCGGCGCCGCCCGTCGCCCACAGGGAGACGAGCAGGGAACCGATCACTTCGGTGCCGGGGCTGAGCAGATAAACGGCGGTCGAGTATTCCCGCTCGAAGATCATGAAGATCAGCAGCCAGCTCGCCAGCAGGCCATGGCGGATCAAAGGCAGGGTTACGTCGCGACTGGTGCGTGAGCGGCTGGCGCCGGCGCTGCGTGCCGCTTCTTCGAGTTCCGCGCCGACCTGGAGCAACGAACTTGAGACCAGGCGCATGCCGTAAGCCAGCCAGACCACCGTGTAGGCGATCCATACCGCGAATATCGTCGAGCGCAGCGGCGACAGGAAGGGAATGAAAAGAAATACCCAGAGGAAAGCCAGGCCGGCGAGCAGACCCGGCACGGCGCGTGGCACCAGCACCAGGTAGTCCACGAAGCGCGACCAGCCGTCGGGTCGGCGATGCGTGGCGAAGCCGATGGCGGTGTAGCAGGCTACCGCCAGGCCGCCACCGATGACGCCGATCAGCAGGGTGTTCCACACGCCACGCATCAGGGCGGGCTGGTCGAAGACGGTGCGGAAGTGATCGAGGGTCAGCACTTCGGAAAGTATCACGCCCTCGCCCCAATAGTTCACCACCGAGCGCAGGGCGATGCCGGAGAGCGGCACGATCACGGTCAGGATCAACCAGAGGGCAATCAGCGCCGTCGCCAGCCAGCGCCATGGGCCCAGTGGCAATGGCCTCTGGCGACCAGCCTTGCCCTTGACCGCGACAAACTTGGCGGCGTTCTTCATCAGGTGGCGCTGGAGCATCACCAGCGGCACGGTGATGGCAATGATGCACATGGCCACGGCGGCCATCAGATGATACGAAGGCGTGCCGAGCTTGTTGGTCAGCTTGTAGAGATAGGTCGCGAGTACCAGGTGGCCTTCGGGATCCCCCAGCACCAGGGCCAGGCCGAATATTTCAAAGCCGAGGAAGAACACCAGCACGCCTGAAAACAGCAGGGCGGGCATGATCATCGGCAGGCTGACGTCGAGGGCCACGCGCAGCGGCGAGGCGCCGCTCATCCGGGCGGCCTCCTCGACATCCGAGCCGAGGCTTTTCAATGCCGCCGAGGCATACAGATAGACATGCGGGACATGGGTCAGGCCGGCTATGACGGCGATGCTGGAGATCGAATAGACGTTCCAGGGAACGCCGCCGAAGATCCCGGAAAACCACAGCGAGTAGAAACCCACCGGGCCGGTGGCGACCACATAGCCGAAGGACAGCACCATGGGCGAGACGAACACCGGAATCAATAGCAGCGGTTCGATCCAACGCTGGCCCGGCAGATCGGTGCGCACCATGAGGAAAGCCAGAATGGCGCCGAGCGGAACCGCTATCGCCGCCATGCTGGTGGCGATGATGCAGGAGTTCTTAACCGCCATCCAGAAATCCGGGTCGTCGAATATGAAGCGATAGGCACCTACGCCGGACTTGGCGGCTGTGTCGAAGAAAGGTGCGTCGAGCAGGCTCTGGTAGAGGATCAGCAACAACGGCGCCGACACTGCCAGCGCCATGATGCTGATGACTCCGCCCCGTAACCATTGTCCTCCCGAGAAACGTCTCCCGCCGGACGGCGCCGTTGCAGCGTAGGCACTCACGAAACGATCGCCTTTATTTTCTGGCGGCGGCCGTCTGCTGCCACTGCTTGATGAATTCTAGGCGTTTGGCCTGGTCCAGGTAGGTCAACAGCCCCGGCCCCACCTGTATCGGTTTCAGGGCGTTGCCCAGGGTCTTGGCCAGGCCGTGGGCGGTCAGGTCGCCTTCCACGTCGGCGCGGATCGAGCCGAGTTCGGACTGGTTGGCGATGATGGTCTGGCCTCGCTTGGAGAGGATATAGTCGAGCCACAGTTTGGCCGCGTTACTGTTCTGCGCGGTCTTGGAGATGAACATGATGCGCGACATCACCAGGGTGTAGTCCTTGGGCATGACGATGCCGAAGCTCGGATCCTTCTTGGCGCGCAGCAGGGCGTAGGAGCCGATGATGTTGAAGCCGAGCAGGTTCTCGCCGGAACTGATGCGTTCCATCATGGTGCCGCTGCTCGACTGGAAGCGCGGACTGGCCCCGCCGATGGCCTTGGCCAGATCCCAGAAAACCGGATTGATCTTGGCGTCCTGGGTGATCAGGAGGAATCCCACCCCGGATTTCTCGATGTCATAGGAGGTGATCTTGCCCTTGAAGCGTTCCGCGTTCGTGCTGAGAACTTTGGCGAGTTCGGCGTGGCTCTGGGGAACTTCCTCGGCCTTCAGCAGGCGCTTGTTGTAGAGAAAGACGATGGGCTCGTAGGTGGTGCCGTAGCCCTCGTTGCGCCATATCGCCCAGTCGGGCAGCTTGGCGACTTCGGGCGATTTGTAGGTCAGGGCGAAGCCGTCGTTGACCAGCTTGATCTGGAGGTCCATGGATGAGCTCCAGAACACGTCTCCCGAGGTGCCGCCGGCGGCTTTCTCGCTGATGACGCGGTTGTAAAGCTCGGTGGTGTTCATGTCGCTGTACTCGACTTTGACGCCCGGGTATAGGGCCTCGAAATCCTTGATCAGCGGCGTCGCGGCGGCGGTGTCGGTGGCCCCGTAGATGCGCACCTTGCCCTCCTGCTTGGCGGCAGCAACGATCGCCGCATAGTCGGCGGGATAGCCGGCAGGCACTTGGGCAAGGGCTGCGGAAAGGAATGCCGAGGCGCATAGCGCCAGGGTGAAACGAATAACTGATTTCATATGATCCTCCTTGTCTGCTGAAAAGAATTCAGAAACGCATGAGTTGTCCGGGCAGTCCAATGTGGCTGAAGCACTTGGGACGTTGTACGACGCCTCGCTTCGGCCAGTCTAATTGAATTGCGCCATTATGGTCAGGCTCTGATTCCGTGCTCGACCATAATGGCTATCGACAATCGGCGTTGACGACTTATTGCCGCTGAAGTTAGAACCGAGTACGAACGCCCACAGCCACTTCCGTCTGGTTGGCGGACCCATTGACGGTGCCGTAACCAGCATCCAGCTTCAGGTAATCGGCGGCGAGATACACCTCGGTGCTTGGCGTAAAGTGGTAGAAGATCGATCCGTACAGCGTGTTGCGGTCGCCCGAGCCGGTCTTGGTCAATCCTGTGACGCTGGCAAAGGCATTCCTGACGATACCGCCGACAGGTTTGCTGAGGGCCGCGTTCTTTGCCTGCATGGACTGATATCCGAGCTCATAGTCCAACTTTCCGGGCGGCGCAAATTTCAAAGATATCGTATAGGCATCGTCTTTGCGCTGGCCCAGCGCACCTTGCGCTCCCTGGTAATGATAATAGCCGGCGTTGACGCGCCAAGCACCCATCGTATAGTTGCCGCCGAAGGAGTAAGCGTCGTCCGTCAAGCCATCGACCTTCGCCGTGGTCACGAAGCCGGACATGTTGAAGTTGCCGATGTTGTAAGCGAGGGACGCGGAACTGGTCGTGCCTTCGGATTGATTGGCCGCGGTACCACTCGTTGCCGGCGAGCCTGGCCCGCCACCGAAGGCGTAGGCTAAACCTGCAATTAACCCACCGCCAAAGTCTTTTTTCCAGACGATGCCGTTATTGAGACGCGTGCCGGAAGCGCCTCCAGCATAGTAGAGCAGGTGCTTGAAGTTATTGGTCGACGTATAACCGCCTTCTTCCAGGGTTTGCTTGGCCCCGATATAGGGGTCACCGTAGATCGCGGAAAAGTCACGAGCCAGCGTATTCTGCCGGCCAAACGTCAGCTTGCCCAGGAAATCGCTTTCAAAGCCCACCCACGCGTCGCGATTGAACAATACGCCGGCGGTGTCCTCTTCACCAGTGGCGAGAACATATTCGCTCTCAAGTTTGGTGATCACTTTCAGGCCGCCTGCACCCAGGTCACGGCTGCCCCTTATGCCCCAGCGACTGCCGCTGAACCAGGGTGTTTGAAACGCCCTGAGGCTATTGCCGGCGGCGTCTTTATGAGTGACGCTACTGAACGGCAAATCGATCAAGCCGTACAGACTGATATAGCGGTCCGCCGACTTGTAGGTCAGGCCTTCCATATTCCAGTCCGCTGAGCCCGTCGATTTTGTCGGCGCCTTAGCCGCTGATTGTTGTGCCAGTGCGCCTTCGAGCTTTTTCTCCAAAGCCTCAAGGCGCGCCTGCTGCGCGGTGGCGGCTTTCTTTTGGGCTGCGATCTCGGCTTTCAGGTCCGACATATCGTCGGCGAACACCGGTGTTGTCGCGAGGGCCGAGGCGGCAAAGCAGCCGACCAAGGCCAAGTACAGGGTGGTTCGTTTCATCTCTCTCCCTTTCATGCGGTTGTGCCCGATGTACGCCGGGCCGGGTTGAATAGGCCTGGCCGCAATTCCACTCCGCCGCCAGGGCAAAGTGGATTAGAAAGCAACTTCCTTTCGATTCGCTTTCGATTCGGGAGCCACCGTAGGGGTTCGGTGCGCATCCCGTGGTCAGCATCCGAATAATGTGCAATGATTCACGCCATGAAAGTCTTGATCGTCGAGGATCAGCAGCGGCTCGGCCGGTTCCTCCAACAGGGCATGACCGAACATGCATATACCGTGAGCCTGGTGGGTAGCTGCCGCGAGGCCCGCGATGCGCTGTGCGCGACCAGCTATGACGTGATCGTGCTCGATCTGGGGCTACCCGACGGGGACGGCCTCGATCTGCTGCGAGAGTGGCGACGTGGCGGCTTCAATGAGCCGGTGCTGATCCTGAGTGCGCGCGATACCGTGGAAGACCGCATCAAGGGCCTCGACATCGGCGCCGACGACTACCTGCCCAAGCCTTTCAGCCTCGAAGAATTGCTGGCGCGGGTGCGCTCGTTGTTGCGACGCCACTCGACGGTAAAGGAAACCGTCTTGGAACACCGGGGCGTCCGGCTCGACCTGCTCGGCCACACGGCCCAGCTCAATGGCAACCCCGTCGACCTGACCAGCCGCGAATTTGCACTGCTCGAAATCTTCATGCAAAACATCGGCCGCATCCTGCCACGCACCCTCATTTCGGAAAAAATCTGGGAGGCGCACTACGATGTCGACACCAATCTGCTGGATGTCTACATGAGCCGGCTGCGCGCAAAATTCGATACCTCCCCCGGTCAGCCGCTATTCAAGACCGTGCGCGGTGTCGGGTATCAGCTGCTTTGAAGCGCGCGGACGCACACCACACTCAAGGCTGGCCATGAAATCCTTTGGCATACTTATTGATCACGCCACGAAACCAATCGGGATCCGCCTGACGATTTGGTATTCTCTGGCGGTCACCGTCACGCTTGCCTGCGCTTTCGCCGCGGCTTATACCCTGCTCCAGAACCACCTCATCCTCGGGCTCGACCTACAGAACGCGTCCCAATTCAAATCGGTGAAGGTCCACCTTTCTCGCGATAGCGACCGAGACGATCCCACGTTTATCGACAGAGCGATGCGCGTGGCTTCCAATCGCAATGCTTCGATCTTCTTTTACGATATCCGGAATACCCGGACGGGTGCGGTCTTTCTTTCCGGCAATCTGCGCGGGCAAGCCATCCCCAGCGCACGAAACGGCCGCGTCTTCGCCGTCAAACTGGATGACGTCGGCGAGTTGCGGGTGGGCGAGTTCGAGTTTGAACCGTTTACCGTCAAGATCGGCACGCCACTCGGCCAAGTGACCGACGCGATGGACGGTTTCACCAGGATTTGTCTCGCGCTTCTCGCCGCCATGATGCTGATGAGCGTGGCGATCGGTTTTGGTTTCAGCCGTCTCGCGCTGAACCCCATCCGGGTCATCAGCGAAACCGCCAAACGCATACACCTGGACAATCTGAATCAGCGGATTCCGGTGGCGGATGTACACGACGAAATGTCCGATCTGGCGCGCATCCTCAACCAGATGTTCGACCGTCTGGAGTCTTCGTTCAAGCAGATTCGGCAGTTTGCTGCCGAGGCGTCGCACGAGCTTAAATCGCCGCTTTCCCTGGTGCGCCTGCATGCGGAAAAGATGTTGATGGACGGCGGGCTGAGTCCGGTCCACGAAGATGCGGTGCGCGTGCAACTGGAGGAGTTGGCGCGACTCGATCAGATTATCGAGGAATTGCTGTTCCTGTCGCGCGCAGAGGCGCGAGCGATCACTCTCGATCTCAAGAGCGTCAATCCTGCTCCGTTTCTGCAATCCTTTGCCCAGGATGCGCGCGTGCTTGCCGAGCATTATGGAAAGCGCTTCAATCATACCCATGCCGGCGAAGGTCAGGTGGCGTTCGACGATAAACGCTTGCGGCAAGTGCTGCTCAACCTGCTCAGCAACGCGCTCAACGTGTCGCCGCCGGGCGGCTTGATCACCTTGCGCTCGCTGGTGGCCGGCGGTTTGTGGTGCCTCAGTATCGAAGACCAGGGGCCAGGTCTGCCGGCCAGCGACTACGAACGTATCTTTGAACGCTTCGTGCGTTTGCAGCCGAGCGTCGCGGAGTATCAGGGCAGCGGTCTGGGCCTGGCGATTTGCCGCAGTATTGTCGGGCTGCATCAGGGACGGATTTTCGCCACCCCCGGACCCGGCGATCAGGGCTTGCGGATGGTGATCGAGATTCCCGCGCAGGGCGCCAGAAGCGATGGCTAGCGCAAGCCGATTTGATCGGCGATCACAACCTGCTTTTCATCGCGCACGCTTTTCTTGTTGTCGCTGACCGCTTTCCACTCCGGAATATCCTTTAACCTGCCACGCACTTTGGCAACCACCGCGCTGCGCATGGCGAGCGCCGCTTCGTCCCGATACTCGAGAATCACCATGGACGACCAGGGTCGCCCCGCCGGAAAACTGCCGACGAACAGAGAGTATTGCGACAACACGCCTTCGGCCATCCAGCCATCGAATTGCGGGATCACGTAGTCATCCGCGTACTTCAGGTAATCGCCGGAGGAGACCAGGGCCACATACGGTATCACCACGAACACCGGGTTGCCCGGTCCTTCGGCGGCAGTCTTGCCGCGCGCCAGATCGACCGGCGTGGTATGGACTGCGGTGACCAGCGCCAGGGCTTTTTGCGGAAGCCCCGCCGGTGTCGTTTGTTCAAGCATTTTCCAGCGCTCGATTCCGGCGTAAGAAGGAAACGTCAGCAGCGCCATCGCATCCCAGTTATCCGAATCCGCATAGCGGCTGAACAGAACGCGGAAGCTTTTCAGGATGCCTTGCTCCTGCCAGCGCCGGAACAGTTGAATTCCGGAGGTTTCGAGTTCCTGGCGAAATGCCGGGCGGCTAGCCGGCGCCACATGATAGGTGACGACGAGCGCCGACACGCCGTCTGCGCCCGTATCGGCGGCCCCGGCCACGCCCGCCGATAACAGCCCCGTCAGCAGCACCGGCGCGATCGAAATTAGTCGCTGAAGCCCGGCATGCAAGGTCGACCTCTTTCCGAAGAATTGATACGCCACCCGGTCGATATCGTGAAAATCAATATTCGATCTTCGCGCTGAACCTGATGCCGCGTTCCATGCCGGCACCGAAGGCACTGCTGGTGACGGAGTTCCAGTACCACTTATTCGCGAGATTCGTCACATTCAACTGAAGATTTGTCTTGTGCCCGGCAATCTTCGTCTGATAAGCGGTGCCCGCGGAAAATAATGTAACCCCGGGTATTTTCCCCTGGTTGAGCGCGTTGATGAAACGCGGGCCCGTGTAGTTCGCGCCGGCCTTGAACATCAGCCCGGTTACGGACGCGGGACGATATTCCACGTTAAGCGTGCCCATGACCTCGGCCATGTTTTCCGGCGTCTTGCCGTTGAGTGCAGGATCGATGATGGTCTGCATGGTCCCGCGCATCACTTGTGCGGTGCCATTGACCGCCAGCGAGCGAGTGATCTCGGCGCTGGCGGCGATCTCGAATCCGCGCAAATGGCTGGTGCCGTCATACAGAAATTCGTTGAACCGGGCGCCGGGTGCCTGGTTGGCCACGGCGTTGGCGCGCAGTATGTCGA
>JAPLQT010000128.1:0-39679 GCA_026399515.1 Pseudomonadota bacterium | reverse complement strand
AAGTAATCGACGTTCGCATAAAAGCCCTTGAAGAAAGTCGAGCGTACGCCGATCTCCTTCTGGGTCGATTCGGTGGGCTCAAGAATCTGGAATTCGTTCTTCGTGTTCGCCGTCGCGGTCGGCCCGTCTTCGAACGCCCGCATATAACTGCCATAGACCGTCGTGCGCGGCGCAACTTCCCACAACAGGCCCGCGCCCGGAGCGGTCGGCGTGGATTTCAGCGTCGTCCGGGCAAAGGTTTTCTGATTGGTGCTGGTGAATTCCGTGTCCGATTTTCTGGCGCCCGCGAGGATCTTCAGTGACTGGCCTAGCGCCACCGTGTCATAGACATAGAGGCTCTTTTCGAGATTGACCGATGGCGCGTAGCTGATCGGTTTGTTGGGATCGACGAGCCGCGGAATCGGAGCCGGGTCGTAAATGTTTATCGGCGTGGTGGCCGCCGCAAAACCGAAGGGATTATTCCCGTCCCGCTCGCTAGAAGAATAACCGATGGACGCATCGTTCTTGACCGGCCCCAGGTCGAACTTGCCTTGCAATTCTGCCCGTGCGAATTTATTGTCGTAGTGCTGATCCTTGATCCATTGTATCTGCATGGTTCCGGCGCCGGTCGCCACGTCGTACTTGCCCGTGGTGCGGGCCTGGACGCGATTCCGCTCCGAGTTGGACGCGCCGACTTCGGCCAGCGCTTTCCAGTTGTCCGAAACAATATAATCGGCGCGCAACATCTTGTTCTCGGTACGTGGCGTATAAATCCCCCATGTGACGCCGAGCATCTTGGTCGGATCCGGAGTCTTCGGCACCACGATGACGCCATTGACGGCCGCCAGGGGTGCGATCGACCCCTGTTCCATGACATCCTTGCTATAGCGCTCGTAATCGAGCCGGAAACTCAGTTGCCTGGTAGCCCGCCAGTCAGCAGCCAGGCTGGCGAAATCTCCCTTGCCGGTGAGCGTGTCGACGCCGGTTTCGATATGCGTGCGGGAGGCGTTTACGCGCAGGCCGAATTGCTTTTCATCGCCTAGCCGCCGGCTGAAATCGACCGCCGCGCCGTATTGGCCAAAAGCGTTGCCGGAGGCCGTCAGCGTAGACACATCTCTATCCGCCGGGCGCTTGGTGACCAGATTGATGATGCCCGCCGGGCTGGCAAGACCGAACATCAAGGCATTGGCGCCTTTCAGCGCTTCGACTTTTTCCTTGTCTTCGGTCGGAACCGTAATCACATTGGTGATCGCCAGTCCGCCGTTCAGTCGGTAATTCGTATATAGGCCGAGCTGGATGCCGCGAAACTTGACGCTGTCGTTGGCGCTTCCGGCGGCGTTGTTGCTGGCCACGCCTGCCACCGTCTTGACCGCCTCGCCATAGCCTTCCTGCTCGTTCCCCGCTTCAATCTGCTTGCGTGAAACCACAACCGTCGTCTGGGTCGGTGCCTCGATCAAGCCGGCATCCGGCTTGGTCGAGGAATCTTCTTCCGCTGTCGCCGCCGGCGTATTGATCTGGTCGGCGGCAATTGCGCCAGCCAACGGCGCGGACATTCCCGCAACTCCCAGCGCCGCATAAATTATTTTCGATAAGCCGAGTCTATTAGTTTTCATTTTTTGCTGTCTCCCCAATATGGCGTTACGTCGACGCTGCATTTATCGCAATCCATATTACCGATCCATCCTGAAGGCATTCTGAATGTTTTCTGAATAATTATTCAGGCAGGGCAAGCGTTATCGATCGACAACCGGTGGGGCGATGCGATCCTTCATGGGAAGGCGAATTGCCGGCTTTCAGCGCCTGCTTCGCGAGCGAATAAACAGGCCGACGAGCAGCGACAGCATACCGAGCAACAATCCGCCGACGGAAATATAGGTAAGCGCCTCGACCAGCCAATGCTGACGGGTGGCTTTGCGTCCCAGCGATGGGGCAAGGTAAAACATGACAAACCAGGCCATCGGGTAAAGCCCGGCCAAGCCGACGAGCAGTGCCGTGATCCGCTTTCTGCCATCGCTCATACCGGACAGCGCGACCAGAATGACCAAGCCGAGGGCGAAGGCGCCAATGCCGGCGGCGTGGAAATGCGCGCGCAATGCCCATCGCCAAATCACCCCCTGGCTGGCCGCGTCGTGCAATTCCGGATGCGCGGCGATTCCCTCGGAAATGAAGTTCTGATACAGGTTTTCATTCACACCGAAAGAAATTCCCATGCCTATGCCCATCATCAAGCACAGCAATACCAGGGCCAGGCCTATCCTGATGTTCGAGAGTTCTTGTTGCATCGTTTCACCTATAGATCCAGAACCAGCATGGGGCTGCGCGCACGCGAGCAGCAAGGCGTGAATTGATCGTTCCGATCGCGTTCCTCGGCCGTCAGGAATCTGTCGCGATGTTCCATTTCGCCGTCCAGCACCCGGGTCAGGCAGGTGCCGCAGACGCCTTCCGCACAGGAGGTCGGGATCTCGATTCCGGACTCGGCCAAGGCGGCCACCACTGTCTTCTCCTTGGCGACATGAATGATTTTTCCGGTGCTGGCAAGCTTGACGTCGAACGCGACATTGTTCTCCGAGTCTTGCACCGCCCCCGAAAAATACTCGCGGTGCACCTGCGCATCGGGCCAGGCTTTCTGCCGCGCCGCGGCGATCACCAGATCCATGAATCCGCTCGGGCCGCATACGTATAGATGGGTATCCGGATCGGTACCGTCGAGTAGGGCGGGAATGTCGATCAACTGCTCGGCGGGACCGTCGCCGAAGTGAAACGACACACGCTGCGCAAAGCTCGACCGCCGGATACGATCGAGAAACGCGGTGCGCTCGACCGACCGCGTGCAGTAATGCATGGTGAAATCGGCGCCGGTATTGGCCAGCCGTTCCGCCATGCACAGGATAGGCGTCACGCCGATGCCGCCGGCCAACAACAGGGAGCGCTTGGCCGTATGGTCGAGTGGGAAGTGATTCTTCGGCGCGCTGATAGCCACGATGTCGCCGACATTGAGGTCGTCGTGCAAGGCGCGCGACCCGCCGCGCGAGTCGGCGTGACGCAACACGCCTATCACATAGCGATGCGTGTCTTGCGGGTCGTTGCACAATGAGTATTGCCGAACCATGCCATCCCCGATGGTGACGTCGATATGCGATCCGGCGCTGAACGGCGGCAGCATTTTCCCCTGTGGATCGGCGAACTCGAAACTACAGATATCTTCGGCCTCGACCGTTCTCTTGACCAGATTCAGCGCCAGGTCGGTCCTGGCCGGTTTGCGCAATTTGCGGCGCAGATACGGGCTGAAGCCGGAGTAGGCCTGGACACCGACGCCCAGCGACGCAAGCAACAACAGCAATTGGTAAGGCAGTCCTCCCATCATCCCGGCGTGAATGGCGATGCAGTACAGATAGATTTTCCGTCCGATGTGCTGATCGGCGTAGTAATGCTCCCGCTTGAGCGTCTCGCCGGTGACCGCATCCATGTAGTGATAGCTTTTTGCAATGCTGTGCGGTCTTCCATTCTCGAGAATCTCGGCTTCGTAGGCAGCCTCCGGCTTTGCCGGATAACGCAGAGAAACCCATTCGGCCTCGGGAAAGAGCTCCCTGGTTTTCCGCCAGAAAGTCTCGATCGGAACGCGCTTCACGCCTTCCGCCGCCGCCTTCGATTTCGGCTTTTCGGGCGGAACATATCCTGTGGCACTGTAGATAAGATTCTTCACCGGCTCGAATCCGATCGGCAACCCGGTGACGGTGATCACCACGAGCACCAAGGCGGTATAGACGCCCACGAACTTGTGCAAGCTCAGCGTGCGTGCTGTGCCCGGCAGACGAGGATTGAACTTGAGGGCAGGCTTCAGCGCCTGTCTGTTACGCGGCCACCAAAGCGCAATTCCGCCGCCGATTAGAATTACCAGGAACAGCGTACTGACCCAGCCTGCTACGGTTCTTCCGAGGGCCAGATCGGTAAAGAACCGGGCGCGGTGCAGCCAGTCCATGACGCCGAAGAAACCACCGTATTGATTTTGGACACCAAGCACCCGCGCGCTGCATGGGTCGACGTAGACATAGTCCTTGTCGGAGAACATCACCGCCACCGAAGCCGTGTCTTCCGTCGTCATCTCGATGCTATGCAGCGCGGCTAGCGGGTGAACTGCCCGAGCGCTGGCGGCCAGCTCATCCAGCGCCCTCGGTGCGGCGCATTTCGGAACCACGTGCAAATCACGGTAGACGATATCGTCGAGCTGCGGCTGAAGCACGAAGCCGGCGCCGGTTAGCGCGAGGAAAACCACCACGAGACCGACGGTGAGGCCGAACCAGGTGTGAAGCCAGAGCAGTTTCTTGCGGAAGGATGATTTCATGGCAAAGGTGGAACCCGACTCCAGATGACCGCCGTAACGCGGATATTGCTTGCCCAAACTGAAAGCAACCTGAAAACTTTCTGAATAACTGTTCAGGAAGGCTCACCGCAGCCGCGGCACCGGTCCTTCCGCTTCGGGCGCAATGATGCGCCAGATGGGCACTGCTGCGGCCAAATCGGCGTAGCCGGCGACGGTGCCAGGGTCAGGCTGCCCTGGCGAGAGGCAGACGCACGCTGACCGCCACCCCCCGTCCGCCGGGACCGTCGTCGAGGGCCACACTGCCGCCATGAACCGCGCAGATTTCACTGACGATAGCCAGGCCGAGTCCGCTGCCTTCGGTCTCGCCCCGATCGAGGCTGCGGTAGAAGCGCCGGAACACTTGGCTGCGCTCCGTCAGGGGAATGCCGGGACCGCTATCGCTGAGCACCGTAACCGCTTCGGCGCCATCGGTCACCGCGGCCACCGTCACTTGCCCGTGCGAGAGCGTATAGCGAATGGCGTTGTCCACCAAGTTGGAGAACAACTCGCGCAACATCGTTTCATTGCCATCGACGAAAATACCGCCCTTGTCCCCTTCGTAAGCGAGGTCGATCTGCTTGCGCAGGGCCAGTGGCCCCAGTTCCATGGCCACCTCGCGCACCAGGGCGGTGAGGTCGAGACGCTTGCGTTCGTCGCCCAAGCCATTGGCGGCCTCGGCCTTCGATAGCGACAACATCTGGTTGGTCAGCCGTTGTGCGCTGCGGACGCTGTGAGCAATGCCTTCCAGGGTGCGGCGCATTTCCGCCGGGTCGTCCTGCCGCAGGCCATATTCAGCCTGTGTGCCGAGCACGGTGAGTGGCGTGCGCAACTGGTGCGCGGCATCGGCGATAAAGCGCTTGCGAATCTCCAACATCGCCGAAATGCGGCCCATGTGATGATTGATTGCGTCGATCAAGGGTCGAATTTCACTCGGCACATCCTCGGGCGAGACCGGCGTGAGATCTTCGTCGTTGCGCTGGCGGATGGTGTCGCGCAAGCGCAGCAGGGGCCGGAAGGCGGTGCCCAGCGCCACGATCACCAGCAAGGAGCCGAGGCCGATCAACGCCAGTTGCCGGCTTAGGCTGCCGAAGAACAAACGCCAAGCAAGTTCAGTTCGTGTTTCAGTGGTTTCGGCGACCAGGATGAGGATGTCATCGTCGCCGCTGACGGCTGGATCGTAGAGCCGTTTGCGCATGACGCCGATGCGCACGGCTTCGCCGTTGTAGATCGCGTCGGTGGTTTTCAGCACGCCGTCGCCCGGCACCGGCTGTGGAACCGGCATGTGCGGATAGCCGGTCAACAGCTTGCCCTCGGGGCCGATCACAGCGTAGAACACTCTTTCCTGCGCGCCTTCGGAAAAAACTTCCAGGGCCGAATAGGGAATATCCACGCGGATCCGGTCGTCCTTGATATAGCTGTTTTCGCCGATCGATTTGATCGATGCCCACAGGGAGCGGTCGTAAGCCAGATTGGCGGCTTCCAACGCTCCACGGTAGGACAGCACGGCATTGACCGCCAGCACGACTACCAGGGATGGCAGCAACCACGAGGTGACACGCCGCCGCAGGCTAGGCACGGTCGTCGGGCCGTCCCAGGGCAGGGACGTGCCCCCTCCGGGGGCGGCGCGTAGCGCCGGGGGCGTTTGGATCAGCCATCGCCTATCTCACCGAGTACATAGCCGAGACCGCGCAAGGTGCTGACCGCGACCCCGGAGCCTTCAAGTTTCTTGCGCAAGCGATGGACGTAGATTTCGATTGCTTCGGCGTGGGCATCGGCGTCGAAAGAAAAGATTTTTTCAAACAGCGTCTCGCGTGATACCGGCTTGCCCAGACGTGCCGCCAGCACCTCGAATACCGCCAGTTCGCGCGGCGTCAGGGGCAGTGGCCGGCCCTCCACGCTGACTTGGCGCGTCGTGGTGTCGAACTCCAGGCGGCCGATGCGCAACAGCGGCGTGTGCCCGCTGCTGCGTCGGAGCAGGGCCTTGATGCGGGCCTCGAGTTCGTCCAATTCGAAAGGCTTGGGCAGGTAATCGTCGGCGCCCATGTTGAGTCCCCGTACCCGGTCCTCGGTGCTGCCGCGGGCCGTCAGGATCAGCACCGGCAGCGTTGCGCCGCGGCTACGCAGGCGGCGCAACACTTCGAGACCATCCATTTTCGGAAGAGACAGATCGAGAATGACAAGATCATAGGCTTCGCTGGCCAGCGCGTGATCGGCGAAATCCCCGCGGTCCAGGTGGTCGACCACATACCCGACCTGTATCAAGGCCTTACCGACCCATTCGGCAATCTCCGGATGATCTTCTACGAGCAGCAGGCGCATCGATGCTTAAGCGGGAATCCGATGGCGGATTATCCCGCATGTTGAAGCCTGGCGCTTATGGACGTAACGATCCGCAGCGGCGAGGCTCCGCATGTACAGGTTGAGTTTTTCGCCCGGGCAAGGTAGTGTCCGTCTGATCCGTTTGTGATCCATCGAGGTAAACCCATGACTTACGCCATCCGTTTCCACCAGACCGGCGGACCCGAAGTGCTGCGCTGGGAGGAAGTCGCCCTGCCAGATCTCAAGCCCAACGAGGCGCGCGTCAAGCATCATGCCGTCGGCCTCAACTTCATCGATATCTACCATCGCACCGGCGTCTATGCCTTGCCCATGCCTTCGGGTATCGGGCTGGAAGGCTCGGGGGTGGTCGAAGCCGTCGGCGGTGCGGTCACTGAGCTAGCGGTGGGCGACCGCGTGGCGTATGCCGGCGGCCCGCTGGGGGCTTATGCCGAAGTGCGCAATATTCCTGCCGACCGGCTGGTCAAGTTGCCGGACGCCATCAATTTCAAGGACGCGGCCTCGATGATGCTGAAAGGCATGACGGCCCAATATCTGCTGCGCCGCACATATCGCGTCCAACCCGGCGATACTATCCTGATCCACGCCGCCGCCGGCGGCGTCGGCCTGATTGTCTGCCAGTGGGCCAAGGCGCTGGGCGCCACGGTCATCGGCACCGTCGGCGACGACGCCAAGGCCGAACTGGCGCGCGCCCACGGCTGCGACCACGCGATCGTGTACACGAGGGAAAATTTCACCCAACGCGTCAAGGAAATCACCGGCGGCGCCGGGGTACCGGTGGTGTATGACTCGATCGGCAAGGATACCTTCATGGCTTCCCTGGATTGCCTCCAACCCTTAGGCATGATGGTCAGCTTCGGCAGCGCCTCCGGCCAGGTGCCGCCCTTCGACATCAACCAGCTCGCGCCCAAGGGTTCGCTGTACGTCACCCGGCCGACGATCGGGACTTACACCGCCAAGCGCGCCGATCTGCTGCAATCCGCCGGCGAGCTGTTTGCCGTGGTGAGTTCGGGCAAGGTGAAAATCGAGGTCAATCAGACCTACGCCCTGAAAGACGCGACCCAGGCGCATATCGATCTGGCCGGACGCAAGACCACCGGCTCAACCGTGCTGCTCCCTTAACTCAGCGAGGCCGTCGCGATGCAGTCCTTCCTGATTGCCAATCCCAAAGGCGGCGCGGGCAAGAGCACGCTGGCCACCAACCTCGCCGGCTGGTTTGCGCGTAGCGGGCAACGCGTCATGCTGGGCGATATCGACCGCCAGCAGTCCGCCCGCGAATGGCTGAAGCTGCGGCCGCCGTCCTTGCCCACCATCGCCTCCTGGGACATCCAGGAGGATGCCCCGGCGCATCCGCCGAAGGGCACCACCCACGTCGTGCTGGATACTCCTGCCGGCCTGCACGGCAAGAAACTCGCCCACGTATTGAAACTCGTCCAGCGCGTGATCGTGCCCTTGCAGCCTTCGCTGTTCGATATCCTGGCGACTCGGGCCTTCCTGGATCTGCTGCTGGAAGAAAAGGCGGTGCGCCGCCACGAAACCTTCATCGCCGTGGTCGGCATGCGCGTGGATGCGCGCACTCGGGCCGCGCAGGAGCTGGAACGATTCCTGGACACGTTGGGGCTGCCAGTGCTGACCAACCTGCGCGACACGCAGAACTATGTGCAGGCAGCGGCCCACGGCCTGACGATTTTCGATTTGTCGGCTTCGCGCGCCGAGAAGGATTGGCAACAATGGCAGCCGCTGCTCGACTGGACGGCGAAGCCTTTGAGTTGAATCCAAGGCAACATGCCCTGCCCAGCCGCATAAAATCGCGCGCCCGCATCGGAGTTCCTCCGGTCGAGGAGTAAAATCACTTCGGCGTGTTTTCAATTGAACATCGCGCCGAAAAATTTAAAACTCTCCCCAGCCATGGCTCCCACGTCGCACTCTGCGCACTCTCCGCAATTCGTCCACCTCCGCCTGCACAGCGAATATTCGATCACCGACGGAATCGTCCGGCTCGATGCCGCCGTGGCGCGCGCGGTGGCGGACGGGATGCCGGCGCTGGCGTTGACCGATCTCGCCAACCTGTTCGGCATGGTCAAGTTCTATAGCAGCGCACGCAACGCCGGCGTCAAGGCGATCATCGGTTGCGATGCCTGGGTGAGCGACAACGCCACCGAGATCGGTACGCGCGATCCGCTGCGGGACAATTCCGCCCGCTTGCTGCTGCTGGCGAAGAATCGCGCCGGCTATCTGCGACTGTGCGAACTGCTCACCGCAGCCTATCTTGGCCCGCGGCGCCGCGGCCGCGCCGAGATCGGCCGCACGGCCTTGGGCGACGGCGACAACAGCGGCCTGATTGCCCTGTCCGGCGCGCACTGCGGCGATGTCGGGCAGTTGCTGCTGGCCGGCAAGGAAGCCCAGGCCGAAGCCCGGGCACGCGACTGGGCCGAGATGTTTCCCGGCAATTTCTATATCGAAGTCCAACGTTACGGCCAAGCCCAGGCCGAAACCCTGGTGACCGCCAGCGTCGCGCTTGCCAGTCGACTGGGCTTGCCCCTGGTGGCGACGCATCCGGTGCAGTTCATGGAGCGCGACGATTTCAGGGCACACGAGGCGCGCGTCTGCATCGCGGAAGGTTATGTGCTGGCGGATACGCGGCGGCCCAAACAGTTTACCGAGGAGCAGTATTTCAAGCCGCAGGCCGAGATGGCGGAACTGTTCGCCGACCTGCCCGAGGCGCTCGAGAACTCGGTGGAAATCGCCCGGCGCTGCAATCTGTCCGTCGAGCTCGGCAAGAATCAGTTGCCGCAATTCCCGACGCCGGAGGGCATTTCGCTCGATGATTTCATGGCGCAGCAGGCGGCCGAAGGGCTCGAAATCCGCCTGGCCCAGCTCTACCCGGACGATGGTCTGCGCGCCGCGAAACGCCCCGAGTATCTCGACCGCCTGGCCTTCGAGATCGACACCATCAAGAAGATGGGCTATCCCGGCTACTTCCTGATCGTCGCCGACTTCATCAACTGGGCCAAGCACAATGGCGTGCCGGTCGGCCCCGGTCGCGGTTCGGGCGCCGGCTCTCTGGTCGCCTATGCGCTGGGCATCACCGATCTCGATCCGCTCAAATACGCCCTGCTGTTCGAGCGCTTCCTCAACCCGGAGCGCGTGTCGATGCCCGACTTCGACGTGGACTTCTGTCAGGAAGGCCGCGACCGGGTCATCGACTACGTCAAGAAGAAATACGGCGCCTATGCCGTTGCGCAGATCGCCACTTTCGGCACCATGGCGACCAAGGCGGTGATCCGCGACGTCGGCCGGGTGCTGGATCTGCCTTTCAATTTCGTCGACCAGTTCGCCAAGCTGATCCCCAATGAGCTGGGCATCACCCTGGCGCAGGCCCGCGAAAAAGAGCCGGCCATTGCCGATCGAGTCGAGCAGGAGGAGGAATTGCGCCAGTTGTGGGCGCTGGCCGAGCGCCTGGAAGGCTTGACGCGCAACGTCGGCATGCATGCCGGCGGGGTGCTGATCGCGCCGGGCAAGCTGACGGATTTCTGTCCCCTGTATTCGGCGCAAGGCGCCGTGGACGGCGAGACCCAGGCGGCGGTCAGCCAGTTCGACAAGGACGATGTCGAGAAGATGGGTCTGGTCAAATTCGACTTTCTCGGCCTGCGCACCCTGACCATCCTCGACGAGGCGGTCAGGCATGTGCGGCGGCTCAACCCCGACTTGGCGGATTTTCGTCTCGAGGATATTCCGCTCGACGACAAGCCCACTTTCGCGCTGTTCTCCGCCGGCAACACTACGGCGGTGTTCCAGTCGGAGTCGCGTTCCGCCAAGGACCTGGAGCGGCGCCTCAAGGGCGACACCTTCGAGGACATCATCGCCCTGATGGCGCTGAATCGCCCCGGTCCGCTGCAATCGGGCATGGTCGACGACTTCATCAACCGCAAAAACGGCCGCGCCAAGGCCGAGTATTTCCATCCCGACCTGGAGCCGGTGCTGAAGCCCACCTACGGCGTCATCGTGTACCAGGAGCAGGTAATGCTGGTGGCCCAGGTCCTGGCCGGCTACACGCTGGGCGGGGCCGACCTGCTGCGGCGCGCCATGGGCAAGAAGAAGGCCGAGGAAATGGCCCAGCAGCGCGCCATTTTCACCGAGGGCGCGATCAAGCGCGGCGTCGATGAAAAGCTCGCCACCCACTTGTTCGACCTGATGGAAAAGTTCGCCGAATACGGCTT
The DNA here is from genome assembly GCA_026399515.1 of Pseudomonadota bacterium. Classification (GTDB taxonomy): domain Bacteria; phylum Pseudomonadota; class Gammaproteobacteria; order Burkholderiales; family Rhodocyclaceae; genus JACRAR01. The sequence goes on along the minus strand of JAPLQT010000128.1, from coordinate 28,783 downwards.
CAACAAGTCGCACTCGGCCGCCTACGCGCTGGTGGCCTTCCAGACCGCCTGGCTCAAGCACTACCATGCGGCGGCCTTCATGGCGGCGACGATGTCGTCCGAACTCGCCGATACCGACAAGGTGCAGTTATTCCATCAGGATGCCGTCGCCAACGGCATCGTCTTTTTGCCGCCCGACATCAATGCCGGCGGGATACGCTTCGAGCCGGTCGACGCCAGGACCATCCGCTACGGTCTGGGCGCCATCAAGGGCACCGGCGAGGCGGCGCTCGGCGCCATCCTCAGGATGCGCGAAGGAGCCAGCAGCAGCGGTCCGTTTTCAGACTTGTTCGATTTCTGCCGGCGCATCGACAAGCGCACCGTTAACCGTCGTGTCGTCGAAGCGCTGATCCGCGCCGGCGCGTTCGATTCCCTGGACGACCATCGCGCCAAGCTGCTCGCCTCGGTCGGCGTGGCGCTGGACGCGGCCGAGCAGGCCGAGCGCAACGCCTTGCAGGCCGGCCTGTTCGATAGCGATGGCGGCGGCACCGCACAGATGGCGCAGTACGTGGAAGCGCCGCGCTGGGGCGAGCGTGAGCGGCTGTTGAATGAGAAACAGGCGCTGGGCTTCTTCCTCTCCGGCCATCCCTTCCATGCCTGCCGCGCCGAATTGTCGACCTTCGTCAAGAAGTCGCTGGCGCAAATCGAGGCACAACGCGAACCGGTGCTGCTGGCCGGCATCGTGGTATCGACCCGCACGCAGATGACGCGACGCGGCAAGATGGCCATCGTCATGCTGGACGACGCCACGGCGCAACTCGAAGTGTCGATATTCAACGAACTGTTCGAGTCGGCGCGCGCCAAGATCAAGGAAGACGACTTGCTGCTGGTCGAAGGCAAGGTGACGCGCGACGATTTCAGCGGCGGCCTGCGCGTGGTCGCCGACAAGCTGCTGACCCTGGGTGAGGCGCGCGGGCGTTTCGCCAAGGAGTTGAGCCTGTCGATGAACGGCCACTCCAACGCGGAAAAACTTCGCGCCCTGCTCGACCCCTATCGCAGCCCCGGCAACGGCGCCTGCCCGGTGCGGCTGCGCTACCGCAACGGCGAGGCCGAGGTCGAACTGGGCTTGCCCGACGCCTGGCGGGTACGTCTCGACGATGCGCTGCTGGCGGACTTGCACGAATGGTTGTCGGCTGAAAACGTCAGCGTGGTGTACCCGTGATCCGCTTGATCGACGCCGCGCTGCTGGATGCCATCAGCGGCGAAGCGCGATCCAGTCCGCGTCTACGCCGGAACCGCAACTTTCACCCGGACAACGACTTCCCGGCGCATCGTCTGCTCAACGCCATCGAACCCGGCAGCTATGTCGCGCCGCATCGCCACCTCGATCCCCTCAAGGACGAGTCCATGATCGTCCTGCGCGGACGCATGGGCCTGGTGATTTTCGATGACGCGGGCAGGGTGACGCTGAGAACCGTGATCGGACCGAACGCAGAGTGCTGTGGCGTCGATATTCCGCATGCGACCTGGCACACGATCCTGGCGCTCGAACCCGCCACGGTATTTTTCGAGGCCAAGGCGGGACCGTACCTGCCCCTGGTTCAGGCTGAATGCGCGCCTTGGGCGCCGGCGGAGGGGCAGGCGGAAGCAGCCGGATACCTTGCCCGACTACAGGGTTTATTCGACGAGCCCTCGGTCCCCGATTGAGGCCTAGCCTGAAGACTCAGGTCAAGGGGTTCCTTTGCGCATCTGTTCTTCCTTCTTGGCCTTCTTGGCGGCCTTCTTCTCCTTCAAGGTCTTGGTCGGTTCCTTTTTTACGGCCTTCTTGGCGTCTTGAGACTTGCCCATGATGGTTCTCCTTGAGTTGTGCCACGACAGAATGACGGCTGAAGCGAGGCAAGTTTACAATTCCTTGGCCTCTGCCGCCAGATGGTTTTTCTCTCCTGGTTTCCTGGATAGCCAGGGACTATGATTAGTATAGGCATAATCAATTGGATTGCGGGCGGGGCGACCCGTAGCATGTGCATATTCCCGCCCGATGCGGGAATGGAGCTTGATGGTAATACACTGACTAGGAGATGAATATGCAACTCAAAGGATCGAAGACCGAAGAAAACCTGAAAGCAGCCTTTGCCGGCGAATCCCAGGCGAATCGCCGTTATCTTTATTTCGCCAACAAGGCCGACATCGAAGGACAGAATGACGTGGCGGCCCTGTTCCGCTCCACCGCCGAAGGCGAGACCGGCCATGCCCACGGGCACCTGGAGTACTTGGAAATCGTCGGCGATCCGGCCACCGGCCTGCCCATCGGTTCGACCCGCAACAACCTGAAGGCGGCAGTCGCGGGTGAGACGCACGAGTACACCGACATGTATCCCGGTATGGCCAAGAAGGCGCGCGAAGAAGGCTTCGACGAAATCGCCGACTGGTTCGAAACCCTGGCCAAGGCGGAGCGTTCCCACGCCAACCGCTACCAGAAAGCCATCGACCAACTGACAGACTGATCGACCGACACCCGCCAGGCTTGAGTCTGGCGGGTGCCGTTTCTTCCGAGGATTTTTCATGAGCACGCGCGAAGGCAATCTCGAAGCGCCGACTCGCCATGCGATCCCTTGGCGAACGCCAGAGTATTACGACGAGGCTTCCTGCAACCATGAGCTGGAGCGCATCTTCGACATCTGCCACGGTTGCCGGCGCTGCGTCTCGCTGTGCAATGCCTTCCCCACCTTGTTCGACCTGGTGGACGAGAGCGCCAGCGGCGAGATCGACGGCGTCGCTCATCAGGATTTTCAGAAAGTCGTGGATCAATGCTATCTCTGCGACCTGTGCTACATGACCAAGTGCCCGTATGTGCCGCCGCACGCGTGGAACCTGGATTTCCCGCATACCATGCTGCGCGCCAAGGCGATCAGGTTCAAGCAGGGCAAGGTGCGCCTGCGCGACAAGCTGCTGTCCTCGACCGACGCGCTGGGCAAGCTGGCCTCGATCCCGGTGGTGGTGCACGTGGTCAATGCCGCCAACAAGTCCGCTCCGGCACGCGCCTTGATGGAGTCCGCGATCGGCGTCAAGAAGGAACGTTGGCTGCCCGAGTACGACAGTGCACACTTCCGCAAGACCGTTGTGCAGAGCCGCGCTCACACCGTCAGGAACGGCCAGCGCACGCTCGGCAAGGTGGCGATCTTTTCTACCTGCTACGTCAACTACAACGAGCCGGGCATCGGCCACGACTTGGTGGCGATACTCGATCACAACGAGATTCCCCATGTCGTCGTCGACAAGGAAGCCTGCTGCGGCATGCCCAAACTCGAACTGGGCGACCTGGATGCCGTCGCTCGCAACAAGGAACTGAACATCCCGGTACTGGCGCAGCTCGCCCGCGACGGTTACGCCATCCTCACCCCGGTGCCCTCCTGCACGCTGATGTTCAAGTCGGAACTGCCCCTGCTGTTTCCCGAAGACGCGGATGTCGCGGCCGTTGCCGCAGCCATGGTCGACCCCTTCGAATACCTGGTGCTGCGCGGCAAGGACGGCCTGCTCAAGACCGACTTCAAGCAGCCGCTGGGCAAGGTCAGCTACCACATCCCCTGTCATTCGCGGGTGCAGAACATCGGCCGCAAGACCGAGGAAGTGCTGAAGATGACCGGCGCCGAGGTCACCACCGTGGAACGCTGTTCCGGCCACGACGGCACCTGGGGCGTCAAGAGCGAGTATTACGCGATGTCGATGAAGATCGGCAAACCGGTTTTCAAGATGATGAGCGAGAACCAGCCCGACTATGTGAGTTCCGACTGCGCCATCGCTGGCCGTCACATTTTGCAGGGCATGACCGAGGCTGGCAGCGCGGGAACGGCGCAGAAGCTGCATCCGCTGACGCTGGTGCGCATGGCCTACGGCATTTGACAAGGAGAAACGTTTGACCAAAGTCACCCGCGACAGCCTCATGTCGCTCGAAACCTATGCCCGCGAACGCCCGGCGATTCGCGCCCGCATCATTCCGCACCGGCGCCTGCGCAGCGTCAACCTCGGCGAACACCTCAACCTCCAGTTCGAGGACGAACAGACGGTGCGCTACCAGATCCAGGAAATGCTACGCATCGAGAAGATTTTCGAGGAAGCGGGAATACAGGAAGAAATCAGCGTCTATGGGCCGCTGGTTCCAGATGGTTCGAACTGGAAAGCCACCCTGTTGATCGAGTACCCGGACGAGGCTCAGCGCCGGGTCGAACTGGGTCGCCTGACCGATATCGAGAACCGGATCTGGGTGCGCGTAGCCGGTCATGACAAGGTCTATGCCATCGCCGATGAGGATCTGGAGCGTTCGACCGAAGAGAAGACTTCGGCGGTGCATTTCCTGCGCTTCGAATTGACGCCGGCCATGATCGCCGCCGCCAAGTCCGGCGCGGCCTTAGGCATGGGCGTCGATCATCCCAACTACATGGTCGACATGGAAGTGCCGGCGCCGACTCGCGAAGCGCTGGTCGCCGATCTGGCGTGATCTTCCTGGGTGACTGATTGCTGCCTGGAGTTCAGGCGTTCGCATACCGAAGAGTCGCAGCCCTAGCCGCCGCCGGGGATCTCCACCACGACAAGCGGCGGGGCGTTGGCGGCCGATACTTGAACTTGAACCGCGTCTCCGTAGAGACACTCGAGCCGTTCCTTGATGGTGTCGATCTCATGATCGTCCCTCTCGGTAGCGGTTGAAACACGGCTGCCGACAGTCAATACCAAGCTTGCCGCGGAAGGGGCGTCATGGCGACCGATCGAGATCGTCAAATCGTCGGTAGACGCTCCCACCATTGCCCAGCGAACCAACGGCAGCAAGATCATCGGCGGCATGGCTTCGTCCAGCAAATCCTGACTTGCCTGAAGAAAGGACAGATGAGGTGGGCGACCGTCGGACGCGACAAGCGCGACGTATGCTTCAACAAGCTCCTTCTCGAGTCGGACCGTCGACGTAACACCCGACTTGCCGGGAAGCGCGGCTCTGAGAAATCTTATCAGTGCATCCAATCTGGCTTGCCCCAAGGCGGCATCGGCCGCGTAGGCCTCGTCGACCAAACGCAAGGACTCAAACAACAGTTCCGGATCGACCCGTGCCTGCATTGCGCTCAGTTCGGCGGCGCAGACATCGCGTTGCTCGACAAGCGCCCGCAGTCGTGCGGCGTGCAGCGCCAGGCTGGCCCCGTATTTTGCTTCAAGCACGGCATGGAGTGCGACGACCAGCGTGCACATATAGAGTGCCGTCAACAACCGTTTGGCGGCAACAAGCAATTGAATGTCGCCCAACTGCGCCAGGGCCGCCAGGTTTTTCGCTCCATGTTCGGCGACCGACGGCGTCAACAACTCGATCAGGCCGCCGCAGACGACCGTAGCGATGAGTACTGCGATTGGGTAGCGGATCCATCGCGTCGCGCCCGATCTCAAGATGTTATCGCAGGCGATCGCGGCAAGGATCGCAATCGAGGCGATCGCCAGGTGCAGGGGCATCTTCGTGAAGCTATATAAACGGTTGGCGAACGATGCGTCCATGAACTCAGGCAGTCCCAGTTGCCCGAGGATGTCGTAACCAGCCGTAAACGCCAACGCGAGAATCACATGGCGTATGGCAAGACCGGAAAAGATCCCTCGCTGAATGCGCGATGCGGAAAAATCCATGATCCTCACGGCGCTCGCAATGGCGTTCATGTGGAACAATCCTCTTCGGACCAGGGGATGTCGATCGTGGCCTGTACACCGCGCGGCTGGTTGCCGGCCAGCCGCAACGAAGCGTGGTTCCCATAGAGAGCCGTCAGTCGGGCCCGGATATTGGAAAGTCCGACACCGTTTCCCGAACCGGCGGCGAACCCTCGTCCGGTATCCGTCACCGTAAGGCTCAAGCACTCGCCTTCGCGCACCGAGGTAATGGCGATTGAACCGCCGTCGGGCAAGGGAGCAAGGCCATGCTTGATGGCGTTCTCGACAAGCGTTACCAGCATCATGGTCGGCACCGTCGCTCGGCGATGTTCATCGGGAATGCTGGCGAGCACCGAGAGTCGCTCGCCCATGCGGATCTTCTGTAGTTCCAGGTAAGCCATCACAAGCTCGACCTCGTCACCGAGCGACGCATGGTCACGGCGCATCTTCGGCAAGGCGGCGCGCAGGTAACGCGATAAATGCGCCAACATATTGCGCCCGCTCGTCAGGTCCTGTTGGCACAGCCGCCGGATATTGGACAGCGTATTGAAAAGAAAGTGGGGCTCGATCTGGGCTTCCAGCACCGTCAGCCGTGCTCCCATGTGCCGGACCTCGGTCGCCGTGCGTTGCAGTTCGATCCGCTGGGTGTCTTCGCGCGCCGCCGCAATGCGCTGTATGACCAGGTAGCCGACTGCAATCGCCATCGCCCAGTCGGCCCAAAACGCCACGACTGAAAAGTTCCCCACGCCAAAATTGAGACCGTGCGGGGCCGCGCCCGCGATGGTGCCGATCAGAGCCGCCGCGAGGCTGCCGACCAGAGCCACCGGGAGTACGATCCAGGCGCTATCGATGCCCGCGCGAAAGGCCAGATTGAGCGCGACGACGCTGGCGACAAACAGGGTGAAGCCGCCCACGAGCACGGCAATCCACAGCGAAACCCATGCGACCAGCAAGCCTGAGCCGACACCGCTGGCAATCAGCCCGGTCGGTGACAGCGCCAATTGAAGCGACCAAATACCGAACAGCAGGGCGACGAGCGCAAAACCGCGCCATGAAATGCCCCTTAGCAGAGTGCCGTCCCCGCCGGAGATTTGTTCAGACAGGATGGTGGATGGCATCGGCGCCTTCCCTACATCTGGCGAAAACGATATGTGAATGCATCGCTCACCGGCAGGAGGGCCGTGCATTTCTTCAGACGAACCTGGGCGTGTCCGCGCATGTCACGCACCACCCCCGCGATGGCATTCACGTTGACGATCGTCGACCGGTGGACCTGCCAGAAGCTGGACGGATCGAGCTCTACCGCCAGTTCCCTGATCGGTTTGCGTATCAGGGACTCGCCTTCGCTGGTCACGACCAGGGTGTATTTGTTGTCCGCCTGGAAATACTGCACATCGTCTACGGTAATGATCTTCACCATGCTGCCCTGTGACGCGTTTATCCACTTCAGGTAGCCGTTCGGCGGTACGGTCAGTTGATTGAGGACAGCGTCGATCGAGGTTGCCGGGCGCCGGATCCTTTCCTTGAGGCGTGCCACCGTGGTCGCAAGCCGCGCGAGGGTGACGGGTTTGAGGACAAAATCCACCGCTCCTCGCTCGAACGCCTCCACGGCGTGCTGATCATAGGCCGTGACGAATACGATATGGCAGCGGCCATTAACTTGGCGGGCAATCTCGAGCCCGGTCATGCCGGGCATCTGGATATCGAGGAACAGGATCTCCGGGATCTGGCGGTCAAGCTCGCGTAGCGCGGCGACGCCATCCGCCACCCGGGCGGTGATTTGCAGTTCGGGCCAAAGCGTTTCCAGCGCGTCCGCAATTTCGTCCCGCAACAGCGGTTCGTCTTCTGCGATGATGGCGCGCGGAGCGTTCAAGTTCGCCTTCCTCAGTGGAGTGGTCGCCCGATCGACGGCCGGCAAGGTGGTGAATTCGATCATACCACCGGAAACCGGGAGTCCGTTTCAACCATACCCCACGGGTATTTCCGCACTACAGCGCGGCCGGCGGGGCGCAAGTACCTGCCGCGAACTGGTAAGCCCCGATCCGGTGTTTGGTAACCACAATCCGGTCCGGAACCAATTGAGCCGCCTGCGCGCGTTCGGTTATTTCGCCCATGGCGGTGTGCATCGCGGCCAGCGCGGCTAGATTCACGGAGGCGGCGATTACGAATGCCAGAAAACGTGGATTCCTAGTCATGATGTGCTCTCCTGTTATCGGACGCTGCAAGATTAGGTGTCCGGGCCGGGCAGCACAAAGGCAATGCGACAAAACGGGAAATTGGGTGGCTCAATGGCCATATGCGCGTACCAGGCCGGCCGGTCGCAAATAGCGAGGCCGCTGCCGGCACACCGCCTGATTACAATGTGGGCCGCTCCACAAAATCCTCGCGGGATTCTTCAGCCAGTCAGCTTGCGACGAATCAGGGTTGGCAGTGCGGAAGTGCCGCTACAATACGCCGGAAATGGATCCCAACACCTTCCAGTTCGAAGTCACGGCGGAGGGCATAGCCCAGCCCGGCTTCGGTGTCATCGCTGCCTATGTGCCCGCCGCGGAAGGCTGGCCGGCGGTCGTCGTGCTTGCCAGCGACCCCGGCCATGACCCCGGGCGGCCGATCGAGACCATGGTGCCCGCGGCAATCCAGTACGTGATCGCGAGAACCGGATTCACCGAGGCGAACCTTTGCTGCGTCGCCATTGACGCCTTGGGGCGCTTCGCCAAGGCCGTGCCACATTGGGGCGGCAGCCCGACGCCGGTGATCGCCGGCATCGAGTTCCAACGCTTCGAGTCCGGGAATGGCGTCGATGCCTACCTGGCGGAAACCGGCGCAGCCGGGGAAGTCGCGCTGGAGATGCTTTCTTCGGTGGGCGAGCCTGCCTTCACGCTGGAGGAAACGCCGACGGCACTAGAATTCCTCAATGCCATTGAATCGCACGGCAACTTGCCCGTGCCGACCGCCATCTTCCGCAAGGTCGAGCGTGCGGTCGCCGAGGGGGATGCGCGCATCGTCGCCAAGCTGCTCCAATCCGACCCGGTCATCGCCACGTCGCTGATCAATTATTCGAACGCCGCCAAGTTCGCCGGCGACAGCAAGACCTCGTCGATGCTGAAGGCCGTGCAACGACTGGGAATGAACTTCGTCCTGCGGGTAGTCTTCGTCGCCTCGATGATGATGCGCTACCGCAAAGGACGCTGCGCGGCATTCGACTACCGGAGCTTCTGGATGAACGCCGTCGCCATCGGCAGCTCGATGCGCGCCCTGATGCCGCAGTTTGGGATTTCCGAGGAAATGGCCGACGACGCCTTCGCCACCGGGCTGGTTTCCAACATCGGCTGGCTGGCGGTTTCGGAGACCTACCCGGCGCTGATGGCGAAGTACCTCGACCGATGCGGCAGCAACGATCCGCTCACCAAGATACGCGCGCAGCGGGAGATATTTCCCTGCGTGATCCGCCTTGTCTCGGCGCGCTATGTCGAACTGTTTTCCTTTCCGGAGATCGTGCTCGCGGTCGTGGCCGGTAAGGCGACCGACCATCCCCACTGGGGCGAGTGCCTGGCCCATGCGATGCGCACCGCCCAGCGCCTGGCGCCGTTCAATTGCCTTGCCGTACTGCCTTTGGCGGAAGTGCCCGAGCCATGTCTGAAGGAATGGGAGAACTGGCAAGTATTTCTCGCCGGCCGCTAAGATTGACAGTTGGCGGCCTGAATGCGTATGATCATACGCATTCGCAATCCAATGGAGGCGCTCGATGCCCACCCAATACGACACCACCGCCCAGAAAGGCCGCCTGTCGTTGTCGATCAATCAGGACTTGTTGGACCGCCTCGAACCCTATAAGCAACAGGTCAATCTCTCGGCTCATGCAGAGCAGTTGTTCGCCCGCATGCTCGAAGAACTTGAGAGTCGCGCGTGGGCGGAACGCAATGCCGAGTCGCTGACCGCGCACGGACGGGACATCGCCGCCACCGGGTTGGCGGGCGCCGAGTTCGATCGGATCTGAGGCTTGGCGCAGTTTCACATCTACTCCAATCCCAGTACCAAGAGGGTTGAGATTCCGTACCTCGTCGCTGTGCAGAACGACCACATCACCAGCCGAACCGGGGCGACGGTAGTGATCCCGTTGCGTGCCAATGTCCAGCCGGTCGAAATCATGGCGCCGCTGGTCGAAGTCCCTGGCCAGGGGCTCTTTGTACTATCCACCGACGAAATCTTTGCCATCGACGCCGTCCGACTCAAGCACCCCGTCGGTATGCTGAACCTGTCCGACCGATCCAAGATTAAACCGGCTTTGGACAAGGTCATCTGCGAATACTGATCCGTGCGCGCCGACCATAAACCCGCGTCCCAGTTCGAGAATCGGCTTGAACTCTTGTCGCCCGCGCGCGATGTCGATGTCGTTATAGAGGCCATCAAGCATGGCGCCGACGCCGTATATATAGGTGGCCCGGCTTTCGGCGCGCGCGCCGGTGCGGGAAACGAGGTGGCGGATATTGCCAGGTAGTTGTTCGACGCCGGAGCCGACGCGCTCATCGTGCAGGACATGGGCCTGCTCGAACTCGACCTGCCCCCCATTCAGTTGCACGCCAGCACCCAGACCGACATTCGAACTCCTGAGAAAGCGCGGTTCCTACAAGATGTCGGATTCTCGAAGCTAATCCTGGCGCGGGAACTGAGCATCGATGAAATAAAAGCAGTGCGCGCGGCGACATCTCCGGAGCGCTGCACGCTCGAGTTCTTTGTCCATGGCGCGTTGTGCGTGGCTTTCTCGGGCCAGTGCTACATCAGCCATGCGCACACCGGGCGCAGCGCCAACCGCGGCGAATGCTCCCAGGCTTGCCGGCTTCCCTACACTCTTGAGGATGCGCGAGGCCGCATCGTCGCCTTCGACAAGCATCTGCTGTCGATGAAGGACAATGATCAGAGCGCCAATCTAGGCGCACTGATCGATGCGGGCATTCGCTCATTCAAGATCGAGGGCCGCTACAAGGACATGGCCTATGTCAAGAACACCACCGCGCATTACCGCCAGCTGCTCGACACCTTCATGGCCGAGCATCCGCAATACGCCGCCGCGTCGTCCGGCCGCTGTGCCCATCATTTCATGCCACAACCGGAAAAATCATTCAACCGTGGCGCCACCGACTACTTCGTGAATGGACGCAAGCCGGACATCGGCGCTTTCGACACGCCCAAGTTTGCCGGGGAAATGGCCGGGGTCGTCACGGCTGTCGGCGGCGATTGGTTCGAACTCGACGGCGAAATGCCCCTCCACAACGGCGACGGCGTGAGCTATCAGCCCCCGACGAACAAGGGCAGCGACAAACTGGAGGGCATGCGCATCAATGTCGTCGACGGCCGGCGAGTCTTCCCCAACGACCTGCCGAAGACCCTGGTGAAAGGCACGACCATCTACCGCAACCGGGATCAGGCTTTCGAACGCATGCTCGAAAAGCCGTCATCCGAAAGGCGCGTCGACGTTTGTGTTGAGCTTGCCGCCACCAGTGAGGCGCTGGAGCTTACCGTTACCGACGCGGACGGGATTTCGATAACCGTGAGGCATGGGGTGTCGGTGGAGCCTGCCCACGATTCCGCAAAGGCTCTAGCCTCGTTGCGCAGCAGCCTTGCCAAGTTCGGCAATAGCGATTTCGCGGTCACTCAATGCAACATCGCGGCACCGTACTTCGTTCCCGTCTCCACGGTCAACGCGCTTCGACGCAAGGCCATTGCGGCGCTCGAAGATGCACGCGAAGCAATGCGCCCCCGACTGCGACGCGCAGCGCCGGCCATGCCGCCCGCCGCTTATCCGGAAAGCGAGTTGACCTACCTGGGCAATGTCCTCAACCGCCATGCCCGGAGCTTCTACAAAAGGCACGGCGTGGAATTGATTGCCGCTGCCTATGAAGCAGACAATACTCCCGGCGAAGTGTCACTGATGATTACCAAGCATTGCCTGCGCTACAGCTTTCAGCTTTGCCCCAAGGAATCCAAGGATTGGCAGCTCAAAGGAATCACTGCGGAACCGATGACCCTGGTCAATGGCAGCGAGCGCCTGAGCTTGCGTTTCGATTGCAAGGCGTGCGAGATGCATGTCATGGGAAAGCTGAAGAAAAGGCATACGGTCCAATAGTGGACCGTAGCGGTGGTCCATGACAACGCATGGCTGCGCCGAAAGTCGCAGCCGACGACCGGTCCCAAGAATGTCTTGGCACTACCTGGAGACCGGCCGATGCGGTCGGTGGCCTGGCGATGCTATTGCGGTCGGTATGGACTCAATGCCGGCTTGCCGGCGTAGCGTCCCACCGGAGCAACGGGTTATGCGGCAACTTCGAGGTATTCGACGACGCTTGATGGTTGTGGAATGACAATGCCATCTTCACGAAGTCCGTCGAGATGGAATGCGATCGCTTCCCGAATTTCGGTTTCAACCTCGTGGACTGTGTTCCCTGTTGCAACACAACCAGGGAGGTCCGGAACGTACGCGGAATAGTTGCTTTCGGCTCTCTCGATTACGATAGCGTAACGCATGCAATCCTCACTTTCTCAATCCAGCTTGCTTGAATATGCTGCCCAACGTACCAGGTGCAAGATCATCGTTGGGCTTTCCGGGAACAGTAACCCGACCAGGTTTTTCGGTGTGCTTGAGCTGGCGGTGGCTACCGCGAGTGGCAACAAGAAACCACCCGTCCTCGGCGAGCAGTCTAAGCACTTCACTGACTTTCATTCGCCAAGATTAGCAGGCAAACCGGGATTCGCAAAATTTGTGAGCGTTGGTGGTGGCACTGGCAAGTGGTCTCGCTCCGGCTCCCGGTGCTGGGGAGCGCACATATCGCCGAATCGAGACCACGTGCCAGCGCTGGAATCCGCAGGGGGCGATTTGTGCCAAGAGCCACATCCTATCGCACGAGGAAGTTCTATCGACGACTGTCCAGTTCGGCTGACCTCTCGGAATGCCATTGGTGGATCGCCTGGGCGGTGACATTTGGGAAGTCAGGATTAAACTGCACAATCGCATAGCTCGCGTCGCCCTGGACGGTCAAACGATGGTCCTGCTGCTTGGGTTCATCAAGAAGCAGCAGGCTGCGCCGAAGACAGAACCGATCTGGCCAGGCACCCGCGGCGCAAAAAACTCTGGTGATCTTGAGCTCAATCCATCCCCACACAGAAGTGGAATGGCGACGGAGTCGTGTCCCGACCATTAGTCGTCAACCGGGAAACGGTCACTAGTTGAACAGCCCGGTCGCTTAGATGTCGGCGTTGGACGCGTGTTGTCAGGCACTATGGAGACATCCGTGCGCCATCGATCAATCCGGTGGGGCCGAGCGTGATTTGCCAGGTTCTTGTGCCGTGCTCGTAACGCACGAAGTACTTGTCAGCACCCGAGTCTGAGACACCGACGAACTCCATCGAGATTACCTCGCCAAGTCCGGCGAGCGCATTTTGCATTTGTGCGTGATACTTCTTGATGGCGGCAGCGAGCGGTCCACTCGTACCGTCTACATTGGGAGGATCCTGCCGAATCTGGGTGATCAGGCGACGCAAGGCGGCCTCGGTGCCAGGGCTTGCTAATTGGCTCTTCACCTTTGCATCGAAAGCAGCTGTGATTTGTTTTGCGAGCGTATCGTCGATGCGCGGCATATTGATGTCGCTTTGCCCATTCTGGTGCAACACGACTGCGGTTACTAGCCCCTTTGCATCCAGAACGACGGTGCCTGCGTTCCCGTTATTGGCAAAGAATTCGGTTTCGCTCTTGGCGAAAACCTCAATTCTAGGTTGCCCTAGTGCTTGTGAGAACAGACGCTGACCATCGACTGTGACTTGCACCAATTGATTCTCGCCGTAGCGGTAGTAGCCCTCATATTTTGCAAGCAACTTGGCGTCCAGCATCACGACTTGCGCTTGATCCGCGCTGGTACCAGTAGCATTTGGCGGACTGACTTCGGCGGCAATGCCGACCATGGCCAGTGACAGGCAGCCCAGCGTTACAGCGGTCGTTCGAGCCCATTTGGCGGGTTTGTTCAACATGATGGTGATCCTTTCTTCAAGAAACGAGGTGGATTCAGACATGGCCGCCACGACACCGAGGAAGTTCGACTTGCGTTGACCCACGGCCAATAATGTCTCTCCGTAGTCTGTCAGCTTGTGTCCACCCCGTAATACCCGGGCATCGCAATCCACTTCAATCGAGCGACGCAAACGTCCGAGTTGCCACCACAGCGGAAAATTCCAGGGCATGGCGACCAGCAGGCACAGCGCGACGCTCAGGAGTTGCGGGTCGAAGGCGTCGAGGTGGGATTGCTCATGTGCCAGCACCAGATCTTGCTGGCTTGGCGGGGCTCGCAAGAGCCACTCCGGCACGACGATGCGGGGCCTGAGTAAGCCGACCACCGCGGGCCCCACATCCGGTGCGACATAGACCGGCGTATTGCGCAGAGTGGCTGTTGGCCACCGCCGCTTGCGTCGCGTCACTAGCACGGCGTTGATCAAAAGCCCCAGCAGGATGGATGCTGAGGCAACAGTCCAGAGTGTTTTTAGCAAGACATTGGTACCGGCGGCGAAGCTGGCAGATTCTTTCACAGACGTGCCCCAGAAGTTGGAGGGCAAGCGGACTGACGTTGCTTCGCGCAGAACAACCAGCTTTTGTGATACAGCGGGCGAAAATAGACTTGGTACCTCGATGGACACGGATGAAATGACTGTGGGTAACAGCAGGGAGGCAACGATGGCCAGCGCCCAAATCCAACGACCCGGCACAAGATACTGGCGTGCCGCGCGTTCTGCCAGCAGGGCCGCGACGCTGAGGGCCAGGGTGACGACGACCACATAGCTCATCCAGGCGATCATGTGCGCTCCTTTGGGTAATTTGGATCCTTTAGCAACTGGCGCATGCGTTTGACTTGATCGGCGGTCAGTTTCTTGTCTGAGACCAAATGCGCAAACAACAGCTCGGTGGATCCATTGAACAGTTTGTCGGTCAAGTGCTTGAGGGCGCTCTTGCGCACGGTTTGCTGCTTGACGGAGGCAAAGTAGCGGTATCCGCGCCCTTCTGCCTCGTGTCCGACGAAGCCCTTGGTTTCGAGCGTTTGAAGCACGGTAAGCACCGTGGTGTAGGCCAGCGGGTCGGCGAGGAGTTGGCGTACCTCGGCTACGACCGATGGTCCGTTGTCCCAAAGCACTTGCATCACATCCGCTTCGCGGTCGGTCAGGGTGAGTTTCATGTTTTATCTACTATATCGTTAGTAGAGAATAACACGGTGAATCCGTTTGTCAACTAATGTTATAGTTGATGCTTGGTGGCGTGTTCAGAAATCTCCGGGGAAGGGGATTTGGGGTTCCAAGAAACAGCCAGTGGCCGATGGCACCAAACACTGCATTGCCGAAGTCAGGCGAAAAGAATTAATCGCGTCAATCCAGTGGCTGCTTCCGAGCCATCGCGTAAGGCCAACGCCAGCAATGGAGCGAAAATACGAGTGACAGGACCTGGCCAAAGGCGCCAGTTCGATTTTTCTGCCAACTGACGCTCAAATTCGCCGGGTATATCCCCATGTCATGCAGGCGCGAATGGCCGTTGAGGCCGATGAGGCGACTGTCGAGGTTGTCATACTGACTTTCCCGACCAACTTTAGACTTTTGCGTTTCTCTCACTGGATTGATTTCTGCCCAGGTTTTTGTGTTCCGAACAAGCAAGAGTGGATATCAACCATCTCGATCATCTCGAGACGTGAGAGGTATCTACACGCTGGGCCGTTCCTCGAAGCCGTCGCAGGATTCTTCCGCCAGTTCGACCGCCACATTGCTCACGTCGGCTGAAGGCGGGCCGTGGCGGGCCCAGGTGATGATGGCGGCGACGGCTGAGGCATCGCCGCTGACCAGGGCTTCTACAGAGCCGTCGCGGCGGTTTCGCACCCAGCCGCAAACGCCCAGGCGGTGCGCCTCGTGGCACATGTGGTAGCGGTAGGCGACGCCCTGGACCAGTCCCTGGATGATGAGACGGCGCGTTTCCATGCCTGCGCCTATTTCCCGCCGATGGCGGTGAGGATGCCTTGCATCAGCGCCAGCGGCGTTGGCGGGCAGCCGGGCACGGCGACATCCACCGGAATGACATTGGCAACCCGGCCGCAACTGGCGTAGCTTTCGCCGAAGATGCCGCCGCCGCAGCCGCACTCGCCGACGGCGACCACCAGCTTGGGTTCCGGCGTGGCGTCGTAAGCGCGCTTGAGGGCGACTTCCATGTTCTTGGCCACCGGCCCGGTGACCAGCAGTAGGTCGGCGTGGCGGGGGCTCGCGGCGAAGCGGATGCCGAGGCCTTCGAGGTTGTAGTAGGCATTGCCGAGCGCGTGGATCTCCAACTCGCAGCCGTTGCAGGAGCCGGCGTCGATCTGGCGGATCACGAGGGCGCGGCCCAGCGTGTCCAGCATCGCCTTTTCCAGGCGTTGGGCGATGACGCGCAAGGCTTCGTCGGCGACAGGCGGCACCTCGGTCTTGATGCCGGTGACGATGATTTGTTTGAGCAACTGGTACATAGTTAACGTGAAACCCAGTTGCGTAGCGCCCCGTAACCCACGAGCGCAGCGAGCAATTTTTGACCCCCGCCCGGGCGGGGGCTGGGGGTGGGGGCGTCAATTAGGGTTTTGAGCAATTTCATGGCACGGGAGTGGTCAGTCGACGCTGCGAGTTAAACGTCCTGTCCGCTGTAGGACAGGTTGAAGGATTTATTGATCAGCGGGAAATCCGGCACGATGTTGCCCATCACCGCGTGCTCCAGCGCCGGCCAGATACGCGAGGAGGCATCGTGGCAATGGCAGCGCCGGATGCTGCCGTCCGGGCCGGCTTCCAGCGCGACGAGAACATCCCCGCGCCAGCCTTCGATCCAGCCGACGCCGAAGGCGCCATCGCGGGCGGATGGAAGGGGCTCGATCAAGTCGCGGCATAGCTCATCCGTCAGCACCACCAGGATTTGGCGTGTCGCCCGCAGCGCCTCGAAGATTTCGTCGAAACGTACGGCGACGCGGGCCGCCACGTCGCCGTTGCGGTGCGAGGCGACCTGGACGTTGAGTTGGTCATAGGGGGCGATCGGATTCTGCCCGCGCAGGTCCCAGGTCTGGCTGCTGGCGCGGCCGACCAGGCCCGAGATGGACAACTCGCCGGCCAGTGCCGGCAGCAGCCGGCCGGTGGTGAGGAAGCGATCCTGCAATCCGGCGTGCTCGTCGTAGATGTCCTTGAGGATGCGGACCTCGCGTTCGATGCTTTCGCACTGGGCCAGCATCAGCGCGCCGCCGCCGGGCGGCAGGTCGCAGGCCACTCCCCCGGGAACGATGCGGTCCATCAGGTAGCGGTGGCCGAAGAGTTGATCCGACAGCCGCTGCCAGTCTTCCTTGAGGCGCAGGAACTGGGCGAGTCCGAAAGACAGCGCGGCATCGTTGCCGAGATAGCCGAGGTCGCCGAGATGGTTGGCGATGCGCTCGCGCTCCAGCAGCAAGGCGCGCAGCCACAGGGCGCGCGGCGGCGGCGTGCAGCCGGTGAGCGTCTCGGCGGCTAGGCAGTAGGCCCAGGAGAATGCCACCGTCGTATCGCCGGAAACGCGGCCGGCCAGCTTGTAGCCGTCGCTCAACGGCAGTTGTTCGAAGCGTTTCTCGATGCCCTTGTGGGTCCAGCCGAGGCGTTGTTCGAGGCGCAGCACTTTCTCGCCGACGATGGAGAAGCGGAAGTGACCCGGTTCGATGATACCCGCGTGGATGGGGCCGACCGGTATCTCGTGCACGCCGTCGCCTTCGACGCGAACGAAGGCGTATTCCTCGTTCTGGGTCTCGAATTGCTGGGCCGGGTCGCTGTCGCGGCGCAGCGGGAAATAGTCCGCCGGCCAGTTGGCGTGGCGCAGCCAGGGCCGCTGGTCTTCGCCGCGGGAGCGGATGCCCAGCAAGTCGTAGGTGGCGCGTTGCAGGCGATTGGCGGCGGGAAAGATTTCCGCGAGATCGGGATATTCAGGATTGTCGGCAGGCAAGGGCAGCGTCACCAAGGCCAGGCCTTCGGCGATGCCGAAGGCGGCATGCAGCGCAAAGCCCGCGTTTCTGTCGCGCTCGTCGCTGCCCCACAAGGCCACGAAGCGGCCGCCGGATTGTCGCACGCTGCTGGCGAACGACAATAATCGCGCCTCGTCGGCGGTGGCGCGATAAGCGGCCAGTGCGCCGGGCAGCGCTTCGAATTGCAGGGAGTGGTTGAGGATCTGCATGGCTTATCCGATGAACCTGGCCGCCTGCCGGTACCAGTCGGCCAGGTAGGGCGGGATCCACAGGCCCAGCATCAACACCAGGGCCAGATGCACGAACACCGGCAGCATCGCCGGCTTATGCGGCAGGGTGCGCAGGCTGCTCTCGCCGAACACCATCGGCTGGACCTTGCCGAAAATCGAGGCGAAGGCCACGCCCAACGCCACAAGCAGGAAGGGTGTGGCCCACGGCTGCTGTCTCATGGCGGTGGTGAGGATCAGGAACTCGCTGGCGAAGACGCCGAAAGGCGGCATGCCGAGGATCGCCAGAGTGCCGAGCATCAGTCCCCAGCCTATGGTCGGGCTGATTTTCAGCAGGCCGCGGATATGCTCCATCAACTGCGTGCCGCTTTTCTGTGTGGCATGGCCGACGGCGAAGAAGATCGCCGACTTGGTGAGGCTGTGCACCGTCATGTGCAGCAGGCCGCCGAAGCTCGCCACCGGGCCGCCCATGCCGAAGGCGAAAGTGACGATGCCCATGTGTTCCACCGAGGAGTAGGCGAACATGCGCTTGATGTCTTTCTGCCGCGACAGGAAGAAGGCCGCCACCACCACCGACAGTAGGCCGAAACCCATCATCAGGGTGCCCGCCAGGGTGCTGTGCAGCGCCCCATCGGTGAGCACCTTGCAACGCACCACGGCATACAGCGCGACGTTCAGCAGCAGGCCGGAGAGCACCGCGGAAACCGGCGTCGGGCCTTCCGCATGGGCGTCGGGCAGCCAGTTGTGCAGCGGCACCAGGCCGACCTTGGTGCCGTAGCCGACCAGCAGGAAGACGAAAGCGAGCGACATCACCGTCGGTTCGAGTTGCCCCTTGACCGCGTCGAGGTGGGTCCACAGCAACGCCCCGCCGCCGTGGCCGAGCAGTTTTTCGGCGGCGAAATACAACAGGATGGTGCCGAACAAGGCCTGAGCGATGCCCACGCCGCACAGGATGAAATATTTCCATGCCGCTTCCAGTGAAGCGGACGTGCGGTAGAGCGAGACCAGCAGCACGGTGGTCAGCGTCGCGGCCTCCATGGCCACCCACAGGATGCCCATGTTGTTGGTCGTCAAGGCCAGCAGCATGGTGAACATGAACAACTGGAACATGCTGTGATACAGCCGCAGACGGCCCGAGGTAAGTCGGCCGTGGTCATGCTCGATGCGCATGTAAGGACGGGAAAACACCGACGTGGTGAAGCCGACGAAAGCCGTCAGCGCCACCAGGAAGACATTGAACGGATCGATGAAGAATTGCTCGTCGTAGAAGCGCTCCGGCCCGCCGTCGATGATGCGCTTGGTCAGCGCGATCGCGGCCAGAAAGGTCAGGAAGCTGAAGACGATGTTCACTTCGGTGGCGCGTTGCCGGTGGCCGAACAACGCCAGGACGATGCCGCCGAGCAGGGGAATGCCGAGGACCAGAAGGAATTCCATCAGTCTTCCTTCAACTGCTCAAGGTGCCGGATGTCGAGAGACTCGAACTTCTCGCGGATCTGGAAGAAGAACACGCCCAGGATGATCGTCCCGACCAGCACGTCGAGGGCGATCCCCAGTTCGACCACCATGGGCATGCCATAAGTGGCCGAGGTCGCGGCGAAGAACAGGCCGTTTTCCATCGACAGGAAGCCGATCACCTGCGGCACCGCCTTCGAACGCGTGATCATCATCAGGAAAGCCAGCAGCACGCAGGCCATGGCGATGCCCAGCAGGGAGCGGGTGACGGTTCCCGCCAGTTCGGAAATCGGCAGCGCCAGGTTGAATGAGAAGATCACCAGGACGATGCCGATCAGCATGGTGGTGGGGATATTGATCAGGGTTTCGACGTCCCATTTGACGTTGAGGCGGCGTATCAGGCGATGCAGGATCCAGGGCAGCAGGAAGACCTTGAGCACCAGGGTGATCAGCGCCGACCAGTAGAGATGCGACTGGCCGGTGGTCAGCGCCACCACCACCGTCGAGGCGCACAGCACGGCGCCTTGCGCCATGAACAGGTTGATCAGCGAGAGGATGCGCCGTTGCCCCAGCATGGCGAACGAAAGCAGCAGCAGTATGGCGGCGAGCAGATTGATGAACTGGCCGTAGTAATGGCTGAGGCTCATGGCGCGTCCGGCCTCATTTTCCGGTTTCCAGCAGGAGGTGCACCAGCATGCCCAGCACCGCCATCATGAAGGCGGTGCCGAGAAATTCCGGCGCGCGGAAGATGCGCATCTTGGCGCTGGCGGTTTCGATCACGGCGAGCAGGAAACCGCCGACCCCAAGCTTCACCGCCAGGCTCGGCAGTGCTATCAGAAGGTTGCTCAGCAGGGCGCCCTGGGGAATGCCCCAAGGGAAGAACAGCGCCAGGCCCAGGCAGGAGTAGACATACATCTTCAGCGTCGCGGCCCATTCGATCAACGCCAGGTGGCGGCCCGAGTACTCCA
The DNA here is from genome assembly GCA_026399515.1 of Pseudomonadota bacterium. Lineage (GTDB taxonomy): Bacteria > Pseudomonadota > Gammaproteobacteria > Burkholderiales > Rhodocyclaceae > JACRAR01. The sequence continues at coordinate 8,470 of JAPLQT010000128.1, read as the reverse complement.
GGATCATCGCCTCGTGGATCATGGTCAATTCGAGGTGGGTGGTGGGATTGTCGATGGGCACGCGGGCGTTCTCGGCCAGCGATACCATGGTGAAGGCCACGCCGGCGAACGCGAGGCTGGGGTGGATGGCGAACTCGCGGTGGGCGAATGTCTCGACGATGGTGGACAGCGAGGTCGAATGCGAGATCAGCGAGGCGGTGAAGAACACCATCAGCAAGGCCGGCTCGGCGAGAAAGCCGATCAGCATTTCGCGCCTTGCACCCAGGGTGCCGAAGGAAGTGCCCACGTCCATGCCGGCCAGGGCGATGAAGATGCGCGCCAGGGCAAAGATGCCGACCAGGGCGATGACGTCGGCGGCCGGGCCGAAAGGCAGGTCGGTGGACAGCGTCGGCACGATGGCCGAGGCCAGCACCATGCAGGCGAAAATGAAGTAGGGCGCGGCGCGGAACAGCCCCGAGGCGTTGTGCGCCAGCACCACTTCCTTCTCGAAGAGTTTGGCGAGTTGCCGGTAGGGCAGCCACAACGATGGCGCCGAGCGGTTCTGCAGCCAGGCGCGGCACTGATTCACCCAGCCGGTCAACAAGGGTGCCACCAACAGCGCCAGGACCAGTTCAAGGACTTGCAGCAGGATTGCGGAGGCGAATTCCATTATCCGCGCACCAGGAACAACAACACCACCAGGGTGACGAAGCTGAACAGCAGGTAGATGGAGATGCGGCCCTGCTGCAGGAAAGCCACCATGCGCGATCCGAAGTCGGCGACGTGGGCGACCGGCAGGTAGAGCCAATACCAGAAATGGTCCTCGACCACCATGCGGTAGCGCGGCAGCTTGTCGAAGGACGTCGGCAGTTCGCGCGTCAGCCGGTAGAACGGCTCAAACACCTGGCGCAGCGGCTGGCCGAAACCTTCGGCGGTGTCCTGCATGCGCGCCGTTTGCAGCGGGAAGCCGCAGTCCCAGGGTGCGCCGCGGCGCACCCTGCCGTGCCAGAAGCGGCGCACGATGAGGAAGGTCAGGGCCACCACGGCGACGATCATCAACAGGAATACCAGCGGCTCATAGCTGGCCCGGTCGGCGTTGATCGGCGCCAGCAACAGCCACCCCTGGGCCCGCACCGCCTCGCCGAGACCCGCGCCGAGCAGGGGACGCGTCACGGCATCGAGCTTGTCGATGACGAACACCGGGAACAGTCCCAGCAATATGCACAGGATGCCCAGCCAGGACATGCCGACACGTTCCAGGATTCCTGCATCATGCGCCAGCGTCAGCTTCTCCTCGCGCGGCTGGCCGAGAAAGACGATGCCGAAGAACTTGACCATGGCATAGCCGGCGATGGCCGCCGTCAGTGCCACGGCGGCGGCGGCCACCGGGATCAGCATGTTGATATAGCCGTGCGGCAAGCCGGGCGTGAACAAGAAGGCCTGCAACAGCAGCCACTCGGAGACGAAGCCGTTGAGCGGCGGCAGGCCGGCGCTGGCCAGCACGCCCAGCAGGGCCAGCCACGCCACCCAGGGCATGTGATGGATCAGGCCGCCGAGCTTGCCCAGGCTGCGTTCGCGCGTGGCATGCAACACTGAGCCGGTGCACAGGAAAAGCAGGCTCTTGAAGGCGGCGTGGTTCAGGCCGTGATACAGCACGGCGGTCAGGGCCAGCGCCGCCAGCGTATTCATGTCGAACGAACGGAAGGTCAGCGCCAGGCCGATGCCGACGAACAGCAGGCCGATATTCTCGATCGACGAATACGCCAGCAGCCGTTTCATGTCGCTCTGCACGGCCGAGAATACCGCCCCGAACAAGGCCGTGATCAGTCCCAGCGCCAGCACCAGCACGCCCCACCACCACAGCGGGTGGTGCAGCAGGTCGAAGGAGACGCGCAAGATACCGTAGATGGCGGTCTTCAGCATGACGCCGCTCATCATCGCCGACACCGGCGAGGGCGCCGCCGGGTGTGCCTCGGGCAGCCACACGTGCAGCGGCAGCAGGCCGGCCTTGGCGCCGAAGCCGAACACGGCCAGGCCGAAGGCGGCGCTGGCCCAGAAGGCGTCGTGATCGGTGGCGCGCATATGGGCGAAGGTGTAGTCGGCAACCCCGTTGCTCGCCGACAAGGCGCCGCCGCTTTGCAGCACGCCGAAGGAGAGCAGGATGCCGATGGCGCCGACATGCGCGATCAGCAGGTAGAGGTAACCGGCGCGGCGGATTTCCGGCTTGCGGTGGTCGGAGGTGACCAGGAAGAACGATGAAAACGCCATGGACTCCCAGGCCACCATGAAGGCGTAAGCATCGTCGGCCAGCAGCACCAGCGCCATGCTCGCCAGGAAAAGGTGGTACTCGAGGCATTGCAGTCCCGGCGCGGTGCCTTCGCCGCTCCGCAGATAGCCGGCGGCATAGATCGAGATGCCCGCGCTGGTGCCGCCGAGCAGTAGCAGAAACAGGGCCGACAGGGAATCCAGGCGCAGATGGAAAGGCAGGTCGGGCAGGCCCAGGACCAACACCCTGGTCTGCGGTGCCTCCCCCAACGCTTCGAAAGCCACCACCGCCAGCGCCAATCCGACCAGGGCACCGAGGGGATACAAGGTCTTGCCGACGAACGCCAGGTTGCGCGGCGCCAGCAGGCCCGCCCCACCGATCAGCAGCCAAACGACGACCAGCGAAAGCGGCCAGTCGATGGAGAATAGTTCGGGGATGGGAAGGGGCATACGCGCATATTTTAACCGCAAGCCAAGCCCTACGCCAATTTCCGGGAGGCAAACCTTCGCTCATGCAACGCGCATGGCTTGTCGTGATCGCCGGAAAGTGTCACTATTGAATCCAGGGAGCATCTCATCGGTTTGCGATGAGTCCCTAATCTGTTCCAACCGAACCGTTGCATCAACGCGTACCGGACTGTCGCGTTGATCGCGGGTCGAGACGTGTCGGCGTTTGACGTTGGGGGGTTAGCGGTGCGGTCAAGATTCCCGTGGTCGGAATTCTTGCGATGAGCGAACTCATCGGCACGCCGCTGTATCTGATCTACGCCGCGGTGGTCTGCACCTTACTGTCGGGTGCCGTTTCCCTGTTTGCCGTGCGCCGCCATCCGGGCTTCCTGCATTTCGGTTCCTTCCTGTTCCTGTTCTGCTCCGGCGCCGCCAGCATCGCCGCCGGTGGGTGGACGCTGCTGGCCAAGCTCACCGTCACCGACCAATTCGCCCTCGGCCTGCCCTGGCTGGCCTGGCATCTTCGGATCGATCCGCTCTCCGGTTTTTTCCTGGTGCTGCTCGGCACGCTGGTGGTGGCGATTTCGCTCTACGGCCCCAGCTACACGCGCGAGTTCGGGCGCGGCGCGGCGGCCCAGCCGCTGCCGCCGCTCGGCGTATTCACCGCGCTGTTCGTCCTCGGGATGCAGGGGATGCTGCTTGCCGACGATGCGCTGGTCTTCATGATTTTCTGGGAAATGATGTCGCTGTGCGGATATTTCCTTTTGCCTGTGCGTTCCTCGGCTTTGGCATCAAGGCGGACATGGTGCCGCTGCACGTCTGGCTGCCGGACGCGCACCCGGTGGCACCGTCGCACATCTCGGCACTGATGAGCGGCGCCATGATCAAGATGGGCATCTACGGCATGGTGCGGGTGAGCTTCGACTTGATCGGCGAGGTGCGCTGGGAGTGGGGGATCGTCGTGCTCATCGTCGGCACCGCCTCGTCGCTGCTCGGCGTGTTGTATGCGCTGATGCAGCACGACCTGAAGCGCCTGCTCGCCTACCACTCGATCGAGAACATCGGCATCATCTTGATGGGCCTCGGCATGTCGATGATATTTCTCGGCAGCGGCCACAGGATGCTGGGCACGCTGGGACTGGTGGCGGCGCTGTATCACACCATCAACCATGCGCTGTTCAAGGGACTGCTGTTTCTCGGCGCCGGCGCGGTACTCTACCGCACCCACGAACGCGACCTCGATCACATGGGCGGTCTCATTCATCGCATGCCGGTCACGGCCTTCCTGTTCCTGGTCGGCTCGGTGGCGATTTCGGCGCTGCCGCCTTTCAACGGTTTTGTTTCGGAGTGGCTGACCTTCCAGACGGCCTTGCAGGCGCCGGCGCTGGAGAACGGCCTGCTGCGCGCCATGATCCCGATCGCGGCGGCGCTGCTGGCGCTCACCGGGGCGCTCGCCGCCGCCTGCTTCGTCAAGGCCTTCGGCATCGCCTTCCTCGGCAAGCCGCGCAGCCGCCGGGCCGCCCGCGCCCGCGAGGTGCCGGTCGGCATGCTGGGCGGGATGGGACTGCTGGCGGCGCTGTGCCTACTGCTCGGCGTTTTCCCGACCACGGTGATCGAAGCGATGGCGCCCATCACCCAACTGCTGGTGCACGAGTCGTTGCCTTCCGCCGCCGCCCAGGGCTGGTTGTGGCTGACCCCGATTTCACCCGAGGTGGCTTCGTACTCCGCCCCGTTTGTCGTGGCCGCCATCATCGTGGTGCACGGCCTGGGTTACTTGTTCCTGAGGCGTCGCGCCATCCCGGCGCTTAGAGCCTACCCATGGGACTGCGGCTTCGGCCATCTCACCTCGCGCATGCAGTACACCTCGACGGCATTCAGCCAACCGATCCGACGCGTGTTCGGCGGGGTATGGAAGGTCGAGGAACGGATCGACACGCTTGCCGGCGGCGGGCCGATCCCGCGGGTGACGAGCCTGCATTACGACCTGCACACCCAGGACTGGTCGTGGCTCAAGATCTATCTTCCGATCGGACGCCTGGTGCTGGCAGCGGCCAATCGCATCGGCTTCATTCAGACCGGCAACATCCACACCTACCTGAAATTCTCCTTCGCTACCTTGCTGGCCTTCCTATGGATAGTCAGCTGACCGCCTGGGCGCTCGCGGCGGCGCAGGCGCTGCTGTTCATCGCTAGCGCGCCGCTGCTCGCCGGCTGGCTGCGGCGCGTCAAGTGCCATATGCAGAACCGCGCCGCGCCGGCGCTGTGGCAGCCCTACCGCGACCTCGCCAAGCTGCTGAAGAAACGCATGCTGCTGGCCGACAATGCCTCCTGGCTGTTCCGCGCCGTTCCCTACATCGTCTTCAGCGCCATGCTGCTCGCCGCCGCGGTGGTGCCGTTGGTCGCCGTGAACCTGCCCAGCGCCGCGATTGCCGACTTGATCGTGCTGGTCGGATTTTTTGCGTTGGCGCGTTTCTTCACCGCGTTGGCGGCCCTCGACATCGGCACCGCCTTCGGTGGCATGGGCGCCTCGCGCGAGATGATGGTCGCGGCGCTGGCCGAACCGGCCATGCTGATGGCAGTGTTCACGCTGTCGATGACGGCGAACACCACCAACCTGTCGGTGGCGACGGCCTATATCCTGCAATCCGGCCTGGTGCTGCGCCCTTCCTTCCTGTTCGCCCTGCTGGCGCTGGCCATGGTGGCGGTGGCCGAGACCAGCCGGATTCCGGTGGACAATCCCGCCACCCATCTCGAACTCACCATGTTGCACGAGGCCATGATCCTCGAGTACGGCGGACGACACCTGGCGCTGATCGAGTGGGCGACGCAAATCAAGCTGATGATCTACGCGGTGCTGATCGTCGATCTCTTTTTCCCGTGGGGCATCGCAACCGACTTTAGCGCCATGGTCCTGGCCGTCGGCGTGGTTGCCGTGGCGGCGAAACTGATGCTTATCGCGGTCCTGTTGGTAGTGTGGGAGACGGTGCTGGCGAAAATGCGCTTGTTCCGCGTGCCGCAGTTCCTGGGCTTTTCCTTCATGCTCTCCTTGCTCGCCATGTTGACGCATGTGGTACTGGAGACCGGAGGCTAAATGGAATTCGCCGCCCTCAGTCTGTATAACCAGGCCATTATCCTGTTCGCGGCCCTGGCGTTGTTTACCTCGTTCATCATGCTCGCCCAGGCGCGGATGATGCCGTTGATCTTTACCTTCGCCTGGCAGGGTCTGTTGCTTACGGTTGTCTCGGTTCTGGTCGCCATCGCTTCCGGCCATCCCCAACTGCATATTTCGGCGGCGATCACTTTTTGCCTGAAGGTGGTGGTGATCCCGTATTTGCTCTACCGCCTCAGCGCAAGGCTCAACATGCAATACGACGCCGAGGTGATCGAACACCCGACGCTGCTGCTGCTCGGCGGCGTGGCCCTGGTGATCTTCAGCTACCATGTGTCGCAATCTATCATCCATCTGTCTGGATTGGCGACGCGGAACACCATCGCCGTCAGCATGGCCATCGAATTGCTCGGCATGCTGCTGATGTGCGCGCGCAAGTCGGCCGTGGCGCAGGTGATCGGCTTCATGTCGATGGAAAGCGGCATATTCTTCGCCGCCGTGGTATCCACTTACGGCATGCCGCTGATCGTGGAACTGGGTCTGGCCTTCGACATCCTCGTCGCCTCTATCCTGTTCGGCGTATTCTTCTTCCACCTGCGCGATTCCTTCGGTTCGCTCAACGTCGGCCAGTTCAACCGCCTGTCGGAGGCGAACCAGCCCATGCCGTCGCCGGAGGCCACCGAGCCTTCGTCCGGGGAACGCTCGTGACGCTGCTCGAAATCACTCTGCTGGCGCCGCTGCTGGGCGGTCTGCTGCTGGCATTGCTCGGTCACCGCCCGATCGCCGGCTGGATCAATATCGCCGTCGGCATGGCGACCTTCGGCGCCGCGCTCGTCATGGCGCTGGAAGTCTTCGAACACGGACCGCAGTTGTCCGCCGGGCGCATGTTTTACATCGACGCCTTCAATGTTTACCTGGTCGTTCTGACCGCATTCGTCGGCTTGACCACCTCGATATTTTCCCGCCCTTATATGCGCCACGAAGTCGAGCGCGGGCGCGTCACTGACCGGCGCCTGCGGCTGTACCACTCGATGTACCAGTGCTTCCTGTTCTCGATGCTGCTGGCGCTGTCGACCAACAACCTCGGCGTGCTGTGGGTGGCGATGGAACTGGCCACCCTGACCACCGTGTTGCTGGTTTCCCTGTACCGCACGCCGGAGGCGATCGAGGCGGCGTGGAAGTACTTCATCCTCTGCGGGGTCGGCATCGCCCAGGCCCTGTTCGGCACCGTGCTGATCTATTTCGCCGCCGAGAGCAAGCTCGGCGGGGACCGCGACGACACGCTCCTATGGACGGTGCTGCACAGCGTCGCGGGCGGTGGTCTGGATCCGGCGGTGATCACCCTGGCCTTCGTCTTCCTGCTGGTCGGTTACGGCACCAAGGTCGGCCTGGTGCCGCTGCACAACTGGCTGCCGGACGCGCACTCCGAGGGCCCCACGCCGATGTCGGCGGTGCTCTCCGGCCTGCTGCTCAATGTCGCGCTGTATGCCCTGGTGCGCGTCAAGATGCTGGTGGATGCCTCCCTGCATACCAACCTCGCCGGCAACCTGATGATGGGTTTCGGCTTGCTCTCGTTCACCGTCGCGGGCCTGTTCCTGCACCGCCAGCACGACGTCAAGCGCATGTTCAGCTACTCCTCCATCGAGCATATGGGCTTGATCACTTTCGGCTTCGGCATGGGCGGACCGTTGGCCACCTTCGGCGCGTTGCTGCACATGACGGTGCACTCGCTTACCAAGTCGGCCATTTTCATCACCGTCGGCCATGCCTGCCAGCTTGCTGGGACGCAGCGCATCGATCAGATCCGCGGCCTGATCCGCACCCAGCCGGCGATCGGTTGGGGGCTGTTGCTCGGCACCGTGGCGATCGCCGGCTTCCCGCCTTTCGGCGTATTCATCAGCGAATTTCTGTTGCTGATGGCCACCATGAAAGCCTGGCCGTGGCTGACCATCCCGCTGCTGGTCGGCTTCGGCGTGGCCTTCGCAGGGTTGGCCCGCCACGTCCAGCGGATGGTCTTCGGCGAGCCGCCGCCGGGGCAGAAGCCGGTGGAGGCCAATATGCTGCCAGTGGTGGTGCATCTGTTCCTGGTGCTTTGGCTCGGACTGGCGATTCCCGGATTCCTCGCGCGCTGGTTCGAACAGGCCACGGTGCTCATTTCCGGAGCGTCGCCGTTATGAAGCCGGCGGATCGACTTGCCGGGCTGCTAAGCCGCCTCGCGCAAGCCGGCCTGCGCGTCGAGGCACAGACGGCGCAGGCATCGCCCGGACTCGCGCCGGCACAGGTGATCCTTGTTCCTGCCGCTGACTGGGGCCGGCTCGCCAAGGAAGCCACGGCCGCCGCCTGGCGCTGGGTCGCCTGCTGGGGCGAGGACCTGGTTGATGAACGCGGTGAAGGCGGTGAAGGCAACGGAGGCAACGAATCAATACGCATAAACGCCTGCTTCGAAAAAGCCGGCGCCTATCTGTTGGCGCGCACGTTGCTGCCCCGCGCCACGCCGGTCCTGTCTTCCCACACGCCTTACTATCCCGCCGCCGACCGTCCCGAGCGCCATGTCCGCGACATGCTGGGCGTGGTCTTTTCCGATCACCCCGACGTGCGCCGCTGGACCCGCCATCAGGCCTGGAGCGAAAGCGAATTCCCGCTGCGCCGGGATTTCCCCGCCGCCGGCCGG
>JAPLQT010000094.1:23392-33110 GCA_026399515.1 Pseudomonadota bacterium | reverse complement strand
ATCCTCAAGATCAAGGGCACCGAGATTCAACAGGCTATTTCGGAACTGCTGATGCAGGCGGTCGGCCCCTATGCCCAGCCTTTCCGTTACGAGGCGATGGACATAGGTTGGACGGGAGAAGCGGTCGGCCCCGCCTATAGCGCGCCGCTGGCGGCCCATTACTGCAACCTGCGCAAGCTGTCGATCTTCGGCGGCTCCAACGAAATTCAGAAGAACATCATTTCCCAGATGATCCTGGGATTGTGAAAGTAACGAACCATGGATTTTTCCTTCAGCGAAGAACAGCAGCAACTAGGCGACACCCTACGGCGTTTCGTCGCCCGCGATTACACTTTTGAAAAGCGTAAGGGCATCAAGGACTCGGCCGGTGGCTGGAGCCGCGAAGTGTGGCGGACCCTGGCCGACATCGGCGTGCTGGCGGTGAATGTGCCCGAGGAACACGGCGGTCTGGGCTACGGTCCGGTGGAGACCATGCTGGTGATGAATACCTTCGGCGCGGCGCTGCTGGTCGAGCCCTATCTGTCCAGCGCGGTCATCGCCACAACGCTTATCGGCGACATTGGAGATGAAAAGCTTCAGGCCGAATTGCTGCCGCAACTGGCAGCCGGCGACAGGATCGCAGTGCTGGCGCATTTCGAACCCGGCTCGCGCTTCGAAACCCGTCACGTCGAAGCAACCGCTCGCGCTATCGGGGACGGCTATATCTTGAATGGCCACAAGGCGGTGGTACTGCATGCCGGCGCCGCCGACGCGCTGCTGGTCTCGGCGAGAACGTCGGGCGGTGCCGACGATGCCGATGGAATTTCCCTGTTCCTGGTGCCGCGTGTTACGCCTGGAATGACCCTGCGCGAATACCCCACCCTCGACGGCCAGCGCGCCGCGGAAGTCCTGCTACGCGAGATGTCCCTGCCGGCGAGCGCCCGCCTCGGCGACGCAGCGCTTGTGTCCAACTCGGCCCTGCCGGCCATCGAGCAGGCGCTCGACATCGGCCTCGCGGCCTTGTGTGCCGAGGCCATCGGGGTGATGGACGCCCTGATAGCCGCCACCGTGGACTACCTGAAGACGCGCCAGCAATTCGGGCAGCCCATCGGGCGCTTCCAAGCGCTCCAGCATCGGATGGCGGACATGCTGCTGTACCGCGAGCAGGCACGCTCGATGAGTTACCTGGCGGCGATGCGTTGCAACTCTCAAGATCTCCGCGAACGACGCAGGACGCTTTCCGCCGCCAAGGTGACCATCGGCCAGGCTTGCCGCTTCATCGGCCAGAATGCCGTGCAACTGCATGGCGGCATGGGCATGAGCGACGAGTTGAACGTCAGCCACTGGTTCAAGCGCCTGGCCATGATCGAACTCAGTTGCGGCGACACGGATACGCATCTACAGCGATTCATCGCCAATCGATAATCTTCGGCGGTTCCCCATTTCAATCAGGAAGGAACATATCATGTCCCAACAAGCCCGAGCCGTCGTCGCCCGCGAAGTCGGCAAACCCGTTGCGGTCGAAACCATAGTCGTCGAATCGCCGCACCACGGCGAGGTGATGATCAAGCTGGCCGCCTGCGGCGTCTGCCACAGCGACCTGTCGGCCACCAACGGCACGATTCCCTTCCCCATGCCGGTAGTGCTCGGCCACGAGGGCGCCGGGGTGATCGTCGAGGTCGGCGCAGGCGTCACCGATTACGTTGTCGGCGATCATGTCGTCAGTTCCTTCGTCAGCATGTGCGGCAAGTGCCGTTACTGCCAGACCGGCCGCCCACAGCTCTGCGACCAGGCCGCCAAGGCTGGCTACACCCTGCCCGACGGCACGGTGCGGACCCGGGATGCCGCCGGCAATCCGCTCAACGTATTTTCGGGCTGCGGGGTGATGGCCGAATACGCCACGCTGCACTGCGACAATGTGGTGAAGATTGCCCCGGACATGCCGCTGGACAAGGCGGCCTTGATCAGTTGTGGAGTGATGACCGGGGTGGGCGCCGCCACCAACACCGCCAAGGTCGAGGCCGGATCGAGCACCGTGGTGTTCGGTTGCGGCGGCGTCGGCCTCAACGCCATCCAGGGTTGCGTGATTTCCGGCGCGGCCGTCATCGTCGCCGTCGACACCTCGGACGCCAAGCTGGAGATGGCCCGCCAGTTCGGCGCCACTCACACCGTCAATCCGAAAGGTGAAGAGAATCTCGTCAAGACGCTGCGCAAGCTCACCGGCGGCGGCGCCGATTACAGCTTCGAATGCATCGGCCTGGGCGAAGTGGTGGCGCAGGCCTATGGCGTACTGCGCAAGGGTGGCACGGCGGTGGTGGTAGGCGTCGCCGGCCCCAAGGACATGACCACTATCCGCACCAGCAGCCTGACGTTCGAAGAGAAAACCCTGACCGGCAGCTATTTCGGTTCGGCCCAGCCGCGCCAGGATTTCCCGCGCCTGATCGCCCTGTACCGGGCGAAAAAACTCAAGCTCGACGAACTCATCACCCGCACCTACCACATCGATGAAGCGCCGCAGGCATTCGAAGACCTAGTGCAGGGACGCAATGCCCGCGGGGTGATACTGTTCGACTGAACGGATATCCGGCTACTGTGCTTGATATGCGGGGCTTGAGCGACTGCACTCAGAACATTTGTGGGCCGGACCCGACCCTGACCTGCCGTTGCCAGTTTCGAAGTCCCGTTGATCCTTGTTTGCGACAAAACAGACATTCCTGCGGCTTGCAAGCTCAAGACAATTCTGATATTCGACCATCGGCGCCCTAGTCAGAATGGTGGAAGAGATGTAAATCGGATCGCGCGGTTGCTAATCCGCCACCTCAAAACAAGTAACACGGTTGCGTCCTTCATTCTTCGAGAGATAAAGAGTCGCATCGGTGCGTGACAGCAAGGTCTCAAGGTCTTCGCCATCGCGCGGATATCCCGCAATCCCAGCCGAAAGTGTCACTTTAATTGTAAGGTCGCCATACCGGACAGGGGCTTCTGCGAGCGCAATGCGCCATTCTTCGGCCCGTTGCAGCGCTTGCTTGGGTGACATTCCGGGCAATGCGACAAGAAATTCCTCCCCGCCCCAGCGGCAGATGATATCGCTTTCACGTGCCGCCTTACCCAAGATGCCGGCCAGGGCCTTGAGCACCTCATCACCCGCCGCGTGACCATACGTATCGTTGACTCGTTTGAAGTAATCCAGGTCGATCATCGTAAGGGCAATCGGATAATTTTCGCGCTTGGCTCGCGCCAACTCGCGAGGTAGCGTCTCGTCGAGAAATCGGCGGTTGTAGAGGCCGGTGAGCGGATCGCGGATCACTTGCTCCTGCAATCGTTGTTGCAGTTCGGATATCTTCGCCAACTGCGTTTCGAGTTCTCTTTTTGTCTCGTCTTGCACTGCTTCATATCGCTTGCGCTCGGTTACATCGCGAGTGACGGCGAGTAAGTACGCAACGTTGCCTTTGCCATCACGTAGTGGAGCTGCGTGGGTATCCAACCACCGCTGTGTTCCATGATTTCCTTGAACCTGGAATTCCAACACACCAGATTCGCCTTCAAAGATTCGCTGGGCCAAGTCCATGAATTCTGCGCGCTGCTCCGGAACAATAAAATTTACCAAACCCTTTACATTGACATCCTCGACACTGCTTGCCTCCAGCATAGATAGACCGGCCTTGTTCATTTGCAATAGTTTTCCATCAGGGCCAACGACCTTGACACACTCGGGCTCGTTCTCAAGTATGGTCGATAGAAAGTTTAGGTTGGTCTGAAGTTGAGCCTCATTTTTGGCGAGGTCGGTGGTGCGTTCGTGCACACGTTGCTCTAACAAAGCGCGTTCTTTGCGAAGATCCTCCAGCGCCATGCGGCGCTGCCGCATACTAAGGACCAGAATGGCAATTAACAGGGTCTCTAGCGCTAACGCTACGACGATGCCGACAATCTGCCAGCGATACGTCGCCCACAAAGTCGTCGTTCGATTAGTTACCACATTGGGGACCGGTAGATTCTCATCAGCGATATTCCAGCGTTTGAGTTGTCTTTCGTCGAATTGATAGCCCTTGATAGCGGCATCGACTTCCTCCCCGGTTTTCGGCAATGGCAATCCCAGCGCGATACGGGCGGTCAGATCGCCGACACGGCGGGCACTTATCAAATAGCCGCCGACGATGCCGGTGCCAAGGAAGCTGTCGTGATGGGCGAAGATCGGTGAGTTTGCTACGTTCGCGAGTCGCGATACGACATGGCGTGGAATCTCGCGGGCGCCCGTACGGTCCCGAAAAATCGGGAAATAGAGTAAGGCACTACGCGGCGGTAAATTTTGAGCCTTGGTGTAAAGTTCTTCGAAGCTGAACCCTTCCAATATGTCCAGCTGAATTCCCAGTGGCAACGACGCTGCTGCTGCAAGCAATCCATCCTTTGTGCGACCGCCAATCTCCGTCGCGTCGATCACGGCGACCACCCTCTCTAGTCCCGGTATGACGCGAGGAATGGTCAATAGGGCTTGACCCGGATCCTCTCGGACTACAAACGCTTGGTCGGGTGGAATATTGCCAGGATGGGCAACATTTACCGCATATTGCCTCGCTCCTGGGAACAGATCTGGATACCGCAATAAGAGGCTGGCAGCACTCTGTGATTCGGCAATTACAATATCGATCGGCACCCTAGCGTACTTTTCTCGCAGATAGTTTGACAAGACATGGTCTGCAGTGCCCTCGTGGATCCGTCCGGCGTCGACTCGCTCCTCAAAGAGTTCGGGTCGATCTTCGTCCGGCGCCTGCTGTAGTCTTTCTAACAGTCCGGCCCTGAGACCGGCCTGCCAGGGCATCAGATCGTGCCAAGAGTAGACAATGAGTACCTGTCGCCGGTGCGGAGGTGTGGCAACCGCATCCATCGGCCAAAGGTTGGCGATTCACAAACACACCAGCAACATGGCAACTGGTACGCTCCGTAGTGCACGATCGCCCGTCGAGCGCCGGCTGGCTTTGGTCGCCATGGTTGAAAGCAGAGGCAAGAGTCTACATTGAGGCCATGCTACCTGATATTTGAGCTTGGGTGCGGAGGCAAACCCCAATATACTTGGCCCCTCAACTTGAGCAATACCGGAAAACGTCGACTCAGGGCCAACAGCATATTTGCGGTCACGTAATTTGACACGAAGGACTAAAGGACTGGAAACCATCTGCAACTCGGCGGTTCTCCGTCAGGTTCAGATTTCAGTGAAAGGCTAGTCATGGCCGGGTCCGAAAATCCACAATCGATCCCGATTGCGGCCGTTCGAGAAATTAGCCGACTTGCGGATTTCGTCGCGAGCTGCGGCAAGTCTAAACAAAGGTACCGGGGTCCGCGCGGAAACTTCATAGACGTTGGGTGGGTTTGAATGTGTTGGTCAAAGGAGCACAAGGCCCGGACTCTCGTGGTTGTTTTGGCAAAAACCACTTCGGTGGATTCCGGCGCTGGCACGCGATGTCGATTCGGCGATATGTGCGTCGCTCAGCACCGGGAGACGAAGCGAGATCGCGTGACCGCGCCAGCACAAGCGCTCCGACCGGTACTCCCTTGAGTTATCGGAGATGAACTACCCGACCATTACTTTCAAACGCACCCGTCGACTCCGTCTCCCAAGTACCGCACCGTCCAACTTGGTAGTCCCGAGAACCTCCCGCAGGAACGTAACACCCGCGGCGTGATATTGTTCGACTAAATCACCGAGGAGCCTAGCGCATGAGCGAATTCATCCTGCACCATTACCCGGCTTCGCCCTTCGCGGAAAAGATCCGCCTGATGCTGGGCTTCCGACAACTGCCATGGCGCTCGGTGCATATTCCGATGATCATGCCCAAGCCGGACTTGACCGCTCTCACTGGCGGTTACCGGCGCACTCCGGTGGCGCAGATCGGGGCCGATATCTATTGCGACACGGCGCTGATCGCCCGCCTGCTGGAGCGGCTCCAGCCCTCGCCCAGCCTGTATCCGCAACCGCAGGCCACCAATGCCAACCTGCTGGCGCTGTGGGCGGACTCCAGCCTGTTCTCGGCGGCGGTCGCCTATGCCTTCCAGCCCGCGGGCATGCAGGCGATGTTCGGCCAACTAGGCCCGGAACAGATTGCCAAGTTCATCGAGGACCGCAAGGAAATGCGCAAGGGCGGCAGCTCACCACGCATGGGTCTGGACCAAGCCTGGGGCGCGTTGCTGAATTATCTCCCCTGGCTGGAGTCGCAACTGGCGGGCCGGGATTCGTCGCAGCCGGGATTCTTCTGCGGGTCGGCCGCAACCATCGCCGACTTCGCCATCTATCATCCGCTCTGGTTCATCCGCCGCGCCGGTCCGCTAGCCGCCCTGCTCGATCCCTATCCTCGCCTCACCGCGTGGTATGCGCGCATGAGCGAATTCGGCCATGGCCCCGCCGAACCCTTGTCCAGCAGCGATGCGCTGGTCATCGCCCGGGAAACCGCGCCGGACGAATTGCCGAAGGTCGAGCTGAGGCAGGTGGATGGCTGCGCGTTGGGCGATGAAGTCACGGTGTCGGCCACCGACTACGGCACCGACCCGGTCCGCGGCGAACTCGTCATGTCGTCCGTCGATGAAATCGTGATCAGGCGCGACGACGAGCGCGCCGGAGTCGTCCAGGTCCATTTTCCGCGCCTCGGCTACCGCATCGCCAAGGCGGGCTGATATCGAGCGACTACTTGAGTGACTCGATCAGGTCGATGTAGCGTTGCATCGCGCCCTCCGAAGCGGTGCCTTTCAACGCCGCCCAGGCATCGTACTTGACGCGGCCGATCATGTCGCTGAATCCGGGACGCTCGCCCTCGGCGTCGCCGCGGGTCGCCTGCTTGTAGAGCGCATAGATTTGCAACAGGCTGTTGTTGTCGGGCCGTTCCGGCAGGTTCTTGGACTCCGCCACGGCACTTTCGAACTGCGTCTTCAAATCGCTCACCGCAAACTCCCCGGGTTTTCGAGCGGCCATTATAGCCAGGCTGCTGTATGCTGCGGCTCTCGTCGCACCGTCATACACTCCGAGAGTTCATATGCATACCGAAAGCTTTATCCCCGGCAAAGACGCCTCCCTCGAATCGACCATCGCCACCATGCAGGCAAAGCTGGCGGCGCGCGGCTTCCGGCTCGACGAGTCGTCGCTGCTGCACGAAGTCGACGGCATCTGGTCTGTCCACATGAAAGACCATGAGTGCCCCATGCTGTTCTCCAACGGCAAGGGCGCAACGGAACTGGCCGCGCGTGCCAGCGCCTACGGCGAATTCTTCGAGCGCCTCAATACCCATTATTTCTGGACCCACTTCTACCTGGGCGAAACCCGCGCCAATCGGCCTTTCGTGCATTACCCCCAGGAGCGTTGGTTTCTGCCCGAGGCCGACGGCGCCTGGCCGGAGGAAATGCTCAATCCGGAACTGCATGCCTTCTACAATCCGGACGGCGACATCGACGGCGAAGTCCTGGTCGATCTCAATTCCGGCAATCTGGCGCGCGGCATCTGCACCCTGCCCTACACCCGCCTGCGCGATGGCGCCCAGACCTACATCCCGGTGAATATCATCGGCAACCTCTACGTCAGCAACGGCATGTCAGCCGGCAACACGATGCGGGAGGCGCGCACCCAGGCGCTGTCGGAAATATTCGAGCGGCATATCAAGTACCGCGTCATCGGCGAGGGGCTGTGCCTGCCGGAAGTGCCGGACGAGGTCATCGCGCGCTTCCCGAATATCCGGGCCGGCATCGCCGGCTTGCGCCAGGCCGGCTTCGGCATCCTGGTCAAGGATGCCTCGCTCGGCGGACGCTATCCCGTCATGAACGTGACCCTGGTGCATCCCAAGGACCAGGGCGTGTTCTCCAGCTACGGCGCCCACCCGCGCTTGGAGATCGCGCTGGAGCGGGCGATGACCGAACTGTTGCAAGGCCGCCGGCTCAACGCGCTGGAAGGCTTCCCCGAGCCCGGCTTCGACATGGGTGAGATCAGTGCGGTCGCCAACCTGGAAATCCACTTTGTCGATTCGAGCGGCGTGATCAGTTGGAACTTCATGGGCGATACCCCGGATTTCCCGTTCGCCGACTGGAACTTCAGCACCACCACCGAGGAGGACTACCACTGGCTGGTCGAAAGCATCCATGCCGACGGCAAGGACATTTACGTCTCCGATTTCAGCGAGCAAGGCGCCTATAGCTGCCGCATCCTGGTGCCCGGCATGTCCGAAATCTATCCGGTGGCCGACCTGGAATGGGAGAACAACAGCATCGGCAATGCGATCCGCCCGTCGCTGCTGCGCCTCTCCGAGCTATCCGAAGACGAAGCGGCCGAACTGCTGTCCGAGCTGCAAGTCATGAACCTCAACGATGAACGCCCGCTCTGGGAAATCCTCGGACTGGCGGTGCCGCCCGGTACACCGTGGCAACAACTGCGCATCGGCGAATTGAAAACCCTGCTGGCCCTGGCGGTCGGCGACGAAGAGGCGGTACGCGAGGGCTGCGACTGGATTCATTACTTCAACGACCTGGACCCGGCCCGCCGCCGGGTATACCGCTGCATCGAATGCCTGTTGAACATCGACGGCGTCGATGACTACCGGCGATCCCTGGCCTTGCTGTATGGAAGCGAGACCCTGCGGCTGGCCGGGGCTTTGCTGGCCCGCGAGGAGCGTTTCTTCGGCCTGGATACCCTGGGCGCGGACGTGCAAGGCAGCGCGATGCATCAGACGCTGCTGAAAGCCTACGACAAGTTGTTTGCGTCCGACCGCTAACCCAGTACACTGGCGGATATTTTCTTGACCCGCTATTTCCAGCCGTATGGACAGTGCTCCTGACACATTCAGCGATATCTTCCTGGGTCGGCAACCGCTGATAGATCGACACCAGGCGGTCATCGCCTACGAATTGCTGTTTCGCAATACCGCCGAAAACTTTTCCACCATCAGCAGCGGACGCGAAGCGACGGCGGATGTGGTGTGCAAGGCTTTTGCCGAACTGGGTCTGGCGACAGCGCTGGGCAAGCAGAAGGCCTTCATCAACGTGGACGAGGATTTTGTCTGCGATGACGCCGTCGAATTTCTCCCCAAGCAAACCGTCTTGCTCGAGGTCGATGCCAGCCAGGAAATGACGCCGCGCTTGCTCGACCGCTGTCAGCAGCTAAAGCAGATCGGCTACGAATTTTCGATTTCCGGCATCACCGACTATTCCGAGCCATTGAGCCAGATGTTGCACCTGGCTTCCTATTCCAAGGTGGATGTCAACGCCGTGTTGCCGAACGGCAACATGTCGTCCCTGTTGTCCAAATTGCGCGCCTCGCATACCAAGCTGATCGCCAACCGTGTCGAGTCGATCGAGGAGAAGCAGCGCTGCACGGATCTCGGCTTCGATATCTTCCAGGGCTATTACTTCGCCCATCCGGTCATTGTCGAAGGCCGCAGGCTGGACGCGTCGCAGCAGGGATTGATACGCCTGATCAATTTGACCAACGACAATGCCGACCTCGCCAAGATCGAAAGCGCCTTCAAGAGCGAACCGGGCCTGGCCATCAACCTGTTGCGCCTGACCAATTCGGCGGGCGCCGGACTCAGCGTGCGTATTTCCTCGATACGCCATGCGGTGACCGTGGTCGGCCTGCGTCAAATCCAACGTTGGCTGACACTGTTGATGTTCAGTCATGCGGGAGGCAGTTCGAACCTGACCAACAACCCCCTGCTGCAGCTGGCCGCCTTGCGTGGCTGCTTCATGGAATTGCTGGCCTACCGCTGCTTCC
>JAPLQT010000094.1:0-23347 GCA_026399515.1 Pseudomonadota bacterium | reverse complement strand
TGCGCGATCCCGCCTTCATTACCGGCTTGATGTCCTTCATGCCGGCGGCTCTCGGCATGTCGATGAGCGACATTCTTTCCCAGATATCCACCACCAATGATGTCAGGCTCGCCTTGTCGCGGCATGAAGGCGACCTGGGCCTGATGCTGGAACTCACCGAACGCTACGACGGCGAGGACGTCAACGGTACGGCCGCGCTGCTCAAGCGCGTCGGCAACAAGGTCACCCTGCAAACCCTGGGCCTGTGCCTGGGCGAAACCATTGCCTGGGTGCAGCAGCTCGGGATGGAAGCCGACTAATTCCGACTCCAAATCAACCGTGGCCTTGTCGACTTCGCCTCGCCGTGTAACTTACACTGTCTTCGGCTCGTCTTCGCGCCACGCTTGATTTGGAGTCGGAATTTGTTCTTCATCCAGCAATCCGCAGGTGGCACTTTTAAAATTTTCGCGGCGGGGCTACTATGACGCTTTCATGTCAAGCGCCAGCGCCATGTCAATCGATCGTCGCGAGCACGTCCGCTACAAGCCAACTGCCCCGATCCACGCCCTGTTGATCTGGCAGGACGAGAAGGGCGGACAAAAAATTCCCGCCCAACTCAACGACCTGTCGCAGGGCGGCTGTTCGCTCATTTCCCTGGAAGCTCCTCCGGTCGGCGAGCATGTCCTGGCGGTGCTGTCCTTGCTCGAGAATGAAGCTGCCTTGAAATTGCAGTGCAAAGTACTCTTCCGCAATCCGGTGGGAAACGCGCTGCAAACCTCGATGCGCTTCGAACAGGTTTCCGAGCAACAAGCGGCTCAATTGACGTCCGCCCTGGCATCGTCTGGATTTCAAGCGCTCACCGATACCCCATTGACGAATCGGAAACACTGGCGAGTGCCGCAATGGGCCGCGTTCCTGACGGCACAGGAACTCCCGGTGATGCCAAGGTCGAAGCAGGCGCTGTTGTCATTGGAAACCGAGAAGGGAAGCGAGCTGACCGCCACCGACCTGGTCGAGGTGGTACACGGAGACCCCTTTCTCTGCCTATGCTTGCTGAGGGAAGCGGAAAAGAGGCGCTCCGCGCGGCTCGGGCATGAAACCAGCACGCCGCTGGCCGCGGTCATGCAACTGGGCGTGACCAGCTTTCGTGATTTAGTATTCGCCAGCCCGGAAACCGACGAAACGCGCTCCGGACTGGCCAGGTGCGAAACGCGCGCGGTGATGGCCGGTCAGTTGGCGGCGGCGTGGTCCAAATCGCGGTCGGATATGTCGCCTGACGAAGTGCTGATGGCGGCGCTGCTCTCGGAGATCGGGGAACTGCTGCTCTGGCACTTCGCCCCGGACTTGCCACAGGCGGCTCGGGATGCATTGGCCAGCGGCGCTGCCCATCGCTCCGAGACGGCGCAGGAAGCGGTGTGCGGATTCAAGTTCAAGGACCTGACACTCAAATGCGCCGAAATCTGGAAGCTGCCGGGCATTTTGGTTCAGTTGATACGCGGACATGACACCGTCAGGGCCAACCTCGCCAGGCTTTCCAGGAATACCGCGCGCCACCTGATTAGGGGACCGGACAATCCGGCGCTGCCCGATGATCTTGCCAACGCCAAGCGACTCTTGCCGCATGCCAGCATGGAGTGGCTGGTCGAGGAATTACCGTCGATGCCGGCGGAAATGCGCCAGGATCTGGTCGATAAGGCCAACCTGGCGCTTGTCGAGCACCCGGCTGAGTTGCCCTAGCACCAACCGGAAGTTCCAACTTCCCTCAGCGGCCCGATGCTCGGCAGATAGCGTGGCGCCCGGCGCGCGCGGGTCGCCTGCTCGAACGCATACGCCAGGCTGAGCAGTCTCATTTCGCTCCAGGCACCGGCAAAGAAACTCAAGCCCAGCGGCAGGCCGTGCACGTAACCAGCGGGCACGCTGATGCTCGGTGTGCCGGCCGCGGCAGCTGGCGAAGAGCTGCCCCCGATGGCAGGATCCCGGTGGTCGGCGCTACCAGCGCATCGAGGCGATGTTCGCGCATCACCGCCTCGATGCCTTCAGTGCGAGCGATACGCCGGCAGGTGGCGTGCGCCTCAAGATATTCGGCGTCGCTCAAATCGCCCTTGGCCTGGGCCATCAGGAATATGTCCTGGCTGAACCAGGGCATCTCGCGGGCGGCGTTGCGCTGGTTGAAGGCGATGATGTCGGCGAGGCTGGTGACCGGGGCGTCCGGTCCCAGGCCCTGCAGGTAGGCGTTCAGGCCGGCCTTCATTTCGTACAACAGCAGCGTTCTTTTGGGCGCGCGCAGCTTGTCGAGGTCCGGTAGCGTGACCGGGGCCACCAGCACCGCACCGGCCCGTTCGAGCGCCGCCAGCATGGGCGGATAGGCCTGCTCCAGCAGGTCGTGAAAGCCGAAGAACTGTCGCGCGATTCCGAGCCGTGCGCCTCTCAGGGCATCGGCATCCAGCGCAGCCGCGTAGTCGTGCACAGCGTGCGCCGCGACGTCGCGCATTGCCGCATCGCGCGGATCCGCCCCGGTCAGGGCGCCGAGCAGCAGCGCGCAGTCGCGCACATTGCGAGCCATCGGGCCGGGCGTGTCCAGGCTGCGCGAGATGGGAATGACGCCGCGCCGGCTGATCAACCCAACGGTGGGTTTCAAACCGACGACGCCGCAGACGGATGCCGGACTCACAATCGAGCCGTCGGTCTCGGTCCCCACCGCCGCGGCGCACAGGCTCGCCGCCACCGCCACGGCCGAACCCGAACTGGAGCCCGAGGCGCTACGGTCCAGTACATAGGGGTTGCGCGTCAAGCCGCCGCGCGCGCTCCAGCCGCTGCTGCTCTGGAGGCTGCGGCCGTTGGCCCACTCGCTCAGGTTGGTCTTGCCGAGGATGACGGCCCCTGCGGCACGCAGACGCTGCACCACGAAGGCGTCTTCCGGCGGCGTTGACCCGACCAGTGCCAGGGAACCGGCGGTCGTTGCCATGCGATCCCGCGTGGCGATGTTGTCCTTGATCAGCACCGGAATTCCATGCAGCGGTCCCCTGACGCCGGAACTCTTGCACTCCTCGTCGAGTGTCCGGGAGATGGCGAGCGCATCGGGATTCAGTTCGATCACGCTGGCGAGGCATGGCCCGTGGCGATCCAGCCTCTCGATGCGTTCCAGGTATTGCGTCACCAGTTGCTGTGCGGTGGTGCGGCCGGCGTCAAGATCGGCTCGCATGTCCGACAGGCTGCGTTCCTCGATATCGACGGTATCCATTTGCGGCGCTCAGCCTTGCCAGCTTGAAGCTTCGATCACCGCGGCTTCCAGTATGCTCTTGTGCCGCGGATCTTCCTCCGCCTGGTTGAAGGTGCCGCAGATCGAGATGTCATCCACGATCGAATGCAGCATGAAACTGTTCCAATGTCCGAGGTGTCCCCAGAATGGTTTGCCGGCTATGGAAAATTCCGACAAGCCGGCCGCGCTTCGCGTCTTCCGGGTCCCTGAGCCGGGTGGTGCGTCTGTGCCCTCCATCATCAGGCGCAAGGTGTCACGCGCGGCGAAAACCGATCCACCCAGCAGATTCGAAATGAACCGATCGAGATCGGCGGCCGTCGATACCAAGCCGACGCCGCCGAAAGTATCGAACGACGGATCCAGGCCGAACGTGTCGACTGCGCCGGCATAGGCATGCGATACCGGCCAGTTCACCGGCGGCTCCCGTCCTTCCAGGTAGGTGTGTTCGAGAGCGAGCGGGTCGAGCAGATGTTTCCGGTAGGCCGACGCCAGCGACGAACCGGTTACGCTCTCGATGATCATGGCCAGCAGGACGTAGCCGGTGTCGCTGTAGGCCAAGCCTTCACCTGGACGGAAATAAGGCTTGCGATCGTTCAGCGCTTCATTCAGCAGGTCGAGCGGCGACCACCGCCGGTTAGGAGCGGCGGCCACCTGGGCGAAGAACCGCGGGTCCGTCGCATAGTCGAAAATTCCGCTGCGGTGGCTGAGCAACTGGTCAATGGTGATCCGCGAACCATAGGAAATCCCCTCAAGAATGTGGATACGCTCGCAAATTTCGCCTGGTAGGTAAGTCGATAAGCCGGCGTCGAGCGCCACCCTGCCCTCTTCCGCCAGTCGCAGCGTCACGGTCGCGGTGAACGTCTTTGTGACGCTGGCGGTGCGAAAGGCACGGGTCAGCGGTCCTGCGCTGGCCGTCACGACGCCTTCGGGCATATCCCGGTTCGAACCTTCCCACCACGTCGAGCCGCGCCGGACGCGCAGGACGCACTCCTCGGACAAGCCTGCTAGCGACTGTGCAAGCCGGTTGCAGACGGCCGGGGCGACGTTGCCGTTGTCACGGGTCATTTTACGGGTCTCGCGATCCATGGATAGGCGGGGCGGATGCCGGATATTACGCCTGAGCAGTCCAGGCAGTCCGTGTAATTGTACTTGAATTCAAATTCAATGCGAAGTAAACTGGGCGGGACGGACGTTCGAGTATCGAATGCCCGAAGATCCTTAACCCGGAGAATATAATGGATAAAGCGTGGCATGACCTGAAACCCGGAACCGTCATGGGTGTCTCGCCCTGGTTCCAGCTCAGGCAGGAAATGTTCACCGAGTTCGAGGAGCTCACCCTCAGCAACGACCCGCTCCACACCGATCCGCAATGGATAGCTGAAAATACCCACTTCAAATCGACCATCGCGCCGGGCTTTTTTACTGTCGCGCTGCTCCCTTACCTCTACAAGCAAGTGGTGACAGCCAAACTGAAGGAAGTAGTGACAGGCAAACTGGATGGTTACTTTTCGATGAACTACGGATTCGACAAGATACGCTGGGTGGAGCCGGTGCCGGTCAACTCACGGATCCGGGCCGAGTTCGTTGTCATGCAAGTAACGCCACGCGCGGACAACGGCGCCGTCGTCAAGACCAAGGTGACCCTCGAAATCGAGGGCGCCAGCCGGCCCGGCATGGTGGCCGAGTGGCTGGGTGTATTGATGCCAGATAGCAAGCACTGAGGAAGTGCCGTGAATACCGTTCGGCCCCGCAGGGAATCGATGATCGATTACCTGAACGAACATGCGCAACAGCATCCGGACCGCGAAGCGGCGGTCGAAGGCCGCGTGCGAATGAGTTACGCCGAACTGTCCGGGCATGTCGCGGCGCTGGCGTCGCTTCTCCGCGCCAAAGGCATCGTCCCCGGTCATGTCCTGGCCTACATCGGGCCGCCCGGTATTCAATATTTCATCAGCCTGCTGGCGGCCTTTCAGTCAGGCGCCACCTGGGTCGGGCTAAATCCCAAGTACCGCTCGGATGAGTTGGCCTACGTCATCGGGCATGCGCGACCCTGCATCGTCCTGGTTGCCGCCACGGCGGATGACCGCACTCAAACGGAACTCGGACTGGCTGTGGCGAAATGCGGCGCGGCCCCGCAACTGGTCTTTGCCGACGCCGGCGCCCAGGCCCTGGTTGCCGCCATCGAACGTATCGCGCCGCTGTCGTTGGCGCAGCACCCGCTACAGGCCGACATCATCCGGCTTGGTGCCGCGGTGCTGGTCTATACCTCCGGCTCTACAGGCAAGCCGAAAGCTGCCTGCCTGACCCAGGCCAACCTAGTCGAGAATTCCTGGTGGCTGGCACGGCGCCTGGATTTTGAAAGCGGTCGCTTCCTGATCAATCTGCCGGTCAATCACGCCGGTTGCATCTCCGACACCACGCTGCCGGCCCTGCTCAAAGGCGATGCCCTGATTTTCATGCCCGCTTTCGATCCTGTCGAAGCGGCGCGCCTGGTTCGCGACGAGAAGATAACGGTCCTCGGCCAGGTGCCGACGCAATTCCAGATGATGCATGCCGCGGGAGTGCTCACCGCGGATTTCCTGGGTTCGGTCAAACATATGGGATGGGGCGGCGCAGCCATGCCCGGCAGCCTCATCGAATATCTCTCCGGCTTCATCCCCGACCTGTTCAATAGTTATGGCCTTACCGAGTCCTCGGGTACGGTCACCATCACCCGGCCTGGCGCGAGCGTCGAGCAGTTGGCGCATTCGGTGGGCGTTCCGGTATTCGATGGCGCGGTCCGGATCGTCGATGCGGCTGGAAATCCGGTCGTCGATGGCGAGTCCGGCGAAGTACAGATACATGGACCGCATGTCTTTCCGGGCTACCTCGGAAATGACGCCGCGACTGGCCAGGCATTGACTGCGGAGGGCTGGTTGCGCACGGGCGACACGGGACACTGGACCACCGACGGCAGCCTGCGCCTGGTCGGGCGCCTAACGGAAATGTATAAATCCGGCGGCTACAATATTTATCCACGCGAGATCGAGGCGGTGCTTGAATCCTACCCCGGGGTGGCCATGGCCGCCGTCATAGGCGTCGCCGACCCGCTCTGGGGTGAGGCTGGCCATGCCTTCGTGCAGGCCGCCTCCGAAACCGTCGAGGCCGCCAGCCTTTCCGCCTGGTGTCGCGAGCGCCTGGCGGCGTACAAGGTGCCGAAGAAATTTGAAATCAGGGCCGAATTACCGCTACTGCCGATCGGTAAAATCGACAGGAAACGACTGCGGGACATGATCGCCGCCGCCTGAATCGATGTCCGGCTTTTTTCTACAACTTTGACGGGGTTCTATCATGAGTTTGCCTATCGCACGGGTCCACGTCGGGCCGCGAATGTCAGGAATCGCAATCTACAACGCCACTGTTTATCTTGCCGGACAAGTTCCGCTCAACAATCCGGAAGCCGGCATCGCCGAACAGACGCGGGAAGTGCTGGGCGAAGTCGAACGCCTGCTGCGCGACGCCGGCAGCGATAATTCGCGTATCCTGCAATGCCAGATATTCCTGCGCGACATCACCGACATCGGCGCGATGAACGTCGTCTGGGATGCCTGGGTTCTCGCCGGCCACACTCCGCCGCGCGCCACGGTGCAGGCCGCCCTGGCGGATCCGCGCTGGCGGATCGAGGTGCTGGTGACCGCGGCGCTCGGCTGATATATATCCAGCCTCAAACCGCCAATCCGCGAACTTGCGCGAACAGACGCACCAGGCCAAGCAGGGCGGCGGAATTGGGTGCGGCTATTCCGACGCGGCTGGCGATTTCATTGACCACGGTTAACAAGCCGTCGATTTCCAAAGGCTTGCCGGCTTCCACGTCCTGCAACATCGATGTCTTGAAGGCGCCCAGCTTGAGGGTGGCGGCATTGCGATCCTCCGCGCTCTGACTGACCGGGCAGCCGATCCTCTCGCCGATGGCCGCCGCTTCGCCCATGACGGCCGCGCAGAAATCGCGCAGCAGCGGATCCCTGATGATGCGATCACAGGTTGCTCCGGTCAGCGCCGACACCGGGTTATGCGTCATATTGCCCCACAGCTTGTACCAGATATCGCTTTGTATGCACTGCGAGCCCGTCGCCTGAAATCCCGCTTGCTTGAAGACCTCCACCAAGGCCGTCAGACGCGGGGAACCGCCGCCCAGGGCTTCGCCCAGGATCAGTCCGTTGCCGAAGCCGTGGCGCGTGATGCCGGGCTCAGGCACGCTACAGGTTGCGAACACGACGCAGCCGATGACATGGCGGCTCGGAATCTTCGCCCGCAGATCGCCGTCCCGATCGACGCTGGTCAGGGTTGCCCCGGCCAGCGTTCCTTTCAGGCCGTCGCAAAACCACCAGGGAATACCGTTGATCGCCGTCATTACCATGGTGTCGGGACCGAGCAAGGGCGCAATGGCCGCGGCCACGACAGGGATGGTATGGCCTTTCACCGCCACGATCACCAGATCCTGCGGGCCGAGCTCGGCCGCGTCGGCGACGGCCGTCACCGGATAGGTTTCGATGCCGGCCTCGGTCTGCAAACGCCAGCCATGCCCGCGTAATGCATCGAGCGTCTTGCCGCAGTCGATCGCACTGGTTTGATGGCCTCGGCTGCTCAGCCGGCTGCCGAGGAAACCGCCGACGGCGCCGGCGCCAACGATACAGATTTTCATGGGGACAACTTTGCGGCGTGCCATCGGTTCCTGCATGATGGTTTCCTCGGCGTATGGCATGCTCGTGTCCATCAAATGCGGATCCGGCCATCGACAACGAATACGCTGTCTTCGAAGGCCATGATCGGGTTGAGGTCCATCTCCTGAATCATCGGCAGGTCGGCCAGCAGCATGGACAGACGCTGGATGACGTTGACCAGGCCCTGCTTGAATACCGGCGGTTTTCCCCTGACGCCGTCGAGCAGCGCGGCGCTCTTGATCGATCCCAGCATCGATTCGGCTTCGTAGCGGGTCAGCGGCGCCAGTTTGAAGACGACGTCCTTGAGCACTTCCACGTGGATCCCGCCGATCCCGAACATCATCATATGGCCCAGACCGCGCGCGACGCTGGCGCCGACAATCAGTTCCTGGCCGCCGGGCAGGAACTTCTGCAGAAAGAACCGGAGCTTGCCGAGGTGTGAGTGGAGTGCAAGGTGAGCGAGGCGTGCCTGCATGTCGTTCACCGTCGCCCGAAGCGCTTCGGCATCTTGCAGGCCGATGACGACTCCGCCCATATCGCTCTTGTGATCTATCGCTTCACAATCGACCTTGACCACCAGCGGATAGCCAAGCTTGTCGGCGGCCGCCACCGCTTCGGCCACCGTCTCGACCACTGTCCACGGCGCCACTGGAATGCGGTATGCCTCCAATATGCCATACACCTCCTGCGCCGAAAGAATGGCGCGCCCGGCCTTTTTCGCCACGGCGACGATGGTCCTGGCTTTGGCGGCGTCGATATCGGCAAAGACCTCGGGCCGGCTGACCGGATGGCTTTGGATCCGGCCATAGCGGGCCAGCGCCCCGAGCGCGCGGGCGGCATCGCTGGGATAGGCATAACAAGGAACGCCACCGTCTAGAAGAATGCGCTGGGTGACCTGGAAACGCTCCTGCCGGATGTCCGTCATGAAATTGCAGACGATGGGCTTCTTCCCCTGCAGGCTGACCGCGACGATCTCGCGGGCAATCGCCTGGGTGTCGCTGAAAGACGGCGTGACGAAGTTCATGAAGATAGCATCGACGCCGTCGTCGTCGTTCATGATATCCAGCGCGGCGCGGAAATGCGCCGGCCCGGCGGTGGCAACCACATCCACGGGATTTTCGACGGCGGCCTGCGGCAATAGCGATGCCCTCAGTTTGGCGATGGACTCCCCGGACAGGACCGGTACCTCGAGCCCCGCGGCGACCAGTACGTCGGTGGCAATGACCGCGGGCCCGCCGGTGTTGGTGATGATCCCGACGCGCTTTCCCCTGGGGATGGGCTGGCTGGCAAAGGCCATCGCCGCCCGGATCAGGTCGCCTTCGTCAGCGAAGGAGAGGATGCCGGTCTTCTCGAAAATCAGTTCGGTGGCAATGTCCACGCCGGCCAATGAGCCGGTATGCGAAGAGGCCGCCTTGGCGCCTTGTTCTGTGCGACCTGCCTTCATCGCCAGTATCGGTTTCCTGGCGGCCACCTCGGCGGCCACTTGGAGGAACTCGCCGGGATCGGCAAAACCTTCGGTATAGACAATGATGACCTTGGTCTGCGGATCATTGCCCAGGTAGCGGACGATCTCCGAGATCGAAACGTCGCAGGCATTGCCGTTGGAGGCATAGATGCGCACGCCGACGCCGATGTCGACCAGTCCTTGCATGATGAGGGCGCCGACGCCGCCGCTCAGCGCCACGACGGAGATCGCGCCGGGTTTCGGCAGGAAGTTGGTGAAGTTGCAGTAGGCTTTCAAGTCCGGGTCGGTGTTGATGATTCCCTGGCAATTCGGGCCGAAGACGCGCACCCCGTATTTCCTGGCATTGGCCATGAATTCCTGCTGTAGCTTGGCGCCCTCGTCGCCCATTTCCTTGAAGCCGGCGGAGTTGATGATGACCGCCTTGACCCCTTTCTCGCCGCACTCGATCATCGCCTGCGGCACCAGCTTGCTCGGCAGGATGATGTGCGCGAGATCGACCGGACCGGGAACTTCACTTAGATTCGGGTAGGCCTTGAGGCCGAGTATCTCCGGCGAGCTTGGATTGATCGGGTAGATCGCGCCGGTGTAGCCGTAGGTCTGCAGGTTGGTGACGACCGAGTTGCCGATCGAGAACTCTTTGTTGGATGCGCCGATCACGGCGACCGAGCGCGGTTTGAAGAGTGCGTCGAGCATCTTATTGCCTTTCCTGGAGCTGTTCGACGAAGGCCTCGATGTTGGTCTTGGTCTGTTCGTCCGACACGCAGCGCAAGTCGTTTAGGTCACCCGAGAGCACCAGGCAGGGGATGCCGGTATCGGCCTCGACCCGCTGCGGCAGGCCATAGCGGCTGTTGGAGTTGTAGGGGCAGGTCTTGGCGTCGTGGTAGATGATCCCATCGATGCGATATTTTTCCAGCATGCCCTTGATGTACCGTTCCTTGTACGCATCGGAACGGACGATGAAGAGTTCCAGATAGGCCTTGGCCATGCTGCGGATCGGATTGTCGGCATCGAAGGAGGGAAATATCCAACTGCTGCAATACGTCGAAGCCAACACGCTGGTACGCAGTCCGGCAAACAGATCCGAATTCTGGCGCAGCCTTCCCCACACCGGCATGCCTTCCCAGTAGATGCGCAGGCTTTCGTCATCGACGGCGGCGACGCCGGCTTCAACCCGTCCCTGCAACTCCGCCAGCAACACCCGGTAGTAATCGATGGCTTCCTGGGTGCCCCGCAGACACACGGCAGGACCCATGTGGATGGTGCCATCGAAGAAGGTGAGCGGCGCGGGCGTGGCGGTCGCGGTTTCCAGGACCTTCTTCCACAGCTCGCTGCATTCGCGCGACAGCGTCACGGTTTCGCGCAGCCGCTGCATGTCCAGCTTGTTGCCGGAAATCGCCTCAAGCGTCGGAATCAATGCCTCGATCTGGCGCGCGACATCGTCGATGTGGCCTTCGGTCACTTCGACCACATTCTTCGGGGAGGAAATGCCGATGGCGGGAACGCCGAGTTCCTTTGAGTACCAGGAGAACCAGTCCTGAACGTCGCGGCATTGGTTGGTGTTGTAGACCAGTACATCCGGCTTGGGGACGGACTCGATGCCGGGATAGGCCTTGGACAGAGGCGTGATATTCTTCATCCAGGCGCCGATATCCGCCGTCAGGTAGGAACAGATGTCAGGCGAATACCCGGCGGAATTGGCTTCGGGGATCAACTCCGTGGACATCCGCGTGGCGCCGAGCATGGCCGCATGGTTCTCCGGAAAATGCACGGCGAATCCCAAGGCTCGAAGAAGCTCCGCCGGTCCGACGCTGGTACACCAGGCGACCTTCTGCTTTCCGCTGGTGGCGGCTTCGTTCAGATGGTAGAAATAGTCCGACATGACCTGGTTCATCAAGTCCGTCGCCTGGATTTTCTTGCGCGTGGTGCTTTTCCCTGCTGCCATGGTCATTCTCCTTTGCTTGATGCCTGCGCTGTAGTCGCGCCGGCGGACTGGTTTTCATCACGGGCATAGAGCGCCGCACCGACGGCGCCCATCAACTGCGGATACTCGGCAAGCAATACCGGCCGTCCGATCATTTCATCGACCATTTCGACCAGGTAGGCGTTGTGCGCAACGACCCCGCCGGTCATGACGACGCGCTCCGTGAGACTGTCCATTTCGAGTACTCGCCGGATCATGGAGTAGAAGATCCCTTTGACGATGTCGTTGACGTTCTTGCCGTTGCGGATGCTTTCCAGTACTTCGGTCGCCGAGAAAACGGTGCAATAGCTGCCCAGTTTGATCATTTCCCGGGCGTCGCGCGCCAAGTGGTTCATTTCCTCAAGCGAAACGTCGAGGCGAGCGGACATTTCCTCAAGAAAAGCCCCGGTTCCCGCCGCGCATTTGCGGTTCATCTTGAAATTCAGACGATGGCCGGCGGCGTCGAGCTTGATGATCTTGTTGTCCTGCCCGCCGATGTCGATGATGGTGATGGCTTCGGGGAAGTGGTGATATCCGCCCTTGGCCAGGCAACCGATTTCGGTCTTGCTCTCTTCTGTGACGAAGCCAACATTGCTCCGCCCGTAGCCGGTGGACATAGCACCGGCAATGTCGTCGAACTCGGCCCCGGCCATTTCCAGGGCGCTATCCAGGCAGGCCTTCGCGGTCCTGGAAAAGTCGGTGCCGGATTTCTTCACTGCATGACCCAGCAGTTTCCCGGCTTCGTCTATCACCACTACCTTGCTCCGCGACGATCCCATGTCCAGACCGACATACACCGGTCCCGGAGTTCTTCGTGACGTCTTGTCGCTCATCGCCGTTTCCACCTGCTTTCTGAAAACCCTCTGCTTCCACCGAGATTCTGGAGTCTCTTGCTCACTGAGCACGCCCCAAATACCGTGCAAGCATAAGGCGTTTATCTGGAATATACTGTGCGTACTTCGGCACATAATTACTAATTAATGCACGGTTCATGCACAAAATGAGGAATTCATGCGCAAAATTGAGATAGACAAATTCGACCTGCAACTGCTCGACCAGATACAGCGCAATGCGCACGCTTCCAACGGCGACTTGTCCGAACTCGTTCATTTGTCGCCTTCGCAAGTAAGCCGGCGCGTTCAGCGTCTGGAGGAACTCGGGCTGGTGGATGGCTACGTCGCGCTGCTCAATCCCCAGGCCATGGGTCTTGGCGTGACCGTCTTCACCAGCGTGTCTCTCGAACGCCACGGGAAGACCCAGTCAAAAGCCTTCGACGAAAGCGTGCGGGAGTTGGATGAAGTGCTCGAGTGCCATGCGGTCACCGGGGAAGCCGATTACCTCCTGCGCGTGATGGTCCCGGACCTGGCTTCCCTGTCCGAATTCATGATGCACAAGCTGCTGCGCCTGCCGGGTGTGAGCAGCGTGAAGTCGAATGTCGTGCTACAGGAGATCAAGCGCACCACGCGCCTGCCCCTGGATCACCTCAGGCAAACGCCCGCCGGCCAGGCCACCGCACGAAAGAAGCAGCCGCCTGTTCGGTGATGTGCCTGCGTGCGGCATCGGCAACAAGTGCGGCGCGGACTATTCCGGGTAGTTCTTGAAGGCGTCGTGAATCAGCTTGCGCAACCACTTGTTGGCCGAGTCGTGATGGAAGCGGGGATGCCAGTGTTGGCGCAGGTCGAATCTGGGCAATTCGATGGGGGTCGGCCAGACTTTGATGCATTTGTACCTGGAAAATACCGTACCCAGTTCTCTGGGCACCGTCGCGATCAGATCGGTATTTTCGATCAGCAGGGGCACGACAAGGAAGTGGGGGGTCATCAGGACGACTTTGCGGTTGATCCCGTAATCGTCGATCACCCGGTCGTACGCATCTTCCGTCCGCCCGGTGAGGCTTACCGCGACATGAGAGGCGTCCTGGTAGTGGTCGAGGGTGAGAATTTTTCCGATTTTGCGATTCTTGCTGCTCGCAATGCAGACGAAGGGATGGGTAAACAACCGCTGCTGGAATAGCTCGCCGGGAACCGAATAGATGGACCCGACGGCAAGATCGGCCTCCCCCGACTCCAGGACTCCCTTGATTTCCTTTTGCGGGACCTGAATCGTCTTGATTCGACAAGCGGGAGCAAGCTTGCCGATCAGTTTCATGATAGTCGGCAGAAACACCAGTTCGCCCATGTCGGTCAGGCACAGGGCAAAGGTCCGGTTCGATTTCGCCGGATCGAAGCCCGCTTTCGGCACCAGTTGTTCTCGAACCAGTTCCACTATCGACAGCACCGTATCGCCGAGCTCCAAGGCTCTCGGCGTGGGCGCCATGCCGTTGGCGGTGCGGACAAACAGGGGGTCGTTGAAGTAGATGCGCAATCGCCTCAGGGCATGGCTCATCGCGGATTGCGACAAGCCGATCGCGTCCGCGGCCAGCGTGACATTTCGTTCGCGCAACAGCGCATCGAACACCGACACCAGATTGAGATCGAGATCCTTGATATGCATCTTGTGCATTATATCTATTACCACAATGAAATTTACAACTTATAGAATCGGGTGTATCGTTTCGACGCGTAATCATCAACAAATCAACTAGAAAACATAAGGGAGGAGTCACCATGTTGGGAAAACTCTTGCTGGCGCTCTGGCTGGCACTCGTATCCATGCTTGCCCATGCGGACATCAACGTAGGGGTGATTTTGTCTCTCACCGGCCCCGCCGCTTCGCTCGGCATTCCGGAGAAAAATGCCTTGACGCTGGCCCCCAAGCTGGTAGCGGGGGAGAAGATCAACCTGATCATCCTGGACGACGCTTCCGATCCCACCAACGCGGTGACGAATGCCAAGAAGCTGGTTGGGGTCGACAAGGCCGATGTGATCCTTGGCACTACGACGACCGGAGCAGCATTGGCGATGATCGAAACCATCTATGAGGGAAAAACGCCCACGATCAGCCTTGCCTCCAGTTCCCGCGTGACCGGCCCGATGGATGAGAAGCGATATTGGATGTTCAAGACTATCCAGAACGAAGCGGACATGGCCGAACTCACCGCGGACCACATGCGCAGGAACGGCGTCAAGAAGCTGGGGTTCATCGGTTTCTCCGATGCCTACGGCGATTCATGGGCGGATTCGATGACCAAGGCATGCGCGGCGGCTGGAGTTGAGCTGGTTGGTATTGAGCGCTATGGCCGCACCGATACTTCGGTGACTGCGCAGATTCTGAAGATCATGTCGCTGAAACCGGATGCCGTCTTTGTTGCCGGTTCGGGCACGCCGGCCGCGTTGCCGCAAAAGACCATGGCGGAGCGCGGTTTCAAAGTGCCGGTGTACCAGACCTACGGCATTGCCAACAACGATTTTCTGCGGGTTGCCGGAAAGGATGCCGAGGGCAGCATGTTTGCAATTGCCCCATTCCTCGTTGCCGACCAGCTTGCGGATTCCCATCCGGCCAAGAAGAATGCGCTTGACCTGATCGCCCGCTATGAAAGCGGCTTTGGCGCGGGGTCGGCCTCGATATTTGCCTCCAATGCATGGGATGCCTGGATCCTGGTCGAACGGGCGATCCCTGTGGCGCTGAAGACCGCCAAACCCGGCACCCCGGAATTTCGCAAGGCCTTGCGCGACGCGATCGAGAGCGCGAGGGAAACAGTCACCACCCAAGGCGTCATCAACATGACCCCGACCGACCATGTCGGCTATGACCAGCGCGCCCGTGTGATGGTGAAGGTCAAGGACGGCAAATGGCAGTTGGTCAAGTAGCGTCCACGAGGAATACCCATGAACGTTGAACCTCTCGTCCCGGTTACCGAACAGGACATACAGCGCTACGAAGAAGATGGTGTGGTTTGCTTGCGCGGAATGTTCGACAGCGACTGGATCGAACGGATGCGCGCGGCCATCGAACGCAATCTGGCCAATGCCGGAACGCTGGCCATCGAATATGCCGAGGGAAAGTCGCCGGGACGCTTCCTCGGCGACATGTTCATGTGGACCCGCGACGAGGACTTTCGCGCCTTCGTCTTCGATTCCCCCGCTGCGCGGATCGCGCAGAAGATCATGCGCAGCCAGAAAGTCAATTTCTTTTACGATCATCTGTTCGTCAAGGAACCCGGAACCCTGGTGCCGACGCCCTGGCATCAGGACCAACCGTATTGGCCGGTGCAGGGCAGCCAGATCTGTTCGGTCTGGCTGGCGCTGGATCGCGTATCCAGGGAAAGCAGCGGCATGGAATATGTGAAAGGCTCGCATAAATGGGGCAAGTGGTACAAACCCCGAGGCTTCGACGGCAAGGACAGATACCCGGAGGCACAAGGCGAAACCATTCCCGACATCGACCAGGATCGTGCCAAATACGGGTTCCTGAATGGGGATATGGAACCAGGCGACTGCCTGATTCATCAGGCGATGACCATCCACGGCTCCGGTGGCAACGTCACCAACCACACCCGACGGCGGGCGCTGGCGACGCGCTGGACCGGCGACGACGCGACCTACGATACCCGCCCCGGAACCTTCCAGAAGATTCGCGAACCGGGCCTGCGCACCGGCGATCCCATGGACTGCGAAATGTTTCCGCGAATCGCGACTTGAGTCGCCACTCAAGACCTTCCGGAAAGTGATGCGGCGCTGAGATCGTCAGCTTGAACCGCAACTCCAAAACCCATGTACTCCGCCCGTCTCTGGTCCGTCCGTCACGCACGCAGCCTCAGAACGCTCTACGAACTGTTCTCCCGATGGGCATCCGCGTTCGCGCCCCTCGCCCGATTACTGGGACTCGAACGACTGGAAAAAATTCTGCGTCCGATCGAGCGCAGCGCTAAGAGCCTGTTGTTCGACTGCCGCATGTGCGGTCAATGCGTATTGTCGGCGACGGGCATGGCCTGTCCGATGAATTGCGCCAAGGAGATGCGCAATGGCCCCTGTGGCGGCGTGCGCGCCGACGGCAATTGCGAAGTGCAACCAACATTGCGCTGCGCCTGGGTCGAGGCCACCACCGGCGCCAAGCGTATCGCCAGCGACCATCTGGCGCACCCCACACCGCTGCTGCCGGCGATAGACCAGCGTCGGCGCGGCGCCTCCAGTTGGATACAGGCGTTTCAGGGACGCCCCGATCCGGCTTTCCAGGCGCCGGTGGGTCTACGCATCACTCCCGATGCGCAACAGGGTCCGCTGGAGCGGGCCTGCCACTCCGGGCGCTTCGTCGTCACGGTGGAAGTGGCCCCGCCCGATTCCGCCGACCCCGGGGCGCTGCTGGCGCGCGCGGCCAAGTTCGAGGGACTGGTGGACGCCATCAACATCACCGACGGGGCGGGCGGCAACTGCCACATGTCCAGCGTGGCCGCATCCGCCATCCTGGTGGCGCATGGCCATACCCCGGTCTATCAGGTGGCCTGCCGCGACCGCAATCGCATCGCCATCCAGGGCGACATCCTCGGCGCGGCGGCGCTGGGTGTGCAGAACATCCTGTGCCTGACCGGCGACGACGTCAGCCAGGGCGACCATCCGCAGGCCAAGCCGGTGTTCGATCTGGATGCGGTCTCGCTGCTGCATGTCGCCCGCGGCATGTGCGACCGGGGCGAGTATGCTTCCGGGCGCAAGTTGCAGGGGCCGCCCGACCTGTTCATCGGCGCCACCGCCAATCCCTTCGTGCCGCCCTATGTCGACCGCATCGCCAACCTCGAGAAAAAGATCGTCGCCGGGGCACGCTTCATTCAGACCCAGTTCTGCTTCGACCTGGCCTTGTTCGAAGAATTCATGCGCGAAGTACGCCACCGCGACTTGCATCGCCGCGCCCACATCATCGTCGGCGTCGGCACACTGAGCAGCGCAAAAGCCTTGGGCTGGATGGCCCGTCATGTGCCGGGCGTACATGTTCCGTCGGCCTTGCTGACGCGCATCGAGAAGGCGGCCGACCAGCAGGCGGAGGCCAAGTCCTGCTGCATCGAGACCATCTGGGCGCTTGCCGGCATCGAAGGCGTGGCGGGCGTTCACGTGATGGGACACAAGAACGAGGACGTACTCGCCGAGATCATTACCGAGTGCGACCTGCGCCGCCAAACCCGTTTGCATACTGCATACGCATGACCGTTTGATATTACTGGGGACACAGCAATGAGTGACACGAATCAACAGGAACAGCAATTGATCGAATGGCTGGCCGACATGAATGAGGACGAGGCCTTTGCCCTCGCCAAGAAGATGCTGCTGGAAGAAGGCATCGATCCCTTGCGGGTGATGGACCTGTGCCGCCGGGCCATGGACATCGTCGGCAAGCGTTTCGAGGAGGGCGAATATTTCCTGCCCGAACTGGTGCTGGCCGGCGAGATGCTGGAGAACATCAGCGCCATCGCCAAGCCGCTGATCAAACAGGCACCCGGCGAGGCGCCGAAGAAACTCGGCAAGGTGCTGATCGGCACGGTGCATGGCGACCTGCACGACATCGGCAAGAACATCGTCAGCTTCATGCTCGACATCAACGGCTTCGAGGTCAAGGACATCGGCGTCGACGCCCCGGTGCAGACCTTCATCGACGAGATCAACGCCTGGCAGCCGGACGTGGTGGGCCTGTCCGGCTTCCTCACGCTGGCCTTCGATTCGATGAAGGAGACCATCGCGGCCTTCGACCAGGCCGGCATGCGCGCCAAGTTCAAGGTAATGATAGGCGGCGGCCAGATCGACGAACAGGTGAGGAACTATACCGGCGCGGACGCCTTCGGCGTCAATGCGGTGGAAGCGGTGAAGCTTTGCAAGAACTGGATGGGAGCGGCGGCATGAACATTCCCGAGCAGACACCGGAAGCCAAGCTGGCCTACGACACACGCTGGCAGCGCATCATGGACTGCGTCGCGCTAAAACAGCCCGATCGCATGCCGGTGAGTTTCTATGCCACGTTCTGGCTGGCCAAATACGGCGGCATCAGTTGCAAGGATTTGATGTACGACTACGAGAAAACCAAGGAGATCGCCGAACGCGCCGTGCTCGAATTCGAGCCCGATGCCTGCCTCGGCCTGGTCGGTGCCAACGCCATGGGACGGATCTTCGAGGCCGTCGACTACAAGCAGTTGAAATGGCCCGGCCATGGTGTCGGCGACAACCAGCCTTACCAGTACCTGGACCGGGAATACATGAAACCGGAGGAGTTCTCCGATTTCCTGCGCGACCCGACCGGCTTCTATCTGCACACCTACCTGCCCCGCATCTTCGGCGCCTTCGAGGGCTTCGAGAAGTTGCCGGATTTCCCCGGCATGTTCTATTTCCGCGCCATCACCGGCCTGCGCCCGCTGGCCAATCCGGAGTTCCGCAAGGCCTTGCAGCGGGTGCTGGATGCGGCCGACGAGGTCGATCGCTTCATGACCCATGCCGGCCAGTGGAACAAGCGCATCAATGCCCTGGGCTTCCCGCTGATCAACGGCAGCGCCTCCGGTGCGCCCTACGACGTGATCGCCGACTATTTCCGCGGCGCCACCGGCATGATGAAGGATCTGTTCCGCAACAAGGACAAGCTGCTGGAAAGCATCGACATGATGCGCCAGCACCTGGTGAAAATGACCATCGCCAACGCCAAGGCCTCCGGCAATCCCATCGTCTTCATCCCCATCCACTGGGCGCCCGACGCCTTCATGTCGCCCAAGCAGTTCGAGACTTTCTGGTGGCCCAGCTTCCGCCAGATGATGATCGAACTGATAGACGCCGACCTGATCCCCATGCCGCTGTGGGAGTCGGATTGCACCAAGCGCCTGGAAGTCATCAAGGACATACCGCCAGGCAAGTGTATCTACTGGTTCGAGCGCACCGACATGGTCAAGGCTTTCGAGGTGCTGGGCGACGTGGTGGCCCTGCGCGGCAACCTGTCGCCCTCGATGATGACCACCGGCACGCCGCAGGACGTCGATGCCGCCGTCAAGCATCTGGTCGATAATGTCTGGAACAAGGGCGGCAACCTGATCCTCGAACACGCTTTCGGTACGCCCGACGAGACGCCGGTGGAGAACGTCCGTGCGATGTTCAAAGCGGCGCGCAAGTATGCGGGTTGACGGAAGGTAACGCATGCCCAGCAAGCGCGATCTCGATCTGCTGCACGTCGTCGCCAAAGCGCCGCCGCCGGTCCGCTTGTCGTCCGTTCGTGACCGCATGCGTGGCGAGGCACTGGACCTGATGCGCGTCGAGAAATTGGCCGATGCCGCTTACAGCTACCGCATTGTTGAACTCGATACGCCTGTCACCGAAACATTGCGGCTCACCGGCGAAATCCTGCATGCGCCCTGGCTCCTGCCGGCCAGCGGCCAGCTCACGGCGCTGGCCTGCGCGGTATGCACCGTCGGCCCACGGCTGGAGGCGCGCGTCAGCGAATTGTTCGGACAAAAGCGCGCCTCGCTGGCGCTGGCCCTGGATGGCCTGGGCAATGAACTGCTGTTCGCGGCCTCGCGGCAAGTGCAGGACCGCGTGCTGGCCGATGTCCGGCGCCGCAAGCTGACGATGTGCGGCGAACTGCGCCCCGGCGACCCCGGGTTAGGCCTGGATGCGCATGCCGCCGTGCTGCGCCTGGCGCAGGCCGACGCCATAGCGGTCAGCCTGCGCGGCGGTCATACCCTGATGCCGCTCAAGTCGGCGTCCATCGTCATGGGCGTCGGCATAGATCTGCCCGCCGCTTCCTGGTCGCGCTGCGATCATTGTCCCTCGCGGGCGAAATGCCGGATCGTTGAGCGCGCCGAGGCGGAGACTGCTCTTTGACCGACATGTCCGGCAGACGCCCCGCGCCGCCCTCCTCTGCCGAACACACGCTGCGCTTTCCCGAGCTGGAGCGCGAGATTGCGGCGCATGCCGACGAGACGATATTCCAGAGCGCGCGCCGCAACGGCTTGCGTATCGTCGGCGCCTGCGGCGGGCGCGGCACCTGCGGCACCTGTGTGGTACGGGTGATCGAAGGCCGCATAGACCATGTCCACTCCGGCCCGCCAGATTTACTCAACACCGACCCGATCGAGAACACCGACAAGACTCCCGGCCCCGGCCGGAAAAAATGGCTGCGCGCCTGCCAACTCAGGGTACGCAGCGACTGCACGGTCGAAGTGGCGCCGCGTTCCCTCGCGCCGGTCGTGCGCGCCGAAGTGGACACCGACGGCATCGAGGAAATATTGCCGCTGGATCCGGCCATAATCACCCGCGACTCGACGATGCCACCCGCAAGCCTGCAAGACAACCTCAGCGATGCCGATCGCATGGCACGCGCCATGGGATCGGAAGCAGGCAGCGCCGGCCTAACACTCGATCTGGCTGCCGCGCAGCGGCTTTCGACGGCGCTTCGCGACGGAAACTGGTCGCTGCGGACGACTCGGCGCGGCAACGAGCTGATCGATTTCGCGCCGACCGGCAGTCGTAGCCTCGGCCTGGCGGTGGACCTCGGCACCACCAACATCGCCGCCTTCCTGGTCGATCTGGAAAACGGCCGGCGCGTGGCCAGCCTGGGCATCGAGAACCCGCAAAGTGCTTGGGGCGCGGACCTGATCAGCCGCATCAATCACGCCGTTCGGGATTCGCAGGCGGCACAGGAGTTGCGCGATGCGGTCGTCGCAGCCGTCAACAGCCTGGCCCACGACTTGTGCCAGGCTATCGGCGTCCATCCGCAGCGCATCGTCGATGCGGCGATATGCGGTAACACCGCCATGCAGCACCTGCTGCTGGGCCTGCCTGTGCGCCAGTTGGGCCGCGCTCCCTTCGTCGCCGCGCTGCGGGCGGGAATGGACCTGAAGGCCCGCGACCTCGGCCTGGCCTTCTGTCCCGGTGCCTGGGTGCATCTGGCACCAGGCGTCGGCGGCTTCGTCGGCGGCGACCACGTCACCGCTCTGCTGGCGACGCAGGATCGTTGGCGCGACTGCCGCACCAGCCTGGTGATGGACATCGGCACCAACACCGAGATTTCCCTGATCCACGATGGCCGCATTCTTTCCGCCTCCTGCCCTTCCGGCCCCGCGCTGGAAGGCGGCCACATCTCCTGCGGCATGCGGGCGGCGGACGGTGCCATCGAACGAGTCACGATAGAAAACGGACGCATCGCCGTGCAGACCATAGGAGGACTAGATCCCGTGGGCCTGTGCGGCTCGGGCGTGCTGGATGCCCTGTCGGCCTTGCGTCGCGCCGGCATCGTCAATGCCCGCGGACGGCTGAACGACGGCCACCCCGATGTGATCGAGCGCGACGGCAAGCGAGCGGCGGTATTGGCCCCCGAGGTATATTTCACCCA
The DNA here is from genome assembly GCA_026399515.1 of Pseudomonadota bacterium. Classification (GTDB taxonomy): domain Bacteria; phylum Pseudomonadota; class Gammaproteobacteria; order Burkholderiales; family Rhodocyclaceae; genus JACRAR01. The sequence continues at coordinate 1,754 of JAPLQT010000094.1, read as the reverse complement.
GGACGACGTGCGCGCCGTGCAACTGGCCAAGGCGGCGATACGCACCGGCGTCGACCTGCTGCTGCGCGACCGCGGTCTGCAAGAGCGGAACATCGAACGCTTCATCATCGCCGGAGCCTTCGGCGCCTATATCGACATCGCCAGCGGCATCGACATCGGCCTCTTCCCCGACCTGCCGGCCGCGCGATTCGAGCAGGTCGGCAATGCGGCCGGTCTCGGCGTGCGCCGGATGCTGACCAGCCTCAAGGCGAGAGTAAAGGCGGCGGAACTCGCCGCTAGTTGCCACTACGTCGAACTGTCGACGCGCGGCGAATTCCAGAAGACCTTTTTGCAGCACATCGGTTTTCCCGCCGATATCACCAGGAGACCCGTTTGAACCCAGCTCAAGACTTCGCCATCAAGATAATCGGCGAGCGCATCAACCCCGGCTTCAAGTCCACCCGCGCCTTGTTCGACAATCAGGATCTAGCCGGCATCCAGGCGCTGGCGATCAAGCAGGCCGAGGCCGGCGCGCGCTACCAGAACGTGAACATCGGCGCCCAGGCGCTCACCGATCCGCAATGGATGGCGCGTGTCATCGAGGCGATCCAGGAGGTGGTGACGACGCCGCTGTCTTTCGACTTCCCAAGCAAGGCTGTGCAGGAGATCTGCCTTTCCTGCTACGACCCGGCCAAGGCCAACGGCGAACTACCCATCGTCAACTCCATCACCGAGCATCGCTGGGACTTGATGGAGCTTTATGGCCGCTTCAAGTTCAAGGTCATCATGATGGCCTCCGAGCGCGTCGAAAACGGCAAAGCGCTGGGTAACAAGACGGCCGAACAAATCTATTCTACCGCCCGCCGCGCCGCCCTGCGCCTGAAGAACGACTACGGCATGCCGCTCGACGACATCTTCATCGACATGTCGGTTTCCGCCATCATTGCCGACACCGAAGGACTCAACCGCAGCACGGTCGAGGCCATCCAGGCGATCGGCGCCGACCCCGAGCTCAAAGGCGTGCACATGATGGGCGGCCTGTCCAACATCGGCCAGCAGTTGCCGCCCAAGGCCGCCGACGGCTCCGATCTCAAGCACTGCCTGGAAAACGCCTTCCTGACGCTGACGGTACCGCACGGTTTCGACTATGTGCTGGGCACGCCATGGCGCGGCTATGCGCCGTTGCCGGAAGATCATCATGTGCTGAAGACCTATCGCAATTTTCTCGAACAGAGCGGCAGCAATGCCTTGCGCGCCGTGCGCAAGTTCTACAAGGCATGAACATGAGCAACGCTGCCGAATTCGCGGTCATCGTCGATAGCTGGTTCGACGGCGAGCGCCGCCATTACGATGGCCCGACGACTTTCATCGTCCGTGGTGGACGCGTTGCGGAGATCGTCCCCGGCGATCACGGGGTTGATCTCTCACATCGCGGCATGACAGTCGAGCGAGGCGGCTTCCTGATGCCGGGACTGGTAGACGCCCATGTGCATCTGTTCCTCGATGGTGCCACCACCGACGGTAAGACCCGCACGGAACACCTGAAGCAGCCCTTCGAACGACTGGCCGAAGCCGCCCGTGCCAGCGCACGCCAGTCGCTGGCCTGCGGCGTGACGCTGGTGCGCGACGCCGGCGACCGGCATGGCATCAACAACCGTATCCGCGACGAAGCCCGCTTGCCCGGCAGCGGCCTGGCGCGGGTGCGTTCGGGCGGCATGGGGATCAAACGTCCCAAGCGCTACGGTGCCTTCATGGCGACCGACGTCGAGGACGAT
>JAPLQT010000108.1 GCA_026399515.1 Pseudomonadota bacterium | reverse complement strand
ATGAACTATGTCTAGCAAAAAATCAGCTTCGCCTACTGATGCTCAGCAAATTCAACCCTTGCCGCAAACTCGAGAGAATAAACTCTGCATAGTTTCGTCCTCTGCATAGATGGCGTAATGCAGAGCTCTGCATTACGCCATCAAGCGGCCGTAGAGACTAGATTCCTGGCCGGCGGCTCCACTCTCGTCAACGGCCATTGCGGGGCAGATCAACGATTTCTATGCCGAACGGCAGCTTGTCAAAAACCCAGAGGACCGGACCCGACCCAAACCGGCTGTTCGTTTCTTGGGAGCTCCAAAGGCAAGAAACTGATTGCAGCGGTCGTTCCCGGTTGTTCTCCGCCGACAAATCATCGGCCAAGCGGTCCCTCGGCCAGCGCTCAGCCACGGTCGGCAATCTGCCGATGAGCCGTCGGCTCGCCGCTGATGGCTTCGAACGGCAACATATACATCTGCCGAACTCTCACTCCCGAACCACATCAGCCAATCGACTTGTTCCGGAGCGACCGAAGCGTCTGACCTCGAATGTTGAGGTTTCGGTTCTACAAAGCTGTCATTGGCGAACCAGGCACACCGCAAGAAGCCGATAGTTTCTGTATGCTCCGATGCCAGCGGATGTTCTTGGCCGGTTGATGTCCCAGTCACGCAACTCGCTACGGCATGGATCGGATTTGGCGCACAAGCGGCTGGCCGAACGCGTTCGACGTCCAACAGCTGAAATTGACTTCTTTCTGTCGATCGACCTGCGAATGTACTAGGTCGCCGCAATAGATGCGTCCCCTGTCTTTGGCTTCTTCTTGACTGGGTCGACGTTTTGCCATTCGATTGTCAATTTGCCGCCCGCGATTGCGGCTGCGTAGATGTCACCGGGCGTCACCGTGGGCCGGGCGAACATACCTAAGAATGAATGTACTTGCGCCCTCAAGCCGACAATTCGATGGATACTCTTGTAACAAAAGTAAACAAACTCAGAGCAGCTAAAGCTATGGAAGGTCTTTATCTCCGTAAACAGAAAGTCGTAGCCAGAGCCAATTCGTCCTAACGCAGAGTCACGTGCCGCATTGACTACCTCTTCCCGAGTTACCGTTTCCCCTCGCTGTAGGCGCTCATCGATTGCTTCTGCGGCCCCGGTGAGTTTGACCATTGGCTCGTTGGCACGATCTGCGTCACTTAGTTCGAGCTTGTCCGGCAGGCGCAACACAACAAGGTAGTCGCAACGCGCAAACGTCAGGATGTCCTCAATATGAATACCCCTTGTCATCGAATGGATGACCATCTGGGGACCTGCCTGGAAATACGCTGGATTGTTCCTGTACTGGTCTTTTTCGTCGTCAGTGGCGTCAGACCAGTTCCCGTCATCGTGAATTGATTGCAGTCTGCGCGCCGCCACGTCCTTATCCTTTTTATCATCCACGGACCCCAGATACAGAGCTGCATGGGAGAAATATTTGCCCGGTCAACTCCCCGTCGACATACCCATCGTAACCGCGCAACAGTATGTCGCCAGGACGAAGAAGCGGGACTTCCCCATCCAGTAGTTCGCGAATATCACTTCCCTGGATCTTGTACGAACCGGGCTCTTGCACGAAACATAAAGGTGAGCAAAAGACCTTTAGCGTCCCGATCCATGCAATAAATCGCTCTCGAATTCGATCGCCCGCCCACTTGGCGCCGACAGAATCTGGCAAGTTGTCATTCGTATATGAGTACATCTGATAGGCCGCAGCCAGAGCGAGCGCAATGAGAACTGCAAACAGGGTGGCCGCGGTGACTAGATTGCACCAACCGAAAACGACCAAGGCGATCAAGATGCCTGGTAGTAATCCCAATACAAACCATGGAGCCAATCGCAAGAGAAAGCAGTAAACAAGAAATAGAAGCTTCGCTAAGACTGCGATCGCTAACAGAATCACCTCATCTCGGCGAGCATTCATGGTCGTCCCTCGAATCTTGCAGAAAGAATCATCGTTCAGATTGGCAATCGGCAGAATGGCGTGTATCGAAACATCGTGCAGTTGCGATAAAGATCTTCGACCGAACCCAGCATATAATCATGCTACAGCAATAGCGTCATTTTGCAATTTATCGCAAACAGAGCCCTATTGCCGGGACCGACATGCATCGGGTTTGCGACGCATCCAGGAACGACCATGTTCGAAGGCCGTCTCTCCAAGCGATTGAAAGACCACATCGGGAACCTTCTCGGAACCGGCTTGGAAGATCTATTTGGCCAGGCGGAACGACGCCAGCAGGTTCTTTTGGCCGCGACAATTGGTATGGCAGTGGGCCTGCCGTTCTCGGTCTTCAACATGAGTACCGATGGCAGTTTCATTGTCGGAATGACCGAGCTTGCGGCAGTTTGCTTCCTCGTCTTCCCCGCTGCACTGCTTGCCCAAAGATCGGTCGGCCTGGCATTTGCCGAGGGACTGGTTCTTCTTGCCGGACTAGTCATATTTGGAACACTAATCGCCTTTCGGGGAATCCAGGGAACTGCCCAGTTTTGGGGCTTCATGTTTCCGTTCCTGGCGTTCTTCCTGAAAGGGCAGCGTCGCGGTTGGCTATACAGCTGCGGCTTCGCCCTGATTGTTGCAACATATTTTGCCATTGGGCCAGCAGCCCTTCCTTTTGCTTACCAATATACGCGGACGTACGGCGCGCACTACGTTGTTACCCTGATCTGCTTCACGGTAATCGCAGCAGGCTTCAATCTGCTCCGGAGCCGCTTTGAAGAGAAACTGCAGGCGCGAGTCGCCGAAAGAACGGCGACGGCCAAGGTCTATTTGAACCAGCTACAGTATCAGGCCACACACGATCCCCTGACTGGGCTACCGAATCGGGTAAAGTTGACCGAGACGATCGCCAGCGAAATAGAGAAAGCCAGTGCCACTGGCCAAGGTCTGGTGATTTGCAATCTGCATTTGGAGCGTTTATTTGAACTTGGTAATGTATTGGGGATCGCCGGCGCTGATGCTTTAGTCTTGCAAATCGCCGAACATCTTGGGCGAATTGCGGAAGGCGAAGGATATCTTTCGCGAACAAGACGAGACGAGTTTGTCATCCTCTATCGCATTGATCGGCCCACTGTCAGCCCTGATGAGTTGCAGCGATTTATTGCAGAGCGCGAGTTTTCCATACAGGTGCAAGGATATGCGATCCATATCGAGTTTACTCTAGGCTTAAGTATCAGTCCTGCACATTCGAATGATCCGGAACTGCTGCTCAAGAAGGCGGAGCAGGCGATGCTCCAGGCCCGAAAAAACGAGCAACGGTGGTCGATTTATGACGAGAAGCAGGAGGAAGTCTTCGTTCGACATCACCTGCTTTTCGGCAAGATGCAGGAAGGCCTGAGGCTCCGGCAGTTTCAGGTTCATTTCCAACCTCAGGTCGACTTGGCCACCGGAGTGGTGATTGGCGCCGAGGCGCTGACGCGTTGGGCCGACCCCATAGAGGGAATGATTTCCCCTGTGGTATTCATCCCTGTTGCGGAGGAGTCCGGCTTGATCCAGCCGCTGACGAACTGGCTTGTAAGAGTCTGCATGTCTGAATCTGCACGCTGGAAAGAGCTTGGGTTGGACTTGGACATCTCCATCAATCTCTCGGCCATTTCCCTAGTCGACCCCAACTTAATAGACTTCCTGCGCAACACAGCGGCGGAAGCCGGGCTGGCACCGGAGAAAATCAATCTTGAGATCACGGAGAGTTGCTTCATCAAATCGCCAGAACGCTCGTTGGAGGTCATGCGACGCCTTCGGGAGGCTGGATTCCGTTTGTCAATTGATGATTTTGGAACCGGATTTTCTTCGCTTTCGTACCTCAAGAACATGCCCATCAATGAGCTCAAGATAGATCAAAGTTTTGTCCGCAAACTGCTTGAGAGCCCAGGCGACCAGTCAATCGTGATTTCTACCATCGACCTCGCGCATAACTTTGGACTCTCTGTCGTCGCTGAGGGAATTGAGGACGAACCCACAGCAACCTGGCTGCGCGAACATCATTGCGACATCGGCCAAGGTTACACGTTCGCCAGACCCATCCCTGCTGCCGAAATGGTGTTGTTTGCACAGTCACGACAAGCTGGGCGTGCGGCCGTCGAAAGCAATTGATGAAGATCATTCACATCAGTGATACGCACCTCGGTTACGAAGATAATGCGGCGCGCTTTCGACGTGTCATTCAAGATATCCATCGCGTTGTTGGGAGTTCGACAGACTATGTCGTAGTCCACACCGGAGATTTGATCGATAAAGAGGCAAAGTCGGAAAATGAGTTAGGCGTGGCGCTGCTCAACGAACTGTCTTCCCGCAACGTCTCCCAAGGTGCCTTGCCAGTATTGCTTTGCCCAGGGAATCATGACTATGGGTGTTCTTGGTACAGGGATGAGGACCGCGCCAAGAAGTTTCGTGAAGCATTTGGTAGCTTCATCTTCGGCAACGAAACTTGTCCTTTTCCAGTCGTAATCGGGAACTGTGTGTTCATTGGACTCGATTCATCATGGGCGGAACTGGGATTTCCAAAGGGTCTATTTGCACAAGGTCTGATCGGTCGCGAACAACTGGCAGCCTTGAGCGAAATACTGGACGACCCAAAGATTAGGGCACTCTACAAGGTTATCTATTTGCATCATCACCCTTTTCTAGATAGCTACGCCGTTCGCCCAGATACTGGTGACCCGGACTATTGGCAGGCGTTGCGCAAGTGGTACTTTCGAGGGGTTCTTCGGTTGAAGGACGCTTCGTCGTTGTTGCATTGCATCCGGGATCGAGTCGACTTGCTACTTTTCGGCCATAAGCATTTTGGCTTGGATCACTGCACCGATGGAAGACGCTACGGGATTCCGATTGCGCTAGATGCAAGCTCAACGACGGCAACCCTAATGGCTACCGACAGAATGAGATATCGGATTGTCGACACGTCGACTGGCCTCGTGGAGTGCCGAGTAGTGTCATTTCTGGTCCAGTCGTGATTGGGCGGGTTACTTCCGGTCGAGATGTATCCGCCACAACAGTTGGTTGGCGGGCAGCCGCGAATCGTATTGGGCATTGGCTCGAGCCATGAACGCCGGGTCCCGTTGGATTGGGGTCACTGAGCCGAACTTAGTGTGCGTCAGGTTGGAGTCGGATCAAGAAGTAACAGAAGTCAGATTGCCACCGCTCGGCGCACTTACCCAGTACCGCCTTGCGTCCAGCACTTAACCGTCCCATTGCAGACCAAGTTGGCGGTGAATCCCACCGTCTCGTCGGGCCGACGAGTTTGAATTGACCTTCCGGCAGGTTCCGAAGTACACCGGTCATTCGGATGGCCGCTATGTGCGGAGCGCGAAGGTCGGCAGTTGGCCGGGAAGGGCCTGTGGCAAGGCCTCCCGCTTTGCCGACGTTCAAATATCCCCGGGAATTTCACTGACCGCAATGGGGCACGTAGCTCCACGGACCACCCCCCGCCAACTGCAGCCGGTGACGTTGACGCTATAAAGCGGCCGTTCACACCTTCTCAGTGCATGCTGGTGAGCTATATTTCAACCTGCCTGTTTACGCGTTTATTTAATGCTGTATAAAGCCGTCATCAAAACGACGAAAAGCCTGTGATGGAGAGGCCTTTCATCCGCTACATGACACCGAGTTAGGGAACACGTGCCTGAGTTATGCAGCAAAACTGCTCCCGATAACCAGGTTGGGCAGTCTCAGGAGTTACATCATGAACTATGCAACTTTTCGGCAACGCTTTAACGCGGCTTGGATCGATTTCTTTGTCCTCTTACCGATTGTCTTTCTACAGGTCTGGCTCGAGTCATTCTCAAAACCACTGCACTCGTTCTAGTGATTCCGATGGCCATCTTATACAGTGCCTATACCGTCTACTTTCATGGAAGGTTTGGTCAGACCATTGGCAAAAGGGTGATGGGAATTCGCGTCGTGCGGCTTACCGGAGAAAATATTGGGTGGCCCAATGCGTGGCGGCGGAGTTCCGTTGATATCGGTTTTTCAATCCTTGGCATTGTTTCGACTTTTGCCGCGCTACTGATGATCACTGATCCCGAGTATTACGGGGTTGGATTGGTGCAACGCGCAGAGAATGTTCAACTTCACGAACCCGAGTGGCTCTCATGGAGCAAGGTAGCGAGCCAAATCTGGATTTGGAGCGAGGTGGTTGTAATGCTGTTCAACACGAAGCGTCGCGCCCTACACGACTTTATTGCAGGTACGATTGTGGTTGCAGATGCGAAAATGGATAACGGTCGACCGACGACGGCCCAACCCTGACGTGCAGGGGACGCTGCGCGACAAAAGTCGCTTGCGCCGGCCATGTCAGACGTTGGGTGTCTGCTTTTCAAAAGCGCTAAGGACCGCCCCAGGGGTCGTTAGTTCGCGTTGACGACTGGCGGGTCTGGAGCATCGCAATTTCAGCGTCAGCTCTCAAGCAACGAGCTTGACAGAGCCGCTGCCGGTTCTCGCCATCAAACAGCCGTAGAGGCTGAGATTTTGTGGGGCCGCTCCACTCCCAGCTGTGGTCATACAGGAAGGAAGGCGGCGTGAATTCCCCGATTCGGCATTTAGCGGCGGCTCTCCGAAAACCCCATTGGCCGCGATCCACTTCAGCCAGACAACCCTGTGAATTCCGGGTCCGAAGGGCGCCACTCGTGCATAATTTCCTGTATATCCCACATCCGGAGGCCCGACCATGGAACGCTTCACGATCTCCCTCGATGACGATCTCGCCCGCGAGTTCGACACGCTGATCGCCGCGCGTGGCTACAGCAATCGCTCCGAGGCGGTGCGCGATTTGCTGCGCGGCCAGTTCGAAAAGGAACGCCAGGTGCGCAAAGATGCGCCCTATTGCGTCGCCAACTTGTCTTACGTCTACAACCACCATGAACGGGAACTGGCGGAACGACTGACGGGGATGCAACATCACCACCATGACCTGACGGTGGCCAGCATGCACGCCCATCTGGACCACGACAGTTGCATCGAAAGCGTGATCCTCAAAGGTCCGACGGCATCCGTGCGCTCCTTCGCCGACGCTTTAACCGCAGAGCGCGGCGTACGTCACGGGCAGCTCAACCTGATTTCCGGCGACGTCGATCAGGGCCGCCATCCCCATGGCGGCGTTACCGGAGCCAAGGCGAAGCAGCATATGCATTTCAGGCCGAAGACGTGAGTATCGGTAACGGCGAGACGGGCACTAGAAGCTAACGCGCAATGACAGCCGCGCAGTCCGGGGCTCCGATGGATGGGTGTGAATGTCGTCGACCGGACCGGCCTCGCCGGGCAGGCGCGAGGCGTAGTAATAGTCGTTGTCGCTGACCTTGCGGTCGAGCAGGTTGAGTACGTCCAGGCTCAATTTCATCGTTTTGCTGATTTGGTAGCCGACCCGCAGGTTTGCCAGCATCGACGACTTCGACTGCACGCTGTTGTCCTCGATCAGCGGGCGCGGCCCGAAATAGCGCAGCCGCAGTCCGCCTGACCACGCCGAGTTGCCCTGGACTGCAATGCCCAGCGAGACTGTCCTCTGGATGGCACCAAGAATGTAGTCGCCGGCTATCAGTGCCGGGTCGAACCGGGTGTAGCGCGCGCGAGAGATCGCCACGTCGGCGTCAACCGTGAGCCAGGCCCGCGGCGTCCAGTAGTTGGCCCATTCGATGCCGTTGCGCCCGCTCGGGAAACTGGGCTCGGTGGTGCCGGCATCGCCGACGAACACCAGTTCCGAGGCCAAATCCAGCCGCCATAGCGAAAGCGACGTTTGCAGGCTCGGGAGCAGCACGCTGCGCACGCCAAACTCTGTGCCTCTGGCGCGCACCAGCGGCGTCACCGGTTGAACCGCAGTGGAAGAGTCGGCAGGGTCGACATGCATCGTGGTGCCGCGCGCATCGTTGCTGTGAAAGCCGTAGCCGAGGTTGAAGTAATACTCGGTCTTGTTCCATGGGCCGAAGATCAATGCAAGTTTGGGGCTGAGGAGGTGGTCGTTCAGCTCACCGGAGTTGGCTGAATTGCTGCTGTTCACCTTGAAGCGGTAAAAATCGCCGCGCAGGCCGGCGATGCTGCGGAACTTGTCGCTCCAGCTCATGGTGTTCTGGGCATAAAGGGCCAAGCTGCCTTGCTGGACCCGGTCCTCACGCACCACCGCCGGCCAGGCGACACCGTCGTAGTCGGTCTTGCTGACACGCCGCTGGCCGGTGGTGCGGTACAGGCCGACCGGGGCGATATCGTCGAAACGTCCTTGCAGCCCGAAAGCATTCTCCATGTCGCGTCCGTTCCACTTGCCGAGCCAGGTATGACTAGCCTCAAAGCCGTAGATATCGCGCCGCTCGGTCTGCTCGAACTGGTCGCCCAGCGGCGCCGGAAAGCTCAGGTTGAACTCGAAATTGGAGAACAGGCTGAGCGAGGAATGGACGTAATAGGCAGAGGCCCTGGTCAGGCTGTCGGCGCCGCTTTTTGCCCAGTCGCCGGAAAGGCTGAAGCGCCGGGACTTGCCGCCGTCACTGGGATCAAGGGAGCCAAATCGCGAGATTAGGGCGGAGTCAATCGCGCGCTGCGGCACCTGGTCGGTGGAGCGCCACTTGGCATCGTAAGCCATGCCGGTAAAGGAAAAACCGTCGCGCTCACTGCCCTGGCTATAGCGCACAACTCCGTTGAGCTTGCGAAAGCCTTCCGCTACCTCCCACGGGCCATCGTTATGAGACCACTCGAGCGCATAAAGCAGGTTGCCATTGTCCATCTTGGGCGAACCCGCCAGCAGGGTGCGGCGGTAGCCGTTCTGGCCGATGCTGACATCGATAAAGTCCTGTGGCAGCTTGCGGAAATAGTTGATATGGGCGGCACCAGCGGCGGAAAAGTCCCCTTCCTCCGCATAGTAAGTCCCCTTCTTGTACTGCATACGCTCGACCAATTCGGGAATCAGGAAATTCAGGTCGGCATAGCCTTGGCCATGAGCATTGGTGGGCAAATTGACCGGCACGCCGTTGACGCTGGTAAAGAAGTAGGTGCCGTGGTCCAGGTTGAAGCCGCGCAAGTAATATTGGTTGGCTTTGCCATCGCCGCTATGCTGCGAAATGATGATGCCCGGCACCACTTCCAGGACCTCGCCGGGGCGCAGCAGGGGGCGGGTCTCCAATTGTTTTGCGGTGACGGTGCCCTCGTTGGCACTTGTTGCCGCGCCGATCTGGTCACCGGTCTTGGCGCTGATCACAACCACTTCGGGGGCCTGCACGCCACCCGCAAGGGCCGCCGATGAAATTGCGCAGCAAAGCAACACTGACAGCGCGCGCCACCGCCCCGGATCCAATGAATCCCCATGCGTCGACACGATCATCCTCAACAAATTTGCGCTGAAACGCTGCCCTCTTTGCCGGCAAGCGGCCCCCACGCCGCAGCGCACCTCAGTCTCCGGTGGTCACCGCGAGCGGGGAAGCCGCGCGGGTTAGCCACACGGCGAAGAGGAAGCTGCCGCCAATCACCGCGACCACAACCCCGCCGAAAACCAGTTCCTTGCCTTCGCTCCACGCCGCAATCGATGGGAGCATCAGTCTCGCAAAACCGAAGGCGGCAACCAGCAGGCTGACACTGCCCACCACCAGACTCATCACTCGCGAGGCGATCAGTGCGATCTGGTCGGCGCGGCGGATCAGGCGGGAGATCCACAGACCATTGATGCCGTCGGTGACCAGCATGCCGAGCATGAACAGAACTCCCAACACCAGCGCATCCCGCCAGTCGCCGAATTGCGATGCGGTCACCGCGAATAGCGCAGTCTGGCTGATGGTGTCGAAGGACAGCGCAAACAGTGCGCCCACCAGTGCCACCAGGCCAGGGCTCGCCGCCGTCGTCAGACGACCGATGAAGCGACCCTTGAGGCCGACACTGCGTACTAGCTGAGTCGGGTCCGCGCGCAGCACGGCGTGGATGTTGAGCAACCCGAGGGCGGCAAGAAAACCGATGGAAACCCAGGCGCCAAACCACTCCAGCCAGCCGGGCGTCTGCCAGCGGCGGGCGAAGGCACTCACGGCCAGCGCAATGGCAATCACCACCGCGCCGTGGCCGAGCGAAAACAGGGCGCCGCAGAAGCGGGCAATGCGGGGATTGGCGCGGGAGTTGAAGCGCGTCAAGCCATCGATAGTCGCCAGGTGATCGGCGTCGAAGCCGTGCTTGAGACCCAGAACAAAGACCAACAGGCTGAGTGAGAACAGATTGTCGGGAAGCGCTTCCAAGACCGTTCTCCCTGGCGCGTGAAAGATGTATGAAGAAATAGGAAAAGATCATACATCGGCCTTCACGCGGATGCAATGGAGTTGACTGGTACAGGAAGTGGATCGGTTCAAGCGCGGTAGCGCAAGATCGTTGCTTGCGTGGACCTCAATTTCATCGAGCTATCCTCTTGCTACCGCGGGCCAGCACTCCTTCCGATGACCTTCATGAGGTGACGCTCAGGCGCTGTTGAACCGGATGGGATAGGGGAACAGATCAATGCATGTGCTTGTGGTCACCTTCTTTATCCATCCCCGGCATGCTTGTGAGGTCCCTTACTTCGGCCTTCAAATCGATGTACGACGCTTGTCGATTCTTGCCCTCGACCTTGAGTGTTATCGGCACCGCCTCACCCTTCTTCAGCGCTTGTTTCAGTTCCATCAGCATGATGTGATAGCTGCCGGGGCGCAGCGCGACGGTCTTGCCTGCAGGGAGGTCCAACTTTGGCAGGGCGCGCATTTTCATGACGCCCTTGTCCATGATCATCTCATGGACCTCAACGACGCCTGCAACCGGGCTCGTGGCGCCGAGCAAGATGGCATTGTCGGTGGCCGTCAATTCCATGAAAGCACCGGTGGCCCTTTGACCAGCCACGGTTCCCCGAACCCAGGGTGCTGATGCTTTGATGTCCTGAGCCCATACCGGCGTGGCCAGCAGACAGGCGAAGATTGCCCATTGGCGTCTCAGAACGGTCCAACCACCATTTTGCAGGAACATGGAAACACCTTTGATCAAGTTTCAATGGGATGACTATAACCGACCGTCGCTGAACTTCCGTGACGCAGCCTGCGGCATATTGTCGCAACCTGATGGCAGACGACCGCTGCGGCGTCCAAGCGCCCAATTCGAGCGATAGAATCCAGCTTCCCAATCGATGCCGACGCCGATGCGCATCCCATTGCAGCGAGAGCTATCACCCGCAAACCCTGGCTCCGACAACCTGCGCCGGCTGATTTGGTTGCGCGGCGTGGCGATTGCTGGTTTGTCAATCATGCTCGCGGGTGCCGGCCCACTGTTTCATATTGTAGTGCCGCTGACAGTCCCACTCGACTTACTGTTGCTGTGGGCGGCTCTGAATCTGTTGACCTGGATGCGCCTAAGATACGGGAAGTCAGTCAGCAACGGAGAGTTACTGGCGCAACTCGCTACCGATCTGGTAATGCTGACGGCGTTCCTGGCTTTCACGGGTGGGCCGGCAAATCCGCTAACTTCGCTGTATCTCCCCACAGTGGCGGTTGCCGCGGCCATCTTGCCGACTCGCTTTGCATGGATACTGGCGATTCTGAGCGTTGTGGCCTATTCGCTGCTGTGGCAATTCAGCCTGACGTTGACCGTGGAAGATGTCGACAGTGCCATGCAGATGCACTTGATAGGAATGTGGCTAACCTTTGCGGCATCCTCGCTGTTGATTGCCGGCTTTGTGACCCGCATGACAGGTTCCCTGCGCCAACGCGAACAGCAGTTGGCGTCTGCGCGGGAGCAATCCTTGCGGGACGAGCGCATCGTTGCATTGGGCAACCTCGCGGCGGGTGCAGCCCATGAACTCGGGACGCCGCTGGCAACGATGGCGATACTGGCCGGCGAAATTGCTGACGATCCGTCCACGCCCGTCACTCAGCAAGAAGACCTGAAAATGCTGCGGGAGCAGATTGCCGCCTGCAAGAAGATCATTACCGATCTAGCGGCAAGCGCGGGGGCGCCACGTGCAGAGGACGGTGGCGGAGTTGGCGTTGACCACTGGATAGAAAGCATCCTCGCCCACTGGCGCACCCTGCGTCCGAAGGTTGTGCCATATGTGACCTTGGCAGGGAGCGTCGGCCAGTCCCCGCCGCCTCATATCGTCGGCGAGAAAACCCTCGAACAGGCGGTACTCAGTTTGCTCAACAACGCCGCCGACGCCAGTCCGGGTGACGTCGGTATCGTCGTTGGCTGGACGCAGGATCATCTACAGCTGGAGATTCTCGACCGTGGTCCGGGGATCGAAGCCGCAAACCTCGAAAAGGCGGGTCGCGATATCTTCAGCACTCGACCGGAAGGTTCGGGCATTGGCCTCATTCTGGCGCATGCAGCGGTCGACCGTTTTGGTGGCAGCATTGCAATCAAGGAACGTTCTGGCGGCGGCACGGTAGTCAGCATCAAGTTGCCGCTGTCCAAGCTACTGCAAAAGTCATCATGAGTTCCATCGTCGATCATGTGCTGGTCATTGACGACGACGCGGTATTCAACCGAGTTCTCTGTCGCGCCTTGAAACGCCGCGGCTATCCCGTGAGTGGAGTGCATTCCGGGGAAGAAGCGTTGGCGCTGGCGGCACAAGAGCAACCGACAATGATCGTCCTGGATCTGAACCTCGCCGGAAAATCCGGACTGGCATTGGTGACACCGCTCAGAGGACTCTGTCCGGACGCCAGGATCGTCGTATTGACCGGCTACGCAAGCATTGCCACCGCAGTTGAAGCCATCAAGCTCGGTGCAAACCAATATCTCGCCAAACCGGTGGAAATCGACACGCTGCTGCATGCTCTTTCCTCTGCCCCGGTCGATCCCGGCGCCAAGACGGCGATCGATACACCGCCCAGCATGCCGCTATCGGTGGAACGCATGGAATGGGAACACATCCAGCGCATCCTGCTTGAGAATAACTGCAATGTTTCTGCCACAGCACGTGCGCTCAACATGCATCGCCGCACCTTGCAGCGAAAACTGGGAAAGCGGCCGAAACAACTCTGATCATTGAAATACCTCGGCGCGTGAAATACCTCCTCCCTCACCAACGGCAGAGCGGTCTAAAGGCGCTTGATTCAGAGCGGAAGCTTAGTGTCCGCTTGGTATTCGCAGAAGTGCCTGGAGGGAATCCCGCGGTGGCGCTCCCGCATAGAAGTGCGTTGCCCCGACGACAGGAATGAGCGCCACGTAAGGCGTAACCCCCCGCCAGTCGGGGTTGACCCGGAACCGCAGCGCCAAGGCGTCACCGTCAAAGGCATACAGGGCATTGGCTTTGCGATAGTGAGAATCGCCGCGCAACGCTTGTTCCTGGCCGGCGCCGTCCATGACCACCACGACCAGACGAAGCGACGAATGGGATGCGCGTATCGTCGCCGCCAGGTTATCGATCACAGCCGGGCAATGCGTGCAGTCGGTTGTCGAAAACACTACAACCATCGGCCGCCGAGCGGATAGGCTGAACTCGCGCCAGGTGTCCGCTACAAACGGCAGTATGACGCGCGGCGCGGCCCAGGCCGCCGGTGCGACCAGTACGCCGCCCGCCAGCAACAGAATGCGTAGCCAGCGCTCAGGGCGAGATCGGCAGGACATGGATGTCCTTCGCGGTGCGCCACACCACCAGGATGCGCTCCGGTGTCGCAATCATGCGCGGATGATCGTTCTCTTCGTTGCTTGAGGCCAGCTCGCGCTGGACAAATTGCTCACCGTCGTCGGCGGACACCCAGGCGCGGAGGTGTGTCCGGGTGCCGTCATAGCTGCGCCAGGCAATTGCCACCTGTCGGCCGGCACTGGCCACGTCCGCGTGCTCGGCGCGTGGATCCGGGAGTTCCTGCGCCTCGCCCTGCGGTTGTCCGTCTCCCGCCAGGCGGCCATAGCGAACTGCCGCGCGGCCGGCCTTGTCGCCAAACCAGATAGCGTGGTAGCCGCCCCGTTGCGACACGGCCAAGCCAGGCCCGTGATGCGGGCAGGCATCCAGTTTCCACTCGTCGAAACTGGCGCGCACCGGCGCTTTCGGCTCTTCGCCTAATACGGCGAAGGCATGATCGCGGATATTCGGCGCAAAGACATGACGCCACAGTGCCGCGATGCCACCGGCAGGTGTCGCTGCCAAGGCAATCCGGCAACACTCGCAACTGTGATCGGCAACCTTGATGTCCGGGCCGAAACTGCGACCGCCATCGCGCGATTCATTGCGATAGATCGCGGCGCCGGCGTAGCCGTTCTTGTTGCTGCGCGCTGATTCGTGCAAGTCGGCGGCGACCTGGTCGCGCTTGTCGATCCAGATGGTATGCAGCACACCGCTGCGATCAAACGCCAGAGATTCGAAACGGTGGGTAATCACCTGCCGGTCGCGGTGCACGGTGACCGGGGCGTGAAAACTCATGCCGCTGTCGTCTGAGCTCAGCATGCGAATCTCGCCCGTGTAGGGCTTGGCCAGAGGCTGGGTATAGGAGATGACGACGCTGTGGTTCGGCCCGAAGGCAATCTTGGGGCGGTTCTCGCCGTCGGCCGCCACTTTGTCCCTGCCGATATCGAGAAGCTGTCGCGCATTCCAGGTGGCGCCAAGATCCTTGCTCGACTGGACGAAAAGCCCACCGTCGGAATTCAGCCCCACCAGCCACAGCAATCCATCGGGCGCAACTGCGGCGCCGATCGACAGGCCCGCCTTGGCATGCGCTCCAGCCTTGGCACCGGCTTTTGGATCCTCACCGCCATGACCCTCGTGGGCGGCCAGCGCAGTGGTCCACGCCAGGACCAAGCCCGCGATCAGTGCTCTCACCACGTGGCTTCGAGCGTCACATACGCGGTTCGCGGCAGGCCGGGCGACAGCGTGGGAGCCGCCCCGGTACCGCTGGCGCTGTCGGCGTAGCGTTTGTCGCCCAGATTCAAGATGCGTCCGGCCAGCGACACGCTCTTGGTCAATTGCTGAGTGGCGCGCAGGTTCCACAATTGGTGTCCGGGGTATTTCCCCGTATTGGCGGCATCGAGCCAGTAGGAACCCATCTTGACCCATTCCAACTGCGCCGTGGTGCCCGTTGCCGGACGCCAGGTAACGCGGGCATTGCCGAGTTGCCTGGGCGCCGATTCGATTTCCATGCCGTTCAGATTCGCCCCGGTGAATTGATTGGTGACCCAGGTTTCATAGGTATGCTTGGCATACGAATAGGCGACATCCAGGCGCCATTGTTTGTCGAACTCCTTGCCCACCCCCAGTTCCACGCCCTGATGCCGGGTGCTGCCGTTGTTGGTGGAAATTGTCGTCTGGTTAAGGGCATCGCGTTGCCCGAGGATGTCGTCCTTCTTTTTCAGCAAATAGGTGGTCAGGTCATAGTTCCAGCCGCTGGCATCGCCGCGGACGCCGACCTCATATTGCTCTGCCTTGATGGGCTTCAGTTGCAGCGCTTCGGCCGCCTTGGTTTGCCCTCTCGCCAGTGTCGTATCCTGGCCGGCGCGAAACAGGTTGCTTTCGCTCGGTGAGCGGAAACCCTGGTTGTAGGAAGCATAGAGGTGGTCGACCGGCGTCAGCGCAAAGTTCGCGCCGAGTTTGGGGCTGGCCTTGGAAAACGATTCGGCGGCGCTTGAATTCTGCCAATAATGCTTGCCGCTATAGACCAGGTCACCCGCGGCCAGATTGTTGGTGGCCTTGTAGCTCATGCTGTCGTAGCGCACCGCAGCGGTGAGGCGCAAGCGTTCAAGCGGGGAGACCTCAACATGGAGATAGGGTGAGGCACTTTGATAGGTTACGTCATAGTCATAGATGCGCGAACCGAGCGTATAGCAATTGAATTTCTGCGCGCTGACGGCGGTGCCCGTGACCGTGCAGCCAGCGAAGTTGAGGGCATCCTCAGTGCGTTTCCCGGGGCTGTGATCATAGTCAAAGCCGGCGATGACCCGCGTCCGCAGGGCACCCGGAAAGTCCTTGCGCCACTTCAACAGGAACCCCAGTGAATTGACGTCGGTCTTCTCGATGCGCGGATCGCCGGTTGCGGCCGTGCTGAAGTTGTAGGATCCGTTGAGGTCCATGTAGTTATGCCGGAAGTAGGGCGTGATCGAGAGCAACGCATTGTCGCCCAGGTCCTTGTCCACGTTGGTCGACAGCCGCACTGCCTCGACCTTGCGATAGGCGGCGGAGCGAGCATTCACGGTCGGCGTGTTGTCGTATTCGTACGGTGTCAGTGCCGAATTCGCGCCGGTCTGCTGGTCGATCTTCGTATAGCCGAGTATGGTCTTCAATGCCGCGTCACCGCTGGTCACGTGGTCCCAGCGCAGGTTGAGACTCTGGCGATCATACGCGGTCTTGTCGCGCCAACCGTCGGTATGCGAGACATTGATGTCCGCCCGCAGCGCCCCTGTCTCTTTCCGCCCGGTGTTGGCGCTCCCCAGCAGGCGATACCAGCCGTAGCTGCCATACTCGCCGGACAGGTCGGCTCCGCTTTCCCGCGTCGGTGGCTTGGTCAGGACATTGACCGTGCCGCCGATGGCGTCGGATCCATACAACGCCGAGCCGATGCCCTTCACGACCTCCACGCCGCCCGCCTGCGGCAGATTGATCTCATACAAGGCATTGTGGTTGAAGAAGCCGGTGGCGCGGGTCGGAATGCCGTCCTCCAGATACAAGTAGACGGGATCGGTGCCGATCTTCTGGCGGATGCCGGTGGTATGTCCCTCGCCGTTCGTGACATTGACCGAGACGCCGGGAATCTGGCCGAGCAGTTGCTGCGGATGCGAGGGTGCGGTCAGCCGGATGGCGCTGGCATTGATGACGCCGATCGAAGCCGATGACTCGGACAGTGGCGACGCCTCGCGTGTGCCGGTCACGGTGAGCCTGTCGAGTTGCAATGGGTCATCGGCCGCGAGGACTACCTGATGGAGAGCCAGCGTGAGCAAGCTGAGCGTCAGGGCCAAATGCCGGGCTTTGGCTGCAAGCACTGGCTGAAGCAGGTAAGTCATTGTCATTTGCGCCGCCTTCGGTCCGATTGGATTGGGACCGACATTTTGACTCAGTGCGCTTTGACCCACGTGCGGCATTTCGTCGCATGCGAGGCGCTGTTTCCGGAAGAAATGGTAAGTGATTTACTTCGGTGAAGCGTGCCGGTGTTCGCGGCCGGATGGCGGAAGGTGGTTTTCGGTAACGGAACTTCCGGGCAACTTGTCGCTCGCGCTCGAAGTCCCCCTCATCTGACCAACGCGACCGACCGGTGTACACGTGACTGCGGACCCTTGCGCCCGTGGGCTGGGCGACCGCTAATTGCTGTTCCGTGTGTTGGGGAACGGCAGCTCTGTAGAATCGAACCACGAACGGCAGGTATCTGGAGGCAAGTTCGAGTAGCTCATCGACTCAAGCCGCCATCAAGCTGACGTAGAGCTTGAGATTTTGAGGGGCCGCTACCGCCTCGACTGCGGCCGTCGACGACCACGTGCGGCGGCGAGTTATCGATTCGGGTTTGAACGGCAGCTCCCTGAAAACCTCACGGGCCGGACCGTGCCCTGAGCGGAAGTTGACGAACTGAAGAAGCTGACGTTCAACGATTGAAATCGGTAGCGCCACCGGTCCAATCTCGTTCGTCACTTTGATGGGCGCAGATGCCCCTTCTCGCAAGCACTTACGCTCTCATTTCATGTCCTGATGCACGTTGAGCCACTCCGCAGATCGCCGCTTTCCTTCGGCAATTTCTTCTTGGGTAAGTTTGGCCACGGCTGACTCGACCATTCCGCGAATTTGCTCAGCGTGCTTACCACCCCGAGCGATAGCAATATTCCACCACTTAGCCGCTTCGACGCGATCCTGCGGCACGCCTTGACCCTTGTAGTACATGACGCTGAGTGTGAACTGTGATTGTGGTTCACCCATTTCCGCCGCCCGCCGATACCATTCCGTTGCGCGACCATCGTCCTGCAACACACCCATTCCGTGCTCATACATCTTACCCAAGTTGGAGGCCGACTCCGTGTCTCCGGCGGCGGCAGCCTTCTCGAACAACGCCACTGCTTTCGCGTTGTCCTGAGCCACACCGTCCCCGTGGTAGTACCTAAATCCCAGTTGCCTCAGGGCCTCGGCGTTCCCGCTGTCGGCGGTGCGGCGAAGCATACTGACAACTTTAACGTCGCTGTCTGGTCCTTGGGACTTGGCTCCTCCGTTTCCGTCTGCCGCAGAGCACGGCAGCGCAAGCAGGGCTAGAACGATTCCTATGGCGGTGGAAGATTTCATATTCGACAGTCCCTCAAGGATGATGCTAGGAGTAGCGAAACCACTCTCAGTCAAACCACTGGTGCAATAATAGTACGGTCAGTTAGAGTCGGGTTACCTCAGAGGTCGACCTCGAATGACGGCATTTGGTCGACTTCTCGAGCGCCCGCTGATGGCCGAGAGTGTGAGTTCGCGCCCATTGCCGTAAGCGGTCAGCCGCGGCGGCTCGGACTTTTCGATGGTCAGTATGGAAAGTTTATCCCTACAGGGTGCTCCCGGCCAACTTGAGACACTGAGGTAGCGTGGAATCAAGGCCAACGAGCGGCCGGTGCTTCCCCGTAGGAGACGCTCGAACGCTCAAGTTCTGCCGCGTCGGCAGCGTCGCTGGCACTGAAATACACCCTCAACCAGAACCCTGCCTACCAGTGGTGTGGCGGTCGCGGATCCCCAGCATGCCATACGGGTACATTCCGCTTCCGCGAACAATCTTCAGAAGGTCGTCGAAATGCCGACATAAAGGCTCCGCCTGGCACCATACTGCGGGGCGCCAACGCCGACACCGGTCCCATCCCGTAATAGATAGGTCTTGTCGAAGAGATTCAGGATCGCGAGCCGTCCCTCGGTAGTCCCTGTCGCCGAGGTCTTCCAACTGTGCGTGAATGCCATATTGAAGACGGAATAAGCGGGAAGCGCTGCACTGTTCGGCGCTCCGCCGTCTGGCGTGCGTCGCAAGCCACTGCCGTAAATCATGTCACCACTGACGTGATTCTGTCCAAACTTGTAGCTCAAGCCACCCGATACTGTAAAGGTTTGGTCGTGGTCCAGATAGATGTAGTGGTTGGCGATGTTGGCGAGTTCATCCGGTCCAAACAGCGACTGTCCGGACACGATATTCTGACCTTGCGCCTTCTGATAGGCAAAGTTGAGATAGTCTGTCCAGTGGTTATCGGTATAGGTGGCAGACAACTCCAAGCCTTTGGCATATCCCTTGTCATAGTTGAAGGGAGAAAGGATGAGCGCCGCTCCGAACTGACCCTCGTCAATGAGATTGCGAATCTTCTTATAGTATGCGTCGGCTGCAACAGTCAGGTTCGGCGAGAGTTTATGGGAAAGTCCGGCATCGAAGTAATGGGTTCTTTCAGCCTTTACGTTGTCCGAGTTAGGCACCTGCGGCTGATTCGTTGTGCCCGTGTAAAGATTGATGCTTTCCTGAGAAGCCAGTTCCTGGGGAGGCGGCGTGAAATACCTCGAATATCCGGCGTGGAGCGCGGTGTCGTTGCTGAGCTTGTAGGCGACGTTAAGGCGCGGGCTCCACTGCATCTCGTTGGTGAAAGCCGCCACACGATCGAAGCGCGCACCGTAGTTCAGCGTCAAGCGTGGATCAATGCGCCATTCGTCCTGCAAATAGACGCTGAACAATTCGCCGACTTTGCTTGAGTTGTACGGGATCGTGAAAGGAATAAACGGTGCTGTCTGAGCCCCGGTGTCGTCAACGCCGAATAGGCTGACGCTATTGTTACTCTGCGTCACCTGGCGCGTAAATTCAGTTCCAAAGCGCACGGTATGATCCGCATTGAGCTTTTTGGAAGCGTCGACTTGCAGGCCAGTCGCGGAGTTCGAGCGAAGGGTATCCGAGGCTACGCCGTTGAAGACCAGATCGCCGATGGGATCGGGATAGAAATGCAGATTTGAATACTGATGGAACACCGAAGCCTGATAGTTGAGATCGCCGAGGCTCTTTTGAAACGAGACTACGAAGAAGCGATTGACTTCGCGTTGTTGTTCGTTAACGGCGGCTGACGGATAGGATGTCGCGCCGGTCGTGCCATCGCTAAACCCCGCGAGCGTGAACCCCGCAGGCTGACCTGGATTCGTGGGGATCTGGAACTTCCCGTTGTAAGTGCCGAACAAGAGCGCGACACGCGTCTGGTCGTCCATGATGTATGACAAATCTCCGAAGCTCTTGGTCTGCTCGGTCTTATCATGCATCGGGTTCCGGTTGGGAAGTGGATTTTCGATTCCCTCGCTATTGGAGTTGAAACTTCCCGAGAGGTAGTAGCTAAGAGCGCCTTTGGTGCCAAAAAACGCAGCACTTGGCTGAACGGTATTGTGACTCCCCACGACGACCCCGATCTGCCCTCCTGGCTTGGCATCCCCTTCTTTTGTCTGTATCTCGACGATGCCCGCTGTACGTAATCCGTACTGCGCAGGGAGCGCCCCAGTCAGAAAATCAATCCGATCGACAAAGCGGGTGTCGATCGATTGGCCGAACCCTGAGATATTCTCAGGTAGCTTTACGCCATTGATGCGGTATTGAACATTGCCATGGTCATCTCGCACGTGCAGCGACCCGGAAGCTTTTGAATCCTTGTCGACGCCTGGCAGGCGCAGCAACACCTCGTCGAAGGACGTCGCATCACCTTGCCCCAGGCCGTCGATCAAACCTCGGTCGATGGTATAGACCGTCGTCCCCACTTTGGGAGACAGATCAATACGCGCCTCCCTGAGCGCCGAGGCGGTCACGACAATTTTTTCAGGCGTCGTAGGCGATGAGATGGGGAGACCGGTAGCGGCTGCTCCTGGAGTGGAATTGGCTTGCGCGACAATCGCTTTCTGGCCGACTTCTCGCGGCGGTAGCTCGGTCGATGTCGTGGCGGTTTCAGCTGCGTGGGTAGATACGGGAAATGCTCCCGCAACGGCAATAGCCGCAATGCGGATACGTGATCCAAACATGATGTCTTCCTCCGAATTCGGAAACAATCAAATGACAGCCGCGGGCTATGCCGCAACTGTCAGAACGTGCTTCGAGAAATGATCAGAGAAAGAGAGGAGGTCCGCGGTTGTGCGGAGAGGGAATCTCGGCCGCGATGCTCGCGACCTGTAGCGGTTGCGTGTGATCATAGCCGAGACTCAGCGTGACCAGTTGCGGTGCTTGGGAATGCACGACGCCGGCAATATGCGCAAAGACAACGCACTTCTCGCACGAGTTGCTCTCGGGAAGATGCTTGTGTTGCAATTGAGCCTGCTCGAGTGCTTTGCCATAGTGGCTAAGCTCATGCACCAAAGCTCCTTGCTGCGCGAACAGCAGAAGGAGGGGCAGCAAGAATCTCAAGAAAGAAAGGCGCATGCGGTAGGCAGGCAAAAACAAAAAAGTGCTAAGTTCGACTCACAAGCCTATAAGTGGTTCCAGCTACATTCATCTTATCACAGGCTTGAGGAATGGCAGCGCACCCAGATAGCAGACCGTATGATGTCGAACATAGACCTGCCGCTCAAGGCCTCAAAACGAGCGGCAGGTCCACCTCCGACGGCCGCCGTTGAGAATCAACTCGGAGGCAGCGTCAGCGGCGCCGGCACGGCGTCCGCTGGACTGCCGAGTTATGCCTCAATTTGTACCTCGCTCGCTGGAACCGCCTTTGCTCTGGGACCAAAACTGGTGATGTTGGACAAGGTTTCGTTGTGATGTGCAGAGATTTGTGCTGCCGACAGAACAGCGTTGTCCATGGTGGAGTGGCCATCTGAGATCAGCGTGACCGGATATCCAAGTGCCAAAGCACGGCGTGTGGTTGTGTCCACACAGAACTCGCTTTGTAGACCACAGATTACCAAATTCTTGACCCCGCGTGCCTGAAGCACAGCCTGCAGATTTGTGTTGTGGAAGGAATCTGTCGCCGTCTTCCTGACGTACGTGTCGGTTGGCAGCGCCTCGAGGCCTGGAGCCAACGTCCAGCCCTCTGATCCGTAGTCCATTGGTCCACCGACCGATTCATGCTGAATGACGACAACGGTCGCTCCAGCCTCACGCACCTTGCGGGCAACCAGATTGATTCTGTTGATGACGCGTTTGAATTCGAATGCCTCGTACTCGCCAGAGCAGAGGACTTGCTGAACATCGATGATGAGTAGGGCGCTGGTCATAAGGTTTGAGGCCTAGACAGAATGGCGTTCCGCAAGTGACGGAAGGTCCACCTCCGCGGTGACGTGGATTACGTGCCGGAGCACGCAGAGCCACAAAGATGGCACGTGGGCATCAACTTTTAAACGGAGACGGACCATGAAGCAGTCTAACAAGATTGTTGTCGGCATGGACGTCCACACGGAATCGATCGAAATCACGCTGGCCGAGCAAGACGGCGAGGTAAGGAGGGTGTGTTTTCTGCGGCCTAACGCTCGGCAACAGAAACTTTGTTGGTATCTGACTCTAATTGCCTTGTTCACTTTCGTGCGAGGGTGCCGATCCTTCCCGGTTGGTACGCGGGCACGAGCTGCGCCGGTATTTTGTTGCTATACTTTCGCCAGTGGCGTGACCGTCGGTCGCGCAAACTCCTCGTTGAGGGGCGCTGCAGCGGATCGAATCCGCCACGCTCGACGCGGGTTCCTCATGTAAGGGCGCCTCTCTGGAGGTTGCTCTATGGATATTTCTCGAAACGGCAAGCATGTCGGCCGCGTTATTGGATTGTGGCGTTACCCCGTCAAGTCGATGGGAGGCGAAGCGCTGACGGAGGTCGATGTGTCATGGCATGGCCTTATCGGGGATCGCCGCTGGGCCTTCATCCGAAACGGCGCAACTCTTAGCGGGTTTCCTTGGCTCACGCTGCGCGAACGTGGCGACATGAGTCACTATCATCCGTCATTTGTCGAGCCAGCTCGACCCGACAAGTCGCCGCTGGTTGTGAGAACGCCAGCGAGCGGCATCCTCGATATTGGGGACCCGGCGCTTGCGGAAGAGCTGTACCCGAGTGGTGTGCGATTAATCAAACAGGATCGTGGCGTCTTTGACACATTCCCGCTGTCACTCATTACCACGCGGACCATTGCCCGGCTGGCGGAAACGGTCGGTACCCAGCTCGACGTCCGGCGATTTCGACCGAACATCCTGGTGGAAGCAACTGATGAGGTGGATTTCCCCGAGGACGCCTGGGTGGGCTGTGTCCTGCGAGTTGGCGCCACACGTATCCGCGTCGACAAGCGCGACGGTCGCTGCGTCGTCATTACGATCGACCCCGAGACGGCGAAGCGCAATCCGGCGATCCTCCGGGCGGTAGCCAGCGATCGTCAAGGTTGTCTTGGCGTCTATGGATCGACCGTGGAGCCGGGCAGCATCGCGCTGAACGATCCTGTGTTGATCGAATCTCCTGCGTGACCGCGTCAGCAGTGCTTGCGGCATGCTGGTGGCGAGTAAGATGACGCCTAAGAGTGACCGGCGGTGGGCGGCTTTATCGCGCAGCGTCCGGTTGGCTGCCGGGTTGGGCGTCATGTTTTAACGGACCCGGCCACAAGAGTGTGCTTGAGTTGCTGCCACCCGCTCCTGTAGAGAGCGACTTCTTCAAAAAGAGGATGGTATCTGGCCCTAGTCGAGGTTTCTGGATCACCTCAGTTCGAAGTGGAACAAACTATGGCAATTTGCTCGTGACGATGAGCGTAAGTGGCGGCGACTTTAGTGTGCTGGGAGGATGACAGCGACAAACACACAATTCACCAATAGCAACAACTTCTCTCATCTCAATCCCATCTGGCAATAGCTATTAATGACAACTGACTTCGTGATGCAATTGACGCGCGCCGCCGAGCATCGATTTGACTATTCCCAACGCTTGGTCGGATTTTGCTGAAAATCAGCGGTAGGGACGGGCCGGTCCGGAGAAATGAAAATTCACTGGCGGGTATCGGGTCGCGAGTTCAAGATGCCCTTCGGCTTAAGTCGCCATCTATGCAGAGAACGAAACTATGCAGAGTTTGAGAGTGGAATTGCACGCCGGCCCAGCATTGGTATGCGCTGAGCCAGCGGCAAGCTATGCATAATTACAGGTCAATCAAGAACTGCATCAAGGCATCTGGCGGAT
>JAPLQT010000081.1:3703-58672 GCA_026399515.1 Pseudomonadota bacterium | reverse complement strand
CGGCCACCAGGACGGGGGCGTGGCCGGGGCCAAGTCGCTGAAGCAGGCGCGCGATGCCTGGCTGGCCGGGGTCAATCTGCTCGACTATGCCAAGGAGCATCCGGAACTCAAGGGCGCTTTCGAATCCTTCTCCGACGACGCCGATAAGCTCTTTCCGGGATGGCGGCAGGCTCTCAACAAGTAAGCTCCCGGCAACAACGTGGTTGTAGGGTGGTGTTGAATGTCTTATTCAACCCATAAGAAAAAGTGAATGGCGCCGACGGGAACGCCACTTAGAATTCACCTCGTTTTGATCAGGATCACCAGGAGATTTCATGTCACTCAAGCATCCCGTCGTCGCGATCACGGGCTCATCAGGGGCTGGCACCTCATCGGTGACGCGAACCTTTCAACATATTTTTCGCCGCGAAGCCATCAAGCCCGCGCTCGTCGAAGGCGATTCCTTTCATCGCTACGATCGCCAGGACATGAAAGCCGCCATGCTGGAAGCCGCCAAGGCCGGCAACCACAACTTCAGCCATTTCGGCCCGGACGCCAACCTGCTGGCGGAACTGGAAACCCTGTTCAGGACCTATGGCGAGAAGGGGACCGGCAAGGTGCGCAAATATCTGCACAATGACGAGGAAGCAGCTCCCTACAAGCAGGATGCGGGCACCTTCACTCCCTGGGAGGACATCCCGGCCGGTACCGACATGATGTTCTACGAAGGACTGCACGGCGCCGTGGTCACCGACCAGGTGAATATCGCCCGCCATGCCGATCTGCTGGTGGGGGTCGTCCCCATCATCAACCTGGAGTGGATCCAGAAGCTGCATCGCGACAAGAGCGCCCGCGGCTATTCCACCGAAGCGGTGGTGGACACCATCCTGCGGCGCATGCCGGACTATGTGAATTACATCACCCCGCAGTTCTCGCAGACCCACATCAACTTCCAGCGCGTGCCGACGGTCGACACTTCCAACCCCTTCATCGCCATGGATATCCCGACGCTGGACGAATCCTTCGTGGTGATCCGCTTCCGCAACCCCAAGGGCATCGATTTTCCCTACCTGCTGAACATGGTTCATGACTCCTTCATGTCACGCCCGAACATCATCGTGGTTCCCGGCGGCAAGATGGAATTGGCGATGAAGTTGATCTTCACCCCTTTGCTGTTGCGACTGAAGGAAAACCGCCAGAGGGTGTAACTTTAGGCACCTTCCACGATACGCAGGTCGCGCTCGGCCGCGTCGCCCAGAACCCTTAGCGCCTCTTGGTAGCCGGCGCTGTCGTGTGCGGCGAGAGCTTGTTGCAGGCTGTCGAATTCTATGACCACGGTGCGCTGGTTCATGCCGGCCTCGTACACTTTGGCGGGCGTGCCACGAACGATGAAACGCCCCCCCGCGGCCTGGATCGCCGGGCCGGCCAGCTTCGCGTATGCGGCCAGCGCCTCGGGCTTGTGAATCGAACGGTACAAGGTGATCCAATATGCTTTAGTCATGATAGGTTTCCGGGTGGGTGGCAGCAAGAGATTGCGGACATGATATCAGGCGGATATCCTCGCAAGCTCAGCACGGGAGATGAACCTTGACCGAAACGATCGTTACGATACTTGTGGCAGGCACCGCAATCTGGTTTATCGGCGCTTATTTTCTGCGCGGCGATGATCTGAAAGTTTTCGATACGCCCGGCGCCGTAGGAGAAAGCTTTACCACCGGCGACAGCCCGAACGCCGAACACCGGGCGGTGCTTGCGTCCATCGACGGAATCAACCATGCCCTGAGAAGTATTCCCCGCACCGAACGCCTCTCGCGGCTACGCGCTTATATGGACGGCATGTTTGCCGGCCATCCCTTTGAAGCGCGTTTCGTACCGGCCGATGCGGCGGGCGTCCCGGCCGAATGGGTGTTGGCTCCGGGGGCCGACAGCAAGCGTCGAACGCTATACATACACGGTGGCGCCTACATCTTCGGCAGCCCCCGCAGCCACCGGGTGATCACCAGCAGGTTTTCCGAGATCACCGGCGGCGCGGTCCTGGCGATCGACTATCGTCTGATGCCTGAGCACCCGCGCATGGCCGGCATCGAAGATTGCCGCAGCGCCTATCGCTGGTTGCTGGACTTCGGGCCGAATGGCGCCGAGGCCGCCAGCGTCATATATGTGGCAGGGGATTCGGCCGGCGGCAATCTTGCCCTGTCGTTGATCGCCTGGGTGCGCGACCAGGGCCTGCGCGCGCCGGACGCGGTGGTGGCGTTGTCGCCCGCCACGGATTCAACTCTCAGCAGCCCGAGCATCAAGACCAATCTGGCGACCGATGCGATGCTGGCGCCGTTGTTCAAGCAAATCCTCAAGCTTCGGCGTTCCGTGTTGCTGTGGTCCGCCTTGGTTCAGAATCGCATGAGTCCGAGCAATCCGCTCATCTCGCCGGTATTTGGGGATCTTTCGAATCTGCCGCCGATACTGGTTCAAGCCAGCGAAGTGGAGATGCTGCGGGACGACAGCCGCCGCTATGTGAACAAGGCTGTCGCAGCGGGTTCGCCGGTCAGGCTGCAAACCTGGAACCATGTCGTGCATGCCTGGCATTTGTTCGATCCGGCGCTGACCGAGGCGCGGCAAGCCTTCGAAGAGATCAGGAAATTTCTCGCAGGCGCTTCAAAGGGGAGGCGGCAACCCGATTGACCCGAGCCCCGCGCACGACCATGCCGGAATACCGTTTCAGCGGGATTGGGTGACGAGCTGGTAGGTTTGGCCGGTGGTGGATTTACATTCGCCGATCGCGCTGTTGTCCTCGACGATGAACTCGCAAGTGAACCGTTCCCCATCATCGGCAACCATCGTGGCTCGAGCGGAATTCGAGACAAAGCTTGTACTCACGTCGTTCGCATAGGGACGTCTCCACGATCCACCCTGGAAGTAAGCGGTTCCGGCCGCAAGCAGGTAGTAGCCCTGGAAATGCTTCCCTCCGATATCGACCTCCACCCGCCTGTCGGTTGGGGACAGAGTCCCGTGAAAGACCCGCCCTTTATCGACCAGGTCGAAAGGCAGAGGCTGAATCGGAGCACAGCCCCAAAGCGTAGCGGCTGCCAGCATGCCGAGTACAGCCCATCTTGAAAGTATGCATACTGATCTGGTGGTCGAATTATTCATCATCCTGCACTCCTCACACCTTCGGTTAGGCGATGTACTTCATAAGCAGCATCGAGCCGTCTTTCCGCTAAATTATAGATCAGGGTTGGACAAAGTTTGCCTACCTGCGTTCCACCTGAATGCTTCGGACAGCCTATGGCCGGGGTCTGGATGTTGGATAGTCGCTCGGGGAAGTGCTTTCTTGATGTGTTGCGGAGGAGGACGGCGAAACTGTTGACAAGTCGACACCTGGAACATTGGCCCCCTCAAGCTTCTTCATGTAATCGCTAAGATCGTTTAGCCCGTCGCAAAGAAAGCTGACTTGCTGCCATAGCATTCTTGAAACTACTTTAAGCGCTGACTGTGGATCATCTGCCAGTCTTCGTTCCGCGTCTATCTCGCGCTGAAGACGCTGGCCCTGTATCCGCTGTCTGTCAGACGAGTCCTGAAGGAACCGGTCCAAGGTCTTCCTGCGGCGTGTTTCGAATGCTTCAGGATCGACCTTTGCCAGAAACGCCCATTCGTGAAAATGAAAGTCGGTATCGATCAGAGTGTCTCCCTCTCAGAGGCGCTTTCGTCAGGCGCCGCTTTTACTCGGTTTTGACCCTTGGATTCCGCCGGACGTATCTCCTGGAGCATCAGGAGACATCCCTCGCTCATCCGCTGTGGGCCAAGGCAACACGACCATTTTAATTATAGGCGATAAAATTAGTCAACAATAAAATCGCGCCATCGAGCCAGCTGGCCGCCGCTATTTATACGCTTCGCTCAACCTTGCTTTCATCGCCAGTGTAGAGACATCCGTCACCATTCCGGCGACCCTTATTTCGCCGCCTATGGCGCGCGCGATGATTGCCGCCCGTTGCGCCGCTGCGGCCAGACCGGTGCCGAGAGCCGGGTGGGCCGCGACCATGCCATCACCGCCGCTGACTTCTCCGCGACTGTCGATTTCCGCGACTTTGCGGCCGTCTTTCCAGATTTCCGCGTATGGAGCGGCGGGAATATATGCGCTTGCCGGCATGTCCTTCTCGATCGACAGCGTGATCGTGTCCCTTTGGGGAATTTGATTCTCGATCGGCAGCGAATCGTGAGTTGTATCGCCTTTTGCTTCGGTCGATCTTCCGCCTCTGTTGCCGCCATTGGTATTGATCAAGGCGGGTTGCAGAATTTGCGAGCTTAGCGTCGGGGAAAGGGCAGCCGGCATAATTTCACCTGAGTGGGTCGATTCTTAGTTCGACCTACGCAAATGACGTGCCAGGCGGTAAATACCTGATATCTTGCGGGAATAGCTAGTTACTTAAGTCCTGGAGGGCAGTATCTGCCGGGTTTCCGGCAAGCGATGCCTCAGGAATTCGAGGATCGTCGCGGATGGAAGCGGTGTCAGCGAGGCGTGGATTGCTTGATGGCGATCAGCGCCTGATTGCGCAGGGTCTTGAGCAGCGTCAGTTCCTTTTCGGGGATGACGATGGATCCTGCCTTCTCTCGTTCGCAATAGATCAGTCCAACGGGCTTTTCCTTGATAACCAGCGGGAATAGCGCAAAGGTTTTGGCGAATATGCGCTCCCTGTACCACGCCGGGATACGGTCGGCGATCTTGGGGTCAT
Organism: Pseudomonadota bacterium; assembly: GCA_026399515.1. Classification (GTDB taxonomy): domain Bacteria; phylum Pseudomonadota; class Gammaproteobacteria; order Burkholderiales; family Rhodocyclaceae; genus JACRAR01. The sequence goes on along the minus strand of JAPLQT010000081.1, from coordinate 53,963 downwards.
CGACGTCGCTTATCAGCAGGTCAACCGGTTTGGTCATTGCCAGCAAGAACACGTCGGTGGCCTGGGTCAGCGGGAAGTTGAATTGCTTCGCTATCTCGGTTGCCCCCTGGCCAAATCCAAATCGTCCGACCATGGTGTTGGTCTTGGAGTTCCGCAGGCACAGGATCACGCGCTGGAAGCCCATCGCGCGGTACATGGTCTCAAGCGTAATGCGCAATACGTCATTGAGCTGGAAGTCCTCTATCAACGAATTGCTGATGTCCTGTATCCCCGCCGTCAGCACCTGCTGGGCGTGGTCGGGAACCGCATCGATGTGCTCGCCCTCCGTGGGCGAGAGATCCAGCATCTTTTCCCCCGCCGGTGCCTGTTCCGGCCTAACCGGTATGGCCGTCGCCTGATCCAGCAGCACCGTGTCGTCCAGTAGCGTCTGGTCGGCCAGGTCGGTCTTGGATGCAAGCGTCGCCGAGGTTCCCGCCAATTCTTTCACCCTGCGCGCCAGAGGGCTCTGCTTGAGATTGATTTGCAGAACCCCGGCGATTTGACTGACCTCTTTCAGGGAGGTTTCCAGCAGTCCCTTCACCTGTTTCTCAGAGAGCTGCAGGCTGGCACTGAAGCGTTCCGTAAGGTCTTTCGCCGCCTGGCGATAGTCGTCCGGTCCGGCGCCGGAAACGATCTCGCACAGCTCATGCGAAAAACCGGCAACTACCTGCAACATGTCATCGTGGGTTGCGGGTTTGCGCACCTTGGCGGGGAGCCGTCGCATGCTGTTCACCATTCCCGACGGGAAGCCCCAGGCTTTGGCAATCGCAACCCCCAACTCCTCGAAGGACAGTCCCAGAACCCTGGACGAGGCGATCTCGCTGCTCAGCTTCTTTTGCTGCATCAGCTTCTGGACTTCGATGGATTCCTCCGGGAAATAAAACTGCGCCAACAATTCCCCAAGCCCATGGAACATCGAGCAGATGAAGCTCTCTTCCGTCGCACGCGACTTGAGCTGCTGGGCGGCTTCGCGGCCCAGCAGGCCGGCGAGGTTGGCGCGCAGGAAACTTTCCTTGAGTTCGCGGGCGTTTCCCTTATCCTGCAAATGTTCGAACAGCAGCACGGTGATGGCGATATTTCGAATCGCGTCAAACCCAAGCACGACAACCGCTCGCGAGATGGTGTTGATACTGCCGGCCCCCGCTTGCCGGAAATGGGCCGAATTCACCATGCGCAAAATCTTGTTGGTCAGCGCGAAGTCCTTGAGTATGGTGGTGGATAGGGTATCGATGTTCTCCATATCGGAGCTGGTCAGTCTGTTGATTGCCGAGACCGAATCCGACAAGGCCGGAAAATCCGACTTGTGCCGCATCCTTCGCAGCAAGAAATCCAGCGTGGCCTGTTTGGTTTCGCTGTCGGCGGATCCTCCCGCTCCCGCGCTGAGATAGTCATCAAGCGCCTGCTTCATTTGTTCAGCCGAGGAGTAGCGTGCTTCGGGGTTCTTGGCGCTTGCCTTCAGAGCGATATCGGCAAGACGCTCATCGATCTTCGTCCCCGGCGGCAGTGCCACCTTCTCATTCACTACCTTGTAAAGGACCTGCATCGTGTCACCTTCGAATACCCGGCGACCGGTCAACATCTCCAACAGGACCAGGCCCGCGGCATAGATATCGCCCTGCGGCGTGACCAGGTTTTCGCTAACATACTCAGGGGTCATAAAAGCCGGCGTGCCCGTCAGTCCGCCGTTGAACTTTGCTGACGAATCCGCGTGAACGGCGATGCCGAAATCCATCACTTTCGGAATCCCGTTTGCATCCATCAGGATGTTCGAGGGCTTCAAGTCGCGGTGGATGATACCTTGTGCGTGGGCCTGGGCGATCGCGCCGAGCACCGCCGACATGATGGTGGCCGCCTGAACGGGGGGAACAATGCCGGCTCTCTTGATGAAACCCGCCAGGTTGCCGCCCTCCACCAATTCAAAGACCAGGTAGGGATCTCCATCTTGTTCGCCGGCGTCGAAGATCGATACGATGTTCGGGTGTTTAAGCTTGCTGACAGCCCGTGATTCGGCCAGGAGAAATTCCTTTGCCTCGGTGCCGGATGCCTCCAGGTGGAGCGTCTTGATGGCGACCTCACGGTGGAGTTGCGGGTCCCAGCCAAGATATACGATGCTCTGAGCCCCACGACCCAGTTCGTCCCTGACTTCAAATCGGCCTATTGTGCCTATTGTCTGTGGTATCACGTTCGCCATGGTTCAAGAAATTTCGTAGACTCCTGTGGGCGGGGAGTAAGACTAGGTACGTCCTTGCTGGCTGGCGAAATATGCGGCCTTGCGCGCCCGCATGATCTCGCCCAACGGCCGGTGTGCCGCCAAGCCGCCCCATATGTCGAAACGACCGGTTTCGACCTCGCGGGCAAACGCCGGGTCAATATCCTGTTGCATCACAACCAGACGACCCACGGTGAGGTAGGGCGCAACGGCTTCCGGCCAGTCCACCGTGGGATTCTCAATTGGCGTGAGCGCTTCGTCAACGAAGAATTGCAACTGAAAATCGAATTGCAGCGACCCTCCCGCCACTCGCTGGTGAAAATCGCCTCCCCAGTCGTTGCGTGCCTCAGGGCGCTTATCGAGACTGGCTGGCTGCAGGCGCGCGCGCGCGGCGAACGGTCCGCAAGCAAACGGCGCCGCGCTGTAGAAGGGTTCGGTGGCATAACCGGAAAACGGCTTGCCCACGGTGCCGGCGAGTTTCTTGATCTGCCGCAGCGCACCGAATAGGCCGTAACGCCCCGCGAGATAGCGCAGCAGCTTGGCCGGCCCGGCGATGGCCGCGAGCGCGAGATTGACGAATTCGTCCGCGGTGGCAAAGGAAAACGCCGCATGATTGATCAACAGGAAGTCCTGGGTAGCGGCGGTTCCACCCAGAGCCGCCGGTCCCGAAGGGCCGAACACCTTGAACGAGAAGCCGCGGATGTCGGGACGCGCATCAGCAAGTTTGTCGGCGCCGCCGTTGGATAGCCGCACCCACGCGGGAAAGCTCCCGGGCGTGGCGAACAAGCCATGGCGTGCGTGGTCCGGCAGATCATCCAGGACCTCGAATCGCGCGCGCAATGCCGCCAACTGCTTGCGATGCAGCGCGCGACCGGAACCATACTTTCGACTCTTGCGCTGCTGAGCCTCGGCGAAGGCTCGGGCATAACCGGCGAAACGGGTCTCTTCGTCGTCGGCGATATTTTCCCGCCAGTCTGTGCTCGGTGGCATCGTGGATCCTTTCTATGATTCGTCCATCGGCGGCAACGGTTGATCTTGTACTCCAGCGAAGTTTCAGCGAAAGCTTCTTCGCTAGTATATTTTGGAAACGTGCCACCTTACACCAAGTTCCGCCCGCTCTCAGGTTGCAACGGGAAATCTACACGCTTCCGGTCAATTACAATGTAACGTCAAACTAGAGTCCGGTGGAGGTCAGCGTGATGAAGATGAGCTTGATTGCAGCCGCCATGTTCGCGGCGATTCTGGCCATCCGCGCGCATTACCTCGGGGAGAGCAGTCGTTGGCAGGTGTATCTCTTCAAGCCGCTGGCGACTTTGCTGATTCTATGCGTTGCCGTGGCCGCGGCACGGCCGTTGCTCCATCCCTATCCTCTGATCCTGGTGGCTGGCCTGTTGTTATCGACAGCCGGCGATGTGTTCCTGATGCTGCCCAAGGATCGATTTATCGCCGGACTGGCAAGCTTCCTGGTCGGCCACCTGTGCTATATCGCGGCATTTTCCAGTGACGTTGCCTTCGGCGCCGGCCTCATGTGGTGGCTGCCCTACTTCGCGGTCGGTGTCGCCGTGGTGGCCGGTCTCTGGCAAAGGCTGCCGTCGGCCTTGCGGGGGCCGGTGCAGGCCTATGTCCTGGTGATTGCGGCCATGGCCGGTCAGGCGTCCGGCCGCTGGAGCATCCTGGAAACTCCCGCCGCCCTATCCGCGGCGGTCGGAGCCGGCCTGTTCGTGATTTCCGACGCGACCCTGGCCATAGACCGCTTCGGCCGTCCGTTCTTTGCGGCACGGGCAGTAACGCTGACCACCTATTACGCCGCGCAATTGCTGATTGCGCTATCGGTGACGCCCTAGCGCCGGTGACCGTGGGCGCAGTGTGGTACCGCGGTGGCCTTACTCCTTGTCGATAGGAACCGCCAGAAACTCTGGCGTGGCTTCGAGTCGCGCAGCCAGGTTCTCGAGCGCCGGATAGCGCGCAATCGGCCATTCCTCGGGCAGGACAAAGCGGATGAAGCCCAGCGTAACAACCGTGGTGATGTCCGCCTGGCTCATCCGCGAGCCGACCAAGTACTCTCCTTTGAGCATCGCTTCGAGCTGATCGAGCGCCACCTTCATCTGCTCGCGCAGACGCTCCACCCATTCATTCCAGACCAAGGCGGACGGGCGACGGCGTTCATAGGCGAGTCCGACCGCTTTCTCGACGGCAATAGTCGCGAGCGCCACCTTTTGCAACACTTCACGACGTTGCGCGCCGTGGCGCGGCGTCAGGGCTTGCAACCCGGCCTGCTCGGCCCATTCGTCGAGGTAATCGAGCTGATAGGCGCTCTCATAGAGTTTTTCGCCGGAAGGCAAGGTGAGCATCGGCACCTTGAACAATGGATTGAGGGGGCGCATCTGATCCATATGGCGAAACACCGACAGCGAGACATGTTCGAAGGGTATGCCGTAATGCGTCATGGTGATGGCGACTCGACGCACATAGGGGGAGTCGAACAGTCCCAGCAATTGATGGACAGGCAATGTGTCAGCAGTAGTCATGAAGATCCTCGATTCGTAAAAAATTACCGGCTCGATTACGAGCGTCGAGCGAACAACGATTTTAATTCTACATGGCCCTCCAGCCGTGGCATCGGAAAAGACAGCGGCGGACCTTCGTGGCAATATGGCGGGGAACGCTGCTTATTTTGACCCTGATGAAACAACTGCCACTCCTGCCGATCATCCTTGCATTACTGTCGCCTCCGACGCAAGCCGGGGACGACCCGGTGGTGAATGAATCGGTGATTACGGCCGCATTCGCCGATCGCAGCATAACGGCGCTGGTCACCCATTTCGAGCAGCACCGGCCGTTCAAACGAGCGATCATCCTGATGCCCGGCCATCCCGGGATCATGAAAATCCAGTCAGCCGTGTCCTACGAACTCAAGGGAAATTTCCTGGTCCGCAGCAGGAAGATGTGGCTGGATCCGGAAACCATCGTTTTTTCGGTGGACGCCCCTTCCGATGAGTGGCGAGGCTTCACGGGAAACTTTCGCGCCGGCGCCCGCTATGCCGAGGATATCCGCGGATTGGTCGTGGAGATCGTAAAAAAATACGCGCCTTTGTCGATGGTCGTCGTCGGCACGAGCGAAGGGAGCGTTTCCGCGTATTACGCTGCACGCGCCCTTGGCCAGGCAAACCTCAAGGTAATCTTCACCAGTTCGCTGTTCAATTCTTCCAGGAATTCCCCCGGTCTGGCGGGGCTGGAATTCGACGAAATCAAGATTCCGATGCTATGGGTGCATCATGAAACCGACCCATGTCCATGGACCCCTTATTGGCAAGCACAACGTCATGCTGGGAAAACGCACTCGCCGCTGATCACGGTCAAATCGAACAATCAAGGTCAAGGGGATCCCTGCAAGGCATTCTCGCAGCACGGCTATATCGGGGTCGAAGCAGAGACTGTCCTTGCCATGAAGAACTGGATCGTCAGTGGCGAGGCAAAAGACGTCGTGGCGCCTTGAAGTGTCCGTGGGACTTAGAGTTTCGCGGAGAGGAAGGATCCCGTGGAGAGTATGCTCAAGGCCGCGTGTGCGTGTTCCGCGGCTTCCCGCCCCAGGCTGGTCAGATAACCGCCGTCGGCCAGCGTCAGCAGACCTTTGCCGTGCAGGCGTTGCGTGGCGGCGATGACAGCGGCATCCGCTGTCTTGTGTACCTTGACTCCCTGTTGATTGGTCGCAAGATCGAAACGTATCAAGGTGTTCAGTTCGTGAACCAGATCTGGCGTATAGGGCACAGTCTTTCCTCTCTTAAAGTCAAAACCAGCGTTGAATGGACATCATTCTACAATGCCTTCATGTTCCCGAATGAGGAACCGGGTTGGCCCAGCAGTTCGGTGTCCTCATGCGAGTAGGCCGGGCAGCAACAGCACAGGATGCGGAGCAGGGCGTCGCCGGTGTTTTCCACGCAGTGAGGCGTATCAGGCGGGATTCTCACGGTATCCCCAGCCGCAATATCGAAAGTCTCGCTTCCCATGGTCATTCGTCCTTCACCCCGGGTGACGTGGTACAGCTCCTCGGTCACACGATGGCGGTGCAGGAAGGTTTTTTGACCGGGCTGGACGACGGCTTCGGCGAGGCTCTGGCTGCCGTTGTCGGCCGTTCCCGGGTGCATCAATTCCCTGATTTCTGACCCATCCTTGGTCAGATAAGCGATAACCTCTGCGTACCGGGTTTTCATGAGAACCTCCATCGAGTTCCTCGTGAATTCAAATCCGGCTGTATTGACAGCTTGCGGGACTCATGAGGTAATGACTTCATATTTTGATCCAAGGATTGCAAACGTGAGGAATATTTTCGCACTTGCGGTGATTGTCCCGATAACTCTGATCGGCTGTGCCAGCGGTTCAGGCGGGCTGGCGGCAAACTACGTCTCGCCCCTGCAGTTCCAGGCCTATAGCTGTGAGCAGATCGACGCGGAACTCGGCCGGCTGTATGTGCGCATCAATCAACTGGGCGGTCGTCTGGACGATGCCGCCGCTCATGACAGATGGCTTGCCGCGGGAAGCCGCCTGTTTTGGCCCTCGCTCTTCATGCTGGGTGGAACCAAGGAGCAAGGCGCGGAATTTTCGCGCCTGAAAGGCGAGTATGAAGCCCTGGATCTGCTGGCCATGGAGAAGCAATGCGAACTTGGCAATGGCAATGCCCCCTCGGGCAACGAAGTCGTGTTGCAGAATTCTTCCACGACTCGGAAATCGAATTTCCCCGGTGCCTATCCGAGTTACACCTTGCTGCCTTCAGGGGCGGTCGTTGCCGATTCTCCCACGGTGATGACAGGCGCGCCGTCGATCCCGGTGAGAACGATCTCGATAGCAGCCATTTTCAAGAAGACGCGGGGCGATGTTTGCGACAAATATGTTTCCGGGGGAGATTATTGCTGGTGGAGTCCCCCGGGCAATTACAGCATGTGCCCGCCGATCGCTTCATTCGGCGAATGCAAGGCCTTGTACGGTGGCGGATGCCAACTCGGACACGGCAAGGTGCTGCCTTTGTGTTGACGACGCCCTGATCCCCGAGCCGGGGGCAGCCGGTTCTTATCAGGCTTATTCGTATTCCAGCCAATCCCAGGCGGCGAGAATCCAGTCTAGCGCCGACTCGCGCGTCCATGGCCGGCTCGAATGGAAAAGATAATTCATCTCGGTGATCTCCAGCCACTTGCGGCTTTGCTCGTCGGTTTCGAGCGCATGCCTGAGGTAGGCGAGCGTTTCCCGCAAGCCGCCCGAAAGTTTGCCGGTGGCCAGCAGATTGTTCGGCGTGTTATAGACCATGCATTCGTTCAGGAAAGACGTGATCCCCATGGCCTGAGGGAAGCCTTGGCTCCCAAGGTAATTGCATAGACTCTTCATGATCCGCACGAATTGGTTGAATCTCTTGCCGGTCTTGCTGTTCTTGGCGACGCTGTTCTGAAAATGTTGTTCCGGCCAGCTCTCAAAAGCATCACCAGTGTCAGGATGTACGGTCGTACCGCTGTAATAGCTGCCATTCGAACGATAGCGGCGGTGTTCGATGCAGGGGACGACATTCGCATCGATCCGTCTATGGCTTTGAGCGATGCGGAATTCCGCGTTCCTGCGCTTGACGCTTGGTCGTCCGAAAGCGGAAACCAGGGCGGCCTCGAGTTCGTTCTTGAAACGGGGATGGGTATAGGCAGCATCCGAGATTCCCAGTTTCTTGTCTGAATATTTCTGCGCGAATTCGTAGTCGGTAGTGAATATGTCCATCAGGCAGACGTTGATATCGACATCCGTGTAGAGGCGGACGTTGGTGTGATTCCTGTAGGAGCCCTGGATGGAAACACGTATGTCGCGACTGCGCAGCGACGTCGAGTCTGAAATGGCTGACTGGATGGCTAGGACCCGTTCGCTTATTTCGCGTTGGGTCTGCTCGGAATTGCCGGGCAGCTTGGCCCATTGACTGAGCAACGACTCTCTTTCGGCGTCGGTCATGCGTTCTTAATAAAGGGAGCGGGATTGCACCCATTCTAACCAAGGGAGCCGGGTGCGGTGAGCCGTCGTGGATTTGTGAGGGCTAACGACCGCCATACTACGATCGCGCCCTCACTTGTTATGTATAACGGCAATCCGGCCGGCGACTTTAACCGCCGATGCACCGAGCGGATGGCCCGATGGTGCGCCCCGGCTTGGCGCCGGGTTCGCAGTGTTTCGGCTTCGGGCAGGCACAATGTTATAATTTCACGGAATTTCCCTCAGGATCAGATTCTTACGACCATGCAGCTGTTCGCTCTCGGGATCAACCACCACACCGCGCCGCTGTCCGTGCGCGAGCAGGTGGTATTCCAGCCGGAACGCTTGCCGCAGGCCTTGAGCGACTTGGTGCGTGCCAAGCCGGTGCGCGAGGCGGCGATCCTGTCCACCTGCAATCGCACCGAGCTGTATTGCGCCGCCGAACATCCCGGCGCGGCGGTCGACTGGCTGGCGGAATACCATACCTTGCCGGCCGACAGGATCAGCCCCTACATCTACACTTTCCCTCAGCGCGATGCCGTGCGCCACATGTTCCGCGTGGCCAGCGGCCTCGATTCCATGGTGCTGGGCGAACCGCAGATCCTCGGCCAGATGAAGCAGGCGGCGCGCACCGCGGAGCAGGCCGGAACCCTCGGAACCCTGCTCTCCAAGCTGTTTCAGCGTACATTCTCGGTGGCCAAGGAAGTCCGTTCGACCACCGCCATCGGCGCCAATATCGTCTCTATGGCCGCCGCCGCCGTGCACTTGTCAGCGCGCATTTTCGAGAGCCTGGCGGGGCAGAAAGTGCTGTTCATCGGCGCCGGCGAGATGATCGATCTGTGCGCCGCGCATTTCGCCGGACAGCAGCCGAAGCGCCTCACCATCGCCAACCGCACGCTGGAACGCGCCGAATCGCTGGCGCAAAAATACCAGGGTGATGCAATGCGCCTAGACGAGGTGGCCGGGCGCCTGGCCGAATACGATATCGTGGTTTCCTGCACCGGCAGCCCGCTGCCCATCATCGGCCTGGGCATGGTCGAGCGCGCCGTCAAGGTGCGCCGTCATCGGCCAATGGTGATGGTGGATCTGGCGATGCCGCGCGATATCGAGGCCGAAGTCGGCAAGCTCGACGATGTCTTTCTCTATACTCTCGACGATCTCGGCCAGATCGTCGAGAGCGGCATGGAATCGCGCCAGGCAGCCGTAGTCGAGGCCGAGGAAATCATAACCACGCGCGTCGCCAACTTCCTGCACTGGATGGATTCGCGCGAATCCGTGCCGACCATCCGGGCGCTGCGCGATGCGGCGGAGCGCTCCCGCCGCCACGAACTGGAGCATGCGCACAAGCTGCTGGCGCGCGGCGACGATCCGGCCAAGGTGCTGGAGGCGCTGTCGCAAGGACTCACCAACAAACTGTTGCATGCACCGACGCACGCGCTCAATCAGGCCGAGGGCGACGAGCGCGACCAACTGGCGCAACTGATCTCGCGCATCTACCACCTGCATCCCGGAGACTAGCTGTCCTGCGACCGCTCCGCGCTGTGGTTCACGCGCTGAGCGGCGCTTTGACTTGCCATTATGAAACCGAGCATCCGCTCTAAACTTGAACAACTCACCGGCCGGCTGACCGAACTCGACCAATTGCTGGGCCAGCAGGATGTTGCCCGCGACATGGACAACTATCGCAAACTGACCCGGGAACATGCCGAGATCGGGCAGGTGGTGGCGCTGTATGCGGAATTCCGCAAGGCCGAGGACGGGCTGAGCGAAGCGCAGGAGATGCTGGTAGATCCCGAGATGAAGGCGCTGGCCGAGGACGAGATCCCGCGCTGCCGCGGCGAAATGACCCGGGTCGAGGAAGCCTTGCAGAAGGCCCTGTTGCCGCGCGATCCGAATGACGAGCGCAATCTGTTCCTGGAAATCCGCGCCGGCACCGGTGGCGACGAGTCGGCCCTGTTCGCCGGCGACCTGTTCCGCATGTACACCCGCTACGCCGAACGGCAGCGCTGGCAGGTCGAGGTGATCTCGGCCAGCGAATCCGAACTCGGCGGCTACCGCGAAGTGATCGCCCGCGTCCTCGGCAACGGCGCCTATTCCAAACTCAAGTTCGAATCCGGCGGGCACCGCGTCCAGCGCGTGCCTGAGACCGAGACCCAGGGGCGCATCCACACCTCGGCGTGCACCGTGGCGGTGTTGCCCGAAGCCGATGAACTGGCCGAGGTGGATATCAATCCCGCCGAGCTACGCATCGATACCTTCCGCGCTTCCGGCGCCGGCGGCCAGCACATCAACAAGACCGATTCGGCGGTGCGCATCACCCATCTGCCCACCGGCATCGTCGTCGAGTGCCAGGACGACCGCTCCCAGCATCGCAACAAGGCGCAAGCGCTGGCGGTACTGGCGGCGCGCATCAAGGACAAGCAGACGCGCGAACAGCAGGCCAAGATCGCCTCGACGCGCAAGAGCCTGATCGGCAGCGGCGACCGTTCCGAGCGCATCCGCACCTACAATTTCCCCCAGGGAAGAATGACCGACCACCGCATCAATCTGACCCTGTACAAGCTGGATTCCATCATGGACGGCGACCTTGAGGAACTGGTCAGTGCACTGACCGCCGAGCACCAGGCGGAATTGCTCGCCGCATTGTCGGAGACTTAATGGAAGACAGCATCGCCGCCGCGCTAAAGGCGGCGCGCACTGCGATTCCCATCGGGGAGGCGCGCCTGTTGCTGCGGCAGGTGCTCGGTTGCAGCGCCGCCTATCTGGAAGCCCACAGCGATGACGCTCTGCCCACGGAAGCGGCAGTGCGCTTTTCGGCGCTGGCGAGACGCCGTGCGGCGGGCGAACCGATAGCCTACTTGACCGGGTTCCGGGAGTTTTACGGCCGCGACTTTGCTGTGTCGCCCGAGGTGCTGATTCCGCGCCCAGAGACCGAACTATTGGTCGATCTCGCCGTCAGCAGCCTGCGCGGAATTCGGTCGCCGAGCGTCCTGGACCTGGGCACCGGCAGTGGCTGCATCGCGGTCACGCTGGCGCTGGAACTCGAGTTGGCGGAAATCACGGCCAGCGATATCTCGCCGGATGCGCTGGCGATGGCGCGCCTGAATGCTTCCTGGCAAAGCGCCGACATCCGTTGTGTCCACAGCGACTGGTTCGAGGCCTTGGGTGATACGCAATACCACCTGATCGTCGCCAATCCGCCTTACATCCCCTCGGGGGATCCGCATCTGAACCAGGGCGACCTGCGCTTCGAACCGCCGCGAGCCTTAGCCAGCGGTGTCGACGGCTTGGCGGCGATCCGCCGCATCGTCGAAGACTCGATCCATCATCTATTGCCCGGCGGCGGGCTGTGGTTCGAACATGGCTACGACCAGGCCGACCAAGCGCGGACCCTACTTCAAGAGGCGGGATACTCCAGTATCGAGCAGCACCGCGACCTGGCCGGAATCATCCGGGTCTCGGGTGGACGTCTGGTGCCCGCCCTTGGGTCCGGGGTGTTAGCGTGAAATACGCCGAAGAGAGTGCCTAGTGATATCGAGCGTAGCGAGCACATTTAACTCCCCGCCCTGGGGCGGGGGCAGGGGGCGGGGGCCATGGGAATGCCGCTAACTTTCATGATCGGCGGAGCCCGCGCATCATGAAAGTTAGCGCAGCAGGTAGCCTAAATAGGCGCTGTCGGCGGCGACCGTAACGCCGTTGATGGTGAGCGTTCCGGTGGTGTTCTGGAGCTGGAATCGGTCATTGAAATTGAAGGTCAGGTCGTTGAACGTGACGGCGTATTGCTTTCCTCCCACCGTGAAGGTCAAAGGCCCATTCTTGAAAACCAGGGAACCGATGGAATTGTTTGCCCAGGTCAAGCGCATACCCACCGAGCCGTTGATTTGATACAAGCCATCGAAACTGACGTTGGTGTACGTCATGCTGCTGTCCCAATAGATATCCGGGTGGCTCAGGCCGGAGAGACATATCTGATAGCTGAGCGAGATGCTGCCGCCGCTGGGATATTCGACCACCAGGGGATCGGCGGACTTGCCGCACAAATCCTTGGCATGCGCTGCGCTGAAAGCGCCAGTGGCAAGCAACAGGGCTGCGAATAGGATTCGTATCAGGTTCATGACATTTCCCGCCTAACAGTGCGTACCTGTTGCATGAGTGTACCCGGTTTCGCCAGCTACTTCTTATCGCCTGTGCCACCGGGCGACTGGGGAACGAAACTCATCCAGGAGCCTTCTTCTATGGTTTTCGACGCCACCTTCCGACCCTGATAGTAAATTATCATGTTTTTGCCTTTCGCGACCCGGAATATTTCGTTATTGGCAATCGCGATGTTTTCCGTCGCGCCCCTGGAAATCTCGATGCGCGTGCCTTCGTCGGTATCCTGGCGCTTCTTCTTGAACAGGACGGAGGCCTCCCTGGCGATCACCGAAAAAACGCCCGCCGGCTTGCCCGGATTGACCCCTTGCACGATGACGATAGTATCCGGATCTATTTCAGGAAGATCGGTCGCGGGTGCCGGGGTAACACTCTTGGTGTCCGCATCCGCGCTTGGCGTTGGGGGTAGCGCATTTCCCGCAAGGTTCCCCGTACCGTCCTTCGGGCCACTGCTGTCCGCGGGCGAGGGAGGTGTCGCCGAAGCCACCTGCATGGAGGAGTCGGCCCTGAGCACGACATCGGCGACCGGTGTGGCAACCGGCGCCGTATCCCGGTACACCAACACGGCCGCGATCACGGCGACGAGCAGTGCAGCCGTCACGCCGAGCTTGCGCCAGTTCCAGAAGCGCTCATCAGATCCGCTGTCGGCCTGCGCCGCATCGGCGAACGGGTAGCCCTGTTCCTCGACTGTTTCCGAAGGTTGAACTCGATGTTCCTGCCTCGATCGATCGCCATCGATCGGAGCTCTTGGAGTCAGGGCTCCTTCGATGACGCCGCCCGCATGGACTTCGATAGTCCGGTAATCCGCGTCTCCCGTGAATGAACCGCCTTGCTGAATTTCAATGGACTCCGAAGAATGTACCGGGCCATGAACGTGACCGCTTACGACGATGCGGGGGGCATTGATGGTGCCGGTGACGTTTCCCGACTTGCTCACGACTATGGTTCCGTTCGAATCACGGTCGCACGCAACCTTGCCTTGGATGTCACCTTGAATGCGCAGCACACCCGTGAAATCCATATCACCTTCGACGCGCATGCCGGCACCTATCAAGGTGTCGGTACGACTCTGCGAATATTTCGTGCTCTTGCTCATTTCGGACCAGGGACACTCCAACTATCGCGAACGAGAAAGCATCATGATACATCCATCCACAGCTCCGACCACCGCACCCGGCCAGGACGATCCAGGCGATAATGGGCTTCCGTCGCGGCGGTCTTGAATGCCATGCACTATTGCATTCGTCTCTTGTCCATCCTCTTTGCAGCCGTCCTCCTGAACGGCTGTAGCGCTGTGCGCTTCAGCTACAACAATGCCGACAGCCTGATTCGCTGGTGGATAGACCAGTACGCGGACTTGTCGCCGGAACAGGATGAGTTGGCGCGCGAGCGGCTTGCCCGGTTCCACGCATGGCACCGCAAGACCCAGTTGACCGATTACGTTGACCTGACCCGCCAGGCGCAGAAGCTTATCGCCGGCCAGCCAACGGTTGCCGATACCCTGGCACTGCTCGATGGCGTCATACGCGGCGGCATGACGTTGGCAGACCAGGCAAGACCGGACATTGCAGACTTCTTGTTGACGGTCACCCCCGAGCAGATCGAGAGCGTGGCAGGTCGCTTCAAGCGGAAGAACGCCGACTATGCCAAGGAGGTTCAGCTTGCGGGCGGCGAAAGCGGGCAGCGCAAGGCGCAACTGAGGCGGGTACTGGAGCGTACCGAATACTGGTTCGGCGACTTCAGCGACGAGCAGAACATGGCCGTGAGAAAGATCATCGACGGACAGCCGATCGCCACCCGGTTCTGGTATGACGAACGACTTCGACGCCAGCGCGAGTGGCTTGATCTGATGCGCCTGGTGCAGCGTGAGCGCCCGCCCCGTGATCGGGTCATTCAACTGTTGCACGAGTATGCGGCGCGCTACGACCTGCCCGGCGATCCTGCACGCCTGCTCCAGGCGCGGACCCTACGCCGCCATTCGGCGGCACTCTTCGTAGGTATTCACGCCATCGCAACGCCTGCGCAACGGGCTCATGCCTTGCACAAGCTGGGAGATCTGATCAGCGATTTCACGGCACTGTCCAGAGAAGAATAGATCGACTTCTCGGGATAGTTACCTGAAACGCCAGGTGATTCCGGCCGTGAGGGCGTGATCTGTGCCGCCGATGATGCCGAAGGCGAAATCGCAATCCTTGTCCGGCGAATACACACCGCCGATCTCGATATAGTCCGCGCGGTTCCTGCCGCTCGCGGTCCGCGTCGTCTTGCCGCCGACGTCGAGCGCCAGTTTCCACGCTTCGCCGAGCTGCCAAACCGATGCGATGGAGGCTTGAAACAATAATGCATCCGGGTTGGTTGTGGTGTCGCGATAGCGCGTGCTGCCGGCGAGGAGATTGGCGTGAATCGCGCCGAAACCGGTTTCCTGGGTCAGGATCGCCGTCATGCCGTAGGAAGCCCGACCGCTGCCGAGTCCAGACGCTTCACCGGCCGAACTGGTCGGCAGTACATACTGTGGTTTGATCGCGACGCTGGTCTTGCTGGATGCGTTGTCATAGAAGCGCCACTTGAGCCCCAGCACGGGATTACCGCCGCCACTGGCGTCAACGGCGGGAAAGCCTGAACGTGAACTGATATGGCTAATGCTGGCAAACACATCCAGGGTATCGCTCAGACCGTGCATAAAAGTGACGGGAAGCGTGCGCGTGGTGTCGGTGACGCCAGCCCGGTCGATGCGGTCCCTTTCGAGCGCCAGCTCGAGTTGGTTTCCTCCCGTCCCCTGCGTCCCGCTGTCGTCGGTGATCAGCGGCTGATGAGCGCAGGCGGCCGACGCCGCCATGCATAGTCCGATCATCAGGGCGGAACCTCGCATCCCGATGCGCCGCTCAAATCGTACTATGGGTACGATGCGTACTATGGCCGGGGTGCGCCATCAGTCGTCCGAACCGCGTAGCTGAGCGGTGCATCGGCCGTCATGGCCCGTCAAGGGAGCAGAGCGACTCGATCGGCGATGGCCCGGCCCATCTCGGTGGTCGATGCCTTGCCGCCCATGTCCGAGGTATGCGGCCCCTCGGCCAGTACGCTCTCGATCGCCGCGAGAATGGCATCGTGGGCGTCATGCGCCGGTCCGCTGCCGCGCCCCAGGAAGTCCAGCATCATCGCCCCGGACCAGATCATGGCCACCGGATTGGCGATATTCTTGCCGTAGATATCCGGAGCCGAGCCGTGCACCGGCTCGAACAGGGAAGGGAAGGTGCGCTCCGGGTTGAGGTTGGCCGACGGCGCGATGCCGATGGTGCCGGTGCAGGCCGGGCCGAGGTCGGAGAGGATGTCGCCGAACAGGTTCGAGGCGACGACCACGTCGAAGCGCTGCGGTTGCAGGACAAAGCGTGCGCAGAGGATGTCGATATGCTGCTTGTCCCAGACGACGTCCGGATACGCAGCGGCCATCTCCTCGGCGCGCGAATCCCACCATGGCATGCTGATCGAGATGCCGTTGCTCTTGGTCGCCACGGTGAGGTGCTTGCGCGGCCGCGCTTGAGCAAGTTCGAAGGCGTAGCGCAGTACCCGGTCGGTACCGCTGCGCGAAAACACCGACTGTTGCATGACGATCTCGCGCGGGGTGTTTTCGTACATGATGCCGCCCACCGAGGAATATTCGCCTTCGGTGTTTTCCCGCACGATCAGCATGTCGATGTCGCCCGGTCCCCGGCCAACCAGCGGACAGGCCACGCCGGCGAAGATCCGGACTGGGCGCAGGTTGATGTACTGGTCGAATTCGCGGCGAAACTTCAGCAGCGATCCCCACAGCGATATGTGGTCGGGCACGGTCGCCGGCCAGCCCGCCGCGCCGAAATAAATCGCGTCCATGCCGGCGAGTTGAGTCTTCCAGTCATCGGGCATCATCTGCCCGGTCTTGGCGAAATAGTCGCAGCACGCCCAGTCGATGTGGGTGTACTGAAGGCTGAATCCGAAACGTTTTGCGGCGGCGTCGAGCACGCGCAAACCTTCGGGCATCACTTCTCGGCCGATGCCGTCGCCCGGAATTACTGCAATCTTGAATGCTGATCGGGCTGTTCGAGCACCATGTCCAGGGTTTTCCGGAGACGCTCGAACAATAGATCGAAGTTTTCCGCGGTGTAACAGAGCGCCGGTGCGAAGCCGAGGATGTTGTCGTCGAAAGCGCGGAAAATAATGCCGTTGCGATAGGCGGCGGAAGAAATTCTCTCGCTCAGCTTGAGCGCGGGGTCGAAACGTTGTTTGGTCGCTTTGTCGGCGACCAGTTCCAATGCCCCCAGCAGACCACGTTGGCGCGCATCGCCGACCAGCGGATGTTCCAATAGCCGCTGCAACCCTTGCGCGAAATACGGTCCCTGGGCGATGCCATTGGCCAGCAGCCCGCCCTCGTCATAGAGACGCAGAACCTCCAGGCCGATCGCGGCACTCACCGGATGCGCCGAGTAGGTATTGCCATGGCCGACCACCAGTTTCCCGCCGTCGCTATCCGCAATGACGTTGTAAACCGCATCCGACATCATCACCGCGCCCATGGGAGCGTAGCCCGCCGTCAACCCCTTGGCGATGGTCATCAGGTCAGGCTCGACATCTTCAGCGGCACACGCGAACATCGGACCAGTGCGGCCGAAAGCGGTGATCACTTCGTCGGCGACGAACAGGATGCCCAGCTCCCGGCAAGTCCTGCTGATCGCTTTCAACCAGCCCTGCGGCGGAACGATGACGCCACCCGAACCCTGTACCGGCTCGCAGAAGAAGGCGGCCACGCGCTCGGCGCCGATTTCCGCGACCTTGGCGCGCAGCGCCGCGACGGATGCCGCGATGATGGCCTGCGGGTCGTTGCCGACCGGATTGCGATAGGGGTAGGGCGAGGCAATGTAGTGTTGATTCTCTTTCGGCACGTCGAATTTGCGATGGAAGGTCGGCAACGCGGTCAAGCCGGAACCCAGCGCGGAAGACCCGTGGTAGCCACGTTCGAGAGTGATGAAATGTTTCTTCTCGGGTTGGCCGAGGGCGTTACAGTAGTAAGTGATATAGCGGATCGCCGAATCGACGGCGTCCGAACCGCCCAGCGTAAAGTAGACGTGGCGCAGCGCCGCCGGCGCCAGTTCGACCAGGCGCGCGGCCAGGCGAATTCCCGGTTCGGCGCCAAAATCGAAGTAACCCGTGGCGTAAGGCAGACGGCTCATCTGTTCCGCGGCGACGCGGACGATGCTCTCCTGGCCATAGCCGACGTTGACACACCATAGGCCCGAAAACGCGTCCAGCAGTTCATTGCCGTCGATGTCGCGAAGGAAGGCGCCGTGCCCGGACTCGAGGATCGTGACGCCTTTGGTCTCGTGGCCGCGAAAGCTGGAAACAGGGTGAATGAGATGATCCCGATCGAGGGCGACTAAGGCTGACTTGGACATGATGTTGGCCGATTTGGAGATGCAAGAATGTTAGCCGCACGGTCGAAGTGTTTGCTTGTACAAACAGCGGCGCTAAGCAAAGCGGATTTTGTATTTACTTCGGGCTTGGCATTTTGTGCCGGGAGACACCGTGCCGCCTGGGGATAAGTCACTGCCCTACCGAGGTGGACGCGGAAAAGCTTGCATCGGCTCACGCGGCTACAGTGCGCACGGCAAACTATGCTGATTGACCCGGATAAAACCGCGTTTTGTTGGTCCTTAAACCTTCAATAAAGGACATTCCTAAGTCCCCTCATGTTTTAATTGCCGGGTCGGTAACGGCCATCGATGCCGGAACAGAAAGAGGATCATGACCCGCTGCCAGCCACACGCCTTTTCAAATGAATGCCACGAATAGTCAAGCCATGAAACTCGAATCCTACTGGCTGGAAACGGCCCCCAAGTTCGTCGGAGCCGCCGCCGGACCGGTCGATGGCCGCGTCGACGTTGCCATCATCGGCGGTGGTTTCACCGGCCTGTCCGCCGCGCTGGCCTTGTCGCGACGCAAGGCGACAGTCGCCGTGCTCGAGTCGGGCGGGGTGGTCGGAGAAGCCTCGGGGCGCAATGGCGGGCAGTGCAATTCCGGCCTGGTACAAGACTTCGGCGGACTGGCGCGGAAGATCGGCCTCGAGCGTGCTCGCTCCTACTATCAGGCCTTCGGCAATGCGGTCGCCACGGTCGAGAACATCGTCAAGACCGAGAATATTCAATGCGACTTCCAGCGTACCAGCAAGATCAAGCTCGCCGTCAAGCCCGAGCACTATGAACAACTGGTCCGCACCCACGACGTGCTGCGCGACAACGTCGATGCCGACGTCAAGCTCATCACCCGCGAACGTATTCGCGACGAGATTGATTCGGACAAATTCTATGGTGGCCTGGTTCAAGGCAACTGCGCCCAGATGCACGTCGGCAAGTTTGGCGTCGGACTGGCCGCGGCGGCCGCCCGCGGCGGCGCGCGCGTCTTTGAGAACGCCGCCGTCACCAAGCTGGAGCGCTTGCCGGGCGGCGCCTACCGGATCACCTCGGCGAGGGGAACGCTCGAAGCGAAGCAGGTCCTGGTGGCGACGGGCGCCACCTCGCGCGGTCCCTTGGGGTGGTTCCGGCGCCGCATCGTCCCGGTGGGCAGCTTCATCGTCGTGACCGAGCCGCTGGACCCGGCGCAACTGCAGCGATTGCTGCCGGCGCGCCGCTCCTATGTGACGACCAAGAATATCGGCAACTACTTTTTTGCCACTCCCGATCACCGCCTACTGTTCGGTGGCCGGGCGCGCTTTGCCATGTCCAACCCGCGCTCGGACGAAAAGAGCGGCCACATTCTGCGCAGTACGCTGGCCCAATTCTTCCCCGAACTGAGTCGCGTGCGCATCGATTATTGCTGGGGCGGTCTGGTCGATATGACCGTGGATCGCCTACCCCGTGTCGGCGAGCATCAGGGGCTGTACTACTCGATGGGCTATAGCGGCCACGGCGTGCAGATGTCGGTGCACATGGGGCAGGCCATGGCCGACATCATGGAGGGCCGCGCCGACGCCAATCCCTTCCGGCACCTCAAGTGGCCGGCGATTCCCGGCCACTTCGGCAAGCCGTGGTTCCTGCCGCTGGTGGGCGCTTATTACCGGCTGCAGGATTTCTTGCATTAACTCGTGCCCCCACCCCCAACCCCCGCCCGGGCGGGGGCACAGGTTGCTCGCTGCGCTCGTAAGTTACCGGTGCCCGACTTTGAGGTTAGGGTACGGGATGCTTCGTAACTGAATTTGATGATGATTCGTTCCTAACAGACCCAACACCAAAGGAGTAACTCATGACAGGTTTCAGACCCAAGTACATCACCTTCGATTGCTACGGCACATTGACCCGCTTCCGCATGTCCGATTTGACCCGGGAAATCTTTGCCGACCGGGTCTCGAAGGATGACATGGAGCAGTTCGTCAAGGACTTCGCGGCCTACCGGCTCGACGAGGTGCTCGGCGCCTGGAAGCCTTACAAGGACGTGATCTGCAACGCCCTCCGGCGCACCTGCAAGCGCTGGAAGGTGGAGTATCGCGACAACGAGGGCATGCGCTACTATGAGGCGGTGCCGACCTGGGGTCCGCATCCGGACGTCCCGGAACCGCTGTCGCGCATCGCCAAGCACATTCCCCTGGTGATTCTGTCGAACGCCTCCAACGACCAGATCCACAAGAACGTCGCCTTGCTCGGGGCCCCCTTCCACGCCGTCTACACCGCCGAGCAGGCCCAGGCCTACAAGCCCCGCCTACAGGCCTTCGAGTACATGCTCGACCAGCTTGGCTGCGGACCGGAGGAGATCCTCCACGTCTCCTCCAGCCTGCGCTACGATCTGATGTCCGCGGACGACATCGGCATCCGCCACACGGTGTTTGTCAACCGCGGTCACGGCCCATCGAGCTCCTACTACAGCTACCACGAAATCAAGGACATCGGCGGTCTCCCGGCTATCGTCGGGCTCTGAAATGACGTTGGCCGATCCCTCCCGCAGGCATGTCCTGCACACGCTGCTGGGTGCCGGCCTGATGGCTAGCGCGGGCGGGTTGCTGGTCGGCTCCGGTGCCGCATTGGCGCAAACACCTCGAAAGGGCGGGCGCATCCGGGTCGCCAGCGTGTCGAGCTCGACTGCCGACACGCTGGATCCGGCCAAAGGAGCGCTATCGACGGACTACGCCCGCCACTACATGATCTACAGCGGACTGACGCAGTACGATCAGCAATTGACCGCCCAGTTGGCGCTGGCGGAGGAGATCGTCAGCCGCGACCGGACACTGTGGACCATCAAGCTGCGCAAGGGCGTCGAGTTCCACGACGGCAAGTCGCTGACGCCCGCCGACGTGGTGTATTCGTTGCTCAGACACAAGAATCCGGCGACCGGCTCGAAGATGAAGACCGTCGCCGAGCAATTCGAGGATGTCCGGGCCAGCGGTCCGCACGAGGTACAGATCCGGCTGTCCAGCGCCAATGCGGACTTGCCGGCCATCCTGGCGGCGTCGCAATTCGTGATCATCAAGGAGGGCACCAGCGACTTCCGCACCGCTGTCGGCACCGGTCCCTACAAGTGCAAGGAGTTCAATCCAGGCGTGCGCACCGTCGGGGTCCGCAACGAGAATTACTGGAAGCCCGGCAAACCCTACCTGGACGAGATCGAACTGATCGGCATTGCCGATGAATCGTCTCGCGTCAATGCCCTGCTGTCGGGCGATGTACAGCTCATCAATGCCGTAAGTCCCCATTCCACCAAGCGCATCCGTTCCACCCAGGGCTACGATGTGCTGGAAACCAAGTCGGGCTTGTATACCGACCTGGTCATGCGCCAGGACGCGGCGGCGACCAGCAATCCGGATTTTGTGCTGGCGATGAAGTACTTGTTCGATCGGGAGCTGATCCGCAAGGCGCTGTTCAGGGGTTTTGCGGTGATCGCCAACGACCAGCCCATCCCGCCGGGCCATCGCTACCACCTTGCGGGATTGCCGCAGCGACCCTACGATCCGGAGCGGGCCAGGTTTCACCTCAACAAGGCCGGCCTGCTCGGTGTGCGCTTGCCCATGTACGCTTCTCCGGCAGCCAACGGCGCGGTGGACATTGCCTCGCTGATGCAGGAGTCGGCCGCCAAGATCGGCCTGAGGCTGGCCGTCAATCGTGTTCCCGCCGACGGCTACTGGTCGCGCCATTGGATGAAGCACCCACTCACTTTCGGAAATAACAATCCCCGCCCGACCGCAGATCTGCTCTTCAGCCTGTTGTTCAAGTCTGACGCCCCTTGGAACGCATCCGGCTGGAAAAACCTTCAGTTCGACCAACTTCTGGTGGCGGCCCGCGGCGAAGCCGACGAGGTGAAGCGCAAGCAACTCTATGGCGACATGCAGGTACTGTTGCATGAAAAGGGCTGCGTCGGGATTCCGGTATTCATCAGCCTGATCGACGGCTATGACAAGCGCGTCAAGGGCTACGGCTCGATTCCGATCGGCGGTTTGATGGGCTACTCGTTCGCGGACAATGTCTGGCTCGACGCATAGTGTGACGCCTCAATCCACATCCGCACTCTCGTGCGATCGTGGGCGACGGGGTTTTACCCTGTGGAACCGACTCCCCGCCGACGAGCGAGTCGGAGGTTCTCAGCGCACCAGATCCTGGAAGCGGTAGTAGGCGCCGACGAACGGCAGGAACCAAGGCTTTCCGAAATGCCCGGGAATGGCCGGCCAACTGAAATCCCGCCATGGGTTGAGGTCCGCGCGGCCATCCAGCACCTCCGCCATGATCGCGCCCATGTAGGTCGCCATATGGGTTCCGTGGCCGCTGTAACCCATGGAGTAAAACAGTCCGTTGCGCTCGCCGGCACGCGGCAAGCGGTCGCGTGTCATATCGACCATGCCGCCCCAGCAGTAGTCGATGCGGGTACTGCTCAACTCAGGGAAGACCTCGACCATCGATCTTTGCAGGATGACGCCACTTTTCATGTCCGATGTGGAACTGGATATGGCAAAGCGAGCGCGACCGCCGAACAGCAAGCGGTTGTCGGGCGTGACGCGGAAGTAACAGACAAAGTTTTTCGTGTCGGTGGTCATCCGGCGGCGGGGCGTCAGCCGATCAAGCGTGGCGACAGGCAGCGGTTCCGTGACGATGATGAATGCGCCCACGGGCACTATGCGCCGGCGGAACCAGGGCAGCGGCCCCACCTCGGACGTGCCGGTGGCCAGCAGCACCTGTTTGGCGCGAACCCCGCCGGTCGGCGTTTGAACCTGATGTACCGTGCCCGTTAGGCGCTTGAGGCCGATAACGGGCGCGTTCTCATAAATGCGCACTCCGCGCTTTGCTGCAGCCACGGCAAGGCCTTGAGCGAAACGCCCGACATGCATGCCCGCACTTTTACCAAAGACAAGGCCGCCAAAATACCGGTCCGAACCGACCTCGTTGCGCAATTCCGCGCGCGTCACCATGTAGGTGTCGGGGTCGCATTCCTTTTCCAGCAATGCCTGCGATCTGGCCAGCTTGTCGTAGTGTTTCGGCTTGGCCGCGAGCTTGAGCTTGCCGACGCGCTTGAAATCGCAGGCTATGCCTTCCTCCGCGATCAGCGACTCCACTTTGCTGACGCCCGCATCGAAAGCGCGATAAAGCATGTTGGCCCGTTCCCGCCCCAGCGTGGTCGACAAAGCGTGGTAGTCCTGGGCGAAGCCGTTATTGCACATCCCGCCGTTGCGGCCGGATGCGGCGTTGCCGACAAGTCCGGCATCGAATACCGCCACGCTTGCACCTTTTTTTGCCAGCGCGATTGCCGCCGACAACCCGGTAAAGCCGGCGCCGACGACCGCCACATCGACTTCGCCGCCAGGCGCTTCAGTTTGACCGCCCATAAATTTCGGCGCGGTATCAAGCCAGTAGGACATCAGTTTCATATGGAAATATCCGTTATGTGAGTTGCTGCGTCAACCAAACGACTGGCTGGCAAGAGCGAACAGGCGCGCGGCAGCGTCAGCGGAGCAAGCGGGAGTTTGAATGCCGCGCGCCATCATTGCCACTTCGTGACCCACGCAAGGCAGGCCAAATTCGGTCAGCCATCCCGAAAGGCCGCTTTCTTCGGTCACGTCGATCCGGACGAACCTGCCGTGATGATAGCCAGCAAGTGCGGTGATGAGGAGCATTGCATCGGACGCATCGCTCGAACCCTTGGCGATGACCGGGCCGATCACCACACCACGCCCGAATTCTCGCGCGCAAGCGTAAGCCGTCACACCGGCGCCTCGATCGACGACCATGATCATCCCGGCTTCGAACAAGGCGTTCAGCAATGCAGTCCGGTCCATGCCCGTGGCAGCCAGATCCAGCAGCCGTACCTGCTCTGCGTCGCTGGCCGTCATGACACGAAGGTCAACCTTGCTGCTGGCCAGGAGAGGTTCCTTCATAAGGATCGCCTGATGCTGACAAACTTTCCCGCGAGGCACGAACCCGAGCCGCGTATAGAGCGACAGTCCCGCTTGAGTGGAGTTGAGGAAAATCGTTCGGCCGCGTGCCGCGTGCAACAGTTCGTCCATCAGGGCGCGCCCGAGGCCCCGCCCCTGCATTTCAGGGACAACAATGATCATGCCGACCGTAGCATGGGTATCGCCATAGGGCCACCACATCGCCGTGGCGACGAGGCGCCCGTCAACTTCCGCGGCGAAGCCGGCACCGAGATCGAAGGCGAAGCGCCAGTCCGCCTCGCGGTAAGGCCAACCAAATGCCGACGACAGGCCCACCGCGTCCGGCAGATGATCGGCGCGTATCGGAGTCAGGCGCGGTGCCATGATAGAGAGCATATTCTTAGAAGTCCGCGACCTCGCCCCAAGCCGAAGACAGGAATCTGTCCGGGTGAAAGGGGCGAGGATCGACCAAGGGTTTGGCGCCGCTGACAATGTCGGCGATCAAATGGCCGGCCCCGGGGCCGATACCGAAGCCATGGCCACTGAACCCGGCTGCGAGCACCAGACCACGCAGGCTCGTCATCTCGCCGATTCCCGAGACGCCGTCGGGCGTGCTGTCCACATAACCGGCCCAGGCTGCGGTGACCGAAGACTCCTTCAATATCGGGATCAGGTCTAGCGCGCGTTTGTACGTCAACTCAACAACCGATGCGTTCACCTTCGGATCAAGGATACGCATCCGCTCCATCGGCGTCGGCTGGTCGAGCCGCCAGCGGCTCCAGCCTTCATGGCCCGAGCGGATGCCTTCCAGGCCGCCGGGCACGAGCTTACGCCATCTTCGCTGGAACATGGGCAGGAACTGCCAAGCGAAGCGGAGAAGTTGCGGTGTGGGGTCAACGCGCCCTCGACCACTGATGGCCAGGGTATATCCTCCATCAAAGCGCCGCGTCATGGAGACGCCGTCCGTGTGGAGCGCAGCCGGCATCTCCTTGCCGCCGTTGGAAATCGACAACACCGTCTGGCAAATGGACGCTTGGGGAAACCGAATGTCGTACTGGCGGCAGAAGGAGGACGCCCAGGCTCCTCCGGCGAGCACGGCGAGCTTCGTGCGGATGCTTCCTTTCTCGGTAACCACCGCGGAAAGGCGGCCACCCTCGGTCTCGATGCCGCGCGCCGCGCAGCCCTGGTGCACGGTGCCGCCAAGTTTCATGAGGGCTCGTGCGACGGCCGGTGCCGCACGGGACGGGTCGGCAATGCCGTCGTCCGGTGCAAAGACCCCGCCTTTCCACGGCTTGCCCGTGACCCGGCCACGTTGGGCTGCTTCTTCCGCGGTAAGCATCTGGGTCTTCACATCGACAGTGCGGGCAAACTCACCCCAGCTTGCCCAGCCAGCCAACTCCTTCTCGCTGTTGCTGAGATAAAGCAAGCCGCATCGTTGAAACCCTGTTTCCTCACCCGTTTCTGCCTTGAATTGCTCCCACAGATCGAGGCTCTTGGTCGCCATCGGCAGCTCACGAGCGTCTCTATTTTGCTGGCGGCACCAACCCCAGTTTCGACTCGATTGTTCAGCGCCGACGCGCCCCTTTTCCACAAGTGCGACCTTCATGCCGCGTTTGGCCATGTAATAGGCGGCAAAAGTTCCGATGATGCCGCCGCCAATCACCACAACGTCAGCGTGCGCGGGAAGGTCGGAATTCGTCTCGATGAGGAATAAGGGTGCCCGCATTCTCAGGATGTCCTTTCAGGGTCGGTGAAACTTGAAAACTGTGTTGTTATCACCAGCCGCTGAATCGCGGCCATTCGGCCTCAACCTTGCAGTCCGCTCCACGTACGACGTGGTAGCTCTGATGTTGGGCGCCGGTGGCGCAGGCATGATTGGGCAGAATGCGGACGCGGTCGCCGATGGCCAAATCCGGCAGTAGGCTGCTGGAGCCGGGCCGCACCGTTATGATGCCGTGCTCCTGGTTGGCGTCGGAGACGATCAGGTCGGAATAGGGGCGTCCGGCGATGTCGCAAACGACGCCATAACCCTGGTTGACCGACTGCTTCGACGTCCCGCGGTCCTGCGACATTGCCATCCAGCCCGCATCGACCAGAATCCAACCCTTGCCGCGTTGGTGGCCAATGACCGTCGCCAAAACTGACAGGGCAATGTCGTCGATGCTGCAAACGCCGATCCCAGCCATTACCAGATCGAAAAAGACAAAAACGCCTGCCCGGACTTCCGTGACTCCGGTCAGGTCCGTGGCGCTGTGCGCGGTTGGCGTCGAGCCCAGGCTCACGACGGGGCATGGCAGGCCCGCAGCGCGCAGGATATTGGCCGCTTGCACGACGCCTTTCCTTTCGTTCTCCGCGCATTGCCAGAGGGCATCTGCGCCCCGGGCCGTATAACTGCCGCCGGCATGGGTCAACACGCCGCGCAGTGAGGCACCTCGTTCGAGTGCCTGTCCGATTGCCACCAGGGCGTCCGCATCGCCGGGCAGCACACCCGAGCGATGGCCATCACAGTCGACTTCGATCAGCGCGGGAATGGGCGCGCCGGACTCGCGCGAAGCAGTTGCAACGGCTTCGGCCTGCGCCACGGTGTCGAGGACGACCATCAGGTCGACGCCTTCGGCGCGCAATGCAAGCACCTGTGCAAGCTTGCCCGGCGCAATACCGACCGCATAGAGAATGTCGCGAACACCCGCGGCAGCGAACAGCGTCGCCTCCTTGAGTGTCGAGACCGTGGCCGGGCCGCCCGGCGAGTCCATCACGCGGCGCGCGACTTCGACCGACTTGGCCGTCTTGAGGTGCGGTCGCAGCCTGACGCCCAGATCGGCCACCCGCGCGCGCAGACGCGCAACATTGCGCTCCATGCGCACGGCATCGAGGACCAGGCATGGCGTCTGTAGTTCGTGCAGCATCATGCTTGATCCGGCCTCTTCAACCATTTCGTCAGGCGGTGACCCATACCTTGCGCACGGTTTCGATGGTGCGCCACGTGCCGATGTAGCCGGGCTTCATGATGAAGCAGTCGCCAGCCCGGTAGGTCAACGGTGGCTGACCTTGCTCGGTAATCTCCACCACACCCGACAAGATCAGGCAGAACTCCCATGTCTCGCCCTTGATGGAGTGGTTTACACCCACCGTGGACTCGAATACCCCTGCACGGACTTTGCCATCCTTCGCGCTATCGACATCCCAGCTGCGGCATACGATATCACCCTCGATGACACGATCCGCCGGCGGTCGATATTCGCGAGGCTCGCCGAGTTGGTCGAAGTTGAAGGGGACAAGAAGCTTTGACATGCGAAAACCTTATGAAAATCGGTCGGCTGGTACGTCTATGCTAAAGAAAGTAGCGTCGCATTGGTGCCGAATCTGATTCCAAGGAAGGTAGAAAATATGCGATTCCGAGCCCCCTGTAGCGCATTGTGCCGCCGTTGAATCAGCACGTCATCAAACAACACGGACGCTTCGTCATCGTCTAAATCCACTTGCGTTTGCATGCGCACATACAGAACATCATCCCTTGGTGCAAAAATGCTAACGGGCGGCCCTGAGCGATGTCGGTTTCTGCGAAGATATTTTGGTATCCGTATTCCATGATTGATTTTGCGTTCTGCAATGCAAAATGTCCATGGAATATTGGACATCAGTCCGAGTTCGGCCAGGAGCGGAAACTCGACCTCTCCCAACAGCTGATCTTCAAAGAGCCGCTTCGCTCTGAAACCTGCCGAACGGTCTACGGACGTACCCCAGCCTTATGCAAAGCTTTCCATAAGGCCGATTAGGAGCCACCGACCGCCAATTGACGACACAAGAAGTCGTCACGCAAGCAACCTAGTACCCCCACTCCTCATGCCTCACCGGCAACTCGTTTAACCTCTTCCTCAGGTTCTGCGACGCCGGTAGCAAGACCTCCATCAGGGCCACAAACCTGGCATTGTGGGTGGGCTCGATGAGGTGCGCCATCTCGTGCACCAGGATGTACTCCAGGCATTCCGGCGGCTTCTTGGCGAGGTCGGTGTTGAGCCGGATGGATCGAGTCGCTGGATTGCAACTTCCCCACCGTGTCTTCATGCGTTGGACGAAGATACGTCCCACCTTTACCCCGATGACCGGTTCCCAGTTGGCGATTAGGTCGGGCACGGCGACACGGATCTGGTCGCGATACCAAGCTTCCAGAATCTCCTGGCTGCGTGCCCCATCGGTACCGGGCCGTACCCGCAATACTAGCCGGCTGTGCTTGAGTTCGATCAGCGGCGCGGCATCCATTTCGATCCGCTTCAGCAGGTAGCGCCGGCCCCAGACGTAGTGGCTCTCGCGGTCGAGATATTCCCGCGGAGCTTCGCGCTCCTGGGTTTGCATCTTGCGCTGCTGGCTTCTGATCCAGGCGAGTTTGGAAATCGTAAAAACGCGGATCGTGTCCAGGTTCATATTCTGCGGGGCGGCAATGCGCACCTTGCCATGGGGCGGCAGGACGGAAAGGTGCAGGTTCTTGATGTCCTTCCTCAGCACCTCGATCCGCAACTCGCCCAGATCGATCCGCACCACCATCAGTACTCCCGCTGGGCGAAGATGATGGGGAAGAGGCGATTCACTTCGTCGATGTCCTTCAACACCTCGTAGAGCGCCTGCTTCACCAGTTGCTCTTTCGCCAGCACGCCGCGCCAGCCATCAGGGCGTTTCTGCTTCACCGCCTCATCGATGCACAG
The DNA here is from genome assembly GCA_026399515.1 of Pseudomonadota bacterium. Lineage (GTDB taxonomy): Bacteria > Pseudomonadota > Gammaproteobacteria > Burkholderiales > Rhodocyclaceae > JACRAR01. The sequence goes on along the minus strand of JAPLQT010000081.1, from coordinate 25,498 downwards.
GGCCAGATCGAGCACGGCATCCTTGTCGCCGTATTGCGCGTCGGGCTCCTTGGCCTTCCGAGCCGCCACGTGGCCCTTCAGGTTGTTGTAGAGCGCCAGCTTGCCCGGGGTGTTCAGTTGTTCGGGCGCGTCCGCCGCCTTGCCGGCCTGGACATCCGCCGCCAGGACGGCAATGCGCTTGAGGTATTCCTCGTACTCGATGGCCTTTTCCTTGCGCAGCCGGATGATCTCGTCGAGCAGGGCCGACATCTTCTCGTAGTAGGCCGGGTCGGTCAGATGTTCCTTGATGATCTTGCTGCGGACGTTGTTCTCGATACTCTCCGCAATCGCGTCCTTGTTGCCTTTCAGTCCGCCCAGTTGGCTGGCGATGGCGGCAGCGATGCCGGTCTTGACGATCAGGTCGAGCAGGCCGATGTTGTCGAAGGGGGAAATCTTGCGCGGCGCCGAAGCCTCGATATAGGTGTCGATCAGGTGGCGCATATCGGCCTCGTAGGGCTTGAGGTCGAGGGTCTCGCCAGCGGCCTTGCGGACGATCTCGCGCAAATCGAGGTAGCGTTTCTGCTGGGTCTTGATGCGGTCGATGTCGGCCGGGCTGTAGCCCGCCGCTTCCAGTTCGTCGGCGATGTTGGCGTAGGCGCGGATCAATGCCACCACGCCCTTGTAGAGCGCTGCGCGATGGGGCTCGCGTTCTTCCAGGTCGGACGCGATCTCGGTGTTGCCGCAGAAGTAGTGGATGTGCTCCAGCTCGCCCTTGGGCGGCTCCACCGGCTCGCACAGCAGGGCCAGGGCCTCGATGGCTTCGTCCAGCCGCTCGCGGCCCAGTTTCAGGCGGTCCTTCACCAGGATCTCAGGGTCGGCGCCGGGTGCGCTGTGATCCAGCTCCGACGTATAGACGGCAATGGCGTTCTCGACCTTCTTGAACAGGTCCTTGTAGTCGACGATGTAGCCGAAGTCCTTGTCTTCGCCGTCGAGGCGGTTAGTGCGGCAGATGGCCTGGAACAGGCCGTGGTCCTGCATGGACTTGTCGATGTAGAGATAGGTGCAAGGCGGCGCGTCGAAGCCGGTGAGCAGTTTGTCCACCACGATCAGGAGCTTCATGTGGGCCGGCTCCTTGACGAACAGGGCCTTCACCTTTTCCTCGTAGGTCTCGGTCTTGTTCGAGCCGGGGTTGGACTCGACGTCCTTCAGCAGTTCCGTGTAGGTGTTGTAGATGAACTGCTTGTCGGTCTCCGTATTGGCGCCGATCTCCTCCAGGGTCACGTCCCGGGCCTGCGGATTGTAGGAGGTGACGACGGCGCAGCAACCCTTGAAGACAGTCTTCTGGAACAATGAAAAATACTTGCAGGCCTCGTGGATGCTGGAGGCGATCAAGAGGGCGTTGCCGCGCTCGCTGGAAAGCCGCGGCTTGGTGGCGAAATCGAAGATGATGTCGGCCACCACCCGGTCCATCCTGGCCTTCGAGCTGAGCACGTGCTGCATCGTGCCCCACTGCTTCTTCAGCTCGTCCTTCTGCCAGTCGTTGAGGCCGCGGGTCTTGGTCTCGAACCACTGGTCGATCTGGTCGGTGGAGCCCAGCTTCTGGTCGATGTCGCGGGCTTCGTACACCAGGTCCAGGACCACGCCGTCCTCGACGGCTTCGCTGAACTTGTAGGTGTGGATGTAGCCGCCGAACACCTCCAGGCTGGTGGCCTTGTCCGCCTTCAATAGCGGCGTGCCGGTAAAGCCGATGAACACCGCGTTGGGCATCATGGCCTTCATTACGCGATGGAGCCGGCCGCTCTGGGTACGGTGGCATTCGTCCACGAACACGAACACCTCGCCCTCGGTGGCGCTGGGCTGGGCTTCCAACTCCTTGATGAAATCTTCGAAGGCCTGGTCCCGTTTGCCCCGGGCGTCGAGGCCGAACTTGTGCACCAGGGAGCAGAGCAGGCGGGGCTTGGTCTGGCCCAGTTGCCGCATCAGGTCGCGGCCGCTGCTGGTGCGGCAGATGGATTCGCCGGCCTCGGTGAACACCCCTTCGATCTGCTTGTCCAGTTCGTCCCGGTCGGTAATGATCGCCACCCGGCCGTGGGGATTGTTTTCGAGGATCCATTTCGCCAACAGCACCATGAGGATGCTCTTGCCCGCGCCCTGGGTGTGCCAGATGATGCCGCCCTTCTTCTGCCGCACATATTCCTGGGCGGCCTTGACACCGAAGTACTGGTGCGTCCGGGGCAGCTTCTTGATGCCGCCATCGAAGAGCACGAAGTCGCGCAGCAACTCGATCAGCCGGCCCTTCTCGCACATCTTGAGCAGGTACTTGTCCAGCTTGAAGCGGCTGTTGTCGGCCTCGTCTTCCTTCCACTTCAGGAAGTACTTCTCCTGGGTGTCGATGGTGCCGTACTGCAAGCCTTCGGAATCGTTGCCGGCGAAGACCAACTGGATGGTGCTGAAGAACCACTCGTTGAACTCCGGCCGCTGGTTGGAAAGGTTCTGGCGGATGCCGTCGCCGATGGTCACTCGGCTGTTCTTCAGTTCCAGCACGCCGACGGCGATGCCGTTGATGTAGAGCACGATGTCCGGCCGGCGTTCGTGCGCATTTGTGTAACCTCCCTTGAGCGTCACTTCCTCGGCCAGGGCGAAGTCGTTCTTCTCCGGCTCGCGCCAGTTGATGAGGTTAATGGTGTCGGTGACTTGGCCGGCCTCGGTCTTGACCTGGACGCCATAGCGCAGCAGGCCGTAGACCGCCTCGTTGTTGGCATAGAGGATGCGGCCGTGGTGGTCGGCCTCCCGATGCAGCACGTCCAGGGCGCGGCCGATCTGGGCAGTCGAGTAGCCGGCGCCGCACAGATAATCCGTCAGCAACCCCTCTTCGATGTTGCCGTTGTTCGGCCGATCGCTCCAGTCGCCGAGGAAGCGATAACCCAATTCGTCACGGAAAAGGGCGATGACGCGGTTCTGCGTCGCCCGCTCGGGCTGGCCGATGTTCGTCATTTCGACACCTCCCAATGACCGCCTTTGGCGGAACCGATACGGCGCAAGCGCCCCAGCGCCTTCAGCTTGGCCAGGTTTTCCTCGACCTTGCGGGCAGAAATGCCAATCCGCTCGGCCAGTTCCCGCGCTGACAGGCGCTCGTCCTGGCTCAGCAGCGCCAGGAGTTGGCGCTGGTTGTCGGTCAGTTTTTCACCGGCGTTTATACCGGCGTCTTCTCCGACCTTATCTCCGACCTTATCTCCGACCTTATCTCCCCCAAGCGCCGCCGCAAGCTGCGCCGGATCGGCCTTGAAGGTCAGCATCAGGCCGGACATGTCGAAATCGAAGACCGGCGCCGGCGCGCCATGCGCCCGGCATTCTCGCTGCATCTTCTCGATGCCGCGCCCCCAGGACTCCATATAGCCCGCCCGGAAGAAGGCGTTGGCCAGCAAGGGGTTGGCCGGCATGGAGGGATGCTTGCCGAGCAGGCGCTCCAGGGTCCAGCCCTCGGGCATGTGGCCGGCATTCCACAGCACAACCTGATGCTCATACACGCTGATCTGAATCGGCACGGCGCTGGCGTAGTCCTTGTGGATCACCGCATTGAGAAGTGCCTCGCGCAAGGCCTGGCGCGGGAAAAGAAAGGCCTCCAGCCGCTGTATCCCCCGGTAGCTGATATGGGCCTTCAGGTACTTGGTGTACAGAAGCTCCAGGGTCTTCTCCACTTGGGCGAACAGGTCGCCGTGGATTTCGTCCTGATAGCGCAGATCGTCGTCCGTGCGGAAGAAACCGATCTTGATCCAGGCCCCCGTGACAAAACGTTCCGGCTCCTTACCGAACAGCAGCGCGGCGGCGCGCTTCAGATACTCGCCTTCCTCCAGTTGCAGGCTGGCAAGCAACGCAGTATCACCGTCGCCGAGCACCGCCTCATCCAGGCGGCCACTCAGGGCGGCCTTGTCGCGGAACCATTGCAGCGACGCAGCGTTGCAGTCGGCGGGCGACAGGCCCGGCAGGGGTACGCCATCCCAATGCAGGCCCTGCTTCTTCAGTAGGAAGCGGCTCAGGGCCGCGCCCTTCAGCTCCTGCTTCGTGCTGCCGCTGCGGTAGTGGTATTCGCCCTTGTAGCTGATCGGGCTGGGATAGGGCTCGACGCGAATTTCGATCAGATCCTTGCCCTTCTCCCGGCGCAGGCTTACGTCAACCATGATGCCGAGAACGTCGCGCACCTTGTTGGGCAGGTCTTCCAGCAGCTTCCTGGCGTCCTTGACGCCGACCGGCGCGCCCTGGTCGTTGCGGCCGATCACCAGCAGGCCGCCGTTGGCGTTGGCGAAGCCGCAAATCCATTTGAGGTATTCGTCCCGCCAGGACTCCTTCCACTCGACCTGCTGATGCTCTTTCATGGCAGTCCTTCCACTGCCCTCAATCGCATCCGCGAGGCTGGTAACCGCCAAGGGTTGCGGGGGGTCACCGCCGCTTCGTGTCCCCCGGACTGGGCTGCGCCCAGTCCTCCTCCTTTACCTGCGCGGCGACGCCCCCCCGCAACCCTTGGCTTGGCGCTTCCGAAGCCGAGGCACCGAGCAGCTACGGCGTTTCCACGGGCCGGTGGGGTGCTCTGCTGCGCGTAAGTCAAGGAGGAGGAGGCTGCCGTCCAGGCAGCCGACGGGGGACATGGAGCGCAGCAGAGCACCCTGTCGGCATGCGCGCCCATGTGCCACGACCGAAGCCCGTGTTTCATACCAGGCGGATTCTCCCCGTCAATAATTCCGTCATCATACCTTGTTTGAGCTGGCGGGCCTTGGCGAGCTTGGCTTCGAGGGCGGCGATGTCGGCGTCCATGTCGGAGAGGACGGTGACGATGGCGGATTGCTCGTCGATTGGCGGAAGCCTGAGTTGAAAATCCTGGACCATGCCCTTGTTCAGATTTGCTTGCGTTCCTTGCTGTCCCATGCCTCTGACTTGCGGCTTGATTGATTGCAAGAAGTAATACAGGAATTCGCTGCTCAGAGCGGCCTTAGCCTGAATACCCAGAATGGCCTGGCTTGACGACAAAGGAACCTTAGCAATGCTGCACTCGCCAAGCGATGCATACATTGCGTAAAGAACGGTACCAATGGGAAACATTTTTGCAGCGCAATTCGCAAGACCATCCTCCGACAAATTCCGCTCAGTCGCCTCAATGTACTTTCCCGCCTTCGTAATATCTGCGATTGCAACCCACCGTATGGGGCCGTCGTAAAAAGCGGAATTTGACGATGTTGGGGTACCTCCACTGCTCATCTCGGCAATAGATCCCAGTCGCTTCACCTCCCACTCCCCCGCGAACCCCGGCAGACGCCGTTGGCCGGTGAGCAGTTCCTGCGTCGCGCCTTGCTTGATCTGGCGCTTCTTGGCGAGGAACTGTTCCAGCGCTTCGATCAGCGCATCCGCATCGCTCAGGGCTTTGGCGATGGCTTGTTGTTCGGTGACGGAAGATGGCGTTGGAATCAGAAGGTCGCGTAATGTCCCCTGGTTGAGATTGATCATCGTCGTACCAACTGATGTGTTCTCAATCTCGGCAATGACTTGGGGGCTTGAAAGAACCCGTTGAGCGAAGCTCGCGTTAAGGGAACCTTTACAGCGGATGATCATCGAGCCAGTTCCGCATAACCAACCGCTATGCGCCGGCTGCACTACAGCGCATCGCCCCATGTCGCCCCGGCGACCAATAACGATTTCGTTTTCAACGAGACGAAAATCAGAAAGCCTCCGAGCCGTTACCTCGGAGATACTCATAGACGGCGTAGGTACGATCTTTCCATCTATGAGCTGCATGGGATTGATGACGGGCACACCTCCATCAACGTAATCCGACTGGTGCAGTGCGCTCCCGAATGGACCAGTTCTGAAGGTCGCATGTTCACCGAGCTTTTCGGCCTTCCACTCCTCGGGAATCACCCCTACCTCGGTTTGCTTGTAAGCCGCCCGCGCCAGATACTTGGCGCTCGGCTCCCTCACTTCCATGAGAACCCCATCTCTTCCAGGTGGCGGTTCACGCGCGCTTCCAGTTCGACGACGCGCTCGGTGAGCCTTGGCAGCGGCGCCTCATAGCGCTCGGCGAGTTCCTTGACTCGCCGCGTCAGGGACTGGCTGACGCGATCCAGTTCGCCGTGGATGGCGGCATCGAGAGCGGTGAACCATTTGTCATCGACCGTCAGCGTCTTGATCTCGACCTCGCTGAGCTTGGGATAGTGGGCGTAAGCCTTGGTGTCCAAGTCGGCTTCGGCGGCCCTGAGCTTCCTCTTCAGCGCGCCCTCGTCGTCGGCAAGCTGTAGCCATTGCTTCAGCACGACCAGTTCCTCGGCGGCCTCCTGGTCCTTGCCGTGCCCTATTTCCTTAATGCGCTCCTTCACCGCCGCGGCGTTGATCTTGTCGAAGCCGGAGAACACACCTTCATCGCCGCCCTGTTCCTCTTCCAGTTCGGCGAGCTTGGCGGAAGTGGATTCCATGTCGACGGCCAATTGATCTATCGCCGCCTGCTCCTTGGCGAAATTGCGGGCGACGATGAAGGGCTTGGGTAGCAGGTCGCAGGCCCAGCCCTTGTCCTTCTCCTTGCCCTTCTTGTCGGTCTCGATGACGCGGTAGGTTTCCGCCTTCCAGCCGTCGGCGGCGATGAGGTAGCAGTCGTCCTGCATGGTCTCGGCCCAGTAGTCCATCAGGTGCTGGTAGATGCCGTAGGGGTCGAGCAAAGGCTTGCCGGCAAACGAATAGAGCAGGCTCTCGGACATCTGCTCGATCAGTTCCTTCGGATGAAAGCCCGGCTTCAGGGTCTTCAACACCGCGGCGCTCTTGTCGCGCCAGGCGGCAAAGTGGGCGTCGATGTCGGCGATGAAGGTCTCGAACTCCGGATGGTCGAAGATCATCCCTTTGATGGCGGACTTTTCCACGGCCAGATCGAGATAGCCGGGGCGCAACGGGTCACTGAGAGCCTTGAACAGCATTGTCCGCAGACTGGGGCAGACGGTCCAGTAGGACGACAGCGCCGCGTCTACATCTACATCCGCCACCGGGATACCGCCCTTCAGGTGGCCCTCGATGTCCTGCTTGTCCTCCTTCTGACTGCTGTCGATGTAACGCGGCAGGTTGAGGTTGTAGTCGTTCTTCTCGATCTCGACCAAGCCGACCAGGCGCGCGTATTTGGGGTCGGCTTCGTCCTGGCGGGTGAAGACATCCACGATCTTGTGGAGGTCCTGCTCGCGCAGGCGGTTTTTGGGGCCGTCCTTGATGTAGCCCCCACTTGCGTCCACCATGAAGATTCCCTTGCGGGCCTGGGCGTCCTGCTTGTCGATGACGACGATGCAGGCGGGGATGCCGGTGCCATAGAACAGGTTGGCCGGCAGGCCGATGATGCCCTTGATGTAACCGCGCTTGACCAGGTTGCGGCGGATGTCGGCTTCGGCGTTGCCGCGGAACAGCACGCCGTGGGGCAGGATGCAAGCGCCCTTGCCGGTGCTCTTCAGGGAACGGACGATATGCAGCAGGTAGGCATAGTCGCCCTGCTTGGCGGGCGGGACGCCGAAGGTCTTGAAGCGGCCGAAGGCGTCGTGCAACGGGTCTAGGCCGTTGCTCCAGCGCTTGTCGGAAAAGGGCGGATTGGCGACCACGTAGTCGAAGGTCTTCAACGCTTCACCGTCCTTGAACTTCGGATCGGCCAGGGTGTTGCCCTGCATGACCAGCGCACCGGGGTTGTTGTGCAGGATCATGTTCATGCGCGCCAGGCCGCTGGTGGCCGCATCCTTTTCCTGGCCATACAGGGTGACATCCGCCTTGGCCTCGTGGCCTACCTTGAGCAGCAGCGATCCCGAGCCGCAGGTCGGGTCGTACACCGTCGTGTTGTTGGTCGTGCCGGCGCCGCCGATGCCGATGATCTTGGCCATGATGCGGCTCACTTCCGCCGGAGTGTAGAACTGGCCCTTGCTCTTGCCGCTCTCGGTGGCGAAGTGGCGCATCAGGTATTCGTAGGCGTCGCCGAGGATGTCGTCGCCGTCGGCACGGTTCTTCGAAAAGTCCAGGGCCTTGTTCTCGAAGGTGGCGATCAGGTTGGTTAGGCGATCCACCATCTCCTTGCCGGTGCCCAGCTTCGTGGCATCGTTGAAGTCCGGCATGTCGGCCAGTTTGTTGGCGTTGGCCAGCGGGCCGATGATCTTCTTGTTGATCTGGTCGCCGATGTCCGGCTGGCCCTTCAGCGCCACCATGTCGCGGAACGAGGCGCCCTTGGGAATCTGGATCGGCGCGAAAGGCACGTCGGCGTACTTGTCGCTGACGTACTTGATGAACAGCATCACCAGCACGTAGTCCTTGTACTGGCTGGCATCCATGCCGCCGCGTAGTTCGTCGCAGGATGCCCAGAGGGAGGAGTAAAGCTCGGATTTCTTGATGGCCATGAGGTCAGGTGGTCGGGATTCGTTCCGTCCTGGAGCAAAGGCGTAAGGATACTGCCCAAAGGCCTCCCGCGGTTTAGCGATGAGACTTTCTTGCCGGCGATGACCTAGAAGATCCCTTCTATACGATCAATTCGTGACCGAACTGATGCCTTGCTGTTTGGGAAGCGCGCAAGGACCAAACAGCCGATGGCCGAGCGCTCCTTGAATTGAAACTGACCCAGGAACCCAAGATGCCAGTGGCCGCCTAGGCCGACCTGCTGTCCGCGAGAGCCCATCCTGGGCGACCGCTCCTCTTGGATAGGAGCCGTTGAACCCCAAGTGACATGACCGACGGCAACGGGCGCAACTGAGTCAGCCAGCAAAACTGACGCCCCTCAACAATTGCCGCTAAATGTTGCAAAGCGCAATGTTTTCGGCATATCAATCACGAAATACGGATACCCATATTTTGTAAAGGTGCTGTGACGACAGCCATGGCGCCGTGGTTAAGTTTGAACTGAAGCACAAGTGAGATCGGACGATCGGGCATGATGAACTGCCACTCGTGTTCCAGCAGGTTTTTGATGAGCGAGAGGTCATCACGGCATTGCCGCTTCAGCGCTGCCGCGATGTGAGGCATAGGATCGGCTGGAACGGGAACACAGCCACCGTCTCATGGGTGGAGAACTTGACCTTTTGGAGCCGAAAAAAGCGGCCAATCAGGTGATTCTCCGCGCCTGGAGCGTGCCCAATTCGACCCAAGTAGTGTGGTTCAGCTCCCCCCGAACAACACCACCAAGAATGCCAGGCCCCCTCCGGATTGACAAAGAATCTGCTTGGGTGCCGCTGCGATATGGCATCTCCTGCAAGGCGGACAACGCTAGACTTGTTCCATCTCAACGCAGTGCGTAGACCCATGGTATTTAAACCAAAATTTATCAGCTTCGATTGTTACGGCACGTCGAGCGAATACGGCGTGAGCCGCTTGACCGACATTCGTCAGCTTCCTGCACTGCTCGGACTCTGATGCTCGGCCTGAACTCCAACCCTGGGACCCAGGGGGTGACGCCTGATGGGTGTCCGACCGAGGCTGCGGCGCTGAGCACCGCAGCGCCCGACTTGGCGCCAGCCGAGGTACAGGCGCTGGTGGCGCGCCTCTACGGCATCGACGGCAGCGTCAAACCGCTGGCCGGCGAGCGCGACCAGAACTGCGCCGTGGAAACCGCCGACGGCACGCGCTACGTGTTCAAGATCAGCAACCCCTCCGAGCCGGTGCCGCTGGTCGATTTCCAGATCGCCGCTCTTGAGCACATCGCCCATACCTCGCCCAGCCAGCCCGTCCCCCGCGTGGTGCGGACGCTGGACGGACGAACGCGTGACACCGTGGTGCTCACCGACGGCGCCCGGACCTCGGTGCGCATGCTCACCTACCTGGAAGGCATCCAGATCCGGGAGACGCCGCGCACCGCCGCGCAGCGCGTGGCGATGGGCCGGGGACTGGCCGAACTGAACCTCGCCCTGCAAGGCTTCACGCACCCTGCGGCTAAGCACGACCTGCTGTGGAATGTGTCGGCCGCGCACCGGCTGACCGTCCAGATGGGCAGCCTGGTCGAAGGACCACGCCGCGCGCTGGCGCAGTCGTTCATGACGCGCTTCACCGACCATGTGCTGCCCCGCCTCGCGTCCCTGAGGGCGCAGGTGATCCACAACGACTATCACCTCTACAACGTGCTGGTCGCACCGCACGACCAGGTGCGCATCACCGGCATCATCGACTTCGGCGACATGCTCCATGCACCACTGGTCGGCGAGGTGGCGACGGCTGCCGCCTTCCACATGACCGGCAACGCCGACCCGTTCGAGGGAGCGGCGCAGTTCGTCGACGCCTACCAGTCCGTCCTGCCTCTGACCGACCTGGAGCAGGACATCGTCGCCGACCTCATGGCGACGCGCCACCTCGTCACGGCCTTGATCTCGGAGTGGCGCGTCCTGCGCTACCCCGAAAACCGCGCCTACATCATGCGCCACAACCCCGCGGCCTGGGAGGGGCTGTCGCAGATGGCAGAGCTCTCCCGCCACGAAGCGCGCGACCGCTTATTGACCCCAAAACGAAACGGAGCCTCCTCATGAAAACCACCGCTGACTTCAACATGGTCAACGCCTATATCCCCGGCCGCGCCAACGTCGGACCTGCCACTGAGGCCATGATTGCGCGGCGCAATGCGCTGCTCGGCCCGGCCTACCGGCTGATGTACGAACACCCGCTGCACATCGTGCGCGGCGATGGTGTGTGGCTGATCGACCCGCAAGGCCGCCGCTACCTGGACGCCTACAACAATGTCACCTCGCTCGGACACTGCCATCCTGCGGTCACCGAGGCGATTTGCCGCCAGGTGCAGACGCTCGCGACCAACACGCGCTACCTCCATGACACCATTCTTGAGCTGGCAGAGCGCCTGCTCGCCAGTGTGCCCGGCACGGACCTCGCCCATTTGATGCTGACCTGCACCGGCAGCGAGGCCAACGACCTGGCCTATCGCATCGCCAAGGTGCGCACGGGCGGCAAGGGCGTGATCGTCACCGACACGGCCTACCACGGCATCACCGACGCCGTGTCGCAGTTCTCGCCATCGCTGGGCATGACCGTCGACCTCGGCCCGCACGTTCGCCTGGTGCCGGCGCCGCGCCTGTACCACGCCGAAGGGGCTGACCTTGGCGAGCGCTTCACGCGCGACGTCGAGGCGGCCATCGCCGACCTACAGCGCCACGGCATCAAGCCGGCGGCACTGATCGTCGATTCGCTCTTTACCAGCGACGGCATCCTGCCCGAACCTGCGGGCTTCCTGAAGGGCGCGGTCGAGGCGATCAAGCTCGCTGGCGGCCTGTTCATCGCCGACGAGGTGCAGCCCGGCTTCGGCCGCACCGGCGAGCACATGTGGGGCTTCCAGCGCCACGGCCTCGCTCCCGACATCGTCACCCTGGGCAAGCCGATGGGCAACGGCCAGCCCATCGCGGGCTTGCTCGCAACAGCCGACGCCCTGGCGGAATTCGGCAAGCACTCCCGCTACTTCAACACCTTTGCCGGCAACACGGTCTCGTGCGCAGCGGCCCTGGCGGTGCTGGAGACCATCGAGCGGGACCGGCTGGTGCCGCATGCAGCCAAGGTCGGCAAGGTGCTGCTCGATGGCATCGCCAGGCTCGCCGCGAAGCACGAGGCCATCGGCGACGTGCGGGGGGCAGGACTCTTCGTCGGCGTGGAGCTCGTGTCGAACCGCACGACGCGGGCGCCTGACCGCAGCCTTACCAGCCAGGTGGTCAACCTGATGCGCGACAAGGGCGTGCTGCTCAGCGCCTGTGCCCAGGGCCACAACGTGCTCAAGATACGTCCGCCGTTGGTGCTGTCGGCGGAGCAGGCCGGCATGGTCGTCGAGGCGCTCGACGAATCGCTCACCGAGGTGCAGTGCAAGTCGCCGGGATCGACTTGACAGTATAATTGCCCCATGAGATCAGCAGTTGCGCTCGACCGGTTCGACATCAAGATCCTCGTGCGTCTCCAGCGCGACGGGCGCTGCTCGAATGTCGACCTGGCCGAGTCGGTGGGGCTCAGCCCCAGTCCGTGTCTCCTGCGCACCAAGCGGCTACAGAAGATTGGGCTGATCCGCGGCTACGGCGCCGACATCGAGCTGGAAAAGCTGGGGGAATACGTCATCGTGTTCTCGGAGGTCACCATCAGCAACCACCGACCGCATGATTTCCGAAAATTCGAGGAAGCTGCCGGAAAGTACGAGGAGATCGTCGAGTGCTACAACGTCAACGGCGGCTACGATTACCTGCTGAAGATTGTGGCGCCTGGCATCGGATATTTTCAGGCGCTGATGGAAAAGATGCTGACAGACGACATCGGCATCGAGCGCTTCGCCAGCCGGATCGTCCTGCGCCAGCCGCTGCACCGGCGCGAGTATCCGCTGGGCATCATCGCGACCCATAAACGCTGGGAGTGATGGTGATGTTGAGGTACTTCAATTGCCGAACCACATCAAGATGTTCCTCAAGAACGTGAACGCCGCAATCACGGCGCTGCACGCCCCTCGGACCACCGGCGGCTTAAGGTTTTAGCGCCAGTTCAGCGACGGCGCAGAACCAGCGCACGCCCAGGCCCAGCGCCGCATCGTTAAAGTCATAACGCGGATGGTGTAGCGAAACACTGCTTTCATCACTGCTGCCCTGGCCCAACCAGAGGTAGGCGCCGGGGCGCTGCTGTAGCATGAAACTGAAGTCTTCCGAAGTGAAAGCCGGGTGCGCCGCCACGCTGGCTTGCAGGCCGGCATCCGTGGCGGCCTGTAGCGCCAGACCGGCCTCAGGCGCGCTGTTGATCGTGGTGGCCATCGCAACGCCTGCCGCGGTCTGCCGCAACGCGGCCTCGATACGGTCTTGCGTGGCGGCGTCGAAACTGCGCACCGTGCCCGTCAGGCCCACGCTGGGCGGCAGCACGTTATGCGACTGGCCGCCTTCAATGCGCGTGACCGACAGCACCGCCGACTGGCCCGGATCTATACGCCGCGAGACGATGGTGTGCAGCTGCGTGACGAGCGAGCTTGCCGCAAGTATCGCGTCGGGTGTGTGCTGCGGCTGCGCCGCGTGGCCGCCTCGCCCGCGCACCGTGATGTCAAACCGGTCGGCCGCCGCCATGATGGCGCCGGGCCGGGTTTGCGCGCTGCCCAGCGGCAGGTCCGGCCAGTTATGCAGCGCATACACCGTGTCACACGGGAAACGCTCAAACAACCCATCGTCTATCATGGCGCGCGCACCGCCATGGCCTTCTTCCGCGGGCTGGAAAATAAAATTCACCGTGCCCTCAAAACCGCGTGTGCGCACCAACTGACGTGCCGCGCCCAGCAGCATTGCGGTATGGCCGTCATGGCCGCAGCCGTGGTGAATGCCGGGCCGCGTGCTGGCGTGCGCCACGCCGCTTTGTTCGCCGATGGGCAAGGCATCCATGTCGGCGCGCAGGCCGACGGAGCGTGTGCCGGTGCCATGGCGCAACACCCCGACCACGCCGGTGCCGCCCAAACCTTCATGCACCTCAAGCCCCATCTCACGCAGGGCCCTGGCCACTATGCCGGCCGTGCGGTGCTCGGTAAAAGCCAGCTCGGGATGGGCGTGCAGGTCGCGCCGCAAGGTCACCAGCCCGGGCAATAGATCGGCAAGTTCGACGTCCCTGTGCATCATGCTCGGCGGTGGCGTTAGCTTCCGCCGAATTGGCAACGGCTGGCCATTGCGCGACGGAGTCGCGCGCCCGACGTGGAAGCGCCATTCTTCGCTGCGTCGCTGCGCGCGAAACTGCCAATCTCAATCGCCACACTCGCCATTGCCGCCCCGCTATGTGATAACAGTGGTTGACTCTACTAAGCAGTGGCGACCCTGGGCTGCTGTTTTCCAATACCTGCTGGAAGTTCGTGCCGAATTACTGATTGATTTTGGAATTGCGTATTCCGACGATCGTGACCGATGCCGGAGGGCGCATGCGTGAAGTTTAAACGCTACCCTGATCTGTCTCGGTGGTAAGTCGCGGGGTTGGCCTAAAGCAAACTATGCTGATTGACCCGGACAAAACCGCGTTTTGTTGTTCACTCGCGCTTGAATTCAGGACAACTCAATATCCTCTCATGTTCTAATTGTTCGAATTGCAACGACGACAACGGACCGGCTCAATGAAACTCGAATCCTACCGGCGGCTTGATGGGCTAATCGTTCGCGGACAATGTGTGGCTGGACGCATGACTACTGAGAGCTTGGGAACTTGAACAACGTTATTGTCCTGGTGGCCAAGCGCATCGGCGCTGCCGCCCTGACGCTGCTGCTGGTGTCGGCGGTGGTGTTCGCGATCACCTCGTTGCTGCCCGGCGACGCCGCCGAGGAGGCGTTGGGGCAGGGCGCCACGCCGGAGACGGTGGCGGCGCTGCGAACCGAGCTGGGACTCGACCAGCCGGGCCACCTGCGCTATCTGCACTGGCTGGGCGGCCTGGTCACAGGCAATCCGGGCCAGTCGCTGGCCAATCACCTGCCGGTCAGTGAACTCGTCGCCAGCCGGCTGCCCAAATCCATGGTCCTGGCGGGGACGACGGCGGCAGTGTCGGTGCCGCTGGCGCTGTTGCTGGGGGTTCTGTCGGCGATGTTTCGCGGCGGGAAAGTCGATCGCGTGCTCAACCTGTTTACCCTGTCCATGGTCGCCGTCCCGGAATTCCTTGTTGCGACGCTGGCCGTATTGATCTTCGCGGTGAAGCTGCACTGGCTGTCGGCGCTTTCTTCTCCCCCGGACAATCCGACCTTCGCCCAGTTTCTCCGCGTCTATGCGATGCCGGTGATGACCCTGAGTTTCGTCATCGTCGCGCAGATGGCGCGCATGACGCGTGCCGCGCTGATCGATCAACTTGAGCAGACCTATGTCGAAATGGCTGTCCTCAAAGGCGCCGGACCGACCCGGGTGGTGCTGCGGCATGCTCTGCCCAATGCCATCGGGCCGATCGCCAACGCCATCGCGCTCAGCCTGTCCTACCTGCTGGGGGGCGCCATCATCGTCGAGACCATATTCAATTACCCAGGCATCGCCAGTCTCATGGTCGATGCCGTGACCAGCCGCGACATGCCGCTGTTGCAGACCTGCGCGATGATCTTCTGCGCCGTTTACCTGTCGCTGGTACTGATTGCGGACGTGTGCGCCATCGTTTCCAACCCCAGGCTGAAGGGTCACTGATGCGCTGGCTGGACAATTTTGTCGGCAGGCTGGCGCTGTCCGGTCGGATCGGTCTGGCGCTAGTGGCGTTCTGGCTGCTGCTGGCGATCTTCGGACCGTTGCTGGCGCCCTACGAGGTCGGCGCCGTCGTCGCCGAGGATGTGTTCGCGCCGCTGAGTCTGGCGTTTCCGCTGGGCAGCGATTACCTCGGGCGCGACATGTTGAGCCGGGTGCTGTCCGGAACCCGCTTTACGGCGGGCCTGGCCTTCGCGGCGGCGCTGTCCGCCAGCAGCCTTGGCACGAGCCTCGCGCTGTTTGCCACCGTCAGCGGGCGCTGGATCGATGAAGTCGTCAGCCGCGCAATGGATACCTTGATCTCCATCCCCAGCAAGATCTTCGCGCTGGTGATGGTGGCGGCCTTCGGCGCCTCTGTGCCGCTGCTGTTGTTTACCACGGCGTTGATCTACCTGCCAGGCGCGTATCGCATCGCCCGCGCCCTTGCCGTCAACCTCAACACCATGGAATATGTCCAGGTCGCCCGGGTTCGCGGCGAGGGCCGCATCTACATCGCCTGCGTCGAGATTCTGCCGAACATGATCCACCCGATACTCGCCGACTTTGGCCTGCGCTTCATGTTCGTGGTCCTGCTACTCAGTGGCATGAGCTTTCTCGGACTGGGCGTCCAGCCGCCGGATGCCGACCTGGGTTCGCTGGTGCGAGAGAATATTTCCGGCCTCGGCGAAGGCGCGCCGGCCGTGGTCATGCCGGCCTTGGCCATCGCCATGCTGACGATCGGAGTGAACCTGTTGATCGACAGTTTGCCCAGGGCCGGCGGGCGCAACGCGGGGGAGCCCTGAGATGGCCGACCTGGTGCATGTCTCCGGCCTGCGCGTGGTCGTCCGCAACGATGGTGGCGAGGAAGTCGCCATCGTCGCCGACGTCGGCTTCTCGATTCCCCAGGGCGAAGTGCTGGCCCTGATCGGCGAGTCCGGCTCAGGCAAGACGACCATCGCCCTGGCGCTGATGGGCTACACGCGCAGCGGCTGCCGTATCAGCGGCGGCACGATTCGTGTCGGCGATGTCGACATTCTTTCCCTGGACGCAACCCAGCTCTGCGGCATACGCGGCGACAAGATCACCTATATCGCGCAAAGCGCTGCCGCCGCCTTCAATCCCGCGATAACTATCATGAACCAGGTGATCGAGCCCGCCTTGTTGCACGGCCTGATGACGCGTGCAGCCGCCGAAGAGAAGGCAGTGGCGCTGTTTCGATCCCTGAGCCTGCCGGATCCCGACAACATCGGGCGACGCTACCCGCACCAGGTGTCCGGCGGCCAGCTACAGCGGCTGATGGCGGCGATGGCACTGATCACCGACCCGGCCCTGGTGATCTTCGACGAGCCGACCACCGCCCTGGATGTGACCACCCAGATCGACGTGCTGCGCGCCTTCAAGAAGGTCATCAAGGAACGTGGCGCCACGGCGGTATACGTCTCACACGACCTGGCGGTGGTGGCGCAGATGGCCGATCGCATCGTGGTGCTGAACCATGGCGAGATCCGCGAATGCGGGGTGACCGGGCAGATACTCGATGCGCCGGCGGACGCCTACACCCAGACATTGATGGCGGCCGCGGTGCCGCGCCTGCGCCAGAGCCTGCCAGCGGCGCTCGCCGAGGCGCCTGCGCCATTGCTGGCGGTCGAAGGTCTGATGGCCGGCTATGGCGGGACGCCGGTGCTCGACGACATCAACCTGGCGATCAAGCGTGGCAGCACCCTGGGCGTGATCGGCGAGTCGGGGTCGGGCAAGAGTACGCTGGCGCGCGTCATCGCCGGCTTGATCGCGCCGGCGCGCGGTCGGGTGTTGTTCAACGGCGAACCGCTGGCGGGATCGCTTACCGAGCGCACCCGGGAGCAGCTGCGGCGGATCCAGATCGTCTTCCAGAACGCCGATACCGCCCTCAACCCGTCCCTCAGCATCGCGCGCATCCTCGCCCGACCGCTGGCTTTCTATCGCGGTCTGCGTGGGGACGCATGTACCCGCCGTATTACCGAACTGCTGGACCTCGTCCGTTTGCCGGCCGACATCGCGACCCGCCTTCCCGGCGAACTGTCGGGCGGACAGAAGCAGCGCATCAATCTCGCCCGGGCGCTCGCTGCAGAGCCGGACCTGATACTCTGCGACGAGGTCACGTCTGCGCTCGACACCGTGGTCGGTGCGGCGATCCTGGATTTGCTGGCCGAGCTGCGCCAGGAACTCAAGGTGTCGTACATGTTCATCAGCCACGATATCTCGACGGTGCGCGCGGTCTGCGACGAAATCGTGGTGCTCTATTCCGGTCGCAAGGTCGAGTCGGGAAGCCGGCAGGCACTCATGGCGCCGCCCTTTCATCCCTATACCGACTTGCTGATTTCCTCTGTGCCTGAATTGCGTTGCGGCTGGCTGGAGCAAGTCGGCGCGGCGCGGCCGCTGCCGGTCATGGGCGCGGCTGGCGCCGCCGTCGACACACCGGCTTTGTGCAGTTTCGTCGCGCGCTGCCCGGCGCGCATCGACGGCGTGTGCAATGCGATCGCCGCACCGAGGCACACGCTGGCGGATGGCAGGGAGATACTCTGTCATCATCCGGCGAACGAATTGCTGGAACGGGAGGCACGCGTGAGACAGGAAGCTACCGGATGAGCGGCCGTTTCGTACGGCTGGCCGAGAGCGCCCGACAAGCGGTCACCATCCGCGTCGACGGCAAGCCGGTGCAGGCCTTGCTGGGCGACAGCGTGATGGTGGCGGTGTTGACCGCGGGCGGACATCTGCGGGAATCCGAGTTCGGCGACGGCCATCGCGCCGGTTTCTGCCTGATGGGCGCCTGCCAGGACTGCTGGGTGTGGACCGCCGACGGCGAGCGGCTGCGCGCCTGCTCGACGCCGCTGACTGAAGGCATGGACATCAGCACGCGGCAACCGGAGACGACATGGCCGGACCACGCGTAATCATCATCGGTGCCGGTCCGGCCGGCGTGCGCTGCGCCGAAACCCTGGTCGCGGCAGGCATCCGACCGACCATCATCGACGAAGGCCGGCGCGATGGCGGGCAGATCTACCGGCGTCAGCCGGACAATTTCACCCGCTCTTACAGCACGCTGTATGGCACGGAAGCCGCTAAGGCCGCAGTCCTGCACAGCTGCTTCGACGCGCTGCGCGAACGTGTCGATTATCTGCCGGAGACCCTGGTCTGGAACATCTCGGAGCGCGTTGTTTATGCGTTGCGTCTAGGCAAACTGGTCGAACTGCCCTTCGATGCGCTGGTGCTGTGCACCGGCGCGACCGACAGGCTGATGCCCGTAAAAGGATGGAACTTCGCCGGCACCTACAGCCTCGGCGGGGCGCAGGTCGCGCTCAAGTCCCAGGCATGTGCGATCGGCCGGCGAACGGCGTTCATCGGCACCGGTCCCTTGCTCTATCTGGTGGCTGCGCAATACCTCAAGGCGGGGGCCGGGGTCGCGGCGGTCCTGGACACATCCCCATGGTCGCTGCGCCTCGCGGCGCTGCCCAAACTGCTGGCCATGCCGCGCGCGTTGTTCAACGGCATGGCACTGACCCTGGCGTTGCGGCGGGCTGGAGTCCCCATGTACAACGGCGTCACTCCGCTGGAAATCACCGGCTCCGGGGAGGGCGGTGTCAGCGGGCTGTCCTTCAAGGACGCGCGCGGCCAAGCGCACAGCCTTGCCTGCGATGCAGTCGCGCTGGGCTATCACTTGCGACCTGAAACCCAGCTTGCCGATCTGGCGCGTTGCGAATTTCAATTTGACGCCGCCACGCGTCAGTGGCTGCCGCGCATCGACCCGGATGGACGCAGCTCGGTGCACGGTGTCTATCTGGCCGGTGACGGTGCGCGCATCCTCGGCGCCAACGCCGCCGAGGCCAGCGGACGCCTGGCGGCGCTGGCGGTATTGAAGGACTCCGGCCATCCGGTAGAGACCGACGTGGTCGACGGGCAACGCCGCATCCTGGCCCGCCTTGAACGCTTCGCGCAAGGACTGCGACAGTCCTTCCCCTGGCCGGCGCACTTCGCGGCAAACCTGCCTGACGATGCCGTCGTCTGCCGCTGCGAAGCCGTGACCGTCGGCGAACTGCGGCGTGTCGTCGCGCAGACCGGGGCGACTGAGTCCAACCGCGCCAAGGCGTTCAGCCGCGTCGGCATGGGTCGTTGCCAGGGCCGCTATTGCGGCAATGCCGCGGCCGAGATCATTGCCCACGCGGCGGATGTGCCGATCGATCAGGTCGGTCGCTTGCGCGGCCAGGCGCCCGTCAAGCCGCTGCCGATCGCTATTGCGGAGGACGGCGCATGACGGCGGCAAGTGATGTGATCATCATCGGCGCTGGTATCGCCGGCAGCGCCGCGGCATTCTTTCTCAGGCAACGCGGGTGTTCAGTGACATTGATCGAGCGCGGTCTGGCGGGACAGCAGGCCAGTGGCGTGAATTTCGGGAATGTGCGTCGCCAGGGACGTCGCCTGGAGCACCTGGCGCTCTCAAACCGTGCCAGCGTGAGTTGGCGCCGCATGCGCGAACTCGTCGGTGAGGACATCGAATATATCCAGGAGGGGCATATCCGCATTTGCTATCGGGATCGCCCTGAACTCCTCGACAACTTCGCCGAATATGCCGGCGAAGCCCGCGTCCGAGGCCTGGAGCTGGAGATAGTCACCGGCACGGCGTTGCGCCAGCGCTTTCCGTTCTTCGGCCCCGACGTGCTGGGCGGCTCCTACTCGGCACTTGACGGTCATGCCAATCCGCGGCTGGTTGCGCCCGCCTTCGCGCGCGCGGCCAAACGCAATGGGGCCGAGGTCATCGAGAATTGCGAAATTCTTCAGGTCGAAAAAGCGGGCGAGGATTTTCTCGCGAGCGCTGCGGATGGGCGCCGCTTCCATGCGCCCATCCTGCTGGTCACTGCCGGAGCGTGGGGGAACAGGTTTTCCACCCAGTTCGGGGAACCCGTTCCCCTTGTTAGCCATGGCCCGACCATGTGCGTGACCGAGCCCGTCCCGTACAGCATCCGTTGCGCCGTCGGCGTGGTGACTCCGGTGAAGGAGGAGGATTTGTATTTTCGCCAGATCCCCCGCGGCAACATCATCATCGGCGGCGGCCCGCGCAATCCGTCCTATCCCGACCTGTGTCGCGCATACGTGATGCCGCGCAATACCCTGAACCAGTTCAAACAGCTGCGCCGGCTGGCGCCCGAACTGACGCGGCTGAACATCCTGCGGGTGTGGAGCGGTGTCGAAGGCTATTTCCCGGACGAACAGCCTGTCATGGGCCCAAGCCGGACGACCAGCGGCCTCTACTATGCCTTCGGTTTCAGCGGCGGCGGCTTCCAGCTCGGCCCTGGCGTTGGCGACGTGATGGCAGAGCTGATCGCTACGGGACAGACGACCACGCCGATCGACATGTTCGACATCGGCCGCCCGGCACTGTCCGCAACCGCATAGACCGCAGCGGTCGGTCCGTTCAACTTCTCGAATAGGAGCATTCAGTTTGCTTGATGAGGCCAAAACCCACCCAGCTTCGGAGGATGGTAAATGAGTTCCAGCAAAGGCGCTGAAGTAAGCGTTGTGTCGACAGACAAGGCCCCCAGACCTGCCGGACACTATGTGCAAGGTACGATCTGCAACGGGGTGCTTTATGTGTCGGGCCAACTGCCAGTTGGTCCGGACGGCGTTCACGCCCCGGAGGCGCCGTTCGAGGATCAGGTGAGGCAGGCGCTCGGCAATATGTTGGCGGTCGTCAATGCTGCCGGCGGCTCGCCGGAACGCATTCTGAAGGTGACGGCGTATATCGTCGGTGTGGACAACTGGCCGCGGTTCAACGCGATCTATGCCTCGTTGATGGGCGCTGCGCGCCCGGCGCGCTCTGTCGTACCTGTGCCGGAACTTCACTATGGCTATTTGATCGAGATCGACGCCGTTGCGTCAATTGACAGCAAAGCGCGATGACCGCGCGAATTATTAGACGTATTCCACATTCGAGGCTCCCATGCAGACGATTCCCGTTTCTCAAATGTTAGGCAACACGGCAACGGATGCGGCTTCCGCCGAGCTTGGGTCGAGGGCGCAACCGGTCGCCGGTTTAGGCACCAGACTACTGGCCATCGACGCACTCCGCGGTCTTGTGATGCTCTTCATGCTCGTCGACCATATCCGTGAAATCGCCTACGCGCATCATCTCGTCACGGATCCCATGCAGGCCCTGACAATCGAGCCGACCTTGTTCTTCACTCGGATGACCAGCCAGCTCGTAGCTCCCATCTTCATCGCATTGACCGGCCTTTCCGCTTACCTCTACGGCCAGTCCCACAGCAAGCGCGAAACCTCGTATTTCCTGCTGACGCGCGGCTTGTTCCTGATCTTCCTCGAGTGGACCCTGGTCACTGGCGCCTGGGCAGCGCAGCATTTCCCGCCGACCTTCTGGCTGCAGGTCATTTGGTGCATCGGGCTGTGCATGATCGTCCTGGCCGGCTTGCTGCATCTGCCGCGTGTGTGGCAGCTCGGACTGGCTGCGGTGATCGTGTTCGGCCACAATCTGCTTGACGGCATCGTTCTCACGCCGGATTCCGCCTTCTATCTACCCTGGGCCATCCTGCACCAGCGAGCCGCTTTCGATGTCGGCGGCGGCGTGGTGATAAAGATCAGCTATCCGGTTCTGCCGTGGATCGGGGTAAT
>JAPLQT010000081.1:0-3696 GCA_026399515.1 Pseudomonadota bacterium | reverse complement strand
GTACGCGGATGCGGAGGCTGATGACACTGGGCTTAACGGTGCTGCTCGCGTTCGTGCTGATCCGGTTTGCCAACGTCTATGGCGACAAGCCGTGGGTCGATAGTGGAGATTTCCTGCGGACCACCATGAGCTTTCTGAGCGCGACCAAGTACCCGCCGTCCCTGATGTTTCTCATGCCGACCCTGGCGCTGGGGCTGATCCTGCTGTCGTACTTCGAACGCATTCAGCAGGCGTCGTTCGTGCGCATGCTCGCATTCATGGGCGGAGCCCCGATGTTTTTCTATGTGTTTCACCTCTATCTGCTGAAGGTCCTCAACTTCATTGCAGTCGCAACCTGGGGAAACAATCAGGGAACAGGCTTTGGATTCGACCATGTATGGGGCATCTGGGTGACCGCTCTGGTACTCCTCGTGCCCTTGTACATTCCCTCTCGCTGGTTTGCCGGGCTCAAGCAGCGCCGCCGGGATATCTGGTGGCTGAAATACCTTTGATTACGGAGAACGCCATAGAAATGAAGATCCCAGAATCAAGTCGGTTCAACATCGACGGACGTTGGGTGGACCCTTCGTCCACGGACTGCCTCGTTGTGTCATCAGCAACGATGGACGCCTATCATCCGACTCTCATCAAGGCGAGCCCCAAATGAATTCATTCATCACCCTCAGCCGCGCCGGTGCGGCGCCTTCCGACACCCGGTTCACGCCGGGGAATCTCGGCGCCGGCGATCCCTTCGTGGCGCAACGTCTCATCGCCTGGTCGGGTCCAGACAGCATGTCGGTGGGACGCGTGACCTGGAGCGGCTCGCTCACGCAAGCAGGATTTCCCCATACGGAATTGATCATCGTCGAGAAGGGCGCGTTGATTCTGGATGACTCAGGCACGAGCTTGCGCATCGCCGCCGGCGAAGCCGCCGTCATCGGTCGCGGCAGCGCCGTCCGCATCCATGCCGAGAACGAAGCGAGCTGGATCTTCTGCGCCGTATCGGCCGCCGTGCCTGCACCGATGCTGCAGCGGGTGAATCTTGCGGCGGAGCTTGCGCCTTCGCCACCACCGGCTGCCGACGTCCTCCTCAGCGCCGAGCCGCAGTGCCGCCAAAATCCGGAATGCTCCGACAAACCCGGGCGGACACGGATCGGCATCTGGGATTCGACCCCCTATACCCGCAAACAGGTTCCGCATCGCGTCAATGAGCTGATGTACATCCTGGAAGGCAGCGTCACACTGACCGATGGGAGCGGACATGCCGGCGTCTTCGGCAGGGGCGACTGCGTGTTCGTGCCGCACCAGACGCCATGCTCATGGCATAGCACGGTCCCGGTGCGCAAGCTGTATTGCGTCCAGGACTTCGAATCCTGAGCGAAGCGTAACGCTGCGCCTGCACGCGGGCCCCGGTCTTTCGGGCTATGCGTAAGCCGTCCGTCCGTTGACTGATATTGGCCGAATCGCAGCGTACCCCCCCCTTCAAGTTCACAACCCCAGAGTCGTCCGTCAGTTGTCGAGTCAGCTATCGCAATAACTAATCCATCGGATTAGAATGCAATGATGATTACGGTTGCCGAAGTGCCGGAATACATTCGCCAAGCGGAACGGCTATTGACCGAGGCAGAGCGGCAGGATGTCTTGAGCTATCTTGCTGCGCATCCGAAGGCGGGCGATCTGATTGAGGGCACGGGCGGCATTCGCAAGCTGCGCTGGGGTAGAGGCGGGCGCGGCAAGAGTGGCGGGGTACGTGTGATTTACTACTTCCACAGCGAGTCTAAGCCGCTCTATTTGATAACGCTGTTTGCCAAGAACGAGCAGGACAATTTGAGCAAGGCCGAGCGCAACGAGTTAGCCAAGCTTGTGGATATTCTTGTTGCATCATGGATAGAGAGGTGAGGTATGGGAACGACCTTTGACAGCATCGCGCGCGGATTGAATGAAGCTGTGGCACACGCCAAAGGCAAGAAGGTCGCTGTGAAAGCCTATACGCCGGCGGCGGTTGATGTTTCCGCGCTGCGTCAGCGCATGGGGATGACGCAAGAACAATTCGCCGCGCGGTTTGGATTTTCCGTTGCGACATTGCGTCACTGGGAGCGTGGGGATCGCACACCGCAAGGTGCCGCCCTGGTGTTGCTGAACGTAATCAAGCGTTCACCGGACGTAGTCCAGGCAGCGCTGCTCTAACCGAAGGCCTGCACACGCCTAACGGGCACAAAAGCACTGCTATTGTGCGGGCACATAACCTCCAAGTACTCACGATAGATCAAGTAGTGGCTGAGCATCGGCATAATCTGAGATTTTCGTTACATCGCATGGGCCGATCTTTTTAATGGCACATGCTTCTCTTCAATGCGCCTGGAATCCTCAGTGACCAAGAATGTCTTACTTGTCGGCCTTAAGTACACCGGTCCTGCAATACCGAGGACGAAGATTGATGTCCTGGGCTTGTGTCGCCCAAAGATTTGCGACGAGAAGGCCGCCTTCGCTCTCTATGAATATGATGTAATAATAATTAATCCGGAGAGTTATTCTCATTTCTTGTTTGGAGAACAAACGAAATCCTCTGGATCAGACAAAGAGCTATGGGAGCTCAAGTCCAAGAATAATGACTACGACCTCGATTCCGCTTACGATCAAGATGATCGCGAGGCCGAACTTTCCGCTGCCCTCGCGCAAGGCAGCCGAGTAATATGGTTGCTAACTCCTGAGAAGCGGATCCATTTCTTCGGTTGGCGCAGTTTGTATGTCGGCTATGCCAGCCCCGTAGTCAAAAGGATCCTCACCTCCAGCACTGTCCACCAGAAGAAGTCCCGGAAAGTAGTACTTCAGCCCGAGGTTGGTGAGTTCAAACCATATTTTGAACAGCTCCAACGGGATGGTTGGAGAATGTGCATTTCAGACGTCCCCGAAGAACTCAAACCAATAGCGGTCACCCCCGAGGGCTATTTGTTAGGCGGTCAGATCCGAATTGGTGGTTCACTGGCGTGGTTGTTGACTTCGCCGACGAGCCAGGACGCGGCAAATTCTTTGGTGCGTTGCGCCTTAGGTATTTCTGCCTCCAACGTAACCAAGAAAACGTACCATGGGATATTCCTTAGCCATACCAATGCCGATAAGGCATTCGTTCGGGACCTAAAGAAGCAATTGCAGGCACATGGAGTCAAAGACGTTTGGCTTGATGAAGCCGAAATACTTGTTGGAGACTCTCTGACAAAAAAAATAGCCGAAGGACTTGAGAAAACCAAATATATCGGCGTCGTGCTATCCAAGCAATCGATAAAATCGCGTTGGGTTGAGAAGGAGCTTGAGATCGCAATGAATAGAGAAATTTCAACAGGTGAGGTTGTTGTCTTACCGCTACTCTATGAAAGATGCACTCTGCCAACGTTTCTAAAGGGGAAGCTTTACGCGGACTTTACGTCGTTAGAAAAGTACGAGGAAAGCCTGGAAAAACTGTTGCGGCGACTCAAGACCACTTGAGACACATAACTCTTCGTTACGAAGGCCTGCCTTCGGAAGAACGTGAATATATAGGTTGAACGTCCGCATTCGGAAAGCTCGAAGGTCTGTAACGGGCACTTATGCTGACCTCTCGATTATGTGGAATTATCTGAGTGCCCTGTTGCTAAAGCGTTTCTGCCATGGGTTTTTCAGCTATTGATGTGACGGCAAGGTCGACATAATTTCTGCGGTCGTCTGAAGTAGTGGTTTCAC
>JAPLQT010000016.1 GCA_026399515.1 Pseudomonadota bacterium | reverse complement strand
CGATCCGATCCGTCTGCGGGAGCTCCGCCACACCTTGCGTCCCCGTATGGCGGCTTCGCCGCTATGCAATACTTCAGCTTTCGCCCGTAAGATCGAGAATACCTACCGCATCTTGTGGCAGCAAACCCATGCCACCTCAGCTCCCCTGTCCGAGGATCTCCATATGGCCGATATCCTCCTCATCAATTCCGTACCAGTTGAGCTTGCATCCGGCCTCACGGTGGAGAACACATCGGGAATTGGCGGAACATAAGTTGCCGGCGCGAGCGAATTCGCTGCCGTTCGGCGCCTTCACATAGGAGGGAAAGTTCATGCGTCCGGGTGGGAGATGTTGGACGTGAACCCGGCGCCTTACGTTGACCACGTATGCGATGCAACGGATCTTTCCAGATTTCCCGACAACACGTTCGTGGAAATCTATGCCTCTCACGTCGTCGAACACTTCGACTACATGGATCAACTCGTCGCCACGCTGAAGGAATGGTACCGGGTGTTGAAGCCCGGGGGCATGTTGGGAATCAGCGTACCGGACCTTGATATCCTGGCGAGTCTGTTGCTCGACAAGCAAAACCTCAGCACCAAGGAGCGTTTTAACGTGATGCAAATGATGTTTGGCGGGCATGTCGACAAGTTCGATTACCATCTCGTCGGCCTCAACGAGGAGTTTCTTGCCAGTTTTCTGAGCCGCGCCGGTTTCATACGGCTTTCCCGGGTCAAGGAGTTTGGTCTGTTTGACGACACCAGCAGCATGTTGTTCCGAGGCATGCCGATCAGCCTCAACATGATCGCTCACAAACCTCAAGCTTGATGTCATGTTTGCTTGGAAACCCACAGTGCTGTCAGCGCCCTCTCAAGCCCCAGGGTGAATCCTGGGCCATCCATCAACGGCGAATTGCGCATTCGGTCGCGAAGTCCAAGCCGTAGCGAAGCCAGCATTTCCAAATTCCCCGCCAAGGCAATCGCCTTTTTTACATACGTCGCAACATTGTCCGCCGCGAGATCTTCCAGGCCAAGATTCCTCAGGAAACAAAGGGTCTGCCGCGAAACCGGACGAGAGCCGTACAACGTAATCACCGGGACGCCCATCCATAACGCTTCGCAGCTTGTCAGTCCTCCGGTGAATGGAAACGGATCAAAGGCGACATCCACATCGCCATACTCTGCAAGCAGCTGCTCATGAGGTGAATGTAACCTGAGTTCAATCCGTTTCGCCTCGATTCCGAGTTGTGAAAAATTCATCAACAGTTCATTGCGATAGGCCTGATCCGCCAGGGTGCGGCATTTCAGGATCAAGCGACTGGTAGGCAATCCGTTCAATATTTCGGCCCAAACACGCATCACCTGTCCATTCAGTTTGGCCGTGTTGTTGAAGCTGCCGAATGTGACGTGCCCATTCTTGAAAATGGGTGGCTGGGCCACTTCTGGCGACACGTCCGGCGCAGAATAGCAAAAGCGTGACGATGGAAGGCGCACGACCCGCTCTGAAAAAAGCCGCCCATACCCCGCCGGGACATGATGGGCATCCATCAATACCGCATCCATCGCCGCAACACCGGTCGTGGCAAAGTAACCGAGCCAGCTCACCTGCAAGGGTGCAGCGCGACGCGCGAATACCGGCAAGCGGTTTCCGGCGGTGTGTCCTGACAGGTCAACCAGAATATCGATGCCGTCTTCTGAAATTACCCGCAGCACCGCATCATCATCAAGATCGGTGATGTCACGCCATCGTGAAGCCGAAGCGAGTTCGCGGGTAATCGCGTCGCGGTAGTGATTGTTGGCGTAACAATAGACTTCATATTGCTGTAAATCGTGGTGCGGCAAGACATTACGCAGGAAATGTCCCACCGGATGTTCGGAGAAATCCGCGGACACATAACCGACCCGCAAGCGTCTGCCGCTCGATACGGCTCGCTGCAAGTCAGTGGGCGGCGGAAATCTATCGCCGAAGGTGCGTGAAATCCGCAACAACTCCGAATCACTGACTTGGGGATGGTATTGCAGATACAGCAGAATATTGGACGCAACGAGATGATTGCCCGGATCGATGGTTAGTGCAATTTGTCCGATGCGCACAGCCTCGGCGGGTTGACCAATTTTCTGTAGAACGAGTGCCAGATTGTTGTATGCAGGTGTGCGATTCGGAGAGAAAGAAACAGCCGTCTGGTATGCGTTTGCGGCGCCTTTCAAGAAGCCCTTAGTCTCCAGGCACACGCCGAGGTTCAGGCAAGCGTCGTACGACGTCGGGTCCGCCGCGATTGCCCTGCGATAGGAGACGATGGCGGCATCGACATTGGCCAATCCTTCCCATGAGATTCCGCTATTGTGGTGCGCCATCGCATAATTCGGATTGATCTCCAAGGCACGGGAATAGGCGCCAACAGCCGCTTCGAATTGGCGGAGTTCGCTAAATGCGTTGCCAAGATTGTAGAGGTGAAGGTATTGTTGCGGAGCAATCTTGGCGGCTCTTTCAAGCCATCCGATCGCTATTGGTATCCTTCCCAGCCGCTTGAGCGCGACCCCAAGATTCCCCATCGCGTCGGCATGGGCTGGCGCGAGTAGCAGCACGTATTCATATAGCGGACAAGCAGCGTCGATGTCGCCTGCTTCATGCGCACGCATGGCTTTCGCGAACAATTCTGCCGCGAGTTCTGCTGATTGATTGTCCGAGGGCAGCGGGTGATTCATTGACCGCGGGAACCAGCGCCGCCCGCAATGTGGTTGGCAAGGCTCATGGAAGCTGTCGTCGTTGTTGACCGCACCATCGCCCCCACATGTCGCGCAGTGCCGCCTCGAAATATCCGGCGAAGCGCGCTGCGTCGCAGAGCGGCGACGCCACTACCTGTTGCCTCAGTCCTTTACGCAGATCCGCCAAGCCTTGCAGGTCGCCCGCTTGGGCACTCGCCCGTTTGACGTAGTCTTCTCCATCCACCGCGATCCAGTCGCCCAGCCCGGCATTCTTCAGCAGCCCGATCCCCTGCCTCGACAGAAAGCGCTTCCCGCTGTGCGTCAGTACCGGGACTCCCATCCACAGGCTCTCCACACTCGTGGTCCCTCCCGGAAATGGGAACGGGTCCAGGCCTATATCCACCCGCTGATATGCCGCCAGGTATTGCTCTCTCGGCTCCGGACCTTCCAGGATCAGCCGCTCGGCGCCAATGCCT
>JAPLQT010000090.1 GCA_026399515.1 Pseudomonadota bacterium | reverse complement strand
TCCCGATCCGACCGACGAGGCCGGCAAGGCCGTCACCGTCGACGTGAAGGCCGTCGAGCCGATCAAGACCCCGGTGACTTTGGCCGCCATCAAGGCCGAGCCCAAGCTCAAGGAGTTCGGCCTGGTGCGCCAGTCGCGCCTCTCGGTCGTGCCGGTGAGCGACGAGCAGTGGAAGTTCATCCTGAAGATGTCCGCCGCCTGAGCGATCCTCAACGTGATCGACAATAGCCGCGGCATCGCCGCGATGTCGGCGTCGGTCGTGGTGTTCATCCTCAACGACGCGCTGGTCAAGCTCGCCACCGCCACCGCCAGCGCCAGGCCGAGCACCGTCAATTCGCCGGCGCGCCAGTCACGGCGGAGCATGCGCAGCATCAGTCGAAAAGTATTCATGTTCAGAAGTTGCGCAACTGCTCGATGGCTTGCTCGACCCGCTCCAGCCCTATCACCTCGATGCCTTTGATCGCCTGTTTTGGGGCATTGGCCTTGGGGATCAGCGCATGGGTGAAGCCGAGTTTGGCGGCTTCCTTGAGGCGCTCCTGGCCGCGCGGCGCGGGACGGATTTCGCCGGCCAGGCCAACCTCGCCGAAAGCGATCAGCTTGGCCGGTAGAGGTTTATTTCTCAACGAGGATACGATGGCCAGGAGCACCGCCAGATCGGCCGCCGGTTCGGTGATACGCACGCCACCGACGGCATTTACGAACACGTCCTGATCGAAGCAGACGATGCCGGCATGCCGATGCAAGACCGCCAACAGCATCGCCAGGCGGTTCTGTTCGAGGCCGACCGTCAGCCGGCGGGGATTGGGGGCATGGGTGGCATCGACCAGCGCTTGGATTTCCACCAGCAGGGGGCGCGTGCCTTCCTGCGTCACCATCACGCAACTGCCGGAAACCTCCTGCGCATGCTGGGAAAGGAACAGCGCCGAGGGGTTGGATACGCCGCGCAGGCCCTTGTCGGTCATGGCGAAGACGCCCAGTTCGTTTACCGCGCCAAAGCGGTTCTTGACGGCGCGCACAAGGCGGAAGGAGGAATGCGTTTCGCCCTCGAAGTACAGCACGGTATCGACGATGTGCTCCAGCACGCGCGGCCCGGCTAGCGCGCCCTCCTTGGTCACATGTCCGACCAGGATGATGCAGGTGCCGGACTGCTTGGCGTAGCGCGTCAGGTGCGCTGCGCACTCGCGCACTTGCGCCACCGAGCCGGGAGCGGATTGCAGCGCCTCGGAGTACAGCGTCTGGATCGAATCCATCACCGCCACCGCCGGCTTCTCGCGCGCCAAAGTGGCGAGTATCTTTTCCAGGCTGATCTCGGCCAGCAGCGCCAGGCCTTCGGTCGGCAATTGCAGGCGCCGGGCGCGCAACGCGACTTGCTCGCCGGATTCCTCGCCTGTGACGTAGAGAACTTGGTGGCGCGCCTCGGCGAGCCGGCACAGCGCCTGTAGCAGCAGGGTCGACTTGCCGATACCCGGATCGCCGCCGATCAACACTACCCCGCCGGCAACCAGTCCGCCGCCGAGGACCCGATCGAACTCCTCGATGCCGGTCGGGGTGCGCGGTTCCACGCTCGGACGGATCTCCGACAACTGCTGTAGCTTGCTGGAACCGGCCAGCGCGGCGAAGCGGTTATTCGGGTTCGCCGTCGAGGTTTCCGCGATGCTTTCGACCAGGGTATTCCACCCGCCGCAACCCGGGCACTGGCCCTGCCATTTGGGTGCGCTGGCGCCGCATTCGGTACAGGAATAGATCGATCTAGCCTTGGCCATGCTTAGACTTCCATCACCGGCACGCGCGCCGCCAGGGCGCAGAATAGCTCGTAGCTGATGGTGCCGGCTGCTGCCGCCACTTCGTCGGCGGAAAGATTCTTCCCCCACAGCACGACCGGCGAACCGACGTCGGCACCGGAAATACCTCCCAGGTCGACACAGATCTTGTCCATCGATACACGACCCAAAGTGCGACTGCGTTGTCCATTCACCAAGATGGGCGTACCCGTCGGGGCAAGGCGCGGATAACCATCGGCATAGCCGCAGGCGACGACGCCGACTTTCATCGGCGCATCCGCGACGAAGGTGCCGCCATAGCCGATGCGATCGCTGGGAGCGAGGTCGCGCACCGCGATCAATTCGCTGGTCAACGTCATCACCGGTTCGAGGTCGAGCGCATCGGCACTCTTGAGATCGGGGAAGGGCGAGCTGCCATACAGCATGATGCCCGCGCGCGCCCAGTCCGATCCGCCTCCGAGCGATTCGGGATAGCGCAGTATTGCCGCGGAATTCGCAAGGCTCACCGGATGGGTCAACGCCGACCGCATGGTATCGAGACGGCCCATCTGTTCGGCAATGCCAGGTCCATCCGATCCGCCATCGGCGTCGGCAAAATGCGTCATCAAGGTGATCGCGCCAACGTGCGAAGCTGCGTTCAGCGCGTCTATGGCGGGGGCCAACTCGTTGTCATTCAAGCCCAGGCGATTCATGCCGGTATTGAGTTTGAGATACACCGGAAGGCAGATACCGTCGGGCAACGAAGACGCAATCAGCATTTGCACCTGATGCAGCGAATGGATGACCGTCGTCAGGCGGTATTCGGCGATCAGCGGTAACTCGTCGACCGTATAGAAACCTTCGAGCAGCAGGATGGGCTGGCGTAAACCTGCATGACGCAGGGCCATGGCGCCCTCAATTTCGATCAGGGCGAAACCGTCGGCACTGTCCGCCAGTGCCTGCGCCGCCCGCAACAGGCCGTGACCGTAGGCATTGGCCTTGAGGACCGCCCAGATGCGGGAACTGCCGGCATATCGACGCGCCACTGAGCAGTTGTGGCGCAAGGCGCCCAAATCGATGCTGGCTTGTATCGGGCGGGTCATGGCGGAATATTCAATCACAATTTGGTCGCATAAGATAGCCTGAAGAACGCCCGTTGATCGCGTGCAACGTCGTTGTCAAATGCTCCTATTTGACACGTATGCTCGCGCCCACGGCAGACAAGCGCAAGAGCTTCGTGTTATAAACCGCGTCAGCCTCATGGCTCTCACTTATTAACCGGATATTCGACATACTCAAACCGGATGAATCTAGGCTTCTATTTCATCATGGCGGCGCAATTCTTTTCAGCGCTGGCCGACAACGCCCTGCTCATCGCCGCCATCGCAATTTTGCGCGAACTGCATGAGCCCACCAGCTATGAACCGCTGCTGAAAACCTTTTTCACATTGTCCTACGTCTTGTTGGCCGCTTTCGTCGGGGCCTTTGCCGACTCCATGCCCAAATGGCGGGTCATGTTCATCAGCAACGGCATCAAGATTTTTGGCTGCTTGCTGATGTTTTTCGATGTCCACCCATTGATCGCCTATGCCGTCGTCGGCCTGGGCGCAGCAGCCTATTCGCCAGCCAAATACGGCATCCTCACCGAATACCTGCCACCGAGGTTGCTGGTGGTCGCCAACGGCTGGATCGAAGGCTTGACGGTCATGGCGATCATATTGGGCACCGTCATCGGAGGTATGCTCATAAAGCCGGAGATTGCCCAGTCTTTGCTCGCTTTCGACTTTCCCTACATCGATACCGGCATTGATACCGTGGCCGAGATGAACCTGGCGATCATCGGGGCGATCTATCTGATTGCGGCATTTTTCAATTTGCACATTCCCGACACCGGCGTCGATCACAAGGCGCTGAAGAAGAATCCGCTGTACCTGTTGCACGACTTCAACCACTGCCTGAAATTGCTATGGCGCGACAAATTGGGGCAGATCTCGCTGGCGGTCACTACGCTGTTCTGGGGTGCGGGTGCGACCCTGCAATTCATCGTCATCGAATGGTCGAAAGCGGCGCTCGGCCTGGATTTGTCGAAGGCCAGCATGCTCCAGGGGGTGGTCGCCGTTGGCGTGGCGTTGGGAGCGGTACTGGCGGCGAAGCTGGTTTCGTTGCGCAAGTCGATCCGGGTGATTCCACTCGGCATCGGCATGGGGCTGGTGGTAATCGCCATGGTCTTCGTCCGTGACACCCGCGTCGCCATGCCGCTGCTGGTCCTGATCGGCATCCTCTCCGGCTTTTTCGTTGTGCCGATGAACGCCCTGCTGCAACACCGCGGCCACGTCCTGATGGGAGCGGGTCATTCGATCGCGGTGCAGAACTTCAACGAAAATCTCTCCATACTCATCATGACCGGCATCTACTCGGTGATGATCATGGCTCAGCTATCGATCCATATCATCATCGTGCTGTTCGGCCTGTTCGTCGCCGGCCTGATGCTGATGGTCAAGCGCCACCACGAAATGAATCAACGCCAGTTCGATTCCGTCGCCCTGCTCGACGATACCTCGCACTAACTCACGATACTTCCCGGGCGATCATTCCTGGGCTTCATTTTCTGGGTTCTGGGTTAAATATTTTCAGAAAATGCTTGCACTTCCAAATGAGAATGATTATCATTCGTACATCGTTACTTCTGGATGTGCCCGTGAAAAGCGCCTTTAATAGTCTGCCGAGCTATATCGGTTTCATTCCGATCCTGTTGATTCTATTGGTTCCCGTAAGAGTACTCGGCGCCGATGGCGAGTTCTCCCTGGTCATCCAGGACCACCGATTCCAGCCGGCGGAATTAAAGCTTCCGGCAGGAAAGAAGATCAAGCTGATCATCGAGAACCGTGACGCGACGCCAGAGGAATTCGAGAGCCATTCCCTCAATCGCGAGAAGGTCATCGCCGGCAGGAGTTCCGCATCCATATTCATCGGGCCTCTCGATCCCGGACGCTATCCATTCATTGGCGAATTCAACGAAAAGACAGCGCAGGGCGTCATCGTCGTTCAATAGTTGCTCAGACCAGAGGACATTTCATGTTTGGAACCGCCGTAATCGTGTTTCGCGAAGTGCTGGAAGCCGCCCTCCTGGTCGGGATCATCGCCGCGGCCACACGCTCCATTCCGGGTCGCAACCGCTGGCTGGGCGCGGGCATTCTGGCGGGCTTGAGCGGTGCCGGCCTGGTGGCGGCATTTACCGATGTCATCGGCGCCCTGGCCAGCGGGATAGGCCAGGAACTGTTCAACGCCTCGGTGCTGGGTATCGCCGTGTTGATGCTGGCCTGGCACAACATCTGGATGGCCTCGCACGGCGCCGAACTAGCTGCCGGCGCGCGCGCCGTGGGCAGCGCCATCCGCGACGGCAAGCGTGAATGTTCGATATTGCTGATCGTGGTCGGCCTCGCGGTGTTGCGCGAAGGCTCGGAGACGGTGTTGTTCCTTTACGGCATCGCCGCATCCGAGGGTTCAGGTGCCTCGTCGATGCTGTCGGGAGGTCTGGCCGGTTTGATACTCGGTATAGCGGTTGGATACGCCGTTTATGCGGGCCTGTTGCGCGTGCCCATGCGCTGGTTTTTCACCGCGACCGGGCTGCTGGTACTGCTGCTGGCGGCGGGCATGGCTTCCCAGGCGGCGCGATTCCTGATCCAGGCTGACCTGCTGCCGAGCCTGGCATCGCCTTTGTGGGACACCTCGGCCACTCTTCCCGAGAGTTCCATCCCCGGCATGCTGCTGCACAGCCTGATCGGCTACGACGCCCGTCCCGCTGGAATGCAAATAGTTTTCTATGCGACTGTGCTCGTAACGATTGCCATTGGCATGAAATTGGCAAATCGTTCCGCTCCTGCTCTTCAACCATGACCTCTTCATAAGGACTTGCATCGTGAAACTCCGGCATCTCGCAATATTCCTGGGCATAGTCCACTCCGGTATCGCGCTTGCTGGACCTTCCGATTATGTTTATACGCCGAACGTCGAGTACGGAGAACGCGAGGTGGACTTCAAGTTCGGGTCTGCTCGCGACGGGTCGGGCGACCGCCAGCAGGCATCAAGCATCGGCTATGGTTATGGCGCCAGCGAGCGCTGGTTTACCGAGATTTACGTGAAATACGAGGCCGGAGGAGGAGAGGGAAACCATCTCGACGCATTGGAATGGGAAAACAAATTCCAATTGACCGAAACCGGGGAATACCCGATCGATGTCGGGCTGATCACCGAAATCGAAAAACCTCACCGGAAAGGCGAACCCTCTTACGAATTCAAGTTCGGCCCTTTGTTTCAAACTGAATTCGGCAAACTACAACTGAATGCCAATCTGCTGTTCGAACGCAAATTCCGCGGCAGCGATGAAGACGCGACGGTACAGCACAACACAGAGTTCGGCTATCAATGGCAAATCAAGTATCGTTGGCTACCCGCCTTCGAATACGGGCTACAGGGGTTCGGCGAAATGGGAAAGTGGAACCAGTGGGATCCGCGCGACCAGCAGAACCATCGCTTCGGCCCGGCGATTTTCGGCAAAATCACCCTCGGTAACCGCCAGGCGATCAGGTACAACGCCGCCTGGCTACTGGCTGCCAGTCCGGCCGCGCCTGATCGCACCTTCAGATTGCAAGTCGAGTACGAATACTGAGGCAAGTACTAAAGCAGCACCGGACGGTCAGGCAGTTCATTCACATGCGCCGATGCCGACAGACCGTCGGATCCCGGCAAGGCGGGAAAATTCATCGCGAGCAATTTGCCGACACTTTCCACTGCCTCAAGGGATCCCCGGGAATAGGCTCCAGCACGAAACGCATGCTCCATGGCGCGGCAGATGACATCCCAGGATGATTGATCGACCTTGGCGTTAATGCCTCTATCTGCGA
Source organism: Pseudomonadota bacterium (assembly GCA_026399515.1). Lineage (GTDB taxonomy): Bacteria > Pseudomonadota > Gammaproteobacteria > Burkholderiales > Rhodocyclaceae > JACRAR01. The sequence goes on along the minus strand of JAPLQT010000090.1, from coordinate 11,074 downwards.
CGATTTCGACTCGACGATCGATCAATTGCACGTATATCAACACGCCGTTGTTGTGCTGGGTATCCCAAACGCGCAAACGCGAAAATACATCGACCGCCCTTTCCCGGGCGGAAATATCGTGCCATAAATCGTTGATAGGCAGCCCGGCCTCGACGACGAAACGAAGCTCGCCGACATGCCGTTGTTCGGCTGTCGCCACCGCCGCTTCAATCGCACGCATGGTCACCGCCGTGAAGGCACGCCGCGCCAGCCAGTGCGGTGCCAATAGATGCCTGAACATGCGCGTCAGTTTCATGGTGCCAGACCATTCCTTTCAGTCATTTCACCAACTCCCCGAAGCCCCGCCGCCGCCGGAACTGCCGCCCCCGCCGCCGCCCCAGCCTCCGGAGCCGCCGCCCCATCCGCCGCCCGAACCCCAACCGCCGCCGCCACCCCAGCCACCGATGGACGAACCGCCGCGCCCCGCCGTCACCAGCACGTACAGGAAAACGATAACGCCGGCTCCGATCATGGCGAACAGCGAACTCGTAACAAGCCATGCGATGAAACCAACCAGCGCCCCCGTCGCAAGACCGCCGAAAAAACGCCCGAGAACCAGGCTCAAGACGCTGCCGACGATGGTTGCCGCGATGATGCCGATGACCAACAACTCCGAGAAATCTCCTTGGCCCGCCCGGGGAGCATTCTTGCCCTGTTTGACTGACGGCAAGCTTTCGCCCTCGATCAGCTTTTCGATTTGTTCGACGCCGGCGACAAGACCGGCATAGGGATCGCCGCCACGAAATTTTGGAGCGATGGTCTCGGATACGATGCGCTTGGCAATGGCGTCGGGAATCGCGCCTTCGAGACCGTAGCCGGTATCGATGCGCAATTTGCGATCACGCGCCGCGACGAGAATCAGAATCCCGTCGTTGGCCTGCTTGCGGCCGAGCTTCCAGGCATCGAAGACACGGATCGAATATTCTTCGATGGACTCCGGCTGGGTCGTCGGCACTATCAAGACGACAACCTGGCTGCCATGCGCTTTCTCGAACTCCCACAGCCGCCGGTCCAGGTCACCGAGCTGCGCACCCTGAAGCATGCCGGCGGTGTCGACGACATGGCCCGTCAGCGCCGGGATCGCCATGGGTGTGACGATATCGGCTGCATGGGTGGGCATAGACAGCGGCGCCGCCACGAGTGCGAGCGCAATCGTCAGGCGTCGAACCTGATTCCACCAGATGTGCAGGCGACCAACCACTTCTAGCTCACTTTAAACAGCGCGTATCGCCTCAACCCGCAGCCGGCTTGGGCGTATCGAACTTGATCGCGGGGGGTGTGGAAATCGCTTTCTCGTCCTCGACTGCGAAGTTGGCCTTGACCTTCCAGCCCATCGCCATTGCCGTCAGACTGTTCGGGAAAGTGCGAACCGAAATGTTGTATTCCTGAACTGTCTTGATATAACGGTTGCGGGCTACGGTGATGCGGTTCTCGGTTCCCTCGACCTGCGCCTGCAAGTCACGGAAGTTGGCATCGGCCTTGAGTTGCGGATAATTTTCCGTTACCACCAGCAGCCGCGACAGGGCGCCACCCAATTCGCTTTGCGCTTTCTGGAATTTCGAGAAGGCGGCTGGATCGTTGATCAGTTCCGGCGTCGCCTTGATGCCGGCGACACTGGCGCGGGCCTCGGTGACCCGCGTCAGCACTTCCTTCTCGTGGCCGGCGTATCCCTGCACCACCGAGACCAGATTCGGGATCAGGTCGGCACGGCGTTTGTACTGGTTCAGCACTTCAGACCAGGCTGCATTGACTTGCTCGTCGTTGATCTGGATCTGGTTGTACCCGCAACCCGAGAGCAGTCCTGCAACCAGGGCAAGCAGAGCGATTAGTTTGATGCGCATGACATCTCCTCGTCAAAGACAACGGCATTCCGTAAATGGGGGCCGCGATAACATTTTCAAGCTCGGTGAGGCGCTTATTTCTGCATCTTGCGTAGCGTCGACCGTGCCAAACACAGGTCTTCCCAGGCCTTCGCCTTGTCCGGCAAGGTCCGCAGCAGATAGGCGGGATGATAGGTGACGATCAAGGTAATGCCATTGTACTCAAATAGGCGGCCGCGCGCTTCGCCGACCTTGACTTCGGTCCTCAGCAGCGTCTGTGCCGCTGGCTTGCCCAGAGCCACAATCAGCTTGGGTTTAAGCAGCGCGATCTGCCGCTCCAGGTAGGGCCAGCAGGCCGCTGTCTCGGCCGGGGTCGGGGTGCGGTTGCCGGGCGGACGGCATTTCACCGTGTTGGCGATATATACGTTCCGTCCGCGCTGCAAATCGATGGCAGCCAGCATGGCATCAAGCAGTTTGCCGGCCTGGCCGACGAAAGGTTCGCCACGGGCGTCTTCCTCAGCACCAGGCCCCTCCCCGACGAACAACCATTCAGGGGACACATCGCCGACACCGAGCACAGCCTGTTTGCGCGTTTTGCAAAGCTCGCAGGCATCGCACGCGGCGACACTGGCGCGCAACTCGTCCCAGTCCATGGTGGCTATGCCGCCCGTACGATCGGCGGCGGGACTTGAGGACAGCGCAACGGCAGATTCAGGCTGGACTGTCGACGGCAATGAATCTGGCGGCGTTGAATTACGCAGCTTCCAAAGGGGCGCAAGTCCCATTTCCCGTATTATTCCGGCGCGACGTTGGTCCGCTCGATTCGAACTTCCTTCAGTCACCCCACGGGGGTTTCCTTCGGTCATCCCACGGGGATTCCCTTTGGTCACAATATTTTCTCCAGCACCAGGGCTGACTCGCGACCCTGCTCGGCCGGATAATAATCCGTACGCACGCCGATCTGGGCAAATCCGTGGCGATCATAAAAGGCACGCCCGGCAACATTCGACTGCCGCACTTCAAGAACCATACGCTGCGCCCCAAGGCTTCTGGCCTCTTCGCACATGGACTCCAACAGCAGACTGCCCAGACCGGCTTGCTGTCGCCCGGAGACGATGCTGATATTGAGCAGGTGTGCCTCATCGAGAATCAGCATCATCACCGCATAGCCCACCAACTGATTGCCGTCGCGCATCAACCTGGCTGTGTATCCGGACGCCAGCGAGTCCTCGAAATTTCCGCGAGTCCATGGAAAGGCATAGATGCGCTGTTCGGCATCCAGAACAAGCTCGATATCCTCGGCTTGCATCGGAACATATGCAAAACTTGGCAAGCAAGAGACCAGGGTTGCTTCCATCTATTTCAGGCCGCCGCGTGCCAGCCGCTCAACCGTTGTCAGGGCTACTTTGTCACGTACATACAGTGGCGCGGCCAGTTCCGCACTGACACCTTCTCCGCGTGCCAGTCTCGGGGCGGCCAGGCGCGCCACGGAGGCGGCAGTCGGCCAGCAATCGCCGCGCACCTCCACCCAATCGGGTCCGAGCAAATCGGGGTAGGAAGCGAATCCTTCGCCGCATCCGATCCATGCATTGCCGTCAGCCATGCCCGGTAGCTGGTGAGGCGGCATCACCGCAGGTGCCTGTATTGTCTCCGAAACATCGCCATGGATCAAATAGGCGGCGGCATACACTTCGCCCATTCGTGCGTCCAGGCAAGCGAATATCCGTTCGGTGGCGTTGAACCCCGAATAAGCAGTCATCGCCAATGCTTCCAGGGTCGACACGCCGAGCACCGGGACGTCCAGGCCAAAAGCCAATCCCTGTGCCACACCACAAGCCAGCCGCAGACCCGTAAAACCGCCCGGTCCGGCGCCAAAGGCGATGCCATCGATATCCTTGAAGACCAGCCCGGCTTCGGCCAATATTTCGTTGACCCAAGGTAGTAGACGTTCCGATCCGGCGTTGAGAATATCCTCATTTCTTTCGATGAGCTTCCCATCCATCCAAAGGGCGACAGATAGATGGCGGGTGGAGGTTTCCAGGGCAATGAGATTCACGGATTGATTCTACCCGACCCCACCGGTTCGGCGTAGCGTACGAACTCGCCGTGCATGCCTTACAAGATATGCTTACACTTCATATCGAGGAAGACCGGCGAGGCGCCTGTACGTTTCCCGCGCCTGTTCCCGGCAACGCTGCTTGATGATTGCCTAGTCGGGCTTGTTGCGACGATAAATGTCGCGGCCCGCGGCGTTGATGTCACGCCGCAATTGCCGCCGCTCTTCCGGCGACAGGCGCTCCCTCAGTTGCCCGGGAACTGGCTCCTGGGTCGGCGTTGGCTTCAACTCCTCCGACTGCTGGGTTTTGGAGGACTCGCGCGGAACCGGCTGCTCGGTATTGCCTTCGCTTCTCTTTTGTTCATTTCGCCGCAACCATGAGCGCGGCACTTCCCCCGAACCCTGTCCCTTCGCGAAGTCCCGCCCGCGCAACGCTTCCTGCTGCGCGGCAACCGGCGATGAAATGCTCAGCGCGGCCAGCAAGAATGGGACGAACGTGGAAAGAGATTTCATGGCTGTCTTGATATAGAGGGAAAGCGTCACCAAGGAAAATCATCAAAGGACGGAACCCGGCAATACGGTAGTCATTGTAGAGGATGCAGGATGTATGATTATTGGGTTACACCTCGCAATTGTAATATTCTGTAACAGATCGCCCGGCTTGAGTCGCCGATCCGGCATTCCTCCACTTCAAATCGAACTAAGGCTGGATAGATGTGAGGTACACTATCTCCTGACGGGCTTTCTCAGCCCGGATTCCGAGTCTTGTTGTTATGTCATTGGCAATAATCGCTGAGCAAAAGGGACACTAATGAAACGCCACTATCATCTTATCGCAGCAGCACTCGCAGCGTTCGTTTTAGCGGGTTGCCTTGGCGGTGCATTCAACCTCGGCAGTTCCGCGAATCCACCGGCCGACGTTACGCTGGTTGCCGGCGACAGCAGCGTGACCGTGAGTTGGACCATGGCGCCAAATGTCCAGTACTGGATATTTTCAGCGCCGGCGGATTCCATCACGACCGATAACTGGACAAAATTGTCGGGGGGAAAAGCGACGATAAATGCGGTGTCTCCCCAAGTGGTTAGCGGTCTGTCCAACGATTTGAAATATTCGTTCACGATCAACGCAAGGGTTGATGGTGGCCCCGGAGGACCGGGAAGCGCCTCCGTTTCCGTCGTGCCCAGGCTCGCCGGTGCGAAATGGTCCGTGGGAAAACCTCTCGCCAATGATCTGCGAGGTACGGCTTTCGGCACGATTTTCGTCGCGGTTGGCGCCCGAGGTGCCTTGTATTCAAGTCCTGATTTCAATTCGTGGACTCCCGTGACCTGGACACCATTGACAAACCCGCTGACAAGTCTTCCGGATCTCAACGCGGTCACTTATGGGATTTCCAGCTACATCGTGGCGGGAGCCGGGGGTGCGGTGCTATTGAGCACCGACGCGATTACCTGGACCGCACAGAACAGTGGAACAGCCAACAATTTGTATACTCTCGTCAGTAACGGTAGTACCTTGTTCGTAGCGGCGGGGGCGAATGGCATTATCATCAACAGCCCGGACGGCAAGACCTGGACCACGGCCAACTCCGGAACCTCCCAAGACCTGCTCGGCCTGGCGTACGGGAATGGACTCTATGTCGCGGTCGGTGCAAACGGCACTTTGCTGAGCAGCACGGACGGAACGACCTGGCAGTCGGTCCCTTCGAATACGTCCCTGAAACTGACCAGTGTAGCCTACGGTGTAAATGCAACAACCTTAGTCGGAACATTTGTCGCTATCGGCGAAGCGGGAACGCTGATTACCAGCACCGATGGCGCGACATGGACCGTTCAAAACCCGATCACATCGATCAATCTGGCTTCGGTCAGTTACGGCAGGCAGTACGTTACCGTCGGAAACAAAGGCGCGATTTTTACCAGTACGGATGGAACTACTTGGCAGGCCCAAGTATCCGGTACGGTCAATGACCTGGTTTCGGTCGGACATAGTGCGATCAACTATTCCGCCGTGGGTGTCAGTGGAACGAACCTTTCCGCAATCTAAAGAATTCTCCGCGAGCATTGTTTCGCTTCGGAACTCCTGCGTTGGCGGCGCGAAATAAGGCCGGGGATTGCGGAAGACAGACCTATGAATGAAAAACCGAGAATCCTCGTAGTCGACGACGATTTGCGCCTGCGCGAACTGCTTAACCGTTATTTGACGGAGCAAGGCTTCGCCGTCAAACCCGTCGAGAACGCCGTTGCCATGGACAAGATGCTGGCGCGCGAACTTTACGACTTGCTGGTGCTGGACCTGATGCTGCCGGGTGAGGATGGCTTGGCGATTTGTCGCCGCCTGCGCGGGGAAAACAACCCGCACAAAGACCTACCGATCATCATGCTCACCGCCAAAGGCGACGATATCGACCGGATCGTCGGACTCGAAATGGGTGCCGATGACTACCTCCCCAAACCGTTCAATCCTCGCGAGCTGGTTGCCCGCATCCATGCGGTACTGCGACGACGCACCGCCGCACCGCCACCAGGAGCGCCCACGGCCGAGGAAGAAATCATCGCCTTCGGCGGCGCCAGTCTCAATCTGGCAACACGCGAACTGAGCCGTGACAAGCAGACCACGCAGCTCACCACGGGCGAATTCGCCGTGCTCAAAGTGCTGGTGCAACATCCACGCCAGCCCTTATCGCGGGACAAGTTGATGGAGCTGGCGCGTGGGCGGGAATACGATGTTTTCGACCGCTCCATCGATGTGCAGATCTCTCGTCTGCGTAAGCTCGTGGAAGAGGATCCGGCCAAGCCACGTTATGTCCAGACGGTATGGGGATTCGGCTACGTCTTTGTCCCGGACGGGACCAAGCACGCGTAAGCTTATGAGGCTCTGGCCGGGCAGCCTGTTATGGCGCACGTTTCTGCTGATTGCCGTGCTGATGTCGCTGTCGATGCTGGCCTGGTTCAACATCTACCGCGCCTACGAACGCGAGCCACGGGCCCGGCAGCTATCCCAACTGATGGTCAGCGTGGTCAACCTGACACGCAGCGCTCTCATCAGCGCCCAGCAGCAAAAACGTCACGACCTGCTGCTGGAACTCTCCGATCGTGAAAGCATCCACATATACCCGGCCGAAGACAACGAAACGATCGCCCCCCTACCCGATCGGGCCTTGCTTCACCTGGTGGCCGAACAACTGCGCAGCGAACTCGGGCCGGAAACGCGCCTGACACTTGAGCGCAATGGCGAACTGGCGGTGTTCGTCAGTTTTCGGATCGACGACGGAGAAGAAGGAGAATACTGGCTGGCTCTGCCGATCGAGCGGATCGAACGCAGCATTCCCTGGCAATGGATAGGCTGGGGCTTGGCCGCCTTGTTGCTTTCGTTGAGCGGTGCCTACCTGATCATGTTCCGCGTTACCCGCCCGTTGAAAGCCCTTTCCGTATCCGCCATGGAAATCGGCCGGGGCCGCACGCCGCCGCCCATCGAGGAAAATGGACCGTCGGAAATCATTGCCGTGGCAAACGCCTTCAACCAGATGTCCGCGGCTCTGGCCCGCCTCGACAGCGACCGGGCGTTGATCCTCGCCGGCATTTCCCACGATCTGCGCACCCCGCTGACACGCTTGCGGATGAGCATAGAACTCTCCGGGAGCGACGAAACAACCCGTGACGGCATGGTCGCCGATGTCGATGAAATCGATCTCACCATCGGCCAGTTCCTCGATTTCGCCCGCGAGACCTCCGGGGAGGAACTACAAGAGGTCGATCTTGGCGCATTGCTCAACGACCTTGCGACGCGGTATGCGCGCCGTGGTAAACCGATCAACACCGACCTCGCCACCCTGCCACCGCTGCAAGTACGGCCACATGGCTTGCGCCGCGCAATCGCCAACCTGATCGACAACGCCCTGCGCCACGCCGCAGGCGACAAGCCGCTGCTGCTCAACCTGCGCCAGGAGCAGCGCGATATTCTGATCGAAGTCTGCGATCGAGGTCCCGGGATACCGGAGCAGGAAGTCGAACGCCTCAAGCTGCCCTTCACCCGCCTCGACGGCGCGCGCAGCAACGTCAGTGGCGCGGGACTCGGACTCGCCATCGTCGACCGTATCATGCGAGCCCATAAAGGACGTCTTGACCTGTTGCCGCGTGACGGCGGCGGACTTATCGCCCGTATCACGCTGCCGATGCCATGAATACTCAATCCCCGATCGTACCCGCCACGCCTTATCTGGCCATCGGCGGCGAAACGGCCCTGCGCGCCCTGGTGCGGCGCTTCTACGAATTGATGGACAGCCAACCAGAGACCTATGCCATTCGCAAGCTGCATCCGGCCGACCTGAGCACCTCGGAAGAAAAGCTGTTCATGTACCTCTCCGGCTGGCTCGGCGGCCCGCAACTGTTTACCGAAAAGTTCGGGCACCCGCGCCTGCGGGCACGCCATCTGCCGTTCGCCATCGGCAGCGCCGAACGCGACCAATGGATGCTATGCATGCGCCAGGCGATGCAGGAAGTCATTGCCGATGCCGAACTGCGATCGAAACTGGAACGAGCCCTGGCCGATCTGGCTGATCACATGCGGAATCAGGCGGAGCCGGTTTAAACCGTAGGCATTTTCAATGCCTATCTCCCTGGCATGGCCGTCACCTCTTAGGTGCCAACTCCTTGAGCTAAAGGCCAGCGGTCGATGACACCGTAGTGCGGCCCTTCAGGCGTCAATCTGGATTCAACCAGGACGAATTCGGCCACCGGCCAATCGATGGGTTCGAGTTCCGGCAGCGGCTCGCAGCGTGCGTAATGGACATTGCGCAGCAGCGTCATATGCGCCGCGAAGTCTCCCGTTTCGAGCGGCAATCCCGCCGCCTCCAGGCGCTCGTAAAGCTGCCCGACCAGCGTTAACAGTTGCAGCGGCGGGTCACTGCATCCGGCCCAGGCAATCCTGTTGTGGCGCCAGCAGTCGAGCCGGTCCAGGCGCAACGAGAAAGCCGGTGCCGCTACCCGCCCCGCCGCCTGCCGCAATATCTTGATTCGAGCCGGAGGCACTTCGCCGATGAATGCCAAAGTCATATGGAGGGTCTCGCGCCGCATGCGGCGTCCGCCGCCCAGCGCATGCAACTGCTTGCCGATCTGGTCGAGCCGTTCCAGCGTCGGCTCATCCGGCCACAGGGCGAAGAAAACCCGGCGGCGTTCCCTGTCCGGGTCAGGCATCGGCCTTGACCAGCAAGGTCACCGCCTGCGCGGCGATGCCTTCGCCGCGTCCGGTGAAACCCAGTCTTTCGGTGGTCTTGCCCTTGATATTCACGCAGGCCGCGTCGATGCCGAGATCGGCGGCGATAAATGCCCTCATTGCATCGACGTAGGGAGCGATGCGCGGCGCCTGCGCCACAACCGTGGCATCCACATTGATCACCCGCCAGCCGGCCTCACGCACGCCGGCCATGGCCTCGCGTAGCAGCATGCGGCTGTCGGCGCCCGCCCAGCGCGCTTCGCTGTCCGGAAAATGCCGGCCTATGTCCCCCAAACCGGCCGCCCCGAGTATGGCGTCGGTGATCGCATGCAACAGCACGTCGGCATCGGAATGTCCATACAAACCCAGCGCGAATGGAATTTCCACGCCGCCAATCCGCAAGCGGCGACCCGGGACCAGCGGATGCACGTCGAAACCCTGGCCGATGCGAAAGTTCATGTTCATGCGTCTTCTTCCTCGTTTCGATGTCGCAAAATCCAGCCGGCAAGGAGCAGGTCGAGTGGATAAGTCACCTTGAGGTTGGTGGCGTCGCCTGCCACGAGTTTGGGGCGGAAGCCGAGCGCTTCCATCGCGCCGGCTTCGTCGGTGACGCCTTCCAGATTGGCGTGGCTCTCCAGGGCGCGGCGCAAGTAGGCGTGGCGAAACATTTGCGGCGTCTGGGCTTGCCAGAGCGCCGATCTCGATACAGTGGCATCGATCCGCTTGCTTGCATCGGCGCGTTTCAAAGTATCCGCCACCGGCACCGCCAGGATGCCGCCGACTTCGTCGTCGGCGATCGCATCGATGAGGGTATCGACATGCCACGGCGCCAGGCATGGCCGGGCCGCGTCGTGTACCAGCATCCAGTCCTGTGCGCTCACCTGGGCGGCTGTGGCGCGCAGGCCGTTGCGTACGCTCTCGGCGCGTGTCGTGCCGCCGCAAAACAATGGCAGGAGTTTGCTCCCGAGAGCAGACCAGTCGTGGCGGCTCCATTCGTCGTCTTCCGGCGCCAGCACCACGAATACGCGTTTGATCCTGGCCAGGGAACAGAGTGTGGCGAGCGCATGGAAAATCAGCGGATGGCCCGCCAGCGGCAGATATTGTTTCGGGATTCCGCCCGAGGCATCGCCGCCCATGCGTGCGCCGCTGCCCGCCGCGGGAACCAGAGCGAAATGAGAAGCCGAAGTCGGGTCAGTAACTGTCATATCCAGATTGTAAGGACTAGAATTAACTTGTGCTAGCTGCATGTTGAAAGGAGGCGCACCATGAGTGCCTTGGCAGTATTCGTACGCCCCCCCGCCGTTGCCGGAATGTTCTATTCCGGATCGATGACAACCCTGGACGCTGAAGTGCGAGATTACCTGTCGCACACCGTCACGACAGCCGCATCCGCGCCAAAAGCCTTGATTGTGCCCCATGCCGGTTACGTTTACTCCGCTCCCGTGGCCGCCAGCGCCTATGCCTGTCTCGCTTCGGCTCGGACCCGCATACGCCGCGTAGTGCTCCTGGGACCGACGCATCGCGTCGCGATCCGGGGGCTGGCCCTGCCGGATGCGGCAGCATTCGCTACACCGCTGGGCAGCGTCCAGCTTGATGCCGAGCTGGTACGGGCGGTGGAGTCGCTGCCCCAGGTACAGCAAAGCCGCGAGGTCCATGCGATGGAACATTCGCTGGAGGTGCAACTGCCTTTCCTACAGGTCGCGTTGGACGAATTCAGCCTCCTGCCCCTCGCTGTCGGCATGGCCAGCGCAGAGGAGGTCGCCGAGGTGCTCGATCGGGTCTGGGGCGGACCGGAGACCTTGATCCTCATCAGTTCCGACCTGTCCCACTATCATTCCTACACCGAAGCGCAGCGCATCGACCAGGAAACGGCGCGGCAGATTCTCGCGTTGCAGCCGCTGGCGAACCATGAGCAGGCCTGCGGCGCCACGCCGGTTAACGGACTGC
>JAPLQT010000139.1 GCA_026399515.1 Pseudomonadota bacterium | reverse complement strand
GCCTCGGTGAATTCGGGTTTGATCGCCAGCGCTCGGCGGTAGCTCGCCTTCGCGTCAGCGAGTTGTCCGAGGTCTTTCTGCGCATTGCCCAGGTTACTGTGTGCCTCGGCAAATTCGGGTTTGATCTCCAGTGCTCGGCGATAGCTCGCCTTGGCTGTAGCGAGGTGGCCAAGGTCCATTAGGGAATTACCGAGGTTGATGTGCGCATTGATGTAAGCGGGATTGAGCTGCAACGCCCGTCGGCAGATCACCGCCGCTGCATCCTGTTGACCGATAACTTGCAAGGCATTTCCCAAGTTGCTGTGCGCCTCGGTCAAGTCCGGTTTGATCGCCAGCGCCCGCCGATATCGCGCCATCGCTTCATCCAGTTGCCCCAGAGCTTGCAGAGCGTTACCCAAGTTGCTGTGTGCCTCGGCGTAATCCGGGCTATACCCCAGCGCCCGGAGACAGCTTGACACAGCGTCGTCGAGTTGCCCGGATTCCTTTAGAGCATTACCCAGATTGTTGTGCGCCATGGCGAAATCCGGTCTGATCTCCAGCGCCAGGTGATAACTCGCCATCGCTTCATCCAGTTGACCGAGGTCTTGCAAGACATTTCCAAGATTACTGTGCACCTCTGCGAAGTCTGGTCTGATCTCCAGCGCCTGGCGATAGCACATCACCGCGTGCTCATGTCGCCCGAGGTCTTGTAGTGCAACACCTAGGTTGCTGTATGCCTCGGCATAATCGGGTTTTATCTTCAGCGCTCGGCGGTAGTCAACAATCGCTTCATTGAGTCGCACCGCGCTCTTCAATGCATTTCCCAGATTGAAGTACACATGGTCAAGATCGGGATTGATCACCAGTATTCGGCGGAAGCCAATTACCGCACCTTCGAGTTGCCCCAGGTCTTGAAGGGTAAAGCTACGGTTGCTCTGCGCCTCGACGTATTCAGGCTTTATCGTAAGCGCACGACAATAACTAGTAAGAGCGCCGTTGAGTTCTCCTTGGTCTTTCAGAGCAATGCCTAGGCTGTGGTGCGCCTCGGCGAAATCGGGATTGATCTCAAGTGCTCGCCTGTAGCTCGCCACAGCGTCATCCAATTGTCCAAGATCTTTCAGGGCAGCGCCCAGGTTACTATGCGCCTCCGGATCATCGGGTAATAGTTCCGTCGCCTTTTCCAGCGCCGGCAGAGCATCTTTACCCTGGGCCTGCTGGGACGCACCCAATGCTTTCCAAGCAAACCCCGAATCCGGATACTGTTGAACGAGTAAGCGCGAAAGTCTTTCCAGTTCCAAATGGCGTCCGGTATTGAACAAGTCGACAAGATGGTTGAATTCGTTGGGGGTCAGCGTTTCGCCCTTCGTAGTACTGTTGCGCGCAGCCGCCTGATGCAGTGCGTCGTCGAGAGGCACGGTTTCGGGAGCAGTGGCCGTCATGGAAAGATTGGGTAATTAGATTGTGCGCTGATACCAGCCGTGGATTGTAGCGTTTCGGCCGGCCAGGTGAAACCGGGATACAGCAATCCAAAACGAGGACTGCCCATGAGCTTATCCGCGGTATACCCCACCGTCTCAAACAGAATAAACTGGCGGAATGAAATCTGCCATCACTAACACCGAGTTACCGCAGCAACCTGTCCCGAAAGACGACTTCCTTCAAGGAGAGTCGCTGTCGGCAGGGCAAGCCCTACACCGAGCAATTTCTCACCATCAGGCAGGCCAGCTGCAAGAAGCAGAGCGCCTTTACCGCGCAATTCTGCAATCACAGCCCAATCACCCGGACGCGAACCATAATTTGGGCGTGCTCGCGGTGCAGGTAAGGCAAATACTTGCCGCACTGCCGCACTTCAAGTCGGCGCTGGAAGCCGACCCGAATCAAGGCCAATACTGGCTGAGCTACGTCGATGCATTGATACAGGCAGACCAAACCGATACTGCCCGACAGGTGCTGGAGCGGGGACGGCGACGGGGCCTGCAAGGAGATGCATTTGAGGCGTTGGCAGGACGGTTGAAAGCGGGTGATGGGGCCGCAGAGCAATCCAATATCGACCACCATATTTTCAAGAACTCGCTACCGGTTTCGCAAGAAATCCCGCGCGGTAGCAGCAAGAAGCGCAATGCAAAATCCGCGAAGCCTGATAAGTTGGCAGGAAAACCTATCCAGAATAGGGGAAAAAGTCCAAATCCCAAGGAAGTATACATACTGGGCACCATGTTCAACGAGAGGCGGTACACAGAAGCAGCATCTCTCGCTCAGGCAATGACAATGCGCTTTCCGAAAGACGGATTTGGCTGGAAGGTCTTGGGTGCGGTGTTCAAACAGTTGGGACGAAGTTCGGACGCGCTGACGCCGATGCAGAATGCCGCAAGGCTGTTGCCGAAAGACGCAGAATCGCACAACAACCTGGGTACCGTTCTCAAGGATCTGGGACGCCTTGAAGAGGCCGCACTCAGCTACCGGCAGGCGCTACAAATCAATCCGGATTACGCCGGGGCACATAGCAACCTAGGGAACGCTCTGAAGGAGTTGGGCCGCCTGGAGGAGGCCGAAGCCAGTTGTCGGCTTGCGCTACAGATCAAACCAGATTTAGCCGAAGCACATAACAACCTGGGTAACATTCTCAAGGATCTGGGTAGGCTTATGGAAGCCGAGGGCAGTTGCCGACGTGCACTACAGATCAAACCGGATTTGGCCGAGGCACATTACAACCTGGGCACCATTCTCAAGGATCTGATCCGACTGGACGAGGCCGAGAACAGCTACCGTAAGGCGATTGAGATCAAGCCGGATTTTGTCGAGGCGCGGCTTGCGCTGGTGATGAACACCTTACCGATTGTTCCCCAATCCGTAAATTCATCTGTGTCGGCACTTGAAGCATTTGACCATGCTTTGGAAACGCTCACGGAATGGTTGATTTCAGAGCCCTCATGCCAAGAACGATTTTCGAAGTCGATAGGCGCCCACCAACCGTTCTTTCTTGCCTACAGACCAGGATATCATGTGGCGCGCCTGTCCCGCTATGGCGATCTGGTCGGGTCAGCCCAGGCGCAGCCTTTGGTCGCGCCTCACGTAAAACGAGAGCGGATCCGCCTGGTGGTGGTCTCACGCCACTTGCACCGCCATTCGGTCTGGGATGTTCTTATCCGGGGATTGCTGGTGCATCTTGACCGCAAGCGCTTCGAAGTCGTGCTCTACTTCGTCGGCAAGAACGAGGACGAGGAAACGGTCTTTGCCAAGAACTTGGCCGATGTCTGGAGAGCTTTTCACACCGTAGCAGGTCTGCAAGCGTGGTTGGCTGCGATGGCTCGCGATCAACCGGATGTGATTTTTTATCCGGAGATCGGGATGGATCCGGTGACATTGGGTTTGGCTGCACGACGACTGGCGCCGTTGCAAGTGGCGAGCTGGGGACATCCCATCACCACAGGTTTGCCTTTCATCGATCTATATTTCTCCGGCGAACTGCTGGAGCCGGAAGGCGCCGATGATCACTACCGCGAGCGCCTGGTGCGTTTGCCGGGTACGGGCTGCTGCACGACGCCGATTGAATTGATCGCAGAAGATCTTGGGCAACAGGCAAAATGCCTGGACGAGTGCCGAGGGCCGGTCTTCCTGGTCGCACAGGCACCCTTCAAGCTCGACCCCGCGGATGACGCCATTTTCGCCAACATCGCTGCCGCCTCAGCCGAGAGCACCGTTCTTCTGGTGAGGCACGGCAAATACCCCTGGGCGACGGATCAGGTGATCTCCCGGCTTCGGCACGCCTTTCGCGAACAGGGGCTAGACCCCGACAAACAATTGCGGGTGATGCCTTGGCTGTCGCTGCCACAGTTCCACGCCCTGCTTGACCGCTGCGATGTTTATCTGGATTGTCCGGCATTTTCCGGATACACCACTGCGTGGCAAGCCATTCATAGGGGATTGCCGGTCGTGACGCTGGAGGGCGAGTTCATGCGCCAGCGACTGGCTGCGGGGCTATTGCGCAAGATCGGCATGCCGGATACCATCGCCTCGTCCTCGGATGAATACTTGGCCATTGCGCTGCAACTGGCTGAGGAATGCCAAGACCCCGTCGTCCGAGCAACGCGCCGTCAAGCTCTAAAGAGCGCTGCCCCGCAAGCGGATCATGATGTAAGCGTGGTGCGGGCGTTCGAACAATGCTTGATTGATGCATTGGCTGAGCGGGAATGATGATTCCTGGTTTGAGCAGTTACCGGCCACCGATATCCACAACTGTGTCTTAGGAAAATGGAGTGACAACACCAACCGCCCACCCTTGGCAAATGCTGGACGCCGAATTGCATTTGCAAACACTCAAGGTCGATTATGCCCCTGTCGGCCCCCTGGAAATGCTCGCTACGCCGCCGAAGCGCGTGCTGGATGTGGGTTGCTTTTGTGGAGGATCCGGGCGTTGGTTGAAGCAACGATTTCCGGATTGCACGGTGATCGGGATCGAAATGCTCAATAAGGCAGCCGAAATTGCGGCAATAGACTATGACCGGGTAATTGCAGTTCCTTTCGAACAGGTCGACTTCTCCGACAAGGATTTATTGCCTTGCAGTTTTGATGCCATCATCGCCGCCGACGTGCTGGAACATCTCTACAACCCATGGAAAGCATTAGGGCGCTTGCGCCCCTTGTTGGCGCCTGGTGGAGCGATCTATTTAAGCCTGCCAAATATACGCAATTTGCATATCATGACGGCTCTGGCAACCGGGGAGTGGCGTTATATGGGTGCCGGTATCCTCGACATCACTCATATCCGCTTTTTTACTCGTGCCCAGGCGATCGAGATGCTGCAACAAACCGGTTGGGATGTATGCGAAACCCGGTTCAATCCCGATCCCCGCCTGGTAAATTCATATACCGGGAAGAACCTGATGAAGTGAAAGCAATTCAAGTTGGCACGCTACAGCTTAGCGGCCTTAAGCGACTTGACTTGTTGGAGTTGACTGCGCTGCAATTCTTCATTCGGGCGGTGCCGACCTGTGAAAACAATGGATCAAAATAATATCCAGACACAAATTGACCCTCTCACTCTGTCGATCAGGCTCTTTGCCAATCATCATAAGGTATTCGCTTTGTCATAAGTCTCGGGCGTTCCGATATCGATAAATGCGTGGTCGGTTCGATACGTGAAGATTCTTCCGATAAACCGAGGGATAACTTCGGTACTGAAATCCTGTGCGGTTCTCATCTCGGCTGACAGGATTTTCAGCAGATCCGGCGACAGCAAATAGATTGCCCCGTTGGCCAGATTGCCTGGGGGAGACGTGACCTTTTCATGAAAACCAATAACAACATCCCGGTCATCCAACTCAACTATTCCACACGACGATGGTGCGTCCGTGCGGAAAATCATCATCGTCATCAAGCATTCGGCCGGGCGATTCCGGTGTGCGCTGACAAATGACTTGAAGTCGGCCAGGCAGTAGTTGTCTGCATGGATCAGCAAACCATCTTCCCCCGCAAAGAAATCCAGATTGGCGATCAAAGTCCCCGCCGTGCCCAGCAACTCCGGCTCGTGAACCAACTCAACCTGGTCTGCATAGGCACTCGAGCGTATGAAGGTCGACACTTTCTCGGCAAGGTAATAAGTGTTTATCAGGAACGGTCCTATGCCGGCCTCGATCAAATGTTTGAGCCAGATACCCAGTAGCGGTTGACCCTTGATCGGCACCAGGCACTTTGGAACCGTGTCCGTCAGTGGCCGCAATCGGGTGCCCAAGCCGGCCGCCAGGAGAATTGCACGCATCAATCCAGTTCCTGACGTATCTCTTCGAATCGAATTGGGGTGTTACCCACCCGCCCGACTTGCACGGCAGCCGCCAAGGAGCCGAGACAGGCCGCCTCCCAGATGGTTCCTCCACAAGCCAGGGCGAGCGCACTAGCGATAAGCAACGAGTCTCCGGCACCTGCCACATCCTTCGGAGCCGAATTCAAGCTGCCGATGCGATCCGTTAGCCAATCGGGGCTGGTGCCATTGCCTGCGTGAATCATGAGGCCCTCTTCGCCCAACTTCAATAGAATATTTCGGGCGGAAGATTGTTGACGAAGCGCCTCAGCCAAAACAACAAGACCGTCTTCGCGGTTACGCGTGCTGATGCGCGCCTCACGCTCTGTAGGCGTCAGCAGATCCATGTTCTTGAAACGACTGATGTCCCCCACCTGGGAAGATGACTGGCTGTCGGCCGCCAGCATCAGCCCTCTTGCCTTGGCCATGGGGATTATCTTTTCAACCATCGCTTGGGGTAGGCACCCATAATTGAAATCCGAAAAAACCAGCAGGTTGGCAGATTGACTCGCTTCCTCGATATATTCCATGAAACGTGCTTGAAGCTGGGTCGAAATAGCTCCCTGATGCAAATGACTTACCCGTAGAAGGGTCTTGCCCTTGCAACGAAATCTCTGTTTCAAGGTGGTTGGACGGCTGTCGTCCGCCAGCAAGCTGGCTTGGACCCCGGCCGCAGCAAGATGCGCCTGAGAAAACTCTCTTGAGGCATCAGCGCCGCTGACCGATACAAAATGGGCCTTGGCCCCCAGACCGGCGGCATGCGCGGCAACGATTCCCGCACCGCCCACAAAGCGTGTGGAGTCCACCGGCGAAACCACAATGGTGGGATCCTCCTGCGACATGCCAAGAGGTTCGCAGGTGATGTACTCGTCAACGATCAGGTCGCCGACAACACAGACCTTGATGGAAGCGAATTGCTGTAGCAAAGCCTCCAGCCTTGCTTTGCCAATGTTGTGGCGCTCCAGGTAGTCGTGGGGCAAGCTTATGGATCGATAGTCCGTTTCGGCAAATTCCTTGCGTAGCAGATCGACGGAGGAAAACACCGTTTCACCCGAGCTGAATAGCAATTGTCCGCCATACCGCTCCAGTGCTTGAAGTTCGGGATTGAAGCGAGACTCGTGTTCCTTACCTTTGACGACGATATCGGGGCGTAAGCGGCCAATCACGTCGGCCACCGCTTCATTCATCAAAAATGCCTCATCAACCCAACTGTTGCTTTGTACCCCTTCAAGACGAAGCTGCTCCGGTACATGCGCGCCGTTGCCAGCAAGACGATCGGTATTGACACCGACGATGAGCCTGTCCCCACAATCCCGCGCGAAGCGTAGCAGCCGCAGATGTCCGGGGTGTAGGACGTTGAAATTACCGGAGACAAAAACTACTCGATTTAACATTGGAAAACCGCCTTATTCCACATCCATTGAGTGATCCATGACGATCAACGGCCGGAATACCGTTCCGGCTTCCAGATCGCCCAATGCCTGATTGACTTCCTCCAAGCGATAGCGTCTGCTAAGCAAGCGGTTGAGAGGGATATTGCCGTCGCAAAATATTTTGTGCATCCGCGGAATATCCCTGTCCGGCATTGAGCCGCCTCCCCAACTACCTGCAATTTGCTTTCCACTGATCAACTCATGAGGTGCGAGTCTGATTGTTTCGCCTTCGGGGGGATGGGAGGCAAAAAGCAGCTTCCCCCCGCCCTTGCGTATCAACGCAAAACCCAATTCGATGCTTGCGACTGTACCAGCAGACTCAACGCAAGCATCTGCGCCGCCGGCGGTCAACTTCAAAACTCGGTCGATCACGTTATCCCGCAGTGGATTGAAGACATGGGTAGCTCCACAATCCTTCGCCAAGGCTAGTTTTTCGTCCGAAAGGTCGATCGCGATGACGTGACTACAGTCAAATGCACGAAGCGCCATCAACGCACTCAAACCTATGCCCCCCAACCCCAGGACGACCACGGAACTTCCGATAGTGGGCTGGAGCTCATTGAATATCATCCCGGCGCCTGTCGGCAGCGCGCAGCCAAACAAGACTGCGACATCACGAGGAAGATCGGGCGGCTTCTTTACAACACGACTTTCCGATACGATCGTGTGGTTGCAGAAGGTGGTGACCCTGCCAGAATTGATCATCTGCCCGTCGCAACGATACTTTGCACCTGGAGCGTCGAGTCCTTCCCCCTTTACCCAACCAAGAACCACCTCGTCACCAGTGCCGACTTTGGTCACTCCTTCACCTACCGCAATTACTTGGCCAGAGCCTTCATGTCCGAGCAAGTGGGGTAGCCATGGATCCGGCCCTCTACCTCCACGTACTTCCATAAGCTGACTGCGGCAGACGCCGCTGAAGAATACTTTGACCAGAATCTGGCCAGGCAGTAGTTCGGGAAGTTCGATGATCTTGATGACGAGGGGCTTTCCGAGTTCCTCCAGGACGGCTGCTTTGGTTGTTCTCATGACGAGGCCTCAACGCCAGCCTTGAACGCTCTTAGCGACGCCCCGAACACTTCGGCAACTCCCAGACCGCCATCAACGGTCAGTATTTGGCCAGTAATGTAGGCCGCTTGTCTTGAACACAAGAAAACAACTGCCTGTGCAATATCGTCCGCATGGCCGGCGCGCCCCAGCGGAACAATTGCTTCCACGACAGCGCGGTGTTGCGGGTTGTCCGTCAGCTTGTGGCCGGAGTCGCGATCCACCAAACCGGGTGCAACGGCGTTGACTCGAATGCCTCGTCCTCCGAAGCGAACCGCCAGCCAACGGGTAAATTGGTCTAAGCCGGCCTTTGAAACATGGTAAGGCCAGGAGCATTGGTCGACAGCAATCGAGTGACTCGTCACAGATGAGATATTCACGATCGCGCCGTGACCACTGGCAGCAAGATGATCGCACGCGGCGTCGGCCAATATGGCGGAGGCATTCAACACGATTTGTTGATGGGTATCCCAATCCACATCGGATAATTTGCCGAGCATGTTTCGGTTTCGGCCCGGTGCCGCACAGTTGACGAGTATGTCAAGGCCACCGAGCCCCGCGACCGCGTCGTCGATAGCACGGCGGCAATCGTCTTCGGAACATATGTCCGCCGAAATCGGAATCGCCATACCACCGCCGGCAACAATTTGATCGACAATGTCTTGAGTTTTGCCGGTTTGTATATCAACGACGGCAACCGCCGCGCCGGCTCGAGCAAGTCCGATGCAAATGCCGGCGCCTATCCCCTGTGCACCCCCGGTAACGAATGCCCTCATCCCCTTCAGGGGTAGCATTGGAACTTGAATTTCAGTCGCCATCTGTATACCTACTACTGAGGACGACTCGGGCGAATTTCGACCCAATTAACCGTCGCTCGCGGTGCGGCAGCTATGACATCGCCCACGACTTTCGCGACATCTCCAGGCAAGAGGTGCCACTCCTCCGGTACCGTGCCGCCCAATCCCGTCGCCACTGTCCCAGGCGCCACCAGACTGACCCGAATGCCGTATTGATGCAGGTCCAGAAATAGCGCTTCGGTGAAGCCCTGCAGACCGAATTTGGTTGTATTGTAGCCAGTGCCTCCGCGAAACGAATACCGGCCGGAACGACTTCCCAGATTCACGATATCGGAAGCCCCAGCCGCTTTAAGCCAGGGAAGAACCGCGCGGCAGCAGTTGAATACTCCCGTAAGATTGGTGTCGATAATGTCATGCCATTGGTCCGGAGTGACGCTTTCGAATGAGGTTACAAACGCGATACCGGCATTGTTAACCAAGACATCGATTCCTCCATGGCGGGCCCCCGCCATCGCCACCATTTCTTCGACTGAAGCCAGAGAGCGAACGTCACACGTTGAGCCGGCAATTCTTTCGCTGCCAAAATCGGCCGTGAGCCCTGCAAGCGCGGCGGCGAGCCGCGCCGAATCACGACCGCAAATAAACACATTGTGCCCCCGTTCGAGAAATTCTCGCGCAACGGCCAATCCGATTCCAGCAGTGGCACCGGTGATGATTGCATTTCTGGACTTCTTCAATTTCGTGTACTCTCGCCTGGACTAAGCGGGTTGGGGTCGCCGGAAGAGGCGATGAATATGAGGATAGCGCATCAACATTTTCCCCATCCCGTCATGCAGCCTGCCGAATTCCTTGACATAGGCCGTGATCTGTTTGCTCTGTTCCGGTAAATGTGCAATTTTGTATCGCCTTGGCTCGGGCAGCCTTACCTGTGTCGGTGTCACGGTAAAGTGCGAAGCCGCTAGCGCTTCGACGTCGAATGTAAAGTTCTCCACGAATTGGGTATCGCAGTCCATCAAGTCCATTTTTCGTAGGCGACTGAAACGCCGAACTTCATCCAGGTAGGCCTCGCCCTCGCTATTCAGCAGACCCAGTTCGACAAGCCAGCTCTTCATCTCATCAAACAGAATATCGTTGATCTGCTCGAACAAAATAAAAAACCCGGTTGCCTTGCCCATTGACATCTCATTGGTGCCGCGCTCATTGCGCAACATCTCATCGATGTTGCTCGTTGTGGCGCTGGTGAGTTCTTCACGGGTCTGCCAGAGACGGGAGGTGAGACCCTCCCGAAAATCGTCATACATCGCGGAAATGTCGGCGCCGTAACCACGGCGATTTTCATAGAACCTAAGGATGAAATCAAACCAAGATACCCCTGCGATTTCGCAATAGGATTGAAGTTCTTCGTAGACTTTTCCGTTATGCAGCAACTCGACCGTCAAGTCCAATTCGCGACAGCGAATATAGTCCTCAAATGACAAGGTTGAGTTTTCCACCAGTATCTCTTCCGACTCTACAGCGACAAAGTCGTGACCTGCGAGGTGGTAGCGGCCAAAAGAGCGCGGCATGACCCGGTGCTTGGACTTCATTCCAAATTTTCGCCGGCTGGCTGGTGTGTTCAACTCCGTCTGGGGCAACATGATGAGCTGGTACATGCGGATGTTGTCGAAGTTTGCATTAACGCAGTCACGTAAGCTTTGACGATGAGCGTCAAAACTGTCTCCGGGAAGACCCAGGATAATTTCGCTGTAAGTGCCCGCATCGACCTTATTGGCAAGTTTGCCGACGGCAGTGAGTTTGCTGACGGATATATTTGAGCGTGAAACGTTGCTCAGCACGACAGGATCAGTGGACTGCAACGAGGCTGCCATGCTCAAAGCTCCATCCAGCAACTTGGCAATTTCAATGACACGTTCCTTCTGATTCTTGCCGGTTGAAACATGGATATAACGCGGATAGCCATATTGCTTTTGGCAGTCAGCCAACATTTCGGCCTTTTCCATATCTTGCCTGAACATCCCGAAATTGGCGTCGGAGATATAGAGATCAAGTGGTCCGCGCACTCGCTGTGCAATGTAATGAAGCTCGTCGCGAAGCGCCCCCATGCGCTGTTCGACAATATTGTAATAAGGCGATCCCTCGGTACAGAACGCGCACCGGAATGGGCAGCCGCGTGTCGTATGTATCATTGGCCCGAGACTCTCATCGAAAAACTTGTCCATCAACCCCATCAGATAGGGAGATGGAATTTCCTCCAACGTGAGTCTGGGAAGATCCGGTCCGATGACGATTTCGTCACCCTTGGCATAGTGACAATTTGGCAATTCCGCGCGGCACGATTTGATCGCCGCGATGCTCATCTCGTTAGCCAGCAAGGCATCCATGAGTCGGACGAACGCCTCTTCGCCTTCCCGGACGACATAGAAATCGATCAGATCGTATTTCTTCCAAAACTCGCTGACTTCGTCGCTTTCCAGCCCGTAGTTGGGCCCGCCGAAAACAACCGGCATGTCTGGCCAAAGATTCTTGATTATCCTGGTAAATTCATAACTGATATGGAAGTTCCACGAATAGTTTGCAAAGGCAACGATATCCGGCTTTCGACGCTCGAACGCAGCGCTAAAATCTTCCGGATATTTGAACAGTTCGATCTCAAAATCTTCCGGACGCTTCTCAATCAGATAGGCGGCAATCAAGCCAATGGATAGAGGAAATACGTTCGAGGACAATACCAGTCCTCTGTGAGTCAGGTCGGCAAGGTATATCAGCTTTTTCTTGTTCATGGGTTTGCACCGCATATTCACTGGGGCAAGGTTAAGCTATCCGATCCCGGTTCGCCTATCTTGATCATTGCGCATGACATGGTTATGTCATCGATTTGCACACCGGCAAGGGCTCGACAATCATATTGGCAAGAAACTCCGCTCGAGGCAGCAGCGGCTCGGAATCCTCGATGGGGCGGCCATATTTTACTTGAGGAACCACTCTCTCTTCCGGCCGAATCTCGACGTTGCAAAAGCCGGGTCCAGGTGCGTCGAGGAATGCTTGAATATTGTCGCTCGCTTCCTGGTTCGACTTGATGGTTAGAGTATCGAACCCGAGAACTTCGGCCAATTTATGGAAATCCGGAAATCCCAGGCCGCCGGCTTCGCTTGAAGCTTCGTACTTGGAGTTCAGCCACTGATCCTGCGTCTGCTGAATCATCGAGTAGCCGTGATTGTTGAGCACGAATATCTTGACTGGCAGCTTGTGGTAAATAACAGTGTTGAGCTCCTGGATATTCATCATCAGCCCACCGTCGCCGGCGACGCAGACGATGCGCTTTTTATTCAGCGCCAGGCAGGCGCCAATTGCCGCGGGCAGGCCATGCCCCATGGGCGTATTGTTGAAGGCGGAGAAGAAGCGTTGCCCGGTCTTGAACTGGAACGCCTGACTCATCCACGCGACACCGCAACCGGTGTCGGCGAAAAACACATCGCCCTCGGAAGCGGCATCTGACAATGCCTTGATGAAGACATAGGGATTTAGCGTGGATGACCGGAAGTGATTGGGCTGAACCTCCGGATAGCGCGATTTCCAGTCGTTGATCCTCGCACGCCATGGTCCAATCGCCGGCGCTACTTGATTCGCCGACTGCCTCACCGCCTCGGCAAGAAAGACCTTGGCATCGGCGACTATGGGTAGATCGATATGCAGATCAAACTGCGCGAACTTGTTGATCTCGGTTGCATCAATATCCACCATCACCTTGCGCCCGCCACGGCAAAAGTTCGAGAATGGCGAGCCGATCATGTGTGTGTCGAGTCGGCTACCAATGGATATGACAAGATCTGCATTCTGGATGGCGAAGTTACCGAAGCGGGTACCGTGCGTACCGAAGGTGCCACAGCGCAGCGGATGGCTTTCGGCGAGAAGGTCGGCGGCACCCCATGTAGGGTTGACCGGTAGGCCCAAGCGCTCAATGAAAGCCAAGGCTTCATTTTCGGCGTTGGCGAGGTGAACGCCCCATCCCAGAACGACCATGGGGCGTTCAGCCTGCTGTATCCACTCCAGGCATTTTGCAACCGCTGCGACCAGTTTGTCTGGAGTTTCCTTCGGAACTACCGGCGGAGGCTGAAATCCTTCCAACGCCTCGGGCTCAATCTCTTCGCGCTGAACGTTGTCTGGAATATCGACAAGCACCGGCCCCGGTCGGCCCTCGCGGGCAATCCAGGCGGCTTTTTCCAGTTCGTAGCGGATGGACTTGGCGTCGATCACCGTCACGGCATATTTGGTGATCGAGCGGCATATGTCGACAATGTCTGTTTCCTGGAAACCCATCTGCCGCACCCCGGTTGTTCCCTTGAAGCGGAAAGTGGCGACTTGGCCGGTAAGGAAGAGAACCGGAACCGAATCGTACCAGGCACAACAAATGCCGGTGATCATATTGGTTCCCCCGGGGCCGGATGTCGCCACAGCAGCGCCGAGGTTGCCTGTGACACGCGCGTAGCCATCGGCAGCCATTGCGCCGGCTTGCTCATGATGGGGGCAGACGTAGTCAATGTCCGGATGATTGGCTACCGACTCGATCAAATGTAGCGAAGCGCCGCCGGTAACCGCAAAGATATGGCGGATTCCCTGTCGCGCAAGGAAGTCCGCAACATAATCTGAAAGTTTCACGCACCCGTCCCTTGAGCAACATTGCCCATTGACACAGCCGGCTTGCCCCAGGGCATTTCAGTCTTGGATGAAATGAACAAGCTCCCATCGTGATAGCTGGTGGGCATTTCTTCGAGTCGCTGAACCTTCTTCCAACTCGACTTCTGGGCAAACATGTTGATGCCGATGCCGGTGAAATGATTGAAGATTGCCGAGGCGTTTTCTTCGCTGCCGATTTCCGCCAGCATATCCAGCCCAAGCCACTGCTCCTTGGTAGTGCTGGTAAGTATGACTTTTTCATGGCCCTCGACGTCCATCTTGACGAAATCGACACCCTTTATCAGCTCGGCGAACGGAAGCACTTTTACTGGGAAGCGTTCCACCTCGCCATAGAGATTGGTCTTCGAGCCGGACAGGTGACTGCCCGTCGTATTGCCCAGCACCCGCACGAACTCCATGGTTCCCTCTTCGATGGACACGGCGGCGTTGACCTTTGTGACGTTCTCGATATGATTCCCGTCGAGATTGCGGGTAAGTAACGAAAAGTGGTGTGGATCGGGCTCAAAACAGGTGACCTGGAATCCGCAACGCGACATTATTATCGAATGCAAACCGATATTGGCGCCCATATCCAGTGTCTTCTTGTAACGACCGCCATTGGTCCAGTAAAACGCAAAGATTACCAACTCGTCGATTCCAAAAAGGTCCAGCGAATCTATCGCACCCATCTTGGTATAGGGAAAGATCAGTTCGCCGAACGGTTCGAAAGCGCGCGGCTCGGCTTTCTCTGACGAAAAAGTCGCTTCCACTTCTGCGCGTGCCACCAAACGAAGCAAGTTGTATGGCTCGCACGTTGGAGCGTGGAAATCCTTGAGTGCCGGAAGAGCGGTGATGAGTTGCGACAGTATGGTGGCATTATGCATAGGAGCTTTGAACTTAGACGGAGGATGAGGAAATACTGGATTTGAGATTATTGCCTGAGCGGCGAAGCTTGTACATGTCAGGATCGGAAAGCAAGGCCTCGCTGAGCCCGCGTGATCCCCAGGCATCATGAGCAACGCTGAAATTTCGCCCGCCGATTTCTTCGCGCGGCGACGCGACCAGCCAGTCGCAACAGTCGAGAACGTCTTCCATTCGCGTGAAGTCCCCGTCCTCGATCTTCTGCCGGGTACGAACTAGATTGGCGCCGGCGCGTGCACCGGCGCCCAGCGTTTCCTTATGTATCTTGGTGTCGACCCAGCCGGGGCCGAGAATCGTGAACCGCACGTCGGGTATTTCGGCATCGAGCAGTTCGCACATTTTGATCAATCCGATTTTCGACACGGTATAGGCTGAATAGTTCGTTGTCGCGTTATTGGTGCCGCCTCCGGCGAAGAAGATGACGCATGGATCGATTGCAGCCTGAGTTCTCCGTGACGAAAGCAATCGGTGGGTTAAGCGCATCTGGCTGGTGAAATTAACCTCGATTGATCGCGCCCATTCGTCAAAGTCAGTCTCGGCGAAAAGACCGATGGGCTCAGTGGTGCCAGGAGCAATCACGAGGATATCCCATGCTGTGCATAGGTGATTAAGTTCAACGCAACTCGCATCCAGCGACTCCTGGTTTGAGGTATCGCACACTACCAGCTTGGCCCCAGCAACCGCAAGTTGGTCGGTTGCCGCGGAGCGGGTGCGGTAAGTGCCGAACACTGCCCAGCCTCGCGCGAGCCATCTCTGGGCAAGAGCGGTGCCGATATCGCTGGAGATGGAAACTATAATCGCGGTCTTGGTCATGGCGTCAATACACGATTAAATGGGTGCGGGAGGTTTAAACACGAGCTTGATTGCCGGACTCTCAAAAAGGACCGGTGAAACTTGCGTCGGGAATATCGAGTTTCTGGTCCGAGGTCAATGGTAGCGCGTCGGTGATCGGTTCCTTCCCCATCATTCGCCTGACTTCAAGAACAATTCGACCGGCGCGAGGATAGTAGCTATTCGCGAGCGCCGGACTGGTAGGGCAGGGATGGTCGGGCAGTCCGATTCTGATGGGTGCTGCTTTGACTGACGCAAACTCATGTTCAAGAACGGTCGCCACAATTTCCGCGGAAACGCCGAAAGCCACACCCGCGGTATCCGCCACCACGAGGCGGCCGGTCTTCCGAACTGAGGTCAGTACCGTTTCGACATCCCATGGGCGGATGGTGCGCAAATCAATAACCTCTGCCGAAATGCCCGCTTCGCCGAGCAGTTTTGCAGCTCGCAAGGATTCCAGCGCCATATAGGAGGTGCCCACGATCGTCACGTCACTGCCTTCGCACATTGTTCGCGCCTTGCCCAATGGCACTGTGTAGTATTCCTCGGGCACGGTGTCGGAAATATTGTGCAACCACCGGTGCTCGATAAAAATCACCGGATTGTTGTCTTCAATGGCCGCGGCCAAGAGGCCCTTGGCGTCATGGGCGGTAGTGGGCATCACCACCTTAAGCCCCGGAACATGGGCGAACCAGGCTTGCAGGCTCTGGCTGTGTTGCGGCCCCTGGCCCCAGCCACGGCCGATGATCATGCGCACCACCATGGGCACCTTGGCCTTGCCTCCAAACATGTAATGCCACTTTGCCGCTTGATTGACCATCTGCTCCATCGCCACCAAGGCAAAGTCCACCCGCTGATGCGTAATGATAGGCCGCATGCCGACAAGTGCCGAGCCAAGAGCCACGCCAGTCATGGCATTTTCCGACAGTGGCATGTCCTGGACGCGCGCGGCGCCATACTTTTTCATCAACCCCAAGGTTGTGCCGAAGATACCTTTCGGATCAGGAACCCCCAACCCAACGATATAAACCGACGGATCGCGCCCCATGGCTTGGTCGGTCGCTTCAAGAATGGCTTCCGAGAATTTGAGCTGACGATCCATGGCAGGCTTACAAATCAGTTCGCGTAAACTTGCGTGGACAAAGTATCCAGGTCAGGCCAGGGACTTTGTTTTGCGAACGAAA
Source organism: Pseudomonadota bacterium (assembly GCA_026399515.1). Taxonomy (GTDB): domain Bacteria; phylum Pseudomonadota; class Gammaproteobacteria; order Burkholderiales; family Rhodocyclaceae; genus JACRAR01. The sequence continues at coordinate 4,481 of JAPLQT010000139.1, read as the reverse complement.
CGGCTTCTTCCACTTCCAGCTTCAGATCCTTGGCTATCCGGTCGATTTCGGGCTGCGTACCGACGCCATTGGCGATGAGTTTTCGCTCGTAGGCAGCTACGGGATCACGTTCCTTCCATGAAAGGAACTCAGCCTCGGTCCGATAGCCGATATCATTGTCGTAACCGGGACCGCAATGCTCTCGCCAACGATATGTAATAAGTTCCAGCAAGCTGGGTCCGCCGCCGCCACGCGCCTTGGTCACGGCCTGGGTGCATAACTGATGAACACATTCCAGATCATTCCCGTCAGCCTGGTGTGCCTCCATGCCGTGAGCACGCGCGATGTCGACAATTCGGTGGTCGCCCTTCTGCCTCACGTTCATCGGTGAATAGACAGAGTAGAAGTTGTTCTCGACAAGAAAAACGATGGGCAAATTCTTCAACGAGGCGAAGTTAATGCTTTCGAAAAATACGCCGGTTTCGGTAGCGCCATCCCCGAGGAAAACCATTACAACACGGTCCTCGTTGCGCATTTGTGCCGCAAACGCGACCCCCGCTGCGATCGGGATGGTGCTGCCGACGATAGGTGCCGCGCCCAGAAAGCCGGCATCGAGATCCACCAGGTGCATCGACCCGCCTTTACCGCCGGCACAACCCGTCGCCTTGCCATAGATTTCAGCCATCATGGCCTTCAGGTTGCCGCCTTTGGCGAGGTAATGCCCGTGGGACCGATGTCCGGAGAGCACGTAATCCCGCTGCTCGAGCGCAGCGCAAGCACCCGCTTCAGCCGCCTCCTGCCCAATACTCAGGTGGACTGGACAACGCATTTCCTGCTCGCCGTAGTATCCGGCAATAGTTTCCTCAACGATCCTGATTCTCAGCATCTCCTTGTACAACTTGAAGCGAAGTCGGTTATCCGATGGCTGCGACATGGTCTTGAATTATCGATCCGCGCTGAATGAAGGGTCTAGGGGATAAACCAGAAGTAATCGCCGGTATAGCCGACTTCCTTGAAAAAACTCTCCCACTCGTCAACCGACATGATGGTTTTTGCCGTCAGATTCCAAGCGAACATGCGCTCCTTTTCCTCCTCGGTGCGGTAGGCATCTACAGTAATGAATGACTTGCCGCGGCTGACTCGCTCAATTTCCTGCAATGCCCTACCACATTCCTCTCGGTCCAGATTGTGTATCGTGTTGATCGAGATCACGACATCAAATGAGCTATCCGGAAAAGGCAATTTGAGCGCATTCGCCACCTGAACATGAGCCTTCATATCCTCAATGGCGTTCTCAATTGCATAGCCTGAAATATCGATGCCTTTCACGACGATGCCGGGTATGAGTTCAGCGAGGTCATGCAGCATGAATCCCTTGCCGCACCCCACATCCAACACCGAACTGCCTGCACCCAACTGCCAGTATTCCCTGAAGGTTGGAATAACCGGCTGCCAGAATCGGGGAAAATACTTGAACCCGCCATAGCCATGGCGCCTGTCGCCGTCGAAGAAGTCCTGCCCAAACTGCCGGGCGATCGCCCGATCAGCCTCTGTCTTTGAGGCAACGCGCTCGTCCAGATTGCGCTTGGTCTTTGGATAGTTTTCGAGCAGGTCTATTTCTTTTCCCATTTTTGGTCCATTCGTCCTTAGCCCCGTATCAGGGCTTGTGAAGGTAGTCGTAAGGTTGCGCCTTGAGCTCGTCGAAATTCGTGCGTGCCCAAGCGATGCATTCGTCGAGCCCTCGATCCAGGTCGATACTATCCTGCCAGCCAAGTTCGCTGCGTAACTTGGTGCTGTCGAGATGATAGGCGGAGTCCTTCCCCATGCGCTCCCCGACCACTTCAACATGATCCTCGAAGGAAACACCCAACTTGGTGCATATCCGTTCCACAAGCTCCCGAATGGAAACCACCTCGTTGGTGGAGATATGATAGGTGTCTCCGTCACGCCCGTCGCGCATGATCTTCCATGTGGCATCGGAGACATCCCGGATGTGGATGAAAGATCGCGTTGAAACGCCACCCCCGTGCAGTTGAAGCCTGCGCCCGAGCAGGATGAACAGTATGGTGCGTGGAATAATCCGGTAGAGCTGCTGCCCGGGGCCATAGACGTTGGCGGCACGGGTGGTTACCACCGGGAAATTATAAGTCGCACGGAAGGTGCGCAGACTCATGTCTGCCGCCGCACGAGATACCGCATAAGGCGTGCTCGGATTAAAAGGAAAATCTTCCTTCACGAAGCCGGTACAACTGCCATACACCTCCGGTGTAGAGACGTGAACATAGCGCTTGAGAAAGTCGCACTTGCGCAATTCGTCGTGAAACTTGATCGTGGATACTGTATTGGTCATGAACCAGTCGCCGGGATTCTGCCAGCTTTCCCCAACCATGCTCTGTGCGGCAAAATTCACCACGTACGCGGGTTTGGTCTCGCGAATCAAGCCGATAATTTCGCTCAAGTCCTTGTTGAGATCAAGATTATGGAAACTGAAGCTGCTGTGGTCGTGCCACTTGTAAGGCAGAAAAGCGTTGATGGGTTCCGCCGAGCGGCTGCTACCAATCACGCGGGCTCCCTGCTGTAGGGCAAAGTCCACAAACGACGCTCCGGAAAACGAATTACTGCCTACAACAACGATAGTATCCATGGCGCTGTTGCAATGTCAGTGTGGCTGCGGGCGGTTCGAATACAGCCACTGCATCAGCATATGGCCGACGATCAGTTGCAGATCCTCGGCTATTTGCATGTCATTCACCGGAAAGTGTATGGCGATATCGGCGAGATCCTTGCATTTTCCGCCGCTATAGCCGAGCACGGCATACGATTTGACTCCCATGGTCTTTGCTTGCCCGATGACACGAACGATGTTCGGTGAGTTTCCGCTTCCGGAAAGGGCAATCAGCAAATCCCCTGGCTGACCTTGCACGGCGAGTTGTTCGGAAAATATATGTTCATAGCCTAGATCGTTCCCTAGACAGGTCATTACCGCGGAATTAGCCGAAAGCGCCAATACCCGCATTCCCCCGCCATGACTCTTGGCAATGCCGTAGAGGAAGTCATTGGCCAAGTGTATGGCGTTGCCAGCACTGCCGCCGTTTCCGCACAGAAACACCTGGCTCTTGGCCTGCCAGCACTTCAGCATATCGTCTGCCAATAGTGCGACGTGCGACCAATCCGCGGCAGCAAGCACATTTTGCAGCCGAGCTGAGTAAGCAGAGAAGGATTCGGTAGGCATACGAGCTTGCATATCTATCTTTTTGCTACTTTGCCAGGACGGTTTTCTGCATCCACTTCAAGTTGGAGAAGCGATCTTCGTCCTTGAGTATGCCGGCATGGTATTTCTCGATAATTTCCAGCACCGCGTTCTCTACGGTCTTCTTCGGTTTGAATCCGGTTGCCAGGAGCTTGTCGGAGTTGACGCGATATGAACGAGGATCGTTGGAAGCGGTGACCACAATTTCAACCGGTACATGGCGAGCCACGAGTCTAGCGATATCCATGATCGAGATATTCTCAAATCCGGCATTGAAAATTCCCGTCACTTCCGGATGATCGATGAAATGCAGGTAGATATCGGTAATGTCGTCGATATGGATATTCGGCCGAGTTTGGTCACCGCCGAAGACTGTGATCTTGCCTTTTGACAGCGCCTGCATGGTAAGCATATTCACGGAAACGTCCAGTCGCATGCGGGGAGAGTAGCCGCAGACAGTGGCAGGCCGGACGATCTGTACCACCATGTCATCCTGATAGCTGAGCAAAACTCGCTCGGCGACCATTTTGGTTTTGTTGTATTCTGAAATCGGCTTTAGTGTCAGGTCTTCGGTCACTTGTGGCTCATCTTTGACACCGTAGACACTCCCTGACGACGCATAAATGAATTGCCTGACGCCGACTCGTCTTGCCTTGTCCGCCAGTTGCATGGTGGCCAGAGCGCTGATTTCCCACGTTAGTTTCGGGTCGAGATCGCCGCAAGGATCATTGGCGACCGAGGAGAGGTGAATGATGCAATCGACGCCAGCCAATGGAACAGAATCAATATCCCGGACATCGCCCTTGATAACGTTCAGCCGTGGATGTGGTGCAAGAAAGTTTCCGAACCACATAATGTCGAACGCAATCACTTCGTGGCCAGCCGCGAGCAGCTTGGGGACTAATACTGTCCCTTTGTAGCCGCATGCACCGGTTAATAGAATTTTCATGGTTAAGCTTCCTGGAACCTTGGTTTTGTTGAAAATTTTCAATACTGCATATTGTACCTGATCAGCCTTTTCATATTGTCTTCCGAGAAAATTCCTCGAATCCACATGGCATGGCTATGCTCTCGTGAAACGCCCTGCTTCAGCTTTCAGTTTTCCGCCTGGCGCACCATTCCCGCCACAGCCTCCGGTACTCCTCCTCCACCGCCCGGACATACGCCACAGCGTCTCCTATGACCGAGGCCTTGAAGCGCGGCCTCAACTGTCCCCTCAGCTCCGCCAACGCCGTCAGGTCCCGCGCTTTCT
>JAPLQT010000138.1:4142-7446 GCA_026399515.1 Pseudomonadota bacterium | reverse complement strand
TGAGAGAAAGCGAGGGAAAGGAGAACTTCAACACCAAGCTATTTGTTACACTTATCCACAGCTGCTGAGTCAAAACGCAGCAACCGGTCCTGGGTCAGATTTCAATCGGCAGGCTGGGTCAATATTCAATCGGCGCCGACAACTGTGCGTTATCTTGGCATTGAAGTCGACGATGCCCTTGAGATTTCTGAACAAACCGATATCTAGCCAAGATAAAGGACGGCTGACTCAACAGTCAGCCGTAGTGACTTCAGGGCAATTGAGCTTCCACAAAGCCGCCTTAAACCCGGTCCGGTTGCGTTTAGGTTTGTACGCTGCCTGCCCAGAGCGACAGACCGATCGGGATGCGCCGAAGGTGCTGGGCAGGCGGCGGATAAACCTTGAGGGAGGAAACCGCGGAATGAACCGACGCGGTTTGGTAGGGCTATAGAGCTATGGCGATTTGAATAGCCGCACGCTGGTTGAGAAGATGCTGAAGCCGATCAAACGGAGCTGAACGACACTGAAGTAGAAGGTGCCGAAGCGAATATGCTCGGCATTTCGGTGATACGTCGAGCAGAAAGTGGTCGGTTCAGACCGTAAGGCAAAAGCTTCCACTATCGGGTCGAGCCGATTCATAGCGGACGGATGGATTCTGGTGCTCATGCCGTGACTCGATACTGGGGTGGAGCGCGGATCAGTTGGCCACGGACAAAGGTCTCAACGATAATCATCGATGCGCCGCAGCATGGGCAGACGAAAGTTGGCTGGGCGGATTCTGTCGGTGCAATTGGCTCTTGGTGTTCATCGCGCACGACATGCAGCAACTCGCGTGCTCTCGCGAGATTCTCCTTGCGCCCGGCATTGGCGATGAACCCGAAGTAGCGGATACGATGGAAGCCACCCGGAAGGACATGCAACAGGAAGCGTCGCATGAACTCGTCGGCACTGAGCGTCATGGTCTTATATCGTGTCCGGCCTTTGGCCCGGTAGTCCTTCCAGCGGAAAGTGACGCCACGCGCATCCATGGCCACGAGCCGCCGGTTGGAGATCGCCACCCGGTGGGTATAGCGGGACAGATATGCCAGCACTGCCGCCGGTCCGGCAAATGGGCGCTTGGCATACACCACCCATTCGCAGTCTCGTAACGGCGCCAGCCAATCGGCGAACGGCTTTGCCTGGGCAAGATGGGTGTACTCCCCGAAGAACTGCAACAGGCCAGCGCGATGGACTTTCTCCAGTTCTTCGAGGAACCGTCGCCGAAACAAGCGCGAGAGCACCCGGACCGACAGAAAGAAACCCGGTTTGCAGGCCACCCACCGTTCGCCGTCAGGCGACAAACCTCCGCCGGGGACAATCCCATGCACATGGGGATGGTGTGTCATGGCTGAGCCCCAGGTGTGCAGCACCAGCGTGGTGCCGATCTGTGCGCCCAGGTGCTTGGGATCTGCGGCGATGGTCCGTAAGGTCTCGGCGGCGACCTCGAACAACAGACCATAGATCGCCGCCTTGTTGTAATAGGCGATGGCACCAATCGGTGCTGGCAAGGTGAACACCAGGTGGTAGTACTCCACCGGCAGGAGTTCGGACTGACGCGCCTCAAGCCAGCGTTGGGCGGCTCTGGCCTGACACTTCGGACAATGCCGGTTGCGGCAGGAGTTGTAGGAGATCTCGGTATGCTCGCAGCTGTTACAGCGCAGCACATGCCCACCCAGCGCCACGCTGCGGCACTGTTCAATGGCGCTCATGACTTTGAGCTGGCCCAGGCTCAGGTGAGCGTACTGAGCTTGACGCCATGCCGGCCCGTGGGTCCGGAAGATATCCGCGACCTCTAGGGCAAGACGACCCACCGACGCTTTCTAAGCGGGAGGTAATGTCTCCAGTGGACTGACGACTTCGCGCAGGATGTCGGTGGCGACTTGGGCATAGAGTGCCGTTGTTTCCAACTTCTTGTGCCCGAGCAGAACCTGGATCACGCGGATATCTTCCTTCTGCTCAAGGAGGTGAGTCGCAAAGCAATGCCTCAGCGTGTGCATGGAAACGCGCTTGTCGATCTGAGCCTCGTCTGCAGCGGCATGGAAGGCACGGTTGAGCTGTCGGGTGCTCATCGGGTCGATCGGGTTCATGCCGGGAAACAGCCAACCACCGGGAAGCATCTTCCCTTTGGCATGGGCGGCTCGCCACCAGGCACGCAGGCGCTCGAGCAATACCGGTGAGAGCATGACGTAGCGATCCTTGCGTCCCTTGCCCTGTTCGATTCGCAAGGTCATGCGCTCGCTATCGATATCGCCCACCTTCAGTGAGCATACCTCGCTGGCGCGCAATCCTGTGCCGTAGGCGACCGACAGCACCGCCTGATATTTGAGGCTCCCGGCCGAAGCGATCAAGCGAGCGACTTCCTCGCGGCTCAATATCACTGGCAACTTGTGCGGAACATGAACCGGCTGCATCTTGGCCATCAACTCGCCATGGCCAAGCGTGATCTCGAAGAAGAATCTCAGCCCAGAGATCGCCGCATTGAGTGAGACCGGCGAGATGCCTTGATCCACTAGGTGCAGCTGATACTGCCGCAGTTCCTCTGCAGTCGCTGTATCCGGCATGCGGCCAAGATAGCGGGAGAACTGCCGCACGGCCCGAAGATAGTGGCTCTGTGTCTTGTCGGCAAACTTGCGCATCCGCATGTCTTCGATCATGCGTTGACGCAATTCGCTGGTCGGCTGGGTCGTTGAGTCCATGGCTCTGCTCCTTGTGAGTGACGAGGCGGATTGCCTCAGTACTCAACATAGGAAACAGATGCACTGCTGTCTCAGCTTACCTCCAATGCAGGATCGGAGTGGTTTCTACCGCGGCGAGCGGTTTAGTCCCCCAGCAAGGAAGAGTCATTCGGGAATTTGGCGTGACAGTCCGCAACCTGGAGTCCAGCAGTCACTGGTGAATCACCGTTGAGAATTTCGCCGCCTGGGACTTGAAGGGCCGCTCTCCCAAAACTTCATGGGCCGTAGACGATCCAATGGGGTCACATGACGGGGGCATCCAAGCTGGCCGTTTAGATCCCATTGCTGCCGTTTAAACTGGGTGCTGACATACCATAGATCAGTATGCCAACTTAAAGGCCGAAAGGTTTCACTCAGTGTTGCTGTTGGACTCGGTGTGGTGCAACTTGCATTAATTCACCAAGCTCCCTGGCCCAATATTTCGCCTGGAAGCCTGTTCCGTGACCAGCAGTCTGATCGGACCCTGGGATCAAGAGAATGCGCCCGTTCTTCACGCGCTTGATCTCCTTGTCCAGAATTCCAAGTTCGGGCGGGTTGCGCTCATCATCTGC
>JAPLQT010000138.1:0-4124 GCA_026399515.1 Pseudomonadota bacterium | reverse complement strand
ATTCGTTCCAATCCAGCTGAAGGGTTGTAGTCGCGCGACGATTCCCACTGATACAGGACATCGTTGGCGTCCACGGTGAATGGGGCAGAAAGCCGCTGATTGAGGATCTCGTCGGCCCTTTGGCGGGTTGGCGCCATCTTGTATAACGCCTGATTTCCACCATTGGTCGCGATGCCGAAGAAAACCGACGCAAACTGCGCGCTACGAGGTTGCTTCGTATAGTTACCACTCATCCATTCAGGGTCGTTTCGGATCGAATCGGTGATCAGCCTTCTAAGCATCCAGTTGCGGCTGGACATCTCCGCAGGTAAGGACGCCATCGGTACGGCAATGTCCATGAAGTCGGGGTACTTCTGCGCGAAGATCCAAGTTTCCATTCCGCCCATCGAGTAACCCAGGACGACCCGGAGGTGACGGATCCCAAGATGCTCGGTAACCAATCGAAACTGGGCATTCACCATGTCTTCATAGTTGTAATTTGGGAATTTGGTGCGAAGCCCATCTGACGGTTTACTCGATTTGCCATGCCCGATAGCGTCCGGCAGGATGACGAAGTACCGGCTGGCATCAAGTGGTTGGCCCGGCCCAAAAAGTTGTCCGCCGAACATCGGGGAAAGCATGGCCGCACCGGATTGTGTCGTGCCGTGCATTATCAGAACGGGTTCTCCATTGGGCGCGCCAATAGTGGTGTAGCTCAGTCGGAGCTCTGGTAGTACCTCACCCGTATGGAAACGAAAATCCTTAACGACCCAGCTGTCGGTCTTTGGCGATGGTAAATCGACTGCTAAGCACTGCAGCGCGCCTAGTAGGGCGCATAGGCCAAGCACTATTCTGGCAACAATATTGGTCTTCTTCATCTCAGTTCAACCTCAACACTGTTTTGAGAAGACCTCTAATCGAGTCCTTGGCGGATTGCGTGGCGGAGGGGTCGTAGCCCACATGCGGGTCCAGTTCCACACATGTGTCCTTGTACGTAAACGGTTGCTTGGTTGCGGCATTCAGCAATTGCCCAGGTTTCTCCTCGACGATCCTACAGTTGCGAACCGTCTGGGCACCCTTCGCCGCGACGGGAGTCAGCGACGCCAACGGACTATCAAAGGAATGCGCGGCATTTGGATACTCAGTGAGTTGCACGTCTCGCCCGGCACCACTCAATCGCCCAAGATATGTCTTGCAGGCCGTCACCGGGTTGTAGTCGTCAGGCGTGCCGTGAAAGATTCGAATCGGCCGATCGGCCACCTCGGTATCGGAAATGTAGCTCGTCATGCAATCGGGATAAAACGGTATGTAGGCGGCAAACTCGATTCCCGACTTGTTCCAAGTCATGTTGAATCTCTTCAGGCTTGCGAAGAGCGCTGCTTGTCCACCGCGGGAGAACCCCATAAGTGCGATTCGTGATGGATCGACACGCGGATGCTTGGCCAGGATGTCCAGCGTTCGATAAGCATCGAGGATCATGTTGAGTCGCCCAAGCAGAGCCTGGTTCGTATTCACCGACGTCAACCCGCGCCCAGTAAACCCGTCCAACGCGAAGGTTGAAATCCCCATTTCATTGAATTCCCTAGTCCAAAGGTCAATGTTCGACCCCATGCCGCCGGAACCGTGGATCAGAACTACTACCGGAAGCCTGCCCGAGCCTTGTGCGATGCGAAAGTGCCCTGACACAACGGTCTCTTTGCCACCCGCGTCCCCTTTGAGAAACTGTTCGTCAGATAGTGTCAGGGTCGGAATCGAGTGTAATTCAGTGCGCGCTGCAATTTGCTTAGTTGCCGCATCTTGAGCAAGAGCGGACGTTGAGAAACATAGCAGCAGTAGAATCTCAGCGACAATCCACGACAAAGCCATACAACCTCCCATCAGACGATTGTTCTAAGAACCCAAACGTGCTCAGGTTGCGGCCTAATTTGGCATGGCCGATCTGTGGAAATGCACGATCTGCCAGCCTGATTCCCGCTTCGCCACGACGAATGTCGTACGGCCTATCGCGCTGTAGACCTTTCCGTCCCTAGTCCCGGTCACGTTATCCAGCCCGGTGATGGCGACCACTGTGTCAGACAGGATGGCGACGGAATGGTCGCCAACGGTTGCCCCGCGCGGCCGGTTAGTCAGGAGCGCCGCCTCGAAATACTTTCGAATATCCTCAGTTTTGGTGACGAGAGTCTTGCTACCAGTACCGAAGAAAAGTGCATCTGACGCGTACAACTTGACGATTCCATCAACGTCGGACTCTGTAAAGGCCCTGGTCCACTTGTCGACGACTTGAAGTGCTTCCTCTTTCGGGCCAGCGACAGCCACTGCACAGAAAGAGGCAAACAAAGCAACCGTGGTTAAGACTCGACGCATTTTTCTCTCCCTAAATTCGCTTGCGTTTTCGGCGAAATCTAGATTCGTCAATTGCCCTCTAGGCAATTACCTGTTGTCGGCGCGGACGCATCCCCCAACCCAGATGCCGTCATCGGTACTCGACTATACCTTCATCAGTGCGCTACGGTGGGGCATTTCTCAGGCTCCAGCGCTGGACGCTACTGCCCAGACTCGGGGCACGCCCACACCCGATCGTCGCGGGCGTCCCGGATTTGCAGATGTTATGGGCAGACCGCCAAACCGCTCATTTTTGCAAGAATGAGTACACAGCCAGCTTGAATGCGGGTGGATTGCCCGCAGCACTCGAGTGCCCCGCTTTGGGAATCGTAACGACGGTTGCCTGCGGCAGGCATTTTGACTCCTCTAGAACAATGTCACGCAAACGCGGCGTGGTGAGTTCTCCCTTGACGAGAAGGACGGGCATTCTTAACGCCCCAAACTCTGAGCAGGTGCCGGTATAGGGTTCGCCGCGACCAATACCAACTAGCGTCCACGCGTTTTCCCGCAGGGTTTCGTGATACGTCTTCGGAAGACTAGCCCAGCGCCCCGGACCGTTGATATCGTCGACCCCGAATGCGAGCCCGCCATCGATATCACCCGCGTCAAAATACTTGACGACTTTGAGAGACCTTTCCGTAACGTCCGTATCGGGTGGAACACCTGGTGGCCTGGGCCGCATGTCAGGCCCTCCCTCAATTAGCACTAGTTTTTTTATCAGATCGGGACGCGCCCGGGCGACCTCGTAGGCGGGACGGCCCCCGTACGACCATCCAACGAGGTAGACGGGCCCGCCTATCCATTCGATAAAGGCTGCGATATCTTTGGCGTGCTGAGCAACGGTGAAGTCCTCGCCTTTCCCATCCCACTTTTCAGGATAGAAGTGCCGCATGCTAAGGGCAATCACCCGGAAATCGGCTGTCCATGTTTCCAGTGGCTGTTGCCAATAGCGGTAGTCTCCCAAAACGCCGTGAAGGAATACGATAGTCGGTCCTGATCCTCTGGAAGTGTATGACATGGGGTAGCCGTTGACGGTCTGTGTAGCCACTCCGGGTGGAATGGTCCACGTCGGCGTAGCCACTTTCGCCATCATAGCCGTCTGACAGCCACTCAAGCCTAAAGACATCGCACCGACAACCGTAAGCGTTGCCATCACTCCCAGCTTCGCGAATTGCACCTTCAGATACATTCTAGATTTCATGGTTCCTCCCGTATTTGATCTAATCGCTGGTGCACAACCAACTCTTCACAATACTAGGCAATGTGAAACTTATCTCAGCGAAATACTGGCAGGCTTTACCAATTCCTGCAAGCAATTGCACTGTGTAGTTCCGCTGTAGTCTTTCAATGTGAAGAGCCGGACGTCGGCTCCCGATGTGTTTCTGCAATTCAAACGAGTATATTGAGTTAGCACATCGAACGGCGCTTTCTCATTCTTGGCCATTCCCGACGAATGACGGTTTCCCATTTTTTCCAGGGACCGGCGTGGGTCGATTGCGTGGGTTCAGGATTTGGAGAATCAACCGTTCACACTGAAGAATCCACTCTGCTTCGCTCAAGTGCCGATGGCTGCAATCGAATTTGGAACGGCCCGTCGCACAGAACGTCTGAACGTCGGCTCAATGGCGTAATGCAGAGCTCTGCATTACGCCATCTATGCAGAGGACGAAACTATGCAGAGTTTATTCTCTCGAGTTTGCGGCAAGGGTTGAATTTGCTGAGCATCAGTAGGCGAAGCTGATTTTTTGCTAGACATAGTTCAT
>JAPLQT010000104.1 GCA_026399515.1 Pseudomonadota bacterium | reverse complement strand
GCGCCTTGAGGTGATCCTCGGCGGCGTTGGGCGAAGCGAAGCCGAAGGCACTGGCGATCTCGGCGCGCGTCGGCGGCACGCTGAAGACTTCCAGGCTGTTGCGAATGAAGTCGAGAATCTCCCGCTGGCGGGGGGTCAGGTCGTCGGCCATGAACATGCTCCTGTGACTGTTTTTTTTGACAGCACTTTATCGGGTACCTCGCACGCCGGCGAGCAGGCAGTCGGCGCAACAAAAGAGGCCCAATACCGGGAAGCGATTTCTGACGCCTCTGCGCGGGTGTTAACGGCCTGCTTCATCGCCAAATCGGCATCCAGATAGATCTGCGTCGTCTCGATCGACTCATGCCCCAGCCACATCGAGATGTTCGATCGCTCAACGCCTTCTTGTAGCGGGTCCATAGCCGTCGTGTGACGCAGCACGTGTGGGCTCACACGTTTGCTGTTCAGTGACGAGCATTTCACAGCGGCCGTTCTGACGTGCTTGTTGAGCAGGTAGTGCACGCCGTGGGAACTCAGATTGCCACCGCGTGCGTTGGGGAACAGAGGCTGGCCTTCGGCCAGCGGCGGCTCTTGTGCCCCCGCGGTTTGAGCGCACGACAATGGGACTGGCTGATCACCGGCGTCGAATGGCAGCGGCTCGATGTTCCGGCACCTATGTATTGGCGCGATTAATGCGTTGGTCATGCAAACTCTGTGCGCAAAATCATGATCGGAACGACGCAATAAAGCGAGCGGGAACGACGTGTTCAGGGGGCTGCACCCGAAGCGGACCGATAAAATCACGGCATGGAATTGCCGTATGGCAGCCTTCCATGCGAAAATATCACAAAGGCATAATGAATGGCAGCTTCTTGGTTTCGAGCATTGGCCGCGAACGGCGGCTTCCATCTTTCGTCAGTGACAGCATTGGGCACAAAGCCGAAATTGAATCCTTCAAGTTCGCTGCCGCACAGGAGCCATCGAAACTGAGTTGTCAGGAAACTACCGGTGGCCTACCACGACACCCGGCTACGCGCGAAGTGTTACATCATGGCGCACCACGCCCTTGTGGGGCGTGATGCCCCACAAGGAGTGATTCAAACGGTTTCGGAGGTTTCTTCCTCTTCCACCGCCGACGTATCGCCTTTCGATAGATCCAGGGCGGCGTCGATTTCTTTCTGACGGAAGGCCAGCCATGCCAGCCGATCCGCCTTGTCAAACTGCTTTGCAATCTCAGCCTTCAGGTCGCTCATCCGCTTCTCCGTCCGGGCGAGGTAGTCGCTATCTTCTGCGAGTCGCTCTTCCATTCGGTTCATCAGATTTTCGAGAACACGAATGAACCCGTTGGGGTTGTCCGTATGCCCGGCCTCATGCTCCACGTTGCCGAGGAGCACAAGACGCTTGCCAAAGTCACGTTTCACATGCGAGCGAATGGCCATCCGGAATCCGCCAAACAGCCCGATCACCCGGGTGTCGCCCGGCTTCACGACGCTGAACCGCAGCACCAGTTGCCTGGTGACTTCGGTACGGTCCGAATACCACGTGCCGTCAATCTGCATGCGGAAGCTGTCTCCCGTCACGTTCCGACGGTTGGCAACATCGCCTTCCATGCCGGCGATCCGTTGCTGAATACACTCGACGCGGCCGGGCAATGCGGCCAGCTCCGACTTGTTTCTCCATTGCTGCTGCTCCCATTGAGATTTCAGGAGCGACAGCTTGGCAAGCTCGGTATCCACACCCGCCTTTTCCAGCACCAGGGGATTCCCCGACGCCAGTGCCTTCACCTCGGCGTATGACAACGCCGCCAGCTCCACATCCTCCGCGCTGCGCATTCCGGTGTTCCCCTGCATGACCTGGGCGATG
>JAPLQT010000110.1 GCA_026399515.1 Pseudomonadota bacterium | reverse complement strand
TGGCCGCCCTATCCTCCGGCCGGCCGCCGCAAATGGAACATCCCGTCGGCATCGGCGCCGAACGTGTCGCCCAAGAACAGCGAATCCTCGACGGTCAATATGGCGAATACCAGGCCAGGGTTTCGCGCATCGACGCAGAGATCGCCAAGCGCGAAGCCGAGTTTCGCTCGACCGAGGCCATCGTCAGGAAGCTGGAACAAACGGCACCCATCGCCCGGCAACGGGCGGAGGACTTCAAAGATCTGGTGGCGAAGAACTTCATCTCCAGGCACGGCTACCTGGAAAAGGAACAGGTCCGCATTGAACAGGAAGCCGACCTGGAAACCCAACGCAGCCGCTTGAAGGAACTCACTGCCTCAATCAACGAGGCTCGCGGCCAGCGCGGTTCGGCCGTCGCCGAAACCCGCCGCCTCGCCCTCGACACGCTCAACGAGGCCGAGCAGAAAGCCCATGGCTACGGGCAGGAACTGGTCAAGACCGAAAGCCGTGGCCGGCTGATGACCCTGACCGCGCCGGTCGATGGCACCGTGCAGCAACTGGCCGTGCGCACCATCGGCGGCGTCGTCACTCCGGCGCAGGTTCTGATGGTTATCGTGCCCAGGGACGACACGCTGGAAGTCGAAGCCTTCCTGGAGAACAAGGACATCGGCTTCGTCAATGCCGGGCAGACCGCCGAAGTCAAGGTCGAGACCTTCCCCTTCACCAAGTACGGCACCATCCCGGCCAGCCTTATCCACGTCTCCCACGATGCCATAAGCGACGAAAAGCGCGGCCTGATTTACTCAACCCGGGCCAGATTGCAGCGGGCCACGATGCAGGTCGAAGACAAATCCGTGAACCTCTCGGCCGGCATGGCGGTGAGCGTGGAAATCAAGACCGGCAAGCGGCGGGTGATCGAATATTTTCTGAGCCCGCTGCTGCAATACGGCAGCGAGAGCTTGAGGGAGCGGTGAGCGGGATGAAGCGCATGGCAGGGGAGGGCAGTGGAATGCACGAGGTGGACAACGTCAGAAGGTCGGCGCTGGAGGGATGGCGATGAGTGCAGGAGCCGCAATCGTGGCGGTTGAAGCGATCGCCAGTCGCATCCTTACGCTGCGTGGGCAACGGATCATTGTCGACGCCGATCTGGCCGCCCTCTACGGGGTACCGACGAAGCGTCTCAACGAGCAGGTGCGGCGCAACCTGGCCCGGTTCCCGGCAGATTTCATGTTCACGCTCGAGCCGGCGGACTGGGAGGCTTTAAGGTCGCGATTTGCGACCTTAAAGCCCGGGCGTGGACAGCATCGGAAATATCTGCCTTACGCCTTCACGGAACATGGGGCAATCATGGCGGCCACCGTGCTCAACAGTCCGCAAGCGGTCGATGTGTCTGTTTACGTGGTGCGCGCCTTCGTACAGTTGCGCGAATTGCTCTCCGGTCACAAAGAGTTAGCGCGGCGTCTAGATGAGTTGGAGGCACGTATGGCGCGCAAGCTCATGACCCAGGATCAGGCCATCGCCGGCATTCTTGATGCCATCCGCCAACTGATGGCGCCGCCCGCAATAGCAAAGAAGCGGCCGATCGGGTTCGTAAGGGATGAGAAGTAAGAACCAAGACGCTATGGCGCAATCGCGACCCTTTGGGATTCGGGTTTTGAGGAGAGAAGAATGAAGAATGAATGTGATGCTGACCCCCATCGACTGACGAACTCCATGGCGTTGCCAGAGACTGCCGATGTGCTGATTCCTAACGAATCAAAGTCGGGGCAGGATTCATGATGAAGCCAAGGTTATTACTCGGTTCCTGCACTGTTGGGCTGTTGGTCCTGTTCTCGGGCTGCGAGAAACTTTCTCTCGATCGGCAGATGGAGGACCTATGCAGGAAAGATGGCGGCGTCAAGGTCTATGAGACGGTCACGCTGCCGCCAGAGATGTTTGACCAGTGGGGCGACCCGTTTCCGGGGTGGCGAGGGCGAAATCCGGAAGATCGGTTAGGGCAAGAGTACCGCTACTTTATGGAGATCATAGATATCAAAAGAGGCGATGCATTGAAAGGGGAGGGCGAGTTGCGTCGATTCGCCACGCGGATTCACCGTCGTTCCGATAACAAGTTGATGGGCGAATCCATTTCCTACGGACGATCTGGCGGTGACTTCATTGCCTTTGCGCATCCGACGTCGAGGTCTTGCCCAGCATCCCAGAGTGAAAGTGACTTGATTCGTGCTGTGTTCCTCAAGAAGGGAAGATAGTTATGCCAAGCATTTCTGATTACTTCAAGTACGCTGAGACAGCTTTCGCTGAGAGGTGGCCCCGTTCCTTAGGACAGATTCGGTTGGTTTCTTAAGTGAACCCTCTGCGGTTACGAGTTATCCACGGGGCTGCTTGCCGAAGGTCCCTCTAGACCGTAGGCGAGCAGCACGGTGGATAACTCAACGTAGCT
>JAPLQT010000027.1 GCA_026399515.1 Pseudomonadota bacterium | reverse complement strand
CTGGAAGGCATGCGGGAGGTCGGTTGCTCATCCTGGCAGTGCCTGTTTGTCGATGAGAGCCAGATGACGCAACTGGGACAAAGCGGCTTCCTGCTGAGGCGCGGCTGTCAATTCCATTGGCAGAATCGCGGCTATAGTGATTTCGAGGATTTCCTCGCCGGCTTCTCCTCGGAAAAGCGCAAGAAAGTTCGCCGCGAGCGGCGGCGGGTTGCCGAATCCGGTTTGACGCTGGAAGTCCGTCACGGCGATGAGATCGATGCGGAACTGTGGCGCGACATCTACCCGCATTACCGCTCGACTTTCGAACGCTACGGCAATCATCCGGCCTTCCCGCCGGAATTCTTTTCCGCCGTGGCGCAGGGATTGGGGAAGCGCATGGTGGTATTCCTGGCGCGCGCGGGCACCAGGGTGATCGCGGCGGCCATCTGCTACCGGAGCGGCACCACCTTGTACGGTCGCCACTGGGGAGCGGAGGGCGAGTATCACAGCCTGCATTTCGAACTGTGTTTCTACCAGGGGATCGATTACTGCATACGCCACGGCTTGACGCGCTTCGAGCCGGGCGCGCAGGGGGAACACAAGGTGAGCCGCGGGTTTACCCCCGAGCCGACCTGGTCCGCATACTGGATTGCCAACCCCGGAATGCGCCGGATGATCGCGGAATATCTTGAGCGCGAGCAGCGCGCCGTGGCTACCTATCAGGACGAGATGGCCGAGCATGTGCCGTATAAGGATACAATTCCGCCGTGACCATCAGCAACGAAACCAGAGAACGCATCCACGCCCTGTGGGACGAACTGGCCGACTTCGACGCTTCCCTGCCTGCGCCGCCTACGGCAGGAACATCTCCACTTCCATGCCGTGACCAGGCCGAGCGCGGGCCGACAGCTCGCCTCCATGAGCTTGCACGATGCGTCGCGTGAAGTGATAGCCCAGCCCGCTGCCTTTCTTTCCCAGCGACGAGCCGGCGCGGTAATAGGGTTGGCCAAGCTGGGCCAACTCGTTGTCGCTCATTCCTGGGCCGTGGTCGGTGACCCGAATCCGCAATCCCGCGTCGGTCAAGACGGCCACGATCGCCAGGGGACTCTCGGGCGGCGAATAGCGTAGCGCATTGCCCAGCAGGTTGCCGACGGCCACGCCGATCATCGTCGGGTCGAGGTCGAACGCCGCGTCGTCCGGCGTCACCGCAAGATGGATGCGTTCTCCGGCCAGCTCGCCCTGCATGCGAACGGCCGCCTCAATCAACGGCCGGATGGCGCAATGTTCGCGCGCCAATGCCAGCGCGCCGTGGTCCAGGGCTTCCGTCATCAAAAAATTATCCACGAACCCCGCGAGCGTCGCCGCGTTGGCGCGAATCCGCTCCAACCGCTGGGCTTCCGGCTGCGCCAGTTTCGGCGTCTTGATCCGGATCATCTGCGCTGCGCGGTCGATGGCGGCGAGCGGGTTACGGAACTCGTGCGACAGCATTGCCACGAACCGGCGCTGCTCCTCCGCCCGCTGGGTGGCGACGGTCGCCTCCTGCACTGCCGTCGTCTTGTCGCGCTGCATCTGGCGCAGGCGCAAGGCCAGACCGAAGCTCATCACCAGCACATGGATCAGCGAAGCGCCCTGGTAGATGTTGGACGTTAGCGCATTCTGGGGCGCCCAGGCCATCTCCATGGCGATGTGGATTAGGCCACCCCCCAAGGGAATGATGAAGGCAACGAAGTACACCATCAACTCGGCCCGGCGGTTGCGCCACCAGAGGATGCCGAGCAAGATTGGATTGGCGAACCCCATCACCACGGAAACCAGGTTCATCGACGGAGCGATGAGTCGATAGGTTTCGGTTACAGCGAAGGGCAGTGCCGCGATGTTGACCCAGACGATGATCTGGTACAGGCGATGGACGCGCGGAAAATCCCGTCTCAATTCCAGCAGGCGATCCCACATGAGCACAAAAAACACCGTCCCCGCCAGGAAGCCGATGCGCGACAGCGCATCGTTGAACCACGAGATATCGGACGAAATCAACACCGCCAAATAACCGTTGAGCCCAAGATGCATCAGCACCAGCGAGGCCACGTAGCCGGCATAGGTTGCCATGATGGCGTCGCGCAGCCATGCGCCCAGCATCAAATAGAACATCGTGACAATCAGGAGGGTACCGAAATAGATACCGCGATATAGATTGCTGAGGGTTTCGTCGGCGATGAACGCTTCCGGCCGCCAAACCTCGGCATTGACGGTGATGGAACTGGTCGTGTGCACTCGCATATAGACGCGCGTGGAACCCGGTACGTCGATCGGCACCGCGAACAAACGGGTTTGCAGTGGCCGAGCTTCATAGGGCCGGTGATCGCCCAGCGCATAGGAACGAAAGCCGCCCCCCGGCTGCTCCACCCAGACATCCAACTCGTCCAGGGTCGGCCTGCCGATGCTAAGTATCCAATGGGCCGGGGCGCTGGCCGCGCGGTTCAGTTCGAAGCGGTACCAATGAGTCTCAGTGCCGTAACCTTGGCCGCGGAACGTTGGCAGCAAGGTAAAGTCCCCTTGCTGCACCGCATCGAAGCCCAGCTTACCGGAGGCATCCGCATAGTGCTCCAGTCGGCCTTCCAGCGAAGCGTGGCGCGTATCCGCCGTAAGCTCCAAGGGCGCGGCCTGGGCATGGAGCGCCGGCAACAGGGCGAGGAAAAAAATCAGCAGCCGGCGATGCAGGCCAGGCAAGCCCAGGGCTTCCTCGCTCACGTCGTCACCTCGCACTCGCCGGCAAAGGTGTAGCCCTTGCCGTAGCATGGGCGCACGGGGAGTTCCACGCCGCAGACCTGCTGCACCTTGCGCCTGAGACGGCTCGCCGCGTTGTCCAGGTTGCGGAGATTGGACAGCGTGTCCGGCTTGCCCATGCGGGCCAGCAACTGGTCTCGCGGAATCGCCTCGCCGGGGCTCCTGAACAGCAAAGCAACAAGAACCGCTTCGGCATGCGTGAGATCGACCGAGGTTCCGTTGGGCGCTTCCAGGCGCCTATGCCGACCATCCATGCGCCAAGCATCGCCACGACTGGTTTCATGCTGGTTCTTGCCGGCGCTTTCCAGCCGGCGCAGCACGCTGTGACAGGCCGCTTCGATCACTTCCAGCGAGCTGTTCTTCGAAAGATACATGTCCGCTCCGGCGCCAAGCCCCGTCACGTAATCGCTGTTCGCGTCCAGTGCGGTCAACATCACGATGCCCGCGCCGTCCCGTGCGCGAACCCTGCGCGCCACTTCCAATCCGCTGGCGCCGGGCAGCGCCACGTCCAGCAACAACAAATCAAACCACACCGCCGGCCAGGCGCGAAAGAACGCCTCGGCGCTGTCGAATCCGCGGACGGCAAAACCCCGCAATTGCAGGAACTCGATCAGGTCGGCGCGCAATCCGGGCTCGTCTTCCACGACGGCGAGGAGATAGGGAGAACGAGCTTGCATGTGGGAAGAGGTCAAGAGGACGCACGAATTGTAGCGGCGTCGACGGCCATTTCGACAGATTTTGACAGCATTTGCCAGAAATGAATGAAACCTGATGTGGTCCGCGATTTTTACAATGCGCTATCACTTTCTTCAGTCAAAAAATCATTTCCTCATGAACCACACCTACCGTCTCGTCTTCAACGCCGGCATCGGCGCCTGCGGCGCCGCCCCCGAAAGCGCCCGTGGGCGGGGCAAACGGGGCGGCGCAAAGCCTCTTGCCACCGCCCTCGCGGCGGCTTTCGCTCGCAACGCGCAGGCCCTGCCGACGAGGATGCGCCGCTACCGCGAAGCCGGCCGCCGCTTGCTGTGCTTTGCGCTGATACTGTCGCTGGCGTTTCCGTCGTCGGTCTTCGCCTTGCCGACGGGAGGTCAGGTGGTGGCCGGCAACGTCGCCACAACGGTCGGCGGCGCGCAGATGACGCTCAACCAGGCTTCCCGCGCGGCGGTGATGAACTGGCGGGAGTTCAACATCGCCCCCAACGAAACGCTGCGTATCCGCCAGAGCGGCGCCGATGCCGCGATGCTGGCGCGCGTCACCGGCGGCAACCCCTCCGAACTGCTCGGCCGCCTGCAAGCCGACGGCAAGCTGTTCCTCATCAACCCCAAGGGCATACTCGTCGGCGCCGGGGCCGTGATCGACACCGGTTCCTTCCTCGCCTCCACCCTCGACGTCGCCGACGCCGACTTCCTCAAGGGCGGGGCGCTCACGTTCAAGGGAGATTCCGGCGCCGGCATCGTCAATCTCGGCAACATCATGGCGCGCGAAGGCAATGTGCTGCTGTTCGCGCACACGGTGAAGAATGCCGGCGAAATCGCCGCCCCCAAGGGCACCGTCGGGTTTGGGGCCGGCAGCGAAATCTTTCTCGCCTCGCCCGACGATACGACTTTCACCGTCAAGCTGAACCTGCCGGCCAATGTAGAAAAAACAGGTGCCGAAAAAACCGGTATCGACAATACCGGTACCATCGCGGCGGCGCAGGCGGAACTGAAAGCCGCCGGCGGCAGCATCTACGATCTCGCGGTCAACCAGAGCGGCCTGGTGAGGGCCAGTGGTGTCGAGCAACGCCCCGACGGCCGAGTGATACTTACCGCCGACGGCGGCACGGTCAGCGTGACGGGGAATATTTCGGCACGTAAGGCCAATGGTTCGGGAGGCGAAATTCTCGTCGGCGGCGACTATCAAGGAAAAAATCCCGCCGTCGCCAACGCCACCCGCACTTATGTCGGTCCGCAGGCCAAGCTCGACGCCAGCGCGACCGCGCCGACGGGCGACGGCGGCAAGATTGTCGTGTGGGCCGATTCGGCCACCAGCTTCACCGGTTCAATCGAGGCGAAGGCCGGCACGCAAGGCGGCAACGGCGGCATGGCCGAAGTCTCTGGAAAACATGCGCTCAACTTCACCGGAACCAGCGATCTTTCCGCGCCGGCGGGAAAAGTTGGCACCTTGCTGCTCGATCCGGACGATATTACTGTCGTTGCCGGCACGACGAATCCACTCCCTACGGGCCTTCAGAACAACACCACTTGGACATTTGGCGAGAACAACGATTTTGCGCAGACGCTCGGCGCCACGACGCTCGCCGGACTGCTGCTCGGTAACGACGTCACCTTGCAGGCGACCAACACCCTGACGGTGAATGCGCCCATCACCTTGGGCACAGGGGGATCGGCCAGTGCAACCCTCACGCTCCAGTCCAAGGCGATCGCGGTCAACCAGAATATTTCGCTGGCCAACGCGAGCAGCGGCACCTTGCGATTTTTCGCCAACGGTGCGGGTTCCAGCCTGACCAGCGCCTCCGGCGCGACCATCTCCGCGCCGCAAGTGCGCGTTTACAATTTTTCCAGCGTGACCCTGAACGGGCCGGTTTCGACTACCAGCCTTCACTACAACATGCTGCCGTCAAGCGCCACCGCTTTCACCGCCAGCCATGCCTCGAATTCCATCGCCGACCTAGTCCTGGTCGACGACGATGCCAATCCGAATCCGGTGAGCTTTTCCGGCAACGTAGCCGTCAACAGCAGTTCGGCGATGGCCGTCTCGGCGCTCATTTCCGCGGCCAACAACGTCACCCTTTCCTCCGGCGGCAATCTGACTCTGCGCGGCGTCAACGGCTTGATCGCGGCCAGCGCCATCACTGCCTCCGGCACGACGCAACTCGCCGCGACCGGCTCGGGCGTGCTCATCAACCAGGCCAGTACCGGCCTGTTGGCCGGCACGGGCCGACGGCTGCTGTACACCTCGGCTACGACCGGTTCGTTCACGCTCGGCGGGTTGAGCGGTTACACCCAGTACGACGGCGTGGCGTTTCCGAACGATCCTCAGGGCGGGGCGACGCGCGCGCTCTACAACGCCAACAGCGCCGCGACTTCAACGCCAGCGCCAGCGCCAACCCCGACGCTGACCATCGCCGCGGACGATTTCACCAAACTTTACGGGCAGCCCGACCCGACCTTCACCGCTTCGTATTCCGGCGGCACCAGCGCTAATCTGACCACCTTGCCATCGTTCAGTATCCTGCAAGGCGCGCACGTCAACGTTGGAAACTATGCCATCGTTCCATCGGGCGCCGCATCGAACAGCTACAGCCTGTCTTATGTCAACGGCACACTGAGGATCGACCCGGCCACCCTCACCTACACCGCGAATTCCTTCAGCCGCACCTACGGCGTCTCGAATCCGGCCTTCGGCGGCAGCATGACCGGCTTCGTGCTGGGCGACACTCTCGCCAGCGCCACCAGCGGCACGCTGGCGTTCAACTCCGAGGCGACGACGGCCAGCAATGTCGGTAGCTATGCCATCAATGGCTCCGGCCTGACCGCCAACAATGGCAACTATGTGTTCGCGCAGGCGGCGGGCAACGCCACCGCGCTCACCATCAACCCGGCGACTCTGACCTATACAGCGAGCCCGACAAGCCGCGTGTACGGCGCCTCGAATCCGGCCTTCGGCGGTAGCCTGACCGGCTTCGTGCTGACCGACACGCTCGCCAAAGCGACCACGGGCACGCTGGCGTTCAACTCCCCGGCGACGACGGCCAGCAATGTCGGCAGCTATGCCGTCAACGGCGCCGGCATCTCCGCCAACCATGGCAACTACGTCTTTGCGCAGGCGG
>JAPLQT010000060.1 GCA_026399515.1 Pseudomonadota bacterium | reverse complement strand
GCAAGGTGGTGGTCTTGCCGGCGCCGTTGCGTCCCAGCAATACCGTCAACCCGCCTTGCCGAACGACCAGGTCCACGCCTTGCAGGATATGGTATTGGCCGATGTGCGTATGCACGCCGGCAAGTCGCAGCAGAGGTTCAGGCCGTTCAGACAGACTAGACACGTTCCGCCACTCCCGTTCCGAGATAGGCTTCCTGGACGATGGGCGAGCCCATCACTTCGACAGGATCGCCATCGGCTACCAGGTAGCCGTTGTGCAAGACGATGATACGATCGGCCAGCGAGCGCACCACGTCCATCTTGTGCTCCACCAAGAGTATCGTCTTGTCGCCCTGGGCCTGGATGTGGCGGATCAGTTCGAGGACAACAGGTACTTCGTCCACGCTCATGCCGGCGGTCGGTTCGTCGAACATCAGGATGTCGGGCTCCAGCGCCAGCAGTATCGCCACTTCGAGCTTGCGCTTATCGCCGTGGGAAAGCGCCGCCGCCAACTCGCCTCGTCGTTCGGCGAGGCTCACGCGATGCAGGAAGTGTTCGGCCTTGTCGATCAGTTCGATATGGCTGGTCCACATGGAAGTCAAATTCACTCCCAGCCGCGCCTTGCTTTGCACCGCGAGGCGAACGTTCTCCAGCACCGTCAAATTCGGGAACAGGTTGGTCAGTTGAAACGCCCTGCCGATGCCGCGTTCGGTCCGCTGCGCCGCGCCCAGCGCGGTGATGTCCTCGCCGTATAAGCGCACGCTGCCTGAGGTCGCCGGCAACTGGCCGGAGATCAAATTGAAATAAGTGGTCTTGCCGGCGCCATTCGGTCCGACGATCGCGGTCAGCGTTCCGGGACGAAACTCGCAACTGACATTGTTGACCGCGACGTGGCCGCCGAAATGGATGCTGAGACCATGGGTGGACAGCACCGGCGGTTCGGAATCGATCTCGGTCGTCATGGTGGGAAAACTCGTTCGCCGCGTAAATGATCCGTCATGCCAAGCGCAGCGAAGCGTCCATGGCCGGCATATTGCCGTAATGGACCCTTCGCGTACCGCTCAGAAGGGGAATGACTAGCGTTTGTTGCGAACCGGCACAGGCAGTTCGGCCGCGGGAATCTCGCGAACGAGTTCCAGCAGATCCCATTCATTCGCCTGGGTCTTCTTGATCCTGAAGTGATACATGGCCTGCATCGCCTGGTGATCATCCTTGCGGAAGCTCATCTTTCCCTTGGGCGTGTCGAAGTCCATGCCTTCCATGGTCGCGATCAGTTTCTCGGTGTCGGACGAGCCAGCCTTGGTCAAGGCCGTCACCACGGCACTGGCCGCCGCGAAGCCGCCGGCAGTGAAGAAATCCGGCGGTTGCTTCATGCGCTTCTGATTCTCGGCGACCAGCCAGTCGTTCATCTTGTTCTTCGGGAAACCGTAGTAATAGTAGATGCTGCCTTCCAGGCCGCTCAGGTTCTTCCAGGTCTTCATGACCGGCAGGATGTTGCCGCCCGCCGCCAATTCGATGCCATAACGTTCCGGCTTCATGTCGGCGATCTTGGTCAGGGGGTTGGGGCCGGCCCAGTAGATCGAGAGGATCTTGCGCCCCGGTT
The DNA here is from genome assembly GCA_026399515.1 of Pseudomonadota bacterium. Lineage (GTDB taxonomy): Bacteria > Pseudomonadota > Gammaproteobacteria > Burkholderiales > Rhodocyclaceae > JACRAR01. The sequence goes on along the minus strand of JAPLQT010000060.1, from coordinate 39,813 downwards.
TGTCCTTGAGCGCGTCGAAAATGCGCTGGGCGGAAGCGGTGAAGTCGGTGGCGGTTTGCGGTGCATATTCCTCGTGCACCACCTTAGCCTTGCTCTTCATGCTCACCAGGGAATCCTTGAAGGCCTTGATGCCGTCGCGGCCGAAGGCGTAATCCTGCGCCAGGAAAGCGACGTTTGCATCGCCCATCAATGCCGCTGCCGCGGCCAAACCGTCCTGTGTCGAGTTGCGACCGGTGCGGAAGATATAGCGGTTCCACTTGTCGCCGGTGATCGAATCCGCCACCGCCGGCTCCACGATCAGGACTTTCTTGTATTCCTCGGCCACCGGCAACATCGCCAGGGCGGCACCCGAGGAAGTGGTGCCCACGGCGATGTCGACCTTGTCGTCACCATAGGCTTCGGCCAGGGCAGCCTTGGCGAGATCCGGCTTGCCCTGGTCGTCCTTGACGATGACCTTGATCTTGCGGCCGTTGAGTTCCATCTTGCCGCCGGTGAGATACTCCAGCCCCAGCATGAAACCCATTTCGGTTTCCTTGGCATAGGCCTCGAGCGCGCCGGTCTTGCCGGCGATCAGGGCGATTTTCAGTTCCTGCGCCATTGCGTGGCCGGTAAACCCCACGGTGCCGGCCAGCAGCGCGGCGATACCGAGTCGTTTCATGTTCATGTCACTCCTCCTCTTAATCGGGAATCAGAACCGTCACCTGACGGCAACCAGTGGATCCTTAGCACGGCGTGTGCCATGCAGCGCCCCGCCTATCCCGTCAAGCCTGCTCGACCGCCGAATGTGGCGTACAGTTGATTGATTTTATGGGATTATCATGCGCGCCTAAGATGCCACACCGCTACCGTCATTGCGGATGATTGGAGGGTCATGTCTCACCCGGCAGGCCTCGACTAGACATTGCTGTCCGCCTAACCGGACATCACATTCCAGCCTGATCGAAGTACTCCCTACGGCTTGGCGGTTTCCCAGGCGTGACCGGAAAATTAATCAGTGTCCTGACTGTCCGGCGCAACAGACAGCATCCCGTAAGCCGTCAGTTTCTCGTACAACTGCGCCCGGCTGATCCCCAGCAGTTTGGCTGCATGGAGCTTGACGCCGGCGGTGGCCGCGAGCGCCTTGAGTATTTCCGCATGTTCGGCGGCCGCGACGGCCTCGCGTAATGACCGCGCAGGGACTACCGCAGAACTCTCGTCAAGCTTCCGCTCCGGTATAGGCACTTGGGCAACCGGCAACATGTCGAAATGCATCGGTCCCAATTCGCGTTCATCGCTGGCGGCGATGGCTTGCTGCAACACATTCTGGAGCTCGCGCACGTTACCCGGCCAGTGGTATCCGGCCAGTCGTTCCAGGCCGATCGGCGTAACCGTCCGGACGACCTCCCCCGTCCGCTCGGCGATGCTCTCGAGCAAGGTCTCGCAGAGTATCGGCAAGTCATCGCTGCGCTCCCGCAGCGGCGGTATCCGCAGCGGCAACACGTTGAGCCGGTAGTAGAGGTCGGCGCGAAACTCGCCGGCATCCACCATGGCTTTCAGGTTACGGCTGGTGGCGGCGATCACCCGCACATCCACCGTACGTACCCGGTTGCTGCCGAGCGCCTCGATCTCGCCTTCTTGCAAGACCCGCAGCAGCTTCGCCTGCAATGCCAAGGGCATGTCCCCGACCTCGTCGAGGAACAGGGTGCCGCCGTCGGCGAGTTGAAATTTCCCGGGTCGGGGCTTGCTGCCGGCGCCGGTGTAGGCGCCGGGCTCGACCCCGAAGCGTTCGGCTTCGAGCAGGTTTTCCGGAATCGCAGCGGCGTTGATGCGCACCAGCGACGCCTCGGCGCGGCGGCTGGCGCCATGGATGGCGTGAGCCAGCAACTCCTTGCCGGTGCCGGTCTCGCCCAGAAGCAGCACCGACATGTCGCGTTCCGCGGCACGGCGCGCCTGCTCCTTGATTTCACGCGCCGCCCGGCTGACGCCGACGAACTGGCTGAAGCGATATTTGGCCTGGCGGTTTTCCGTCAGTTCGCGCCGGGCCGAGGCAAGATCGACTTGCATCTGCTGGAATTTCGAGACGATCGGACGCAGGGCTTGCAGGCGATCGTAGAGGATGATCCCCAGCGCGCCGATCGATGCGCCGCCATCATCGTGCAGAGGTATCCTGGAAACCACCACCTGGCGTTGACCCAGGGTGAAAATATCCAGCATTTCGGCTTGGCCGGATTCGGCGACGGCGCGCAAGCGGCTATTGGGAATCACTTCCTCGACCAGCCTGCCCTCGATGGATTCGGTCCCGTTCCAGCCGATCAAGGCCTTGTACTTGTCGTTGATCCAGGTGATGCGGCCGGCGCGGTCGACCACCACGGCGCCTTCATAGAGGCTGTCGAACAGTTTGAGCAGCGCGGACGAAGCAAGATTGCGGACATCCGCTTCGCTGGTCAGTCTGGCCGGAACTCCCTTGGACATTCCTGACTAAGCATCCACGCTATGGCTTGCGGGTATCGGCTTCGGCTTCGCCGAGTTCCCGTTCCATATCGACTGCGCCCGCCAGTTGGTGCTCATTATTGGGCTCCGCTTCGACCGGCTTTGAAATGAAGCCGGCAATGATAATCCCGAGTTCGTACAACAACCAAAGCGGCACCGCCAACAGGAACTGCGACAGCACATCGGGCGGCGTGAAAACGGCGCCGACCACGAAGGCGCCGACGATGACATAGGGACGGGCTTCCTTGAGCTTGGCGATGCTGACCAGCCCGGTCCTGACCAGGACGATGACGATCACCGGCACTTCGAAAGTGATGCCGAATGCGATGAAGGTCGTCATCACGAAGGAAAGGTATTTGTCGATGTCGGTCATCACCGCCACGCCGTCGGGCGCGAACTTGTTCACGAAAGCGAAAACCGTGGGAAAGACGATGAAGTAGGCGAAGGCCATGCCGACGAAAAACAGGCACACGCTGGCGACCAGCAACGGCAGCGTCAGTTTTTTTTCGTGGGCATACAACCCGGGCGCCACGAAGGCCCATACCTGATAGAGCACATAGGGCAAGGCGATGAGGAATGCCAGCATCAGCGTGACCTTCATCGGCACGAAGAAGGCTCCGCCCACATCGGTGGCGATCATCTGGCCGCCCTTCGGCAGGGCCGCCAGCATCGGCGTGGCCAGCAGGGTGTAAATGTCGCGCGCCCAGTTGACCAGGCAGAGGAAGGTCACAATGACGGCGATGATCGAGCGGATCAGCCGGTCGCGAAGTTCGATCAGATGGGAGATGAAGGTTTCCTGGACGTCGGACATAGTTGCCTAAGTTTTGGCCTTCTCGCTCTTCGATTCAAAGCCGAGTTCCAGTTGATGCTCGGGAACATGCGTGACTGGATCAGTCATCCCCGCGGGCGACGCGGACTCGACTGGCCCGGCAGCCTCGGGGGTGGCGGCCGGGAATTCCGCGGCTTGCGTTTCTGGCGGTGCAATGGATTGATTCAGGGAGTCCTCGACGCTGCGCATCTCGGAAGTCACGGAATCTTGCAGCCCACGCACCTGGCTCGAAACGTTTTCCTGAATCTTCTTCAGTTCGTCGAGCTGCATTTCGCGGTTGATATCGGATTTGACATCGTTGACGTAACGCTGCAAACGGCCTAGCAGGACGCCAACGGTACGCGCGACCTTGGGTAATCGTTCAGGACCAATGACGATCAGCGCCACCAGGGCGATGACGACCAGTTCGGAAAAGCCGACGTCGAACATAAGATAGGATTGAAAGGTACGTGGCGAGGGGAAAAATATCAGACGGGGAGCTCCAGGGCGATGCGCTTACTCCTCTCTCCTCACCCGGGAATTCCTCGCGACCTTCTAGCTCTTGACCTTTTCCTTGATCTCGCCTTCGAGGGTATGGCCGGTCACCGGTGGTTGCTGTGCGCCGGCATCAGCACTCTTCTCCGCCGTGCTGTCGCGCATCCCCTCCTTGAAGCCTTTGACCGCGCCTCCCAGGTCGGACCCGACGTTACGCAATTTCTTGGTGCCGAACACCAGCATGACGATCACCAGCACGATCAACCAGTGCCAAATACTCAAGCTTCCCATGAGTTTCTCCTTATTTGCGGACCATCGACCCCAGCGGCTCGGGACCGCCAAGGATGTGCATGTGCAAATGATACACCTCTTGCCGGCCGATTCGACCGGTGTTGATGATGGTGCGGAATCCGTCGGCCAGCCCTTGCTCGCAGGCCAGGCGGCCCGACAGGGCCAGCATCTTGCCGAGTACCGCCACATGCTTCAACTCGGCTTCGGCCAGCGAGGGAATATGCAGCTTGGGAATAATCATGAAATGCACCGGCGTTACCGGCTGAATATCGTGGAAAGCGAAAATATCCTCGTCCTCGAAAACCTTCCGACTCGGTATTTCGCCCCGTGCGATCTTGCAAAAAATGCAGTCGCTCATGCCGCCTCCTGATCCCGGGAGTTCTTTTCGTCTATGCCCGAGATGCCCTCGCGCCGGCGGAATTCCGCCGCGATGTCGTTCACGTCGAGGCCAAGATGTGCCAGCAGGATCATGCTGTGAAACCACAGGTCGGTCACCTCGCGGACCACGTGCAGGGAATCGCCATCCTTCGCCGCCATGATGACTTCCGCGGCTTCTTCAGCCACTTTCTTGCATATGCTGTCGGTGCCCTTGGCATACAGGCTGGCAACATAAGACGACTCCGGTGCCGCGCCCTTTCGATCGGTCAGCGTCTTATGGATACGGTGTATGACTTCGAGATCGATCATTGAGTCTATTCCTTTGAAATTAAAATCAATAGTACCGCCAGCTGGACGGGCGGCCAACCTTGCACTACAACACGCGCAAAGCCCGACTCGCGCCCCGGAAGCCAAAATCACCCGGATCAGGAACGAATCATACCGCCTGCCGTGCCGTAAAACAAAAATCCCGATATCGCCCGGAAAAGGTCCGGGCCGGTAGGGGAATCAGTGCAATAGCGCTGGTAATCCGCGCTTATTCCGGCGGGTGATGTGGCCGCACTGACGCTAGTATGGAAACATGCTAGGAAAGGACTTCCTTATCGTTCAGGACATCGTCATGGCAATTGGCCCATACCGTGTCCTACCGGCCGTCTTCTCCCGTGGAAGATCCGGGTCGATATTTTTGGAAGCTCCATGAAGCCCGACGGCGATCCGAACGAAAGCCCCCCCCCCGAGGAGAGTTCGGAGAGCGTCCCCGAAGCGGGCGTAAGCCGATTGCAACGTCTGAAGCGGTTTATCCTCGCGGCGTATTTGCGCGTGATCGACGCATTGAGCGGTGTTCTCAATCGCCTCAGGAATCGCGTTGGAAAACTCAAAGAAGAGGATGGCGAGAAAGAAGAGAGAAGCGAAAGCCGCGCTCCCGAAAGAAAAGCCAAGACGCCTCATGCCGACGAGGCGCCTGTAGCGACACCCCCTGCTCCGCGCAGCGCGGTTCGCAGTTTCTTCATTTACCTGTTGGTGCTGGTCATCGGCATCATCGCCGGGATGACATTTTCTTTCGCCTTGCTCTCCAACATGGTCATCAATCAGGCCCAGAAGATCGAAGACCAGCGGGACGAGATCTCGCAGCTTGAAAAGCAATATTCGAGCGCCCGGGAGTCCGAGGCGAAGTATCGGAACCGCTTGAGCGAGACCGAAACTCAGCTCAGACAGCTTACCGAGAAGATGAGCAAAACCGCTCCGCCCGAATCGGGAAGTTCGCCTGCCCCGACAAAAGAGAAACCAGAGAAACCACCGGCTCCCGTCAAGACCGGGAACTGCAACGTGGAATCCGGCAATGCCGAGGAACTCGCCCGGTGTATCGATGAATTCAATCGCAAGGCTAGCCAGGGTCGCCGCTAATACCCTAGACCCAGGGGCGGGCACCGGTACCCCAGACCCAAAGGCGGGTACCGGAAACTACTTGTAGATGAGCTTGGGATCTTTCAGTACCGGCTCCACGGTCTGCCAGCGGTTTTCGCCATATTTCTGGAAGAAGCAACTGCGCCGTCCGGTATGGCAGGCGATGCCGCCGGTCTGTTCGACCTTCAGCAGCAGCACATCGTTGTCACAATCCAGGCGGATCTCGCGGATGATCTGGCTGTAGCCGGACTCCTCGCCCTTGTGCCACAGCTTGCGCCGCGAGCGCGACCAGTAGACCGCTTCGCCGCCCACGGCACTGCGTTCCAGGGCTTCGCGATTCATCCAGGCGAACATCAGCACTTCGCCACCCATGGCGTCCTGAACGATGACCGGGACCAGTCCGTGCTCGTCCCATTTCACCTGGTTAAGCCAATTCACGCTCACAGCCTGACCTCGATACCCTGTGAGCGCATGTATTCCTTGGCTTGGCGCACCGTGTATTCGCCGTAATGGAAAATGCTGGCGGCCAGGACCGCATCGGCCTTGCCTTCAATGACGCCGTCGGCCAGGTGTTGCAGATTGCCGACGCCGCCGCTGGCGATCACCGGGATATCCACGGCCTCGGATACGGCCCGGGTCAAGGCCAGGTCGAAACCGTTCTTGGTACCGTCGCGGTCCATGCTGGTCAGCAGGATTTCCCCGGCCCCCAGGGCCTGTACCTGTTGCGCCCAGGCCACGGCGTCGAGCCCGGTGCCCTGGCGGCCGCCATGGGTAAACACTTCCCAGTGGCCGGGCGAAGCTTGCTTGGCGTCTATGGCGACGACGATGCACTGGCTGCCGACCTTGCCCGAGGCATCGGCCACCAGTTGAGGATTCTGCACCGCTGCGGTGTTCATGCTGACTTTGTCGGCGCCGGCATTCAGCAGGCGGCGCACATCCGCGACGGCGCGCACACCGCCGCCGACGGTCAGCGGAATGAACACCTGGTCGGCAACCTGCTCGACCACGTGCAGGATGATGTCGCGTTGATCGGAACTGGCGGTGATATCCAGGAAGGTCAGTTCATCCGCGCCTTGCTCGTCATAGCGGCGGGCAATCTCGACCGGATCCCCTGCGTCGCGCAATGCGACGAAATTGACGCCCTTGACGACGCGCCCGGCATTGACATCCAGACAGGGAATGATGCGTTTGGCGAGCATGCCGGTCAGGCTTTCGCCGACAACTTGTCCGCCTCGGCCTGGGCTTTCTTGAAGTCCAGGGATCCCTCGTAGATGGCGCGGCCGGTGATCGCCGCGCTGATGCCCTCGTCCTGGACCGCGCACAGAGCCTTGATGTCCTTCAGGCTGGCGATCCCGCCGCTGGCGATGACGGGAATGTGCAGTGCCTGGGCCAGTTTGACGGTCGCTTCGATATTGACGCCCGAGAGCATGCCGTCGCGGCCGATATCGGTATAGATGACGGCTTCCACGCCATAGTCCTCGAACTTCCTGGCCAGGTCGATGACAGCGTGCCCGGTCATCTTCGACCAGCCGTCCGTTGCCACCTTGCCGTCCTTGGCATCCAGGCCGACGATGATATGCCCGGGAAAGGCGCTGCAGGCGTCATGCAGGAAGCCTGGGTTCTTCACCGCGGCGGTGCCGATGATGACATAGGTGATACCGTCATCGAGGCAACGCTCGATGGTGTCCAGGTCGCGAATGCCGCCGCCGAGCTGGACGGGAATCTCGGCGCCGACCTCCTTGAGGATGGCCTTGATGGCCGGTTCATTCTTGGGCTTGCCGGCGAAGGCGCCATTCAGGTCCACCAAGTGCAGGCGACGCGCACCCGATGCTATCCAGTGGCGTGCCATGGCGGCCGGGTCTTCCGAGAATACCGTGGCATCCTCCATGGCGCCCTGTTTGAGGCGGACACAATGTCCATCCTTGAGGTCGATCGCGGGTATCAGCAGCATAGGTCGGGAAGGCTACTATCGATGATGAAGGGAAAGCGGGCTCAGGGTTTCCAGCGCATGAAGTTGGCGAGCAGCGCGAGGCCGTCGCGCGCGCTTTTTTCCGGGTGAAATTGCACAGCAAAGATATTATCGCGCTCCACGGCGCTGGTAAAGGGGATACCGTAATTCGTCGAACCTGCTATCAACTCAGGCAGTGCGGGCTCGACGTAATAGCTATGCACGAAATAGAACCGCGATCCGTCGGCGATCCCCGCCCAAAGGGGATGGGCCGTGCCTTCGTGGCCTGCGGGCATCTGATGAACCTCGTTCCAGCCCATGTGCGGAACCTTCAGTCGAGCGCCGTCCGGACCTACCATCGCCTCGCGAGGGAAATGCGGCACCCGCCCCGGCAACACTTCGAGACCCATCACGCCGCCTTCTTCGGCGAGGCCGAACAGCATCTGCAAGCCGACGCAGATTCCCAGGAAAGGTTGGGTCCGCGCGGCCCGCAGCACCGCATCGCGTAGCCCGCGGATTTCCAGTTCGTGCATGCAGTCCGGCATGGCGCCCTGCCCCGGCACCACGACACGGTCGGCATTGGCGATGTCGGTCGCGCTGGAAGTGACCAGCACGCGGCCCTCAGGAGCGACATGCTCGATCGCCTTGGCGACCGAGCGCAAGTTGCCCATCCCATAATCGACGACTGCGACGGTGCAGCTCATGGCAAGGGCGTGTTCTCCATTGATCGGCGTGATGCGTTGCTGCCAAATGCGGATGGCCGCGCGAAACGAGTCGAAGTCAATGGCCATCCCCCTTGACGAGACGAGTGACAAAGCGGACGCCGCATTTGGCAGCAACCCGAAGGGAACGAGGCATATGGCCCCCATTGCGGCGTTGTTCGCTCCTGATTGGGAGCAACCCAACGGCGTCGCTCGTGCCTTGCACTGGGGGCCATCTGTCTCGTTCGCACACGTCGCTCAATGGAGAACACGCCCTAGTTCAAAGGCTGCCCTTGGTGGATGGGACTGATCCGGCGGCGCGCGGATCGGGCTCGGCGGCCATGCGCAACGCCCGGCCGAAAGCCTTGAACACGGTTTCCGCCTGATGGTGGGCATTGTCGCCGCGCAGATTGTCGATATGCACGCTGATGGCGGCGTGGTTGACCAGCCCCTGGAAGAACTCGCGCACCAGATCGACATCGAAGTCGCCGATCATGGCCCGTGTGAATTCGACGTTGAAAACCAGCCCGGGCCTGCCCGACAGATCCACCACCACGCGCGACAGCGCCTCATCCAGCGGCACATAGGCGTGCCCGTAGCGGCGCAGCCCCTTCTTGTCGCCGACCGCCTTGACGAGTGCTTGACCGAGTGAAATACCGATGTCTTCGACGCTGTGATGGGCATCGATATGCAGATCGCCCTTGGCTTCGACCTCCAGGTCGAGCAAGCCGTGACGGGCGATCTGGTCCAACATGTGATCGAGGAAGCCGATGCCGGAAGCCAGCCGAGTCCGGCCGGAACCGTCGAGATCGAGTTTGACGCGAACCTGGGTTTCCAGGGTGTTGCGGGTGATTTCCCCTTGCCGCATGGTTATATCGTGCATTGAAAAATGCCACGTTACGCAAAGATGGGACAAAAGACAATGGGTATGTGCAGCGCCGTGGTTTTTTCCCCACTATGGCGTTTCGCTTGCTACCATCCGGGCTTGGTCACCATCACCAGAAATTCCGAATCCACCATGAACAACAAGTACTGGAGCAGCGTCGTCGGCAAGCTGACGCCCTACGTCCCAGGCGAGCAGCCGAAGCTGGCGAATCTCGTCAAGCTCAACACCAACGAGAATCCCTACGGGCCTTCGCCGCGGGCCATCGAAGCGATCGCAGGAGAAACCGGCGCCAATCTCAGACTCTATCCCGATCCCAATGCCGACCGCCTCAAGCAGGCCATCGCCGCCTTGCATAGCCTGAGCGCGCAGCAGGTATTCGTCGGCAACGGTTCCGACGAAGTCCTCGCCCACGTATTCATGGCCCTGCTGAATCACCCGCAGCCTATCCTGTTCCCGGACATCACTTACAGCTTCTATCCGGTGTATTGCCAACTTTTCGGCGTAGAGTACATCGCCGTGCCGCTGTCCGAGTCCTTCGAGATCCGCGTCGACGATTACCGGCAAGCCAATGGCGGGATCATTTTTCCCAACCCGAACGCCCCGACCGGCCGATTGCTGGCGCCCGCCGAAATCGAGCACCTGCTCACCGCCAATCCAGAATCGGTAGTGGTCGTCGACGAAGCCTACATCGCCTTCGGCGAAAACAAGGCTTCCACGATCCCGCTGATCGCCCGCTATTCCAACCTGCTGGTGGTGCAGACCCTCTCCAAGTCGCATTCGCTGGCCGGCCTGCGGGTCGGTTTCGCGCTCGGCCACAGCGACTTGATCGAAGCACTGGAACGGGTAAAGAACAGTTTCAATTCCTATCCGCTGGACCGCCTCGCCATTGCCGGCGCGACGGCGGCCGTGGAAGACACAGAACACTTCGACCGGACGCGCCATGCCGTCATCGCCAGCCGCGAGAAGCTGAAGCAACAACTGGCGCAAATCGGCTTCGAGGTGTTGCCATCCGCAGCGAACTTTATATTCGTCCGCCACCCGCAACGCGACGCCAGCGAACTCGCGACATCCTTGCGCAGCCGCAGCATCATCGTGCGACATTTCAAGCAGCCGCGCATCGATCAGTTTCTGCGCATCACCATCGGCACAGACGAGCAGTGCGCGTTGCTGGTCGCGGCACTGCGGGAAATACTCGGATAAGGAGTTTGCTGAGCGCCGGCAGCGACAGGCCAGGCCGCCGCCTCATGCGCTCCCGCCCTGCGGGTTCCCTTGCGACAGCGCGCCCGCCGGCCGGGCCTGCAAACTCGCTGCGCTCAGACAGCCGGCCCGGACGTCCCCGGCGAGCACCCCGTCGCCGCGGCGGTAACAAAATCGGCGACGCCCTGGCCTGCTGCAGCCCCGTAGTTTTCGTCAGTGAATGATCGGAAAAACCGAGGACTGCTGCAACCTATGCTGGATGTCTCCAAAGTGCCCAGTGCAGAAGTAGCGGCGCTGAAATAGCGGTCGTTCGCGGTCTGAGCAGATTCGGAAACATATTCTAATTTTGCAGGTGCGGTGCCGACTTTATCAGTTCCTCAAGATCCTTCTTCCAGAACTTGGCGAAAGCAGTCGTCCCATGACCATAAGTATCTGGGCTGCTGGGAATCAACAGTACACGGCCATTCTTGACACGCTTGATTTCCCTATCAAGCACACCAAGCTCAGGGGGATTGCGTTCATCGTCCGCCGAGTTGATGGCTAGAAGAGTGGCCTGGATCTTATCGAGGCCCGGCGCTGGATTGTAATCGAGAGAGGATTCCCACTGATAGAGGTGGTCATTTGCATCACCGGCGAAGGAACCTGTTAGCTGCTGTTTAAGTAATGCATCGGCTTTCTCTCGGGTGGGGGCCAGTTTGAACAGTCTCTGGTTTCCGCCTATGGTCGCGGCACCGTAGAAGACTGATGCAAACTGCAAGCTGCGGGGTTGCTTTGTGTAATTGCCGCCCAGCCACTCCGGATCATTGCGGATGGATTCCGTGAGCATACGGCGCAGCATCCAGTTTCGTCCGGACATCTCCGTGGGCAGTGAGGCCATCGGCACCGCAATGTCCATAGCGTTTGGGTACTTCTGCGCCCACATCCATGTCTGCATGCCGCCCATGGAATTACCCAAGACGAGCCGCAGGTGCTTGAGGCCAAGGTGCTCTGTAATCAGACGGTATTGCGCTTCGACCATGTCATCGTAATTGTATTGGGGAAACTTTGTCCGCAGGCCATCGGATGGCTTGCTTGACTTGCCTGTGCCGATAGCGTCTGGGAGGACGATGAAGTAACGATTGGCGTCAAGTGGCTGACCAGCACCAAACAGCTCGCCTCCAAACGCGGGGCCAAGCAGTGCTGTGCCCGACCCTGTAGTTCCGTGCAATATCAGTACAGGTTCGCCCCCACTGTCGCCCAGCGTGGTGTAGTGCAGTCGTAACTCCGGAAGAGTCTCGCCATTGTGAAACTTGAAATCCTTGACGACCCAGTCTCCCTCCTTCGGAACAGGTCGATCGGCAGCGCTCGCCGCACTTGTCGCAACCATGACGAAGAGTACCGCCACGACCCGACAAAATGATTGGGTTAGACTCATAAATTCCTCCTTGTTGTTTGATACTACTCGACTACCATCTAAGCAAATGTCAGAAGCTACGGCAGGATGGTAGGTGCGCCGATCATAACACCGATAGACGCAGCGTCTGGCTGCGCTTCAAATGCGATGCGCGGGTTGCCACGTCTGTCTGTAATAGTAAGAAACGAGACAGGCAGCGATCGGATCGCCTTTGCGAATGAGGATGGTCAAGCTAGGCTATACGGAAGGCCGGGACTACGTCTTCGAGTCCCGTTACGCAATGAACAAACTGGAACGTTTGCAAAGCCTCGCGGCAGAGTTGGTCGCGCTCCATCCCGATATCATTTTGGGAGTTACTAGCCCCGCCGTCCTCGCACTAAAAGCCGCCACGAGCGAGATTCCGATTGTGATGCTAGCTGGTGCAGACCCGGTTGCGCGAGAACTGGTTGAAAGCCTTGCCCGACCCGGAGGCAATGTCACGGGAGTGTCTGTCCTTGGCGAGGAGCTGACTCCAAAAGTGTTCGAAACACTACTATCGGTGAACCCGAAAGTTGGGCGCGTAGCGGTGCTATTGAATCCCAGCAACAAATCAGAGATCTCGATGCTAAGAAATATCGAGGCGTTGGCGCAGCGGAGGAAACTGAAAATTCTGCCAGTTGAGGCGCAGACCTCCTCCGAGATTGAGAGCGCGTTCCTGACGATCAAGCATGCGCGTTCCGAGGCGGTAATTGTCTTCCCGGATCCAATTTTCTACTATGCGAGGCAGCAGATTGCAGACCTAGCAATTAGGAACCGCATTGTCACAGTCTTCCAGCACCGTCAGAATGTCGAGGCGGGCGCACCGGCGCAAGGGAACCCGCAGGGCAGGAGCGCATGAGGCGGCGGCCTCACCCTGGTTCTGCGTTCGGAGGTTCGAAGCAAACATGTGTCGCCCGAATGAAAAAGGGGCCGAACGGCCCCTTTTTCCTGGCGGTTCTACACCCTTACTTCAGCGCATCGACGCCGGCCTTCGAGCATTGGGCATCCTGGTCGCCGGCGGCGCCTGAAACACCGATGGCGCCGACGATCTTGCCGTCGATGACGATCGGCAGACCGCCGTCGATCGGCACCGCCCCTTCAAGGCCGAGGACACGCAGCCCGGCACCGCCGCCCGCGACCACGTCCTGCCACACCTTGGTCGGCCGCTTGAACATCGCCGCCGAGCGCGCCTTGCCGATGGCGACATTGACGCTGCCGGTCTGCGTGGCGTCCATTTTTTCGAGATAGACCAGGGCGCCGCCGCCGTCGGTAATGGCGATCGCCATGTTCCAGTTGTTCTTGCGCGCCTCGGCTGCCGCCGCGGCTGCGGCCTTCTTGGCGATATCGAGATTGATCGGTGCACCGTATGGGTTGGGCATCTGGGCCAGCGCGCTGGATGCACACAACGCAAACAGCATAGACAGCAAAACCTTCAGACAAGTCTGCGACATGATTATCCTCATTTGTTGTTGTGGAAAAACCACTGTACAACCTAAGCACAGGAAACTCAACCGTGCATCTGCTCCAAGTGAAGCTATTCGTTTCTGTCAGTTCGCGCGGTTCGACGAGTTTGGGTTAGGTGACAGACAGCCGCTTGTCCTCTAGGCAGGTGCCGTAGTGCTTGAGTTCTTACTCGTGGGCCTCGTCGCGCCAGGGCTCGCGCAATGCCTCCGCATACCAGCGCTGCATCGCGGGCAGGCTCAGCAGGCGTTGTCCATACGCGGCGGCGGCTGGTCCGAGCTTCAGGCCGTAAGTGTTGACGCGAAAAGCCACCGGGGCGAAGAACGCATCGACCGCCGTGAATTCGGCGCCGGCCAGGAACGGTCCGCCGAATCGGGCGAGGCCTTCGGACCACAATTTGTCGACCCTGGCGACGTCTTGCTGTAGCGCAGGAGTTATCGCGTGAAGTCGAACACGCACGCCGCAATTCATGCCGCAATGCTGGCGCAGCACGCCGAAACCGGAGTGCATCTCCGCCGCGGCACAACGCGCCCAGGCTCTGGCCTGCGGATCGGCCGGCCAGACGCCAGGATGTCGTTCGGCGAGATATTCGACGATTGCCAGCGAATCCCAGACGACGGTACCGTCGTGATGCAGGCAGGGGACTCTGCCGCTGGGCGAAAACTCTCGAAAGGGACCGGATCCGAACGCAGACAGCCGTTCCTCAAAGGGGATGGCCTGCTGTTGCATCAAGACCCACGGCCGCAGCGACCAAGACGAATAGTTCTTGTTGGCGATGAAAAGTGTGTACATGGTTTGGGCTCCCGGAAGTACCTATCGCCAAGTGTACCCCTGGATGGGAGCGTCGGAATAGGCGTTCCGCCCCTGGTCCGCCTTACCGATCAGGTTTTCAAACGCAGTTCCGCCGCCCGGGCGTGAGCCGTCAGCCCTTCGCCATGCGCCAGCGTGGAGGCGATGGGGCCGAGCGTCTGCGCGCCAGCTTCCGACACCTCGATGAGGCTCGTCCGCTTCTGGAAGTCGTACACCCCCAGCGGGCTGGAGAAGCGCGCGCTGCGCGACGTCGGCAACACGTGGTTGGGTCCGGCGCAGTAGTCGCCGAGCGATTCCGAAGCATAGTGGCCGATGAATATGGCGCCGGCATGGCGGATTTTTTCGACCAGCTTGCGCGGCTCGGCGACCGCAAGTTCAAGGTGTTCGGGAGCGATGCGGTTGGCGATGATGCAGGCCTCGTCGAGGTCGCTCACGTGGATCAGCGCGCCACGCCCGGTGAGGGAAGCGGTGATGATGTCGCTGCGCGGCATGGTCGGCAGCAGCTTGTCTATGCTCCGCTGCACGCACTCGATGAAATCCTCATCGGGGCTGAGCAGGATGGATTGCGCCAGTTCGTCATGCTCGGCCTGGGCAAACAGGTCCATCGCCACCCAGTCCGGGTTGGCGCTGGCGTCGGCGATCACCAGCACTTCCGACGGTCCGGCCACCATGTCGATGCCGACCACGCCGAAGACGCGACGCTTGGCGGCGGCGACGTAGGCATTGCCGGGGCCGACGATCTTGTCGACCTGGGCGATGGTTTGGGTGCCATAGGCCAAGGCTCCGACCGCCTGGGCGCCGCCGATGGTGAACACCCGGTCGACGCCGGCCAGGTGTGCGGCGGCCAGCACCAGCGCATTCTTCTCGCCGCGCGGCGTCGGCACCACCATGATCAATTCTTTCACTCCCGCGACCTTGGCCGGCAGCGCGTTCATCAGCACCGACGAAGGATAGGCCGCCTTGCCGCCGGGCACATACAGGCCGGCGCGGTCGAGCGGGCTCAGCTTCTGCCCCAGGCGCGTACCATCATTCTCGGTGTATTCCCATGATTCCGTCTTCTGCCGCTGGTGATAGCCGCGGATTCGCGCGGCTGCCTGTTCCAGGGCGCTGCGCTGCGCTTGCGGCAAGGACTCGAAGGCGGCGGCGAGTTCGTCCCGGGGCAGTTCCAGTTCGGCCATGGAACTGGCGTCGAGCTGGTCGAAACGACGGGTGTAGTCGAGCACCGCCGCGTCGCCGAGGGTGCGCACATTGGCGAGGATTTCGGCGACTGTGCGTTCGATGCTTTCGTCCGTCGAGGTCTCGAATGTCAGCAAGGCGTCGAGTTGCGAAAGGAATTCCGGTTCGCGCGTGGATAGCCGCCGCACCCTCACTGCACCGCTCCGGCGAAGGCGTCGATCAGCGGTTCTTGATCAGATCGACATGCACGCCCTTGGCGGCGAAGTGTTCGCGTGCCGTGTTGATATATTTGGTCGCCACGCTCAGCCGGGCGCCGCGCTGCACCGCTTGCGCATAATCGAAGCCCAGCGGCGCGGCAACGCACATTCGGCACCGGGCGATCTTCAGGTCGAGGGGCTGATACAAGCCCATGCCGCCATGTTCGAGCAGCACATCCTTGCCGGCAATGCCGAGGTCCGCGGCGCCGTATTGGACATAGGTCGGCGTATCCGAGGCACGGACGATGACCACGCGCACCTCGGGACGGTTGGTCTCGATGATCAGCTTGCGCGAAGACTCCGGATTTTCGAGGGGCACGATGCCCGCCGCCGCCAGCAGGGGCAGGGTTTCTTCGAAGATGCGGCCCTTCGACAGGGCGATGGTGATGCCGTTCATGAGTGCAATTCTACCCGGCTGGCGGCAAGGGCAGCGGATACCGAATCGACCGGCCCGGCCACGGCAGATCTGATCGCTCGCTTATCCATTTCTCTGCTTTTCGCTCCATTCTTCCGGCGTCAGCGTCTGCATCGACAAGGCATGCAACTCACCGCTGTCGAGCTTGTCCTTGATGGTCAGGTAGACGCGTTGCTGGCGCTTGACGCGGCTCATGCCGGCGAATTCGCCGCTGACGATGATCGCGGCGAAGTGGTGGCCGTCGCCATCGATGGAGATATGGTCGCAGGCCAGGCCGGCGCCTATCCAGGTTTCAATTTGTCGGGGATTCAGCATGATTTGTCCTCAGGTCAGGCTCTCAGTTTATAACCGCGCTTCAGCATCCCGAGCGTCAGCATCGAGAGCAGCACAAGACAGGTGGCGACGATAACCAGGCTCTGCCACGGCGACACATCGGAAACGCCGAAGAAGCCGTGACGAAAGCCGTCGATCATGTAGAAAACCGGATTCCAGTGCGACACCTGTTGCCAGAAGGGCGGCAGGGAATGTATCGAATAGAACACCCCGGAGAGGAAGGTCAGCGGCATGATCAGGAAATTCTGGAAGGCCGCCAACTGGTCGAATTTGTCCGCCCAGATCCCGGCGATCACGCCGAGACTGGCCAGGATGCTGCCGCCGAGCAAGGCGAAGGCCAGTATCCAGAGTGGCTCCGCAAATTGCAGCGGCGCAAACCAGAGTGTGGCCAGCAGCACCCCCGCCCCGACGCTGAGGCCGCGCACCAGGGCTGCCAGCACATAGGCCAGATAGAAAGCGCGATAGGAAATCGGCGGCAACAGAACGAATATGATGCTGCCCGTCACCTTGGACTGGATCAGCGACGACGAGGAGTTGGCGAAAGCGTTCTGCAACAGCGACATCATCACCAGGCCCGGCACCAGAAAAGCGGTATAACTCACCGTCTCATAGACGTGAACACGGGATTCGAGCACATGGGAAAAAATCAGCAGATATAGGAGTGCGGTGATCACCGGCGCGGCGACGGTCTGGAATCCGACTTTCCAAAAACGCAGAACTTCCTTGTAGAACAGGGTGGGGAATCCGCTCATCCCGTCACCCCGACGGAACTTGGCGACCGGGCGTCCGCCCCGACTCCGGAGGGAAAACGGTCTTCCTTCCCCCGCATCACCCGAACGAAAACTTCCTCCAGATCGGGCTTGCCGATCTCCAGGTCTTCCAAGACGCAGCCATTGGCGCGCAATTCCGCCAGTACCGGCTCGATCTCCGAGTATTGATCGAAGGCGATGGACCAGGCACCTTCTTTCTCCTGGGCGCGGCTCGCCAGCGGCGGCGGAAGCATGACTCCCGGCGCCAGCTTTAGACGCAGCGCATGCACCGAGAAACGACGCAGCAGGTTGGCGGTGGTATCGAGCGCCACCACACGGCCGGCCTTGAGCATGGCGATCCGGGTGCACAGGCTCTCCGCCTCTTCCAGGTAGTGGGTGGTCAACACCACGGTATGGCCGTCGCGGTTGAGGCTACGGATGAATTGCCACAGCGTCTGGCGCAACTCGACATCGACGCCGGCGGTGGGTTCGTCGAGCACGATCACCGGCGGCTTATGCACCAGCGCCTGGGCCACTAGGACGCGCCGCTTCATGCCGCCGGAAAGGGAGCGCATATTGGCGTTGGCCTTGGAAGTCAGGTCGAGATTTTCGAGGATTTCGTCGATCCATGCGTCGCGCGCCCGGGTCTGCCGGATGCCGAAATAACCGCACTGGATCTTCAGCGTTTCGCGCACGCTGAAGAAAGGATCGAACACCAGTTCCTGGGGTACCACGCCAAGTTGGCGGCGGGCGTTGCGGTAGTCGGAGACGACATCGCAGCCCATCACCTCGATATGCCCGCTATCGAGGCGCACCAGGCCGGCCAACGCTGATATCAAGGTGGTCTTGCCGGCGCCGTTGGGGCCGAGCAAGCCAAAGAATTCGCCTTGCCGCACATCGAGGCTGACCCCGGCGAGCGCTTCGACCGAACCAAAGCGCTTGGCGACCTGCTGGACACGAATTGCCGATGTCATGGATAACGGGAAACCAAACCGAGAAGTTGCCGGCGGGCGCGCTCAGGCAAGCGGCAGCATGCCGGTCACATCATAGACCGCGGCCAGGTTCAACAGGTCGTCCGGCGGATGCACGATGCGGATTTTCTTGCCCTGCTTTTGCGCTTCGCGCAGCCAGCCAAAAATCACCGCTATGGAAGACGAGTCGACATCGGTGACCGCCGCAAGATCGAACACCACATCCGGATTTGTCATGGCGGCACACCCTTCCGCCAATAGTTCGGATGCCAAGGGCAAGGTCATTGCGCCAGACACCTCGACACTATCCTCGCCAACATGAATCATGGTTTCTCCGTACCGCGATTCTTCGTCTGGAGCGAACCGATCAGTCCGTCGATGCCACTCTTTCGGACTTCGCCGGCGAACGACTCGCGATAATTCGTCACTAGGCTGATGCCGCCGACCTCGATATCGAAGACCTTCCAGCCCTGCGGCTGCTTTTCCAGAAAATAGTCGAGAGGTATCGGTTTCGCGCCGGACTGGATGACCTGGGTGCGTACCTTGACCTCGGTCTCGCCGGCCTTCATCGAAAATGGCTTGAATTCGATCGTCTGGTTTTTATACTCGGTCAAGGCCTTCGAATAAGTGCGTACCAGCAGCGTGCGAAACTCGTCGGTCAGGGTCTTTTGCTGCGCTGGCGTGGCAACGCGCCAGTCGCGCGCCATGGCGAGTTGGGTCATGTGGGTGAAGTTGAAATGGGGCAATACCTTGGCCTCGACCAGGTCGATGACCCGCTTGCTGTTGCCGGACTGGATGTCCTTGTCGGTGCGGATAATTTCCAACACTTCATTCGTCACGTTCTTGACCAACTGGTCGGGCGCCACATCGGCGGACGATTTCTGCGCGTCCGCGACGGCAGGCAACAGCAGGGTCAAACCTGCCAGCAGCAGATAAATGAGTTTCATGAAAATTCCTTAATCAGTGTAGACAGACCGAATGGGCAATCATCTATTGGCGCTCTTCACTAGCGGCCGGAGCGGGTTGCCCGGCTGCCACTCCCGGAGCCGCTTCCAAGCTGGCGGTGGCAAGGTCAGCATCCGTGCCAGGTCGCTGTAGTAGAACGTACCTCAATCCCAAGTCGAACTGCGCTCCGTCATCCACCTCGCGCGGCGCGTTGCCGTCGTAGATCTTGCTGCGGCGCCGCTGCAGGTAGGCATCGCGGATATAGGCGTAGCGGTCGAGAGCAGCTTCATCGACTATCTTGTCGGTCGATAGATAATCGGCCCTCTCGCTGATCCCCCGGGATGCCAACAAGGTGTTTCGCGAGGGAACACGACTCAATTGAGAGATCGGGTCGGTCTTGGTATCCAGGACCTGGGCGAAAGCGTCACGCAGCGTGCGCGGACCCAGAATCGGCAGGACCACGTAAGGCCCGTCCGCGACACCCCAACGGCCGAAGGTCTGGCCAAAGTCCTCGTCATGTTTTTCCAGCCCCGCATCGCTGGCAACGTCGATCAGACCCAGCAGACCCACGGTGCTGTTGATGGCCACCCGGCCCATGTCGCTCAATGCTTCCGGCACCTTGCCTTGAAGCAGATTATTGACCGCAACGAAAACATCGTTGATGTTGCCGAAAAAATTGGAGACGCCTATCCGCAGTGTGGCCGGTACCGCAGCGACGTATCCCTGTGCCACCGGTTTGACAACGGCTTTGTCGACGCTATCGTTGAAGGCAAACATGGCACGGTTAAAACCCTCGATCGGATCTTTGGGATTGGCGAGATTGCCAGCCGTTGCGCAGCCGTTCAGCACGCCAAGCATGGAGACCAGCATGGTCAGCATCGCCAGATCACGGCAAACCTTAATGAAGCTCATGGTCACGAACACAATAGCTTCCTCCCCTGGACGAGCCATTACTTCTTGCCGTTGCCGGTATCCCCGGCGGCCTTGTCGAACATGAACTGACTGATGAGCTTCTCCAGAACCACCGCCGATTGCGTCTTCTTCACCGTGTCGCCGTCCTTCAACATCTCGGTATCCCCTCCGACATCGAAGCCGATGTATTGTTCCCCCAGCAGTCCGGATGTATTGATGGTGGCGAAGGTATCACTCGGAAATTTGTAGCGGTTGTCGACATGCATGGTGACGACCGCGACGAACGCTTCGGGGTCCAACTGGATCTGGGAAACACGTCCCACCACCACGCCGGCGCTTTTCACGGCTCCACGGACCTTCAGCCCGCCGATGTTATCAAACTTCGCTTGCAGCTGATATGTTTCGCCACCGCTGGAAAACGATAGATTGCCAACCTTGAGCGCCAGGAACAGCAGCGAGCCCAAGCCTATGGCAACGAAAACTCCAACCCATAAATCTAGTGTTGCACGGTTCATTATGCCCCCCGGAACATAAATGCGGTAAGAATAAAATCTGCCGCCAGGATCGACAGCGACGAAGTCACCACGGTACGCGTCGTCGCGCGGGAAACGCCCTCAGCGGTCGGATCCGCGTCGTAGCCCTCGAACACCGCGATCCAGCTGATCAGGATACCGAAGACAAAGCTCTTGATCACGCCGTTTAGTATATCTTCGCGAAAATCAACCGTCGCCTGCATTTGGGCCCAGAACGAGCCCGCGTCGACGCCGATCAGTTTCACCCCCACCAGGTAACCCCCAAAAATTCCCATGGCCGAGAACAAGGCCGCCAGCAATGGCATGGATATCACTCCGGCCCAGAAACGCGGCGCAACCACCCGGGCGATGGGGTTGACCGCCATCATTTCCATCGCCGAGATTTGTTCGGTTGCCTTCATCAAGCCGATCTCCGCCGTGATGGCGGCGCCTGCCCGGCTGGCGAACAGCAGGCCGGAGACCACCGGTCCCAGTTCCCGCACCAGCGAAAGGGATACCAGCACCCCGAGCGCCTCGCTCGAGCCGTAGCGTTCCAGCGTGTCGTAGCCTTGCAGGCCGAGCACCATGCCGACGAACAGGCCGGACACCAGGATGATGATGATGCTCAGTGCACCGGAGAAATAAATCTCCCGGATGGTCAGTTGGAAGCGCCTGAGCGCCGTGCCGGAGTTGAGCAGCACGGCCAGGAAGAAATGCGCGGCGAAACCGAGGCGCCACAAGCGATCCGTGACGGTGTGGCCGAAATGGGTCAGAACCTGCGCCAACAGGCTTTTCCCAGGGGCCAGTTTCGGTCCGCAGCGACCAGTTCCACGCGGGCTTGCCAGGCTATTGCGCGGTTTCTTGACGTTGGCGGCGGACTTGGACTTTTGACCGTCAACCATGGCATGCACCCATCAGTTCTTCGTCATAAGACTGGGCCGCCGGATAGTGGAAAGGCACGGGGCCATCCGCTTCACCCCAGATAAACTGATGCACATACGGCGCCTTGGATGCCTTGAGTTCTTCCGGAGTACCCTCGGCGACGACCTTGCCCGCGGAAACAAAGTACACATAGTCGACGATTTTCAAGGATTCCTGGACATCATGGGTGACGATGATGGAACTGGCGCCGAGCGCGTCGTTGAGCTTGCGAATCAGGTCACCGATAATGGACAGCGAGATCGGATCGAGGCCGGCGAACGGTTCATCATACATAATCAACATGGGATCCAAGGCAACCGCGCGGGCCAGCGCCACGCGCCGTGCCATGCCGCCGGAGAGTTCGGTGGGCATCAGAGCATGCGCGCCCCTCAATCCCACCGCATGCAGCTTCATCAGCACCAGGTCGTTGATCAACTCTTCCGGCAGATCGGTATGCTCGCGTATCTGAAAAGCCACGTTATCATATACCGACATGTCGGTGAACAACGCACCGAACTGGAACAGCATGCCCATGCGCCGGCGCAACTCATACAGCGCATCGCTGTCCAGCTGATGGACGATCTTGCCGCTCACTTCAACCTTTCCTCTGGTCGGTTTGAGCTGACCGCCGATCAGGCGCAGTGTTGTGGTCTTGCCGCAACCGCTGCTGCCCATGATCGCCACCACCTTGCCTCGCGGAATCTCCATGTTGATGCCGGTGAGGATAGGACGATTGTCGTAGGCAAAGCTGAGATTGCTGATTTTGACCAGGCTTTCGCCGGACGTAGAAGTTACCGCTGCCACTGATTCGTTCCGTATATTCGGAAGCCATTGATTCTACCAGATGACCGGAGTTCACTTTTTGTGATTTATGTCACACTATCGGATTTGGACCGGCGTTACACAGCAACAGCGCTTTGCAATATGATGGCGCGATAATACGTACGCCGGCTTATCCTCACCGCTCCAGCTATCGCCCGGAAAAACCGTCAAGTGACAGAAGCTGCCCGCAAACCCCTGCTGATGATCGTTGATGACGATCCGCTGATCACGGAGACGCTGAGCTATTTCCTGAGCCGTGATTTCGACATACTGGTGGCCGATTCGCGGGTCGAATGCATCAACCGCCTGCGGGACACGACAGTCCCGCCGCAGCTGGCGCTGATCGATCTGGGACTGCCGCCTTTGCCGCATCGCCCGGACGAAGGCTACGCGTTGATCTCAAGCCTGTTGGCGCATTCGCCGGGCATGAAGATTGTCGTCCTCTCGGGCCAGAACGAGGAGGCCAGCGGCAGGCATGCCCGGACCCTGGGCGCCACCGAATTTGTCGCCAAGCCGGCCGATCCGGAGCACTTGCGTCAAATCCTGTTGAAAGTATTGTCCTTCGACAATGCGGAGCCTGCCGCGAGCCTTCCCTCCATACATCAGGTCGAATGCCGCCTGATAGGTGCGAGCCCGCCGATTCTGAAAGTGCGTGAACAAGCCCGTCAGTATGCCAACTCGCCTTTCCCGGTGTTGATCGAGGGGGGCTCCGGCAGCGGCAAGGAAATTGTCGCCAGTTGCTGCCTGCATCAAATGTCCGAGAGAAGAGACAGCCCATTTTTCGCCCTCAACTGCGCGGCGATCTCGCCCATGCTGGTCGAACCGACCTTGTTCGGTTATGCCAAGGGAGCTTTTACCGGCGCCGCGGCGAACAAATCCGGTTACTTCGAGGATGCCGGCAATGGCACGTTGTTCCTTGACGAAATCGGCGAATTGCCGCTGGATTTGCAGCCCAAATTATTACGCGTGCTCGAAAACGGGGAATTTCAGAGAGTCGGGGAGACGCAACAGCGCCTTTCGCATGCTCGCGTCATCACCGCGACCAACCGCGACCTGCGCCAGGAAGTCCGCGAGGGACGGTTCCGAGCCGATCTGTACCACCGCCTGAGCGTGTTTTCCATCACTGTCCCGGCATTGCGCGACATGGGGGAGGACAAGCGTCTGCTGCTCGATCACTACCGTGCCATCTACGCGCAGCAATCCGGGCAATCGCCGTTCAGTCTTTCGGTTGAAGCCGAAACACGCTGGATGGATTACAATTTCCCCGGGAATGTCCGTGAACTGCGCAATATCGTGATCCGGCTGACCACCAAATATCCGGGGCAATCGGTATCCGCCGCTGAACTCGAAGCCGAACTCGATAGCCAAGCCATCGAGTTATCGCCAAGCCGTTCGCCGTCAAACGATCCGGTCGAACTGATCGATACGGCCTTGCATCACCTACAGCAGCGCAGGGATTTCAGCCTCGACGACACCCTGCATCTGTGGGAAGAAGCCTATATAGAGGCCGCGCAGCGGCTCACCCAGGGTAACCTCAGCCAGGCGGCGAAGTTGCTTGGCATCAATCGCACCACGCTCTATAGCCGGATCGAGACGCTTGCACGCATGAAAAGTCAGGGAAGCCATTAGAGTGCCTAGCAGAATGAAACGCGTGTGCGACTATGGCGTTTGGGATGCAGCGCAAGGCGCGGCGGCGCCGCTTGGGTCGCCCCAAGCAAGCCGCCGGAACGCGGCGATGCGCCCAAACGCCGACGTCCCTTCGGGTTGCGACCAGGGCGGGCGTCTGCTGCGTTGCGGCGCTTGGCAAGGGGATCGCCCTTGCCTGCGCACCGCGCCTTGCATCCATCCCGTCCTGGTCGCAACGCATCACGTGTTTCATTCTGTTAGGCACTCCAATGTACCTTGAACATTATGGTCTTTCCGAGGCCCCGTTCCGCATCACCCCGAACACCGATTTCTTTTTTGCCGGGGCCAACCGGGGGGCGACTCTGGATGCACTGATCTACGCGATAACTCACGACGAAGGCATCGTCAAGATCAGCGGCGAGGTCGGCAGCGGCAAGACCATGCTGTGTCGGGTGTTGATGGAGCGTTTGCCACCCGATGTCGTTACGGTCTATCTGGCGAATCCGTCCCTGTCGCGCGAGGACATTCTTTTCGCCCTGGCCGATGAATTGGGCGTGGAAACCGGAAAAGGACGGGCCACCGCCGTACTGCGCCGCCTACAGGAACATCTGATCGGCCTTCACGGCAACGGGCAGCAGGTGGTCATTCTGATCGACGAGGCGCATGCCATGCCGATCGAGACACTGGAAGAAATTCGCCTGCTCTCGAACCTCGAAACCAATCACCACATGCTCCTGCAACTGGTGCTATTCGGGCAACCGGAGTTGAACGAGATTCTCTCCAGGCCTAATATGCGCCAGTTAAAGGAGCGCATCACCCATAACTTCGCACTCGAACCGATGGTGCGCAACGACATCGACGGGTATATCGACTTCCGCATGCGCGCGGCGGGCTATCACGGTCCGAAGATATTCAGCGATTCCTCGGTGAAACTCATCACCGGCGCTTCGTTGGGCCTGACGCGACGCATCAATATAATTGCCGACAAATCCCTGCTTGCCGCCTTCGCCGAAAACACCCACCAAATCTCGCCGCGGCATATCCATGCCGCCATCCGGGACGCCGAATTCGGCGATTTCCGCCCGCCTCGCACCCGGCTCTGGGCAGGCCTGGCGGCCACGGTCCTGGTGGTGCTGGCCTTCCTCGTTTTCATTTACAAGAGCCTCCAACCGGCTCCCGCCAACGCCCCAGTGTCGTCGGCCGCCGATACGCCGGTGGCATCCGAAAAACCGGCAGCGGCGATCCAACCAGTGAAAAAGGCAGCGCTGGCTCCCGCGGCGGTTGCACCAAATGCGCCTCCACCTTCGGCCATTGCCACTACCCGACCGAATCTCACCGCGTCACTCAAGCAAACCATTCCGGCCAAACCATCGGTTGCAGATGCGACTCCACTAGTAAACCCGGCCACAAAACTTGGCGAGCAGGCACGCCTGCGCCTCGAAGCTACTCAATTGTGGCTGAAGGCCACTCCCGACGATCGCTGGTTTATCCAGCTTCTGGGTTCGGACCTGGGCCAGGCATCGGCCATCGAGGATTTCGTCGTCCGCTCCATCGAACTGCTCGGCGCCGACCAAGTGCGGGTCTATGTGGCCAATAGCCGGGGCGTTCAACGCGTCGGAGTCATCTATGGCGAGTATCCAAGCCGGGAGGCCGCCATCAACGCGATCAAGCAATTGCCCGTAGCGATACGCGGCCTCAGTCCATTCCCGCGCATGGTGAAACATTTGCGGTGAGCGGCCGACGCGCGCTCCGGATGCCGATACTTCAACAATATATAAATTGAATCATGGAATTGTGTTTCATTCTTAACGTGCTATGATCGAAACGATCACTGAACTGGATGTGTCCGCATTCGCCATGACCTTCCGACCATTACGTGTTGAGCTTTTCGCCGTCTGCGCCACGCTGGTTCTGGCAGGATGCACCAATGCGCCTGTTCAGCCGCCCTCGTCAGGCCATCTCCGGTCGGAAAATCTGCCGCCACAGGACTCGCGAAATATTCCCCAGCCAGTGCAGTTGTCCGCCGCCCTGCCGAAGCCAAAACCGGCGGCGCCGACCGAAACTTATAGCGTCGTCGTCAACAACGTCAATGTTCAGGAACTCCTGTTTGCCCTGGCTCGCGATGCCAAGGTCAACGTCGATATCCATCCCGGCATACAAGGTGTCGTGACACTCAACGCCATCGACCAAACCTTGCAGCAACTCCTCAACCGCATCGGCAAACAGGTCGATCTACGCTGGGAACTCGACGGCCCGAATCTGGTCGTCATGCCCGACTCGCCCTATCTGCGAACCTACAAGGTTGATTACGTCAACATGGCGCGTGACACCAGCGGCAACACCACGGTGACGACGCAGATCGCCTCGACCGGGGCGGGCGGAACGACCGGAACTGGCGGCAACAACTCTCTGACGAAAATCGAGAACACTTCGAAGAACCATTTTTGGGAAACGCTCGAGAAGAACCTCAAGGATCTGCTGCGCGAAACGGACAAGATCCTGCCGGAGGGATCCAGCGAAACATCCGTGGAACGTGCCGAACAACAATCGACCAGCGGAGTAGGGGGAATCGCGGGAGTCGCCGCGTTGTTGGGGAAAGCGGCTGGCGGCAAGGCCACCACGCCCCCGCCGGCGGCCGCCACTCCGGCTCCTGCATCGCTGCAACAGGAGGGAACGACGGTCGTCCGCCGCAATACTTTCCGTGAAGCCGCCTCGGTCATATCCAACCCCGAGAGCGGCATTTTAAGCATCCGAGCCACCGCGCGGCAGCACGAGAAAATCCAGGAATTCCTGGATCAGGTGCTGTCGCGTGTCAGCCGCCAGGTAATGATCGAGGCCACCATCGCCGAGGTGCAACTTTCCAACAGTTACCAGCAAGGAATAGACTGGAGCATCTTACCCTTGGGCAGCTCTGGTTTCAGGCTGGTCCAAAAAGTCGCCGGCGACATCGCCGCACCCGCATCGAGCATATTCGAACTCAGCAACAGCAACACGGCGGTCAAGGGCGTCGGTCTGGTCAGCAGTTCGATCAAGCTG
Source organism: Pseudomonadota bacterium (assembly GCA_026399515.1). Lineage (GTDB taxonomy): Bacteria > Pseudomonadota > Gammaproteobacteria > Burkholderiales > Rhodocyclaceae > JACRAR01. The sequence goes on along the minus strand of JAPLQT010000060.1, from coordinate 12,879 downwards.
CTCGAAGCCTTCGGCACCGTCAAGGTATTGTCCAGCCCCAAGCTATCAGTCATCAACAACCAGACAGCGGTACTCAAAGTCATCGACAACCGGGTCTATTTCACCATCAAGGCCGATATCACACCCGGGGTTTCTGGTGCGCAGCCCATCGTTTCCTACACGACCACCCTGAATACCGTGCCGGTCGGTTTCGTCATGAACGTGACGCCGCAGATCAGCGCCAACGATACGGTCTTATTGAACATCCGCCCCAGCGTTTCGCGCATCGTAGGCAGCGTGCCGGATCCCAACCCGTCGTTGAAAGCCAGCTCGGCGAATGGCTTCAGCAGCGATATCGTCAGTTCCATCCCGGTGATCCGCACCCGCGAGATGGAATCCATGATCCGCGTCGGCAACGGAAATATCGCGGTAATGGGTGGCCTGATGGAAGACTCCTTGAATAACGTAGACAACACCGTGCCCGGTCTTGCGAATATCCCGGTATTCGGCAACCTGTTTGTCAGCCGCAGCGACGAGCGTGTCAAGACGGAATTGGTGGTGTTTCTGAGACCGATCGTGATCCAGGACTCCAGTCTTAACGGTGACTACCGCGAATATCGAGATCAATTGCCCGGCCAGGATTATTTCAAGGGAACGTTCGGACCGCAACGCCAGGTCTTCAAGAATGGGGGCAATCCACAGTGAGCCTGCTGATGGACGCCCTGAATAAAGCCGAGCAGGCGAAACGCCTGAGCCAGGCGACGGAAGCCGCGGCCGACACGGCGGGGAAGGCAGCTTCGTCATCGCCGCCGCTTACCTTGGAACTCACCCCGTTGACGATGCCGGATCCGGACGTGCCTCCGTCTATCCCCGTCAGCCCCGAATTGCCGCCCCCACTGCCCGAGTTGCCAACCCACCTGGGTGTCCTCGACGAGGAGTTTATCGCCCATGCCGCCGCGGCAAAACCGGTCATTAACGAACGCAGACTGCCTCAGCAGGCAGCCGTCGAATCACGTCCCGCAGCCATTCCAGAGGCCAAGCCTGCGCCAAAACCTGCGCCTGCTCCGGCCAGGAAAGCCGAACCCGAGGAACGCGAAGCGGCACAGAATCTGTTCGATGCCAAGCAGACCGGCAAGCCTCCGTCCAAGCGCCGCCTCGCCATTGCCATAGGGGTAGTCAGCCTGCTGGCCGGCATCGGTATCGGCGCCTATTTCTGGCTTCAACTCCAACCCAGCAGCGGATTGAACGCCGGCATTTCATTGCCGAATATCCCGCGCCCGCCCGCTCAGCCGGCGCCGGCGTCTCCTGCCGCTCCGGCCGTTGTGCCGCCCACTCCGGCGACGGAAGTTAAGCCTATAGCCGCCGCTGAACCGGCCCGTCCGGCCAACGTGGAACCCGCCGCCGGCGCACCGGGCGAGGCAGGCAAACCCATCCGCCTGGCGGCATCGAGAATCTCGCTCAATCCGGCATTGTCGCGCGGCTATGAAGCTTACATGGCGGGCAAACTCGCCGACGCCCAGAATGAGTATCTACAGGTACTGAAGGCAGAGGCGGCCAACATCGACGCGCTGCATGGCATGGCCGCGATCAGCCTGCGCCTGGGGCGATCCGGCGCCGCCGAGGAATACTATCTGCGAGCCATCGACGCCGATCCCAGAGACGCATTGGCGCATGCCGGATTGATAGGCTTGAAGGGCAAGATCGATCCGCTGCAAGCGGAGTCACGCCTGAAGACCTTGCTTGCCACCCAGCCGGACCTGCCTTATTTGAACTTTGCCCTGGGCAATCTTTACGCCAGCCAGAATCGCTGGGATGAGGCCCTTGTTCAACCTGGCAATCAGCTTGGATCGATTGCATCAACCCAAACTCGCTCAGCGCTATTACAGTCTGGCTCTGGCCGCGGCGGAAAACCACCCGTCCAGCTTCGACAAGGCTCAGCTCAACACCCGGCTGAGGGAACTGCAATAGAGTTGCAGTTGCCAGCATCGGCGCGATGCCGGAGAATAGCGGCAGAATGAACACACCGACCCCGTCCAGGCAACCGATCGGTCAACTCCTGATCGCGCAGGGCGTCATCAGCGAAGATCAGTTGCGCATCGCTCTGCTGGAGCAGATGAAATCGAACCAGCCGATCGGCAAACTGCTGGTCAGCCTCGGCTTCGTTTCCGAAACCACCTTGCGCGACGCGCTGGGCGAATCGCTCGGCAAGAAGTCGATCGATCTCTCCAACGCCATGGTGGACCCGGCCGCATTGCGCCTGGTTTCGCACGAACTCGCCAAGCGCCACAAGCTGTTGCCCCTCGACTACAACGCCGAACAGAACCGCCTGACGATTGCCGTCGCCGACTTGAACGACATCATCGCACTGGACCGGTTGCGCTCGCTGACTACCCGCGAATTGCTGATCGACACGCTGCTGGCCGGCGAACAGGAAATTGCCCGCGCCATCGATCAATACTACGGACACGAATTGTCCATCGACGGCATCCTCAACGAAATCGAGACCGGCGAGATCGATTACCGCAGCATCGCCGCCTCCCTCGACGAATACAGCCAGCCGGTGGTGCGTCTGGTGGATGCCTTGCTGACCGACGCCGTCAAGCGCGATGTTTCGGACATCCACTTCGAGCCCGAAGCCACTTTCCTGCGCATCCGCTACCGCATCGACGGCATCCTGCGGCAGATCCGCGCCCTGCATAAATCCTATTGGCCCGCCATGACGGTCCGCCTGAAGGTGATGGGCGGCATGAACATCGCCGAGACGCGCGCCCCGCAGGACGGACGTATCTCCATCAATATCAGCGGCCGCGCGGTCGATTTCCGGGTTGCCGCGCAGCCCACCATCCACGGTGAGAACGTTGTGCTGCGTATCCTCGACCGGGAAAAAGGCATCGTCCCGATAGACGGTCTCGGACTCGACGAGCATCACCTGGAGATGCTCAAGAAGATGATCGCGCGCCCCGAAGGCATCATCCTGGTCACCGGCCCGACCGGTAGCGGCAAGACCACCACCCTGTATTCGGTGCTCAATCACATCAACGAGGAAAGCGTCAATGTGATGACCCTCGAAGATCCGGTCGAATACCCGATGGCCATGATCCGCCAGACTTCGGTGGCGGAAGCGGCCAAGCTGGATTTCGCCAACGGCATCCGTTCGATGATGCGCCAGGATCCGGACGTGATCCTGGTCGGCGAAATCCGCGACGCGGAAACCGCCGAGATGGCCTTCCGCGCGGCCATGACCGGCCACCAGGTGTATTCGACGCTGCACACCAACTCGGCCATCGGCGTCTTCCCGCGCCTCATGGACATCGGCATCCTGCCCGACATCATGGCCGGCAACATCATCGGGGTGATCGCCCAGCGCCTATTGCGCAGGCTGTGCACCCATTGCCGCAGGCCCTACCCGGCAGAGCCCCACGAGATCCGCCTGCTCGGACAGGAAAGCCAGGAACCCGCCCCCAACATCTACCGGGCCGCCGGCTGCGAAGCCTGCGGCTATCAGGGTTACCGTGGCCGGGTCGCGATCATGGAGCTGCTCAGGCTCGACGGCGACATCGACGAACTCATCGCCCGCCGCGCCACCGTCCGCGAGATACGCAACGCTGCACTGGCCAAGGGCTTCCGCCCCCTCGCCGAAGATGGCTTGCGGCGGGTGCGCGACGGCACCACTTCGCTCGAAGAAGTGGCGCGCGTGGTCGACCTGACGGAGCGCATGTAATGCTCTTCGCCTACAAGGCGATGGATGCGAACGGCCGCATGGTGAATGGCCAGATGGAGGCCGCCAACCTGATCGATCTCGAAATGCGCCTGAAACGCATCGATCTCGACTTCATCAAGGGCGACCCCGTCAAGAAAGGCGGCATGATGAACACCGGCAAGGTGCCGCGCCCCGAGCTCATCAACTTTTGTTTCCACCTCGAACAACTGACCCGGTCCGGCGTGCCTATCCTGGAAGGGCTGACCGATTTGCGCGACAGCATCTCCCATCCGCAATTCAAACAAGTGCTGGCCGGCATGATCGAAAGCATCGAGGGCGGCAAAACGTTGTCCCAGGCCATGCTGGAGCATCCACGAACTTTCGATGAAGTGTTCATCAGCCTGATTCGGGCCGGGGAAGACACCGGCAACCTGCCGGGAGTCCTGCAAAGCCTGGTTGATTCCCTCAAGTGGCAGGATGAACTGGCGGCACAGACCAAGAAGCTCATCATGTATCCGGCCTTTCTCGGTGTGGTCGTCGTCCTGGTGACATTTTTCATGATGATCTACCTGGTGCCAAAAATGGCCGGCTTCATCAAGAACATGGGCCAGGAACTGCCGATGCAAACCAAAGTGCTGATGGCCACCTCCGACATTTTCGTCAACTTCTGGTACCTGATCATTTTCGTCCCGATCATCATCACCGTCGGCCTGTTCGTCTGGATACGCAAGAACTCCGTAGCCCGCCGTTATTTCGACGGGTTCAAGCTGAAGATTCCCTTTGTCGGCATAATCTTGCGCAAGATCATCCTGTCCCGCTTCGCCGGCATCTTTGCCATGCTGTACGCGTCCGGGATTTCCATCATCGACGCCATCCACACCACCGAGAACGTCGTCGGCAATGTCGTCATCCGGGAAGGACTGGTGCGCGCGGGCCAGATGATCGCGGACGGCCAGAACGTCACCGCCGCCTTCCAGAACATCAACCTGTTTCCGCCATTGGTAATTCGCATGCTGCGCGTCGGCGAAAACACCGGCGGGCTCGACAAAGCGCTGATCAACGTGAGCTATTTTTACAACCGCGATGTCAAGGAATCGATCGAGAAAGTGCAGGCGATGATAGAACCGGCGATGACCATGATCGTCGGCGTGATCCTGGGCTGGGTGATGATCGCGGTGCTGGGTCCGATTTACGACATCATCGCCAAGCTCAAGACCTAGTCCACATCAGCTACGCTCATGCCGCAGCGCCGCCTTTTCTATCTCGATGCAAATCGCCTGTCGGCATTCAACTGGCATGCCGGTAAGCTGACGCCGGAAGACAGCTTCGCCGCCGACAGCAGCGGATTGGAACTATTCGCCGCCTACCTCAAGCTGAACAGGCTGAGCCTTTTCTATATCCTCGCTGATGTCGTCGAGGAAGGATTCCAGCCCGATGTCATTCCCCATGTCCAGGGCCGCGACCGCACGGCGTTGTTGAAACGCAAGAACGACCAATATTTCCATGGCGCCCCGCTGAATCTCGCCATCCCTCTCGGTCGCGAGACCAGCGGCCGCCGCGACGACAAGATCCTATTCGTCGCCTTGACCAAAACATCGATGTTCGAGCCTTGGCTGGAGGCGTTGCGCGATGCCGAATGCCAGCTCGTAGGCGTCTATTCGCTGCCCCTGATCGCCCACACGTTTGCCAGGGCGTATGTCAAGAAAATCCCCGACCACCCCACCCAGTTTCTGCTAGTGACGCTGACACGCGGCGGCCTGCGCCAGACCTTCTTCGATAACGGACACTTGCGTTTTTCCCGTTTGACACCGCTGGCCAACGATACTTTGGACGAGGTGATTACGTCCTGCGCGGTCGAGTCGGCCAGAATCTATCAATATCTGATCGGCTATCGACTGATCGATCGCGGATTGAAGTTGCCGACCCTGGTGCTGACTCACCCCGCCCACACGACCAGCTTCCAGGAACGCTGTCGCGACACCGACGAGGTGCATTTCGAATTCCTCGACCTCACCGCCGAATCAGGCCGTTATAGCCTGAAAACCGTTCCGGCCGATTCGCATAGCGAAACGTTCTTCCTGCATTTGATGGTGCGAAATACCCCGGGCCAGCAATTTGCGGATTCCACCCAACGCCGTCTCTACCGGCTTTGGCAAACACGCCTGGCGTTGAACAGTGCCAGCCTGGTGATCTTGCTTTCCTGCCTGGTATTCTCCAGCAAGCAAATGATCCAGCTCTACCAGGTGCGGGATGAAACCGAGCAGGCGAAGGTGACCGGGCTGCAATACACCGCCGCCCTCAAGACCCTGCCGACCATGCCGTTTACCAGCAACAACCTGCGAGCCCTCATCGAGCGCTACGACACCCTGGTGAAACGCACGCCCACCCTGGAGCCGATGTACCGCCGCATCAGCGAGGCGCTTCAGCAGGCGCAACGCGTGGAACTCGACCGTATCGACTGGAAGATAGGCAATAACCCCGAGGATGCCTCGCCAGCGGCGGACGGCTCAGGAAAGCAGGCCGCCCCGGCAAAGAGCAACCTCGCCAGCGATCTGTTCGTGATCGCCGATGTCTATGCCCAGCTTCCGGTAGCCCTAAAGAACGACGAACGCACTTTGAAAAGCATCATCGATACTTTCAATACCAGCCTGGGCAAGGACGGCAAGGTGCAGGTACGCACCCTGAAACTGCCATTCGACGTCGAATCGTCCAAGACGCTGAGAAGCAGCGACGAATCCTCCGCCGTCATCGAAGTGCCGAAATTTTCAGTCCGTATCGTACAAAAACTGTGATCCCCCAGCTCATTGATCGGCAATCCGCGCCATGAATCCTGTCGCAAATGTTCTCAAAAGAATCCGCTGGAACCTGGTCCTGTTCGTTTCAACGGCGCTGATCGGCGCGGCGATGTTGCTCTACTCGCGGAGCTTGCTGATAGACGCGCAGAAGATACACAAACAGGCGATGACCACACGCGGCGAAGTGCAGGGCAAGCTCGCCAATGCGCAAAATGAAGAAAAGGAACTCCTCGAGAAATTTTCCCGCTACCAAAGCATCGTGGACCACGGCTATATCGGCAGCGAACGCCGGCTCGACTGGATCGAGCAGATCCGCAAGATCAAGACGACGCGAAAGCTGCTGGATGTGGTCTACGAACTCGAGCCCCAGCAAGTCCTCGACAGCAACGCCGCCAGCGGTTTCGATTTCATGGTCAGCAATATGCGCTTGCAGATGCAGTTGCTGCACGAAGAGGATCTACTGATCTTCCTGGCGGACTTGCGCGACAGCATGCGGGCGTACACCAGCGTGAAAAGCTGCAATGTGATGAAACAGACGCGTGCCGGAAGCTCGGTCCAACTATCGGCCGACTGCTCGGTCGACTGGATTACCCTGCGCGAAAGGACTCCCGGCCAATGATGAAAGAAGGATTTCATGGCGGCGTACTGGTCGCTTCATCCGGGGCAGCGGCCACCCGAGTCTTGCGAGTGTCGCTGGCGACCGTGGCGCTGGCTTTAGCTACGGCACATGTCCGGGCCGAACCCCTCGGTCGTCTTTTCTTCACTCCGGAACGCCGCGCCGCGCTGGAGCGGCAACGCCAGCTCAACATCCAGGAGAAGACCCAGGAAACTGTCGAAGTCGCCAGCGTGCATCTCAACGGAGTGGTCCGCCGTAGCGGGAACAAGGCGACCGTCTGGGTCAATGGCCGTCCGCAGCAGGTTGACAATGCCGGTACCGGCGTCCTGGTCGCTCCGTCATCCAGGGAAATGGATCGTGTCGGTATTCGCGTCGGTGACGAACCGCTGACGTCCATGAGAATCGGAGAAACGCTCAATCGCGCCACACAGGAAACGACCGACGGATTGGCGGGCGGGCAGATACAGATCAACAGAGGCGATGAAGCCAAGCAGCGCCACCGCTAGTCCTTGTCCGATGCGCGGCGATCAGCGGCAGCGGGGCTTCGCCTTGCTGATCACGCTGGTGATCGTGGTGATGGGATCACTGTTCGTCGTCACCAGCCAGTTGGAGTTCGCCTCGCGCAAGTACTCGCGTGACGAAGCTAACCTGAAATCGCTCACCCTGGCCAAGGATGCGTTGATCGGCTGGGCGATAAATTATCGCGACAGAAATAATGCCGTCGCTGCTAATACTCCTGTCTTTGGCTATCTGCCTTGCCCGGATTCTCTGACAGGGGACGGCTCTGTTACCTTCAACTGCAGCGCCGCGAATCTGGCGGCGGTTGGCCTGCTACCCTACCAAGCGCTTGGCCTCCCCGACCTGCGCGATGCCGACGGCAACTGCCTCTGGTACGCTGTCTCCGGGACGTTCAAGAACGACCTCATGGCGACCAGCACCCTGATGAACTGGGATGCACAAGGCCAGTTCCAAATCCTCGATTCAAGCGGCAATACGTTGGCAGCACCCAATGACGCTAACGGTGGAGCGGCGGCAGTGATCATTGCTCCGGGAGCACCCTTGGCAACCCAGGACCGTAACGGCACTGGGCCTGCCCAGTCACAACCCTGCAATGTGAATCCTGCGAACCAGCAGGCCTTGTCGTCCTATCTCGACGGCGGTTACACCTTCGCCACCTTTGCCGTCACCGGTGCCAACAACACCATCACGCTGACCCAAGGCACTCGGGGTAGTTCGACCAACAATGACTTGCTGGTCTGGATCACGCCCAAGGAAATATTCGACCTCATCAAGAAGCGTTCCGACTTCACCAACATTGCGACCGGAACCCCGGTCGGGCAGATCAATAACTTCATCGAACTGGCGAAGTCCACTCTCGAAAGCCGCATCTTCGACGATATCACCAACAATGGCGGCACCCCGCGCTCCGCAGCCCCCTACTTGACGACCCCTACCAACCAAGCCGCCTACACCCAGGGCACGGCCTGGCAGATCGGCGAACTGCCCAGCCTGAAAGTCGGCAACTACGTGCTGACCGATGGCTCCTACAACAGCTACTATGACAACTGGAACGATCAATTCCGCTATCTCCTCTGTTCCAACCTCAACAACTATTGTCTGACCATCAATGGCCTGAAATGCGACGGCGCGCTGTTGTTCGGCGGCGAGAGCACCAGCCTGAGTTCGACCGGCGGCCCACGGCCCACCACTGCGCGCCAGCTCGCCAATTATTTCGAGTCCGCCCTAACGCTCGCCAGCGGCGGCTCGACCTCATCTTACGCGGGCACCCAGGACACCTACTCGACCACCACGCGCTCGACCGATGTCGTGCGTTGTCTCTATACGCGCGCACTCAGTTTCAGCCAGGACCTCGCCAGCTTTCAGACTGTCAAATCCGCGGGAACCACGGTAACAACAGTGGCTGGCACCAGTGTCACATTGGCGACCACCGGAACGGGCGGCGCCGCGGGAACAAATTACGGCTGCTTCTGGTATCCGACGGCAGTTCCCTTCGGTAATGGGGTGCGAATCTACTTCCGCTTCCGCTTCACGTCCAAGAGCGAGGGCTTCACCTTCGCCCTTGCCGACGCCACTTCCAACCCGACGACGCAAATGTGCGGGGCCGGCGACGCGGCAATTGGATATTCCGGCAATAACGGCAGCGGAACAATAATTCCCATCAAGTATCCGAAGTTGGGGGTCGAATTCGACACGAAGACCGATGCAGCATACAACGACCCATCGAGCGGCGGCGTTTCGACGCGCCATATCACGTTCGACTATTGGGGCAACAGCGCCGGCGATCCGAACGGCACCGACGACAATGTTCATGGCAACGGAGGCAGCAATGGGGATCCGGTGAACCCCGTCTCGAGCACGACGGCATGTACCACCGTCGGTGGTGGCAACAAGTTCTGTCGAAACGCGATGAGCAACAACCAGAACCACGACGTCCACATCGACATCACTCGCGCCTACTCATCAACAACCGGCCAAGGCATCTATACGTTGAAGGCGTATTTCGCCTTCAACGGCAGCTATGTCAATTGCCCGTTTGCGGTTCTGACCAATGTGGCAGCGGATGCATCCGCCTCATGCAATCCGGCGATCTCTGATACCATCACTATCACTGACCTTGCGGGCGCAGGTGAAGCTATGAAGCGCGTCTTCCTTGGCTTCACAACCTCACAGGGAACCGCCAATCAGTCAGTCGTCATTTCCAACCTTCAGATCATGCCCAACTGATGAAACCCCGCACCGTGGCTTTCCGTAGCTTTGGCTTCAGCCTCATGGAACTGGCGGTGGTGCTGGTGATTGTGGCACTGCTGCTCGGCGGCTTGCTGGTTCCGTTGGGCACACAACGCGATGTCGAGTTCATGCGGGCGACGGAGAAGTCGCTGGCAGATATCCGCGAGGCCTTGATCGGATTCGCCGCCGTCAATGGCCGCCTGCCCTGTCCCGCCCAGGCGACCATCGCCAGCGGAGCAGCGAATGCGGGAATTGAAGCAACGATGGTTAGCAGTGGCATAACTTATTGTGCCTGCGCCGCAGCTGCCAGCACAGGGGTGGCCGCGATCGGAACGACGGCCTGTGTAGCTCCAGCGGCACAAGCGTCCGGCGACACGGTGGGAGGGGTATTGCCCTGGGCGACGCTCGGTCTGCTGGAAACCGATGCCTGGGGAAACCGTTACACTTATCGAGTCAGCAACCTTTTCGCGCGGGGAATCAACTCCGCGGAAACGCTCTTTGGTACAGGTTGCACGCCATCAACCTCCCCTGTAATACATGCGGCGTTTGCACTTTGTTCCCCCACCAACCCCGCCACCCCGACCGCCCCCGCCGCTGTAAGCGGCATTAAAGTGCTCACGGCTACCGTTGCCAACGGTGGCGTTACGCTTGCCGACTGGCTGCCCGCAATAGTCATCTCGCATGGCGGCAACGGCCTCGGGGCGTATACCACTCTAGGCACGCAATTGACAGCCGCCGCCGCGGGCACCGAGGAAGCCGAGAACTCCGATGGTGACGCGACTTTCGTCAGCAACACCACCATCGACGACCGGCTGATCTGGATCCCCACGTCCCAACTGATGAACCGCATGATTACTGCCGGCAAGCTGCCTTGACGGCGCTGTTCAGCCCACCGACGGGACCATGTTTCCGGCTGGGGCAGGCGCCAGCCTGAAGCACACTTTGCCGGGGCGATTGCTCAGTAGTTCCAGGCGATAACCGGCCAATCCGGCCTGACGTGCGGCCTGAAACAGGCCGATGCCATAGCCGTCCCCATTGGGTATGGTGGCTAGGATCTTGCCATGGGATCGCCGCGCCATCGTCGCAAACGGTCAGGGTTAGCTGGCCGTCCTTCCCTTCGACACGGATTATCTCGATTCGGGCGTCGATAGTCAGTCGAGCATGGCTGCGCCGCTTCTCGAGCGCATTTTGCAACAGGTTCTCGGTGACATGATTGAACAGGTCTGCCGGAAGTTCGAAGCCATCCAAGTCGCCGACGGACTCGAAACGGATTCCCTGATCCTCGTACTGTAGGCGCTGCTCATCCCACCACTGCCGGGCCGCCACCAAGGAGTCCTGATCGCTCGAGGGCTTTTGCAGCTTATTGAGCGCCTGCTGCAGGCGTTGCGAGATGACCGGCAGTTGCCGGCGCAGCAAGACCTGGAATTGAGGGGAGAGAGTCGCCTCGTCTCCCTCGCGCTCGGCGGCGAAGCACAGCATGTTGAGGGATTGCAGCAGATTCTTGACGTCGTGCGTGAGCCGCGCTCCCGTCTCATGAATCGCCTTGAGATAGGCCATCTGGCTGAGCTGGCGGGCGCCGATCTTGGCATCATAGAATTCGCCGATGATCTGGACCACCAGGTTGAAATGCCAGATCAGCGACGGGCTCAAGGGATGCTGGCTGAACAGGACAATGGACAGAGCGCCGTGGCGAAACTCGTTGGCTTGTCCGTGGAGCTCGCCGAATTCCCCGTGCTTTTGATTGGCATGCCATTTCCCGCCGATGACCCACGGCAAGTGGCCTACCAGATCGGTGCAAATGCTGGCCAGAAATTCATCGGGATGGGTTTGATTCTGCGAATGCTCGGCCAGCGAATGCATCCACCGTTCGAAGGGCAAGCCTATCGACAGCAGGTAGCGGGAGAAGACGGAACTGAGCCCTGAAAAACCCGCCATCGGGTTCCAGGTCCAACTGAACAGAAACAACAGCAACGCGCTGGTGGCCAGCGCCCCCATCAACGACTGGATATACCCAAGTTGCAGCACCTGCATGAACGCCAGGCTACCGAGCACCAGCACCGCCAACACCAGGAAAACAAATATGCTGTAGATCAAGTCGATGACCTCAACCCGCCGTTCCATCTCCCCATCCGATGGCAGCACTAACATCCCCAGCAGGATCAGAGGTAGCGCAAAACGGGCCAAGGCGATAAACACCTCGTTCTCGGCCTGAGGCCGGGGAATGACCTGCGGTATGATGAAAATCAACAGCACCGTGACCAGATACGCCAGCGCCATCAAGTAGAAGAACTTGCTCCAGCGGCCGCCGAAGAAAAATACCTTCCCGCCGATGATCCCTGCCAGGAACATCGTCCAGATGATCAAAATTCCCCAATTGAGCCAGATGATCGCCGCCACCACCAAGGCGAAGACCAGGGTGAAATGAAAATAGTTGAGGCGCGACTCGGCGCGCACGAACGGCTGCCAGATCAGGAACAAGCCGATGTGCGACACCAGCATGGTCCGTCCCTGGATGTTGTCCATGCCCTGCATCAAACCCACGTGGAGCAATAGCAATTGCCCCAGCAGCAGCCAGCGGCGGTGGTGATCCAGCCAGTCGGACCAGCGAGGCGGGGCGGGAGAACTCATGCTACATCTAAGTTAAGGGGCGGTTGAATGGCATGTTGAGTCGATCCGGAGAAGTAACACCGCTGTTCCCAGCCTGCCCGGAATATTGCCATAATCGAACTCCGGAAAAACCCAAGAACTGACGATATTTCAACATATACGTTGAAATATCGTCGTATGTGTCGAAGAAACAGACGTTTTCAGCGCCCTATTCACCCATTTTGGCTGGCATGGATGTTGCTCAGGGATAAGCGTAAATATAAATAACGGAGAACGACATGAAAATATCGAGGAAACAATCCGGTTTCACCCTGATCGAAATTGCCATTGTACTGGTCATCATCGGCCTACTGCTGGGCGGCGTGCTGAAAGGCCAGGAACTGATCAACAGCGCCAAGGTCAAGAACTTCGCCCAGGACTTCAAGAGCATCCCG
>JAPLQT010000008.1 GCA_026399515.1 Pseudomonadota bacterium | reverse complement strand
GACCGATCGGGGCGGCCAGGCGCTGATCCAGGAATCGCATCAACTGCTCGGCGGCGACCTGCTGCTGACAGCAGATCATCCCTGGAGCGCGACCATCCGGCGTGAGGCCCAACAGCGCGGCCTGAATCTGGCGGACAGCGTCAGTTTCCCTAGCATGGTCAGCGTCGATGGCACCAGCCAACTGGCGGAGGTCAAGGCGGTCAGTCCGGGCTACCCCTTGCGCGGCGCATTGCGCATCGCTCCCGCGCTGAATCAGGCCGATGCCGAGACGCATGCCATTCCGGCGCGCGGCACGGTCTGGCTGGAAGAACGTTTGACGGCCGCGCTCAATGTGCGGACCGGCGATGAGATCGCCCTGGGCAGCCGCCGTTTCAGCGTTGCCGCGGTGCTGACGCTGGAGCCGGATCGCGGCGTAAATGTGTTCGCCATTGCCCCGCGCCTTCTGATGCATCTCGACGATCTGGCCGACACGCGCCTGATTCAGCCCGGCAGTCGCGTCTCATACCGCCTGCATCTGACCGGTGAGGCGGCACAGGTCGCGGCTTTCAACGCATGGGCCAAACCCGCGCTGGGCCGAGGCGAGCGGCTCGAAGATCTGAGCAATTCCCGGCCGGAAATTCGCACCATGCTGGAACGTGCCCAGCGTTTCCTGCGCCTGGCGGCACTGCTGGCGGTGGTGCTCGCCGCCGTAGCGGTGGGCTTTGCCGCCGACCGCTACATGCGCCGACATCTCGATGCCTGCGCCGTGATGCGTTGCCTCGGGGCGCGTTCATCCCAGGTCCTCGCCGTGCATGGCGGGGAGTTCCTGCTGTTCGGCCTGATCGCCACGCTCGCCGGTTGCGTCGCCGGCTACGCCGTGCAATGGGGATTGCAAGGCCTGCTCGCCGGCCTGCTGCTCGCCGATCTGCCGTCGCCGTCGTGGCAACCCTGGGGGCACGGCTTGCTGGTCGGCATGGTGCTGGTGGCGGGCTTTGCGGCGCCGCCCCTGTTGCGCCTGCGGGCCGTGTCCACTTTGCGGGTGTTGCGCCGGGAATGGGCGTCGGTCGAACCGCTGTCGCTGACCGCCTACGGTTTTGGCTGTGTGTCGCTCGCCGCCTTGATGCTGTGGATTGCCGGAGAACTGATGCTGGGAGCCGTTGTCATCGGCGGTTTTGCCAGCGCTCTGGGACTGTATGCGCTGCTGGCCAGGTTCATGCTGGCATCAATCGCGCGCTTCGGTCTCGTTCCCGCGATGACAAGATGGCCAGGATTGCGTTTGGCGCTGGCCAACCTGCGTCGCCATTCCGGCGCCAGCGTGCTACAGGCCACCGCCATCGGCCTGGGCCTGACGGCACTGCTGCTGCTCACCGTGGCGCGCCAGGATTTGCTGGAGAGCTGGCGCAGCAAGGTGCCGGCGGACGCCCCCAATCGCTTCATCATCAATATCCAGCCCGAGCAACGTGTGCCTTTGGCGGCCTTTTTCACCGCTCGCCACCTGCCAACCCCGCGCCTGGAACCGATGGTGCGCGGCCGCTTGGTCGCGGTGAATGAGCAGCCGATTTCAGCCAAGAGTTATGAGGACGAACGCGCCCAGCGCCTGGTCGACCGCGAGTTCAATCTTTCCTGGTCGGAGGTCCTGCCGGACGGCAACAGCCTCACGGCAGGACGCTGGCACGGCGCCGGTACGGGACAAGCGGTGACTGAATTCTCTGTCGAGCAAGGTTTGGCGGAGACCTTGCACCTGGTTTTGGGCGATCGGTTGTCGTACGAAATCGCCGGACAGCGCCTGGAAGGCAAGGTGACGTCGCTGCGAAAACTCGATTGGGATTCGATGCGCGTCAATTTCTTCGTCATGACGCCGCCATCGGTGCTGGAACGCTTTCCCAGCAGCGATATCACCAGTTTCTATCTGCCGGCGGAACGCGCCGCTTTCATCAACGAGCTGGTGCGGGAATTCCCCAACCTCACCGTGATCGACGTCGGCGCGATGGTGCGCCAGTTGCAGGCGACGCTCGACCAGGTGGCGCGCGCCGTCCAGGTCGTCTTCGGCTTCGCCCTGCTGGCCGGCCTGATGGTGCTGTATGCGGCCTTGCAAGCGAGCTACGATGAGCGTCGCTACGAGCTGGCGCTGTTGCGTGCGCTCGGTGCCCGCGGCCGGCAGTTGCGGGGCGCGTTGCTGGCCGAATTCGCCCTGCTCGGCGGCATCGCCGGCCTGCTCGCCGGGATCGGCGCCGCCGGCATCAGTTGGGCGCTGGCGCATTGGGTGTTCCACCTCAAATACTTGCCCGATGCATGGCTGCTGCCGCTGGGTCTGGTGCTTGGAGGCATCGGGATAGCCCTGGCCGGCTGGCTGGGCACGGCCCCCGTGCTACAGCGGCCGGCCCTGGAGAGCCTGCGCGGCGATTAGTGCGTGCTCTGAATCAAGCCTTCGGCGCCGGCTTGAACTGTAGCGCCTTGTACTCCAGGAACTCCTCCAAACCGTATTTCCCAAGTTCCCGCCCGTTGCCGGATTGCTTGTAGCCGCCGAACGGGGCATACATGTTGAAGGGGCCGCCGTTGATGTCCACCTGGCCGGTACGCAGGCGGCGCGCCACACTCTCGGCATGCTCATCGCTGGCCGACCAGACGCCGCCGGCAAGGCCGTAGACGGTGCTGTTGGCGATGCGCACCGCGTCGTCCTCGTCCCGGTAGGAAATAATCGAAAGCACCGGGCCGAAGATTTCTTCTCGGGCGATGGTGGCGTCCCATTTGACCTGGCCAAACACTGTAGGTGCGACATAGTAGCCGTCGGCGTCCACCCCGTCCGGGAGCGTGGCTCCACCGCAGAGCAACTGAGCGCCTTCCGCGATGCCTCGGTTGATATAGTCGCGCACGCGATCCAACTGCATCTTCGAGGCCAGAGGGCCGAGCGTGGTCTCCGGCGCCATCGGATCGCCGGGCCGGTAATACTTCGCGGCCTCGACGGCGAGCTTGGCGGCTTCCTCATAGCGTGACTCCGGCACCAGCATGCGGGTGTGGGCGGTACAGGTCTGGCCGGAATTGAGGAAACAGTTGCCGACCACGCCCTTGACCGCGATGCTGAAATCCGCGTCATCGAGGATGATCGCCGCGGACTTGCCGCCGAGTTCCAGCGCCACGCGTTTGACGCCGGCCGAGGCCAGTGCCGACACGCGAGTGCCGGCGCGAGTGGACCCGGTGAAGGAGACCATGTCGACCTCCGGGTGAGTCGCCAAGGCTTCGCCGACCACAGGACCATAGCCGGTGATCAGGTTGAACACGCCGGGCGGCACGCCGGCGGCGTGAATGATCTCGGCCAGGGAGAAGGCGTTGAGGGGCGCCACTTCCGACGGCTTGAGCACGATGGTGCAGCCGGCCGCCAGGGCGGCGGCGACCTTGGCGGCGATCTGGTGCAGCGGGTAATTCCAAGGCGTGATGGCGGCGACGAACCGACCTGGATGCGCTGCGCCAGCTTGTGGGGCATGCCCATGTCGAGCGTGATGGTCTTGGCGATCTCGTCGGTGCGGGCCTTGAGGCCGTCCTGGATCTTCTTCAGGTAGTCGGCGCGCTGTGACGGCGTGGTGGCCGCCCAGCCATCGAAGGCGCGCCGCGCGGCCTGGACGGCAACAGCGGCATCCGCGGCATTGCCTTCGGGGATCTTGGCCAGCAAAGCGCCGTCGGTGGGCGAGAAAACCTCGATGCTGGCACTTCCGTTGGGTGCGACCCAGCGGCCGTCTATGTAAAACTGTGTGCGTTGTTCCATGGTGTTGCGTGTCTCCGGTAAAAGGCGAAGCTGGGAATTAATAATCGAACTGCCTAGCATAGGCCGCGTCATTGTAGACGCCTTCGCCATAGCGGTCGCGGCCATATTCAGCGATGATTTTTTGCCCTGCCGGAGAGGCCACGAAGGCGACGAACTTCTCGGCAGTGTCGCGCCCCGGCGTTGCGCCGACCGGGGCGGTGATCGCGTGGTAGGTATTGATCAGCGCCTTGTCGCCCCGGAAGAGTATCACCAGATCCGGCGCGACGCCTTTCTCCATGATCCAGGTCGAGGAGTCGCTCATGAAATAGGCGCCCTCGGCGTTGGCGCGCTTGAGGCTGGCGGTCATAAAGTCCTTGGTGACGATGTACCAGGCGCCTGCCGGCGCGATCCCGGTTTTTTCCCAGATTTGCATTTCCTTCTGATGCGTGCCGGAGTTGTCGCCTCGCGAAACGAAACGGGCATTCGTCCTGGCGATGCGCCTGTATGCGGCCACGGCATTTTCGGCGGAGGCGATCCGAGCCGGATCGGACTTAGGACCGACGATGTAAAACTCATTCGACCCGATCAAGGTCTTGCCGCTGGCCCAACCGTCCTTGAGCGCCGTATCGACCTGCGCCGGTGCATGCACCATCGCCATGTCGACCTTCTTTTCCTTTAGCAGTTTGAGCGATTGACCGGTGCCGGCCTTGATCCACAACATCTGGGCATCGTTGCCTCGGGCAAATTCCTCGGCGAGACGTTGCAGCAGACCCAACTCGCCAGGGCTGCCGGTGGCGAGAGAAAACCGATGCTTGCCGCTGCCGTAGAGGGTTTCGTCATCGGCTGCGAGTGCGTTAAGGGAAAGAAGTCCGAAAACGAGGTAGCTGAAAATTATGCGTACGAACATTGTGAAACTCCCCGAATGTTTAGTCATGTCTCAGATTAACGACCTGGGCCGTTTGGCATGAAGATAAGAAGCATATGTATGAGGCCTTGCGGCGCGCCCATCAACCGCTGCCTGACTCAAGATAACTGCTTTCACCTGCGTTGGGAATATGCCAAAGGAAGCATATATGCGCATTGCGACCATTCAGGCTCGCAGGTCATGTACGCCGATTCATATTGATGGATATCAAATTGTTTTATATAAACCTGTGGCATTATAGTCATGGAGACGGATACGACAACCTCGATATGGGTCATCGGCCGCCGGCAAAGCAAAGCTCGCAAGACATTTTCACTGGAGAAGCGACATGAGCAAGGTTACCGAGAAGGAAATACCACGCCGGGTGCACATGACCCTGAGGGTGAATGGCGAAGACGCCGAAGTTTCCTTCGCCCCCTACAAGACGCTGCTGGAAGTGCTGCGCGAGGATCTCGGGCTCACCGGCACCAAGCACGGCTGCGAACTGGGCGAGTGCGGGGCCTGCGCGGTGTTGATAGACGGCGCGCCGCTGTTGTCCTGCCTGACCCTGGCCCTCGAATGCGAGGGCCGCGCCATCGAGACCATCGAGGGCGTGGCCCAGGGGAACGAACTGCATCCGCTACAGGAGGCGTTCGCCGACCTGGGGGGATCGCAATGCGGTTACTGCACGCCGGGGGCGATCATGACCGCCAAGGCGCTGCTCGACCATGAGCCTTCGCCGAGTCCGCAACGGATCAGGGAAGCGATGGCCGGCAACCTGTGCCG
>JAPLQT010000035.1 GCA_026399515.1 Pseudomonadota bacterium | reverse complement strand
TGGGCCGGAATCCTCGATCCTCAAGATCAAGGGCTCGGAGATCCAGCAGACCCTCACCGAACTGATGATGCAGGCGCTCGGCCATTATTCGCTGCCCTGGCTACCCGAGGCGCTGGACGCCGACTGGCGCGGCGAGCCGGTCGGCGCCGCATATGCCGCGCCGCTCTCCGGCCATTATTTCAACTTCCGCAAGACCACCATTTACGGCGGTTCCAACGAAATTCAAAAGAACATCATCGCCCAGATGATCCTGGGGCTCTGAGAGGTAAAGCAAACATGGACTTCAACTACAACGAAGAACAACTGGCATTGCAGGACACCCTGCGCCGTTTCATCGCCAAGGACTATGGTTTCGAACAGCGCCGCGCCCTGGCCAAATCCGCGGATGGTTTCAGCCGCGACCACTGGCGCCAGTTCGCCGACCTGGGCATCCTCGCCCTGCCCTTCCCTGAAGACTTCGGCGGACTGAACGGCAACGCCGTCGACTCCATGCTGGTGATGGAGATGCTGGGACGCGGCCTGGTGCTGGAACCCTACCTCGCCACGGTGATCCTGTGCGGCGGCCTGATTCGCGACAACGGCAATCAGACGCAGAAGGAGGCGCTGCTGCCGGCCATCGCCGGCGGAGAATTGCTGATGGCGCTGGCCCATTACGAGGCGGGCGGGCGCTACGAGCAGAAGCACGTTACCACCAGCGCGGCGTCCGATGGGAACGGTTATGTACTCAACGGCGCCAAGGCAGTGGTGCTGTCGGGCAGCGCGGCCGATAAGCTGATCGTTTCGGCTCGCACCGGTGGCGCGCCGAATGATCCCGATGGCATCTCGCTGTTCCTGGTCGAGCGCAACGCGCCCGGCCTGACGGTGCGCGGCTACCCGACCCAGGATGGCGCCCGCGCCGCCGAGGTCAAACTGACGAATGTCCGCGTGACCGGCGATGCCCTGATCGGCGCCCAGGGTGCTGCCCTGCCGCTCATCGAGCGCGCCTTCGACTATGCCATCGCGGCGCTCTGTGCCGAGGCCGTCGGCGCCATGGCCGCATTGAACGAAGTGACGCTCGAATACCTGAAGACGCGCAAGCAGTTCGGCCAGCCGATCGGCCGTTTCCAGGCCTTGCAGCACCGCATGGTGGATATGGTCATCGCGACCGAACAGGCCCGTTCCATGGCCACCCTGGCGGCGGTGAAAGCCGATTCCACCGATGCGCTTGAGCGCCGCCGTGCCATCTCCGCCGCCAAGGCCTATGTCGGCCAGTCGGCGCGCAGCGTCGGCCAGTCGGCGGTCCAACTGCACGGCGGCATGGGCGTGGTGGATGAACTCAACGTCAGCCACTACTTCAAGCGCCTGACCATGATCAACGCCACTTTCGGCGACGCCGACCACCACCTGGGCTTGTTCAGCGACATGCTTCTCGCAGCATGATGACGGCCCACTCCCCGTCCCTCGCCCCGTGGGCGGGGCTGACCAGTCACCTCCCCCGCTTGGCGGGGGAGGATGGGAGGAGGTGTCCAAATCTGCGCGGCGCGAGCGCGGACGCCCTTGCGGACGCGGCATGACCTCCAAGCTGGTTAACCGCCGCGACCTCGACTTCGTGCTCTATGAGCTGCTCGACATCGAGCGGCTCACGGCCCGGCCGCGTTACGCCGATCACTCGCGCGAGACTTTCAACGCCGCCTTGGACACCGCCGAGCAGATCGCCGTCGACAAGTTCGCCCCGCATAACCGCAAGGCCGATCTCAACGAGCCGCATTTCGACGGCAGTCAGGTGCACATGATTCCGGAAGTCAAGGAAGCGCTCGCCGCCTTCATCGATGCCGGCTTCATGGCTGCCGGCCACGATTACGAATTCGGCGGCATGCAGTTGCCATACACCCTGGCACTGGCTTGCAACGGCCTGTTCAAGGCCGCCAATGTCGGCACCAGCGGTTATCCCTTCCTCACCGTCGGCAACGCCAACCTGCTGCTGGCGCACGGCACCCCGGAGCAGATCGAGCGCTACGCCCGGCCCGAACTGGCCGGCCGCTACTTCGGCACCATGTGCCTGTCGGAACCGCAGGCCGGCTCGTCGCTGGCCGACATCCGCACCACGGCCATCCCGCAGCCCAATGGCAGCTACCGCATCGTCGGCAACAAGATGTGGATCTCGGCCGGTGAGCACGAACTCTCCGAGAACATCATCCACTTGGTGCTGGCCCGCATCCAGGGCGCGCCCGCCGGCATCCGGGGCATCTCGCTGTTCATCGTGCCGAAGTTCCGCGTCAATGCCGACGGCACTCTCGGCAAGCGCAACGACGTGGCCCTGGCCGGTCTCAACCACAAGATGGGCTACCGCGGCACCACCAACTGCGTGCTCAACTTCGGTGAAAAAGGGGACTGCCACGGCGAACTGGTGGGGCAGCCGAACCAGGGGCTGGCCTGCATGTTTCACATGATGAACGAGGCGCGCATCGGCGTCGGCTTCGGCGCCGTGATGCTCGGCTACACCGGCTATCTGCACGCCCTCGACTACGCCCGCAACCGGCCGCAGGGCCGCGCGCCCGGCGCCAAGGATCCCGACACGCCGCAGGTTCCCATCGTCCAGCATGCCGACGTACGGCGCATGCTGCTGGCGCAGAAAGCCTATGTCGAAGGCGGCCTGGCGCTGTGCCTGTATGCCGCTTCGCTGGTGGACGAGCAGAAGACCTCGCCCGACGACACGAGACAGCGCGAAGCAGGGCTGCTATTGGATCTGCTCACCCCGGTGGTCAAATCCTGGCCCTCGCAATGGTGCCTGGAAGCCAATAGCCTGGCCATCCAGGTGCATGGCGGTTACGGCTATACCCGCGAGTATCCGGTCGAGCAGTTCTATCGCGACAACCGCCTCAATCCGATACATGAAGGAACCCACGGCATCCAGGCGATGGACCTGCTGGGGCGGAAGGTCATGATGGATGGCGGCGCCGGCATGAAGCTGCTCTCTCGCGAGATCAACAAGACCATCACCGAGGCCCATGCACGCGAAGGCTTGCGCGAGCATGCCGCCGCCCTGGCGAACGGCTTGGAGGCCGTCGCGGAAACCACCCGCATCCTCGGCGCCGCGCTGGTCGAGGATAGCCAGGCGGGCCTCGCCAACGCCAGCGTCTATCTGGAGGTGTTCGGCCACACCGTGGTCGCCTGGGTGTGGCTGCAGCAAGCGGTGGCGGCGACGCGCGGACTGGACAAGTGCTCCGCCGCAGACGCCGATTTCTACCGCGGCAAGCTGCAAGCCTGCCGCTATTTCTTCCACTGGGAACTACCCAAGACCCAAGCGCAGCACGCCCTGCTGCGCTCCCTCGACACCAGTTGCCTGGCCATGGCCGATGCCTGGTTCTGAACTTTCACGTGATGATTCCATGACAGAACAACTTCCAATACCCGAAGGCTTCAAGCTGATCAATCGTGGCGGCCCCTTCATCGCCATGCTCGGCCCGCTCTACTACAAGAAACAGGAACAGGGTTGCAGCATCATCGCCCTGCGCATCGAGGACAAGCATCTCAACATCCGCGGCATCGCCCACGGCGGCATGCTGGTGACCCTGGCGGACAGCGCGCTGGGCATCGCCTTGTCGATGTCGCGCACGCCGCCGCAGCCGATGGTGACGGTGAACCTGACCACCGATTTCGTCGATTCGGCCCGCCCCGGCGACTGGGTCGAGGCGCATGTCGACATCCAGCGCGTCGGCAAACGCATGGCCTTCGCCAACTGCTACCTGCACGTCGGCGACAAGCGCATCCTGCGCGCCAGCGGGGTGTTCGCCTTGATGCCGCCGGTCAAGCCAAAAGAGAATTTCGAGGGTTAGGGCGTATTCATGTCCAAGATTCACGTCCTGTTGAAAAAGGAAGAACTCGACAACGAGCGCCTGGAGGGAAAAGTGGTGGTGGTGCTCGACATCCTATTCGCCACCTCCAGCATCGTCGCCGCCTTCGCCCACGGCGTTCGCGCCGTCATCCCGACCCTCGACGGCGCGGCGGCGCAAGCCGAGGCGCTGCGCCATGCCGCCGGCAGCTTCGTCCTGTCCGGCGAAATCAACGCCGAGACCCTGCCCGGTTTCGTCCATCCGACCCCCCTGGCGCTGCTGCGTGAAGACATCGCAGGCCGCACCCTGATCTACTCGACCACCAACGGTACCGTGGCCCTGAAAAAATCCCGCGGCGCCGCGCACATCTACGCCGCCGCGCTGCTCAACGGCAAGGCGGTCGTCGAGCACATCGCGGCGACGCATGGTGGCAACACCGTACTGGTTGTCTGCTCCGGCTCCGCCGACAACTTCAACCTCGAAGATTTCTACGGCGCCGGCTACCTGGTGTCGCTGTTCAGGCAGACCGGCGGCCCGCACGAGTTCTCGGATGCCGCACTGGCAGCCGAGATGTTGCATGGGCGCAACGGCGCCGCAAAATGCCTGATGCAGGCCCGCGTCGGCCGCATGATGCTGGCGCGCAAGCTCGACGAGGAAATCCATTTCGCCGCCCGGAAGAGCGTTTTCGACATCGTGCCGCAACTGGCCGACGATGGCGCCTTGCGGCTGCTGTAACCATACCGGAGCCAACCATGGAATTCGAACATCATTACACCGACGTGAACGGCATTCGCCTGCATTACGTGTCGTCGGGCTCCCCGACGCAGCCACTGATGCTGTTCGTGCATGGCTTCCCGGAGTTCTGGTACGCCTGGCATGACCAGTTGCGGGAGTTCTCGCGCGACTATCACGCCGTCGCCCTCGACATGCGCGGTTTCAACCTCTCCGACAAGCCGGCCGATGTGAAAGCCTATCGCGCCAAGCATCTGGTCGAGGATCTGCGCCAGTTGATCCCAGCGCTCGGCCACCAGAAGTGTATCCTGGTCGCTCACGACTGGGGCGGCGCGGCCGCCTGGAATCTCGCCGCCGAGCATCCCGAAGTGGTGGGAAAACTGGTCATCATCAACTCACCGCATCCGGTCACCTTCGCCCGGGCGCTACGCGATCATCCCGGACAGATCGCCGCCAGCCAGTACATGTTGCTGTTTCGCGAAGCCAAGGCCGAGCGGGTGATGTCGGCGAACAACTTCGAGCGCCTGTCCACCATCTTCAAGCAGATGGGCGACGGCGACAGCGCCTTGACCGAGGATGAACAGGCGCTCTACCGCGCGGCCTGGGCACAACCCGGCGCGCTCACCGGCGGGCTCAACTACTACCGCGCCTCGCCGCTCTATCCGCCCAGTCCCGCCGGCGATCCCGGCGCGGCCGCACTGAATCTCGACCCAACTCAATTCACGGTGCGCGTACCGACCCTGATCCTGTGGGGCGAACGCGATCAGGCATTGCTACCGGTACTGCTCGACGGAATAGAGGAAGTCGTCCCCGATGTCCGCATCCAGCGCATCCCCGACGGCTCGCACTGGGTGGTGCATGAATACCCGGAAGTGGTCAATCGGGCCATCCGTCAATTCGCCGGCGCGTGATCGGCGGGTACTCGCCGTTGCGGCTTATATTCGGTCGCCGGCAGAGCTGAGAATACCGGCGATCCGATGGCTGCCGGGATTATTCGCTGGATGCGACGATAGTCGCGCTCTCGGTATACAGCCGATCCAAATCTTCGTCCGTGAGGTCCAGCACCTGTAGGCATACAGTCCCGCCCTTGTGCCATTCCTGGGTCCGCGCCAGGTCCATGTGATGCTGGACCAGATGCTCGGCGAGTAACGCTGTGGCGATCAGGCCTTTCGTGGCGGGAGACAGCACCGATTTACCGCCTTGCTCCAGCAGCGGATAGTCATGATGGTGGCGAATCGCCATGCAAATTTCATCCGGCAGCCACCAGCCTTGCGCCAGCAGACCGCCGACCATGGCGTGATTGGTGGAACACCGCTCATTCTCCACCACGATGAAGTTGAGCGCCTGCTCCTCGTTGGCTTTCTTCAGGACATCATAGTAGTGGTCGAAGCGCTTCACCAGCAGCGGAATGCCGCTGTCTCGAAACAGACCCAGGGTATATGCGTCCTCGGCTCTAATCCTGGTGTGATTATGATTCTGTTGCGCCAACCATCCTGATACACGGGCGATGTTCGCGGAGGCATGCCAGAACCGCTCCAGACGAGGGGGGTTGGGAAACAATTTTTGAAGAATCAGGCCGGCTATGGCCCGACTCGCAACAGATAATCCCAGGAGCATCAACGCCTCGTTGACTGAGCGAACGCGGCGTCTGAGTCCGAAGAACGGCGAATTCGCTATGGTGATCAGGCCCGCCGAGATCCCGACATCGGAGCCGATGATGCGAGTAAGGTGGTTCAAGTCCGGCTCGTCCTTGCCCATCTCCAAATTGATTTGATCGAGTATGGCGGGGCATGGCGGAATGCCGATATCGCGAATTGCGTTTCCGAGCAGGGTGCCAACCACTGATGAGTCCGCATCGACGGCGGAAGTAACGTTCATTTCGGGGGACATGTTAGTTTCGTTCCATAAAACATTGCAGAATAATGGTATTCGATCGTCGCTTCGGCACCTGGAGGGGCGCCGTCAGCCGCATCGGCGGATACCGCCTTAAACCGAAGCTCTCCCCGCGTGCGCGAGATACCGGGCGAACTCGTCGGCCGGCATCGGCCGGGCGAAGTAGTATCCCTGTCCCACATCGCAATATTGCAGGCGCAGGAAAGACAGTTGGAGTTCGTCCTCGATGCCTTCGGCGATGGTCTTGAGGCTGAGGCTTCTCGCCATCTGGATAATCGTTCGAACGAGGACGGCATCGTTGGGATCAGCGGCCATGTCACAGACAAAGGATCGGTCGATTTTCAACGTATCGACATTGAAGCGTTTCAAGTAGGAAAGGCTCGAATACCCGGTTCCGAAGTCGTCGATCGAAAGCTGCAAGCCGAAGGCTTTAAGTCTCCGAACCGCTTCCAGCACTTTCTCGGTATCCTGAATCAGGAGCGACTCGGTCAATTCGAGTTCCAGAAACTTTGGCGCCAAACCGGACTCTTTCAGCGCCGATAGAACGCTTTGTTCCAGGTCGCCGCGCTTGAACTGCATCGCCGAGACATTCACCGCCACGACCAGTTCGGGCAGGCCGGCCTCCCGCCATTCGACCGCCTGCCGGCAGGCTTCCCGCAGAACCCAATCCCCCATCTGCACAATCAGCCCGCTGTCCTCCGCGACTGCGATGAAGCGCCCCGGCGGCAACAGGCCTTGCTCCGGATGATTCCAGCGTATCAGCGCCTCGGCTCCGATGACGGCGCCGCTGGAAAGGTCAACCTGCGGTTGGTAATGGAGAACGAACTCGCCTTGCTCCAAGGCCCGGCGAAGTCCGACGCGAATATGCTGATGATCGTGGGCGTCGGCATTCATCTGCTCGGTGTAGAAGCGGTAAACATTCCGCCCGGACTCCTTCGCGGAATACATGGCCGTATCGGCCAGGTTGAGCAGCGTATCGATATCCCTGCTGTCGTCCGGGTAGACCGAGATTCCGATAGACAGGGACGTGGAGAGCTCATTACCTTCGACATGAATGGGTTTTTCCACGCTCTCGAGAATCTTTACCGCGATGGAGGTGATGGCATCAGCATCGGCTACGTTGCTGAGCACGATCAGAAATTCATCCCCGCCTTGGCGGCAAATGGTATCGGTGTCGCGCGTGCATTCGCGCAGCCGCTTTGCCACGGTATTTAGAAGCGCATCACCGACAGCGTGGCCGAAGGAGTCGTTGATCGACTTGAAGTTGTCGAGATCGAGAAACAGGACCACCGCCTTCGTTCCCGAGCGATCGGCATAGGCCAAGGCCAGTTCCAGGTGGTCCAACGCCAGTCGCCGGTTCGGCAGCCCTGTGAGCACATCGTGATACGCCAGGAACTCGATTCGCTCCTCCGCGGCTTTGCGCTCCGTGATGTCGGAAAACACCCCGATATAGTTGCTCGGTTGCCCGGCGGCGTCTCTTACGACCGCGATGCTGCCCCACTGGGGAAAAGCTTCACCGCTTTTACGACGATCCCATATTTCACCCTGCCAGTAGCCGAAAGTTCGCACGGAATGCCACATTCGCTTGAAGAAATCGGCATCGTGCCTGCCCGAGCTGAGTATCCGGGGTGTCTGCCCGATCACCTCCGCCGGGCTGTAACCGGTCAGGGCGGTAAAAGCCCTATTGACTTTCAGGATGCGTTCATTGGCGTCGGTGATGATGAAGGACTCCCTGCTGCTCTCGAACACTTTGGCCGAAAGCACCAATTGTTCTTCGGCAAGTTTGCTTTCGCTGATGTCGTTGAAGATGGCGACGTATTGAATGGTTTTGCCGGAGGTATTCTTGACCGCGGTGATGGTCGCCTTCTTTGGATAAAGATGTCCCTTCTTGTGCCTGTCCCATAACTCGCCAGTCCAGGCACCGGTGCTCAGCAAGGCTTGCCACAAGCCCGAATAGAAATCCTCGTCATGACGCCCGGACTTCAGGATGCGCGGAGTCTGCCCTATGACTTCATTTTCGCTATAACCCGTGATTCTCTCGAACGCCCGGTTGACGCGAATGATGTTGGCATCGGCATCCGTGATCATGATGGCTTCATTGGTCTCGAATGCCGTCGCCGTCACGCGTAATTGATCTTTCGTCTGCCTGAGTTCGGCGATATTCCTGGTCATGGGACGAAAGACGAAGAAATACAGGATCGGGGTGCTAAAGAGAGAAATCAAGCCTGCGTCGATAAACGATTCGAGCCATGGCGAAATGGGCGGCAGAGCGGCGAAGATCAGCATGATCAGCAGCTCGCCGACAAATATGGAGCCGACCAGTACAAGTATCAGGCGCATGGCAAGATCAACCGTGAAAGGGAGCGGCGAGTCGACTCGTCATTGACTAGTGCCGCCGCCTCATACGCCAAGCGAGACGATCTCGACTCGGCCATTTCCCCATGAAGTCATAATGGGTATTCATTATAGTAACAAATCGTTCTTTCCTCAGACCACCTAGCTGCCTGTCTATTGAAATTTCGCCGGCGGGGAACAGGTCCAGGTAGGCGAGAGCCAGCGAGCTGTCCCGGCTATCACAGTCCGCTACACTGATGGTTCAGTCGTCGTCATCATCATGTTCGCGCCTGGCGTCAGGTGCAAGGACCTCCTTCTTTGGCATCGGCTTATCGCCGTAGGCAGCCCGGTACACCTCGGCTTCTGAAAAACGACATTCCGGCCGCGCGAGCTTCTGGAGCAAGCCGGTATCCACCCTGGGCGGAATGCCGGTGTTGGCCCTGATCAGCGTTCTGATTCGATCGCAAGACTCCAGCTGGGAATTGGCGGAATTGGCATTGCTGACGACCAAGGCGAGTATTGCTGCGAGTGGGACATATTTGCGCATTTCGGATCCTTTCGACTTGATCAGCTAAATGATGGTCGGAATGATCGCGTCGAAAGCTTAAAGGAGGCTTAAGCACAAGCAACTCATCGAGTGGATCGACCGTCACAGCGTTTCGAACATGTTTCCTGTTCGCTGATCGCTCGCATTTCACCGCGCTTGTTCCATCCCGACAATACGCACGGAAAACAGATACCCAACATCCTTTACACCGGCCCGTCTTCCTGTTCCAAGTCCGAGTCGCAACCAAGCCCGGCCGCGATACGCCGGGCAAACAGGCGTCCTGCCCAGGAGTTAAGCGTAGCGGGCAACCAGGGCAGATAATCGGCCGGCCGCACCACCATGCCGCAAACATATCGGCTGCGCTCCGGCTGCCACAGCAGCGCGCGACAGCGGCCCTTGAACTGGAGCAGGACGAACACGCCCACCGGACAGGGCTCGGCCGCACAGCACACGCCGCAACCGTTGCAGGCTTGGCCGAGGGCGGGCTTGGGGGGCGCCGCGGCGTGGATTTCGATGATCCGGTTCATGTCGATGTCAGCAGTCTAGCTGCAAGAGCCAATTGTGCCTGCCAACGGCGATCATATACACTGCCTTCCGCGTCCCGACAACTTTCAGTTGACAACTTCCGCAACCCCCTCCAGGCACGTCCGACATGCATATCGAGCGCCTAAAGCCCAGCCATGCCGCCGAGTATCGTCAAATGATGCTGGAAGCCTACGAACTTTGCCCGGATGCCTTCACCTCCAGCGTCGCCGAGCGCGCGGAGTTGCCGCTCTCCTGGTGGGAAGCCAGGCTGGGGGATGACCCGCTGCCCCTGGAAATCGTCCTGGGTGCCTTTACCGACGATCGCCTCGCCGGCGTGGCAGGCCTTTCGTTCGAAATACGGGAAAAAGTTCGCCACAAGGCAACGCTGTTCGGCATGTATGTGCCAGGCCCGTTCCGCCAGCGCGGCGTCGGCAAACTGCTGATGCAGTCAGCCCTTGAGTATGCGCAGACTCGACCGGGAGTGAAGCTGGTAAAGCTCACCGTCACGCAGGGAAACCATGCTGCCCAGTCACTGTACGAGAAGTACGGCTTCGAAAGCTTCGGCCTCGAACCCTACGCAATTTCGGTGGGTTCAGGGTATGCCGCCAAGGTGCATATGTGGTGCGACATCGGGGTTGCCAGTGACCCCGCTGCGACGCAAAGCAAGATCGCCCGCAAATAGGCCCAGGAGCGCTCGCAACCGAAAGCCAAGCCGGACGATGCCGCGGGACCTCCCGGCTGCGTTATCCGGCTACCACCCATCGCGCTCCCGCCGCTGCAACAATGACTGCTCGGGCGCGCGTGCCCGTAGCCTAACTATTAACTACACGAGGAGAAAGACATGGCGGGCAAGAAAATACTCATGCTGGTCGGCGATTACGTTGAGGATTACGAGGTGATGGTGCCCTTCCAGGCGCTGCTGGCGGTCGGGCATACGGTGCATGCGGTGTGCCCGGACAAGAAGGCGGGCGACAGCGTCGCCACGGCCATACACGATTTCGAGGGGCAACAGACCTATTCGGAAAAACGCGGGCACAACTTCGCGCTCAACGCGACTTTTGCCGACATCCAGCCGGCGCAGTACGATGCCTTGGTGATACCCGGCGGCCGCGCGCCGGAATATTTGCGCCTGAATCCCAAAGTGATCGAGGCGGTGCAGCACTTCTTCAGCGCCAACAAGCCGGTCGCGGCGATCTGCCATGGCGCGCAGTTGCTGGCCGGCGCCAAGGTGCTCTCGGGGCGGCGCTGCGCGGCCTATCCGGCCTGCCAGGCCGATGTCGAGCAGGCGGGCGGCACCTTTGCCCAGATCGCCATCGACGCCGCGGTGACCGACGGCAACCTGGTCTCGGCGCCGGCCTGGCCGGCGCACCCGGCCTGGATCGCGCAGTTTCTCCTATTGCTCGGCACCCGCGTCACCCACTGAGCCATCGCTAGGACGGTCCGGCGGTGATACATTGGCGGAAAGG
Source organism: Pseudomonadota bacterium (assembly GCA_026399515.1). Taxonomy (GTDB): domain Bacteria; phylum Pseudomonadota; class Gammaproteobacteria; order Burkholderiales; family Rhodocyclaceae; genus JACRAR01. Next base: position 13,869 of record JAPLQT010000035.1, on the reverse strand, counting down.
ATGCGACTTGCATCCGTTCCGCCACAAGAAGGATTTGGAGAGTTGCCGATGTGCAAAATATTCATCAGCGCCGACCCCGACCTGTATCGCTCCCGTTCCCGATCCCTGCGCCTGCATGGGGTCGCCACCAGCATCCGGCTTGAGAACCTGTTCTGGCAGGTGCTGAAGGAAATCGGCGGGCGCGACGGCCTGAGCGTAGCGCAACTGATCACCCGCCTGTATGACGAACTGGCCGAAGCCAACGGCGACTGCGCGAATTTCAGTTCCTTCCTGCGCGTCTGTTGCGGACGCTACCTCGCCCTGCAACTGTCTGGCCGCATCCCCGCCGATCCTGCGGTGCCGATCCGTTCCCTCGACGCCGACTGGGTGCTGGCAGCCGAACGGCCGCCCACCGGCGTCACGCAACGCGGCAGGCTGAACGGCATCCGCCTGGCGACGCCGGCAGGTTAGGAGCACGCCGGCGTCATAGTCCCCGCTGTTCGCCTTGGTCGGTTGAAGCGGAGATAAGTCATGCACGAAGGATTGGCTGGCGTTGTGCGGGCGAAATTCCTATACTTCCTGTTATCCGCGGTTAGTCATGACAAGGAGAACGACCATGAGGAACACGATTGTCCTATTGTTTTCCATTGCGTCCTTGCTCGCAGGGCCGGCGAACGCCGATCAAACAGCTTCAGGCGCGGCGGTTGGCACATTCACCGGGACCACGTCGGACAATGCGACAAACTTTTCCGGAAATATAGAGGGACAGTGGCTGGTGACGATTTCCACGACGCCATCGGGATCTTCGTCGGCAGCCGTCACGGGAAGCGGCACGTTTGGTGCTCAGGGAATCTCCGGCACATGGCAAGTTGTCGGGTACGACCCTGCAACCATGACAATCCGCGTCTCCTGGTCGGCGCCCGGAAATCGCGGGCCGGTAAGCTCCGGTGGGAATGGGGCGGCGGATGGCGGCGTCAATCTGGTGCTGGATCCCGCCACTGGAAAAGCCACTGGCGCCTTCTCAGGACAAGTCTACATTGGAGGCGCCAACAAGACTGTCAGCGGCACCTGGGTAGTGACCTTCCAAAGCGCCGCCATCGCAGGCGTACGCGGAAACGTGAACGGCTCTTTCTCCGGTACCGCGACTGCCGTGGGCAACATCAGCGGAGCGGCGACCGGAACCTGGGTGGCCAGCCTTCAGTCGGACGGTTCGGTGACCGGATCGGCCAGTGGCACATTCAACGGCGGCAACGTCGCTGTCCCGCCATACGGAAACGTGTGTATCTGCGGAACATGGGTTGGAACCCTCGCTCGGAGTACCCAGGGGGTATTTAGCTTCCAGGGGTCGTGGACACAGCCGGTGGTCAGTGGATCGGCTTCCGGAGCCGGTGGCGGACCAATGTCATGGGTTCTCGATACGAGCACGACGCCGTTTAACGCCAGCGGGAGCTTTTCCGGATCGACAACGTTCACCGTGATGGGGTTCTCCATCCCAATTTCCGCATCGGGAAACTGGAGCGCCACTTTACCGCTCACTCCCTGATATGTAATGGTAATGACTGGTGGCCCGGCATACCGGGCCACCAGCCAGCCATCAACATGGTTCAGGAATACTGGAGCCCGGTGTGGTGCAAGCCGACCAGATCGATATTGTTTGCGTTGAGATCGGACTCCGCAACCGCGATCGCCAGTGAGGTTGGCGTATAGGTCCCGCCATTGAGCATGTCGAGAATTGGCGCAAGCTGAGCGGTAGTGGGCACCGAACCGAACAGGTTGGTCCAGAGCAGCTTCGCTTCGGCTTCGGGTGTTGTCGCACCCGCCGCATCGAGGGCGATTTGCGCGAGGTTGGCGTAGCTCATGCCGCCGTCGAGATAATTCAGGCAGGCTCCGACATACTGGGCGTTCGATACGCTTGAGGGTCCGAATACCACACTGAGCAGCTTCGCCGCGATGCCCGCATTGCCATCCAAATCAAATGCCAGGTTACTGCCGGCGACTTGAAGGCGCGCTATGGAACTGACTGTCGCGGGGATCTCGGCCGACCAGTGGAAGTTGTCGTTCGATGTCGACATCGTGATTTTTTCGCTGCCGACGGTGTAGCCGCCGACATAGGACAGCTTGTCCAGATCCGACGAGTTGATGACGATGACACCCGGCGTGGGATCGGCCAGGCTTTGCAGATTGGCGACATCGGTGCTCAATCTCAGCGAGCCGCCACCGCTCGGATCGATAAATCGATAATAAGCCGGTGTGGTGATGCCGGGGTTGACGTCAAACAGAGTAGAGGCGGATATCGCCTTCCCGGCCTCGACCGACACGGGATGGGCGCTTATCGTCGGAGGATCGGAGATGGTCAATAGCGAAGCGACGCCATGCACGCCATCCGCGCCGTTATTGGCCCAGATCTCGAACATCTGATCGCCGGCATCCGGTGCCGCCCGGATCATAACCTTGTCCAAGTCCGCGGCGGATACCTGGATAGTGTGGGGCATGGCGTCGAAATGCCACAGATTGGTGGCGCCGTTGAGTTCGAAGCTGCCGCCGCTCGACGGGGTATTGTTGCCCCAGCTCAGGACCACCACGTCCGCGGTGATGGTGTAGGAAACGATGGGTGTCGAGTCATAGACCTGTTCAAAGAACAGCGAGGACAGGGGAACCTCGGTTCCGGGCGTCACCCAGTGATTGATGCCGACTGTCCGGGGAGTCGCGTTTGCCATCACGATGGAGATCGGCGTGCCGTCCAGGGCAGCGCCGTTCTGTGCCGTCACCGTCAGGATTTCGCCGCCGAAGCCGGTGCCGCCGACGTAGGTCAGCTTGGGAAGATCCGCCGCGGATACTTTGAACGTCTGGCCGGTCGCGGCCATGCCGCTGCCATGCAACAGATCGGTGACCCCGTTGAGCTGGATCGAGCCGACATTGAATGCGGGATCCATAGGGTCCCAAATAGTGTAGGACGTGGCGGGCGGGGCATCCGCCTTCACGGAAAGCAGTGCTGCAAAATCGATAGCCTGGCCACCGTGAACCATTATGGTGTCCGAAACTGCATGGATTTCCGGTGGTTGAAGCGATGATCCGACGGCAACCGGGATGCTCTGCCAGTCACCCCAATAGCTTCCGTTGTAGGCGCGCACGTAGATCGAATCGCTGCCGCTGGCCGACCCGGCAACGAAGGCTGTGCCCGCCAGCGCGGCGGCGTCGACGGTGATTGCATCGACGGCGGAATGCGCCGTGCGAGCAAGCCCACCGACGCTGAAGCTGCCGCCGTTGCCGTCATACAACTGGTAGCTGACGATAGGCTTGCCAGCCGGGTCGCTGGCCGAAAACAGGGGGAAAACACTCTTGCTGGTGTTCGGGTCAAGGCACAGCGGGGAATTCACGGTGATGACAGGGGCATCCAGGCGATAGATGACCACGTCGCCGGGAAATGGAGAGACGATATTGAGCCGGTGCGGGGCGAGGAGCGGAATATCCACGCCTACGTCGGTACTGTAGTTGTAGAGGTTATCGAATACCTGAGCCGAGTAGCTGAAGCCCGACACGATGGTTTCGATATGGCCGCCGCAGCTGTCGGCCGCCGCAACGACATCCCCGGGCCGCAGTAGCGAGGGCCAGTTCAATTGCTGGGACTTCGGGGTCGTTACACTGTTGTAGGCGACGAACCATTCGCCATTCCCCGCGGGCGGGAACATGAATGGATTGACGCTCCAACTGGTCAGCGGCAGGGTCGCGCCGGCCATGGCCGAAATATTGTTGGCCAGCACCCAGCAGCCGACCTTGCCCCAGAGTTGTCCGGTCAAGGATGCGGCGACAGTGGCGATTTCGTTGGGAGTCGCCTGATTGGGCGTGGTATCCGTATATCCCGGGCTGATCACGATATCGAGTGTGCCCAGGTAGGTGGTCATGGCCGAGGCGGATAGTCCCGCAGCCGTCTTGTATGTGTAGGCACCGCTATGATTTATCGCCGCGTTGAAGTCCTTGCTCAGCGACGCCTGGAGATCCGGGTCGGTCGTGCCCGCGGCGCCAAAGCCGTACAGCGACAGCAATTCATTCCTGTAGGTGTCGGTGGGACTCTTGAAGCTCAAAGCCGACAAATAGCCGTAACTCTCGTTGTAGTAGCCTTGGTCGGTATATTTGAAGACCAGAGAAAGCGTGGAAAGGTCGGCATTGACGCCGCTGAATGTTGCCGTTTGCCCGTTTCCGGATATCGTTCCGTGGGTGCCGTTGCTCGCGGCAGAGTTTCGTGCAAGGTCTACGCCGCTAAGGACCAGGTACTCCGGCTGGTTGGATAGCGTGACTGACAACAGCGACGAAAAGGCAAGCTGCGCACCCGGTTGGGCGGCGATAGCATTCTGCGAAAATGAAACGCTCACGTAAGCCTCCACTGTAGGACTCTTGGCAATGAATCCAAGAGCCTGTCATTGGTGATGCCCGATTGGATGCCGCCTGCCTCTCGGAAAACCAACCTACTGGTCGCTTGGTTTCGTTCCTACCCCTGAGAAGTGGTGTTTGCGCCGGTCTGGGGCATTAGCAGGAGGCGACTTGCAATCCTCTTTATAGCATACAGACAAAGTGGTTATTCGCACCGTGATCTATTTCACGATAGAAGCAAATTTTTGCAACGGCCGCGAGCAGGTTTCGATTGCGACTCCGATCTACAGTCAGGGAACTCCCGGCCTATACTGTAAATATGCGATAAGGCGGAAGCAGGTCCGCTCCAGCGCGGCGAACGGAGGTATGGCAATGGCCAGGCGATCGTTTCCACTATCCAAGGTCTACGGTCTACTCGAACCGGGGCCGGTGGTTCTTCTCACCACGGCCCACAAAGGCCGAGCCAACGTGATGGCCATGTCGTGGCACACCATGATGGAATTCGAGCCTCCCTTGGTCGGCTGCGTCGTCAGCGGCCGCGACTTCAGTTTCGACGCCTTGAAGGCAACGCGAATATGCGTGCTAAACATTCCTACGCTGGAATTGGCGGCGCAGGTGGTAGGCTGTGGAAACACTTCCGGCCGACGTGTGGACAAGTTCAAGGCCTTTGGCCTGACGCCGGTACCGGCGTCGCAAGTCGGAGCGCCGCTGATTGCCGAATGCTATGCCAACCTGGAATGCCGGGTAGCCGATATGCGTTTGGTGAATCGTTACAACTTCTTCGTCCTTGAAGTGCTCAAGGCATGGATCGACCCATCCCGCAAAGATCCGCGCACGCTCCACCATCGAGGGCGGGGCCGGTTCATGACGGCAGGCGAGACGATCAAGCTGCCGTCGAAAATGAAGTAACAGACGCCGGTGCGTGAGAGCAATAGCGCGCCAGGCGCCAGAAAATTCTTGGAGAACCCTAAATGTCCGGCTTGGAAAACTTTAGCGAAGAAGCGGTACAGATCGAGCACGAGATGGTGGTCAAAGGCTACGCTCTCGATATCGACTGGTCTGACGAAGTGCAACTCCGGTCACTGGCCCGTGAAGCGCTGACCCATGGGCGCACGCCGAGCGATTCGGCCTCACACGGCAACAACGCCGTCGATCGCGCCAAGGTCGAGTTCTTCGGCCTCGTCCAACTGATGCTGAAGGTCATGCAACATAGCGCGGGTGAAGGCTTTCACACCCACGGCGGACCGGTGGAAGGCATTCGGCAAAGCGTTGTGGGCCGAAGCGGAAGGTCTCGATCTGGTCGGCAAAGCCGGTCGCTGACCGAAGCAGGCTTCCTCTGTTCCACTCGGATCAACTACCCATTGACCAGTGACGCCTCGATGCGCCGGACCATGTCGACCAGGCGCGGCCGAACTTTGTCGGTCAGGAATTTCGCATCCAGATTGAAAGCCGGACCACCGCAACTGATGGCCATGGCCGGCAAGCCGCCGCCGGGCTGGAACGCCACGGCGATGGCATTGACGTCCTTCTGCCATTCGCCGAAGGAGCAGCAGCAGCCGATGTCCCGATACTGTTTCAAGCCCTTCTCGATGCCATTGCGGATGTTGGGCCAGGCGGCTTCGTCACGCCCGCGGATGCGCTCCATCAATTCCTTGCGCTCGCTTTCCGCAATCACCGCGAGATAAGCCCTTCCCATCGCGGTGCTGGCGAGCGGGATGCGCGAACCGATGTCCAGGCTCAGGGTCAGCGCCGATTCGCTGCGGCAGTTTTCCACATAGATCATGGCCAGCTTGTCGCGCATGCCCAGCGACACCATGCCGTGCGAGAAGTCGGCCAGCTCCTGCATCAGCGGCCGCGCGATCTGGCGCGCGTCGAGCCGCGCCAGCATGGCGCTGCCCAGGCCCAGCGTGGCCGCACCCAGGCGATACTTGCCGCTTTCATCGATGTGATGCAGATAGCCGAGCTTGGTCAAGGTGTAGGTCAGACGCGAGATGGTCGACTTGGGCAGCTTGCAGCGCTGGGAGATATCCTGGTTGCCGAGCTGCTTGTCGCCGGAGCGGAAGCAGCTCAACACTTCCAGGCCGCGCGCCAGGGCGGTGACGAAGTGGCGATCCGGCTTGATCTTGGGCGAAGCCGCGGATTTCGGCGATGCCGCTGGCTGAGCCTTGGACTTGGTCTTCGCCGGCGTTTTCGCGGCAGTGGTTTTACGTGCAATCATGCTGTTCCCTCCTTCATGCGCCGCATAGGCGTGTCCGTGCCGCGGCGTACTCGCGCTCAAGCCGCGCCACCAGTTCGGCCGTCGGCGGTATGTCGCTCATCGATCCCACGCCCTGGCCGGCGCCCCACACGTCGCGCCAGGCCTTGGTGCGGGTCGAGCCGAAATTCATCGAGGTCTTGTCGCGCGGCGGCAGATTGTCCGGGTCGAGACCCTGGGCGACGATGCTGGGCTTCAGATAGTTGCCATGCACGCCTGTGAAATAAGGCGTGTAGATCACGTCATTGGCGCTGCTGGCGACGATCATGTCCTTGTAGGCAGGGGTGGCGTTGGCTTCTTCGGTGGCGATGAAACGTGTGCCCATGTAGGCGAGATCGGCACCCATGGCCTGGGCGGCGAGGATGTGCTCACCCTTGGCGATGGCGCCGGCCAGGATGATGGTGCCGGAATAGAAGCTGCGCACCTCGCTGACCAGCGCGAACGGGCTGAGCATGCCGGCATGGCCGCCGGCCCCGGCGCACACCAGGATCAATCCGTCCACGCCCGCTTCCAGCGCCTTCTGAGCATGGCGCACATTGATCACGTCATGGAACACCAGGCCGCCATAGTCGTGGATGCGCTGCACCACGTCGCCGGGCGCCCGCAGGCTGGTGATGATCAACGGCACCTTGTGTTTGACGCACAGGTCGAGATCATGATCGAGCCGATCGTTGGAATGGTGGATGATCTGGTTCACCGCGAACGGCGCCACTTTCTTGTCCGGGTGCGCCGCCCGTTCGGCGGCCAACTCGGCGACGATGCGCGTCAACCATTCGTCGAGGACTTCCTTGGGCCTGGCGTTGAGCGCGGGGAAGGAACCGACGATGCCGCTCTTGCATTGGGCGATCACCAGTTCGGGACCGGAGACGATGAACATCGGCGAGCCGATGACCGGCACCGCCAGGGTATCCTGCAACAGTTTGGGAAGTGCCATGAAGACTCCTTAAGAAGAGGGTGAGACACACCGAGCTGGATCGGGCGCCATGCGCCACGCCGGCATCAAGGCCAGCGCGTACACCAGCGTGATGATGAAGAAACCTTGGTCAAAACCCTGGCTGGCGCGCAAGTGGTCGTCGGCGCCTGCCGGCAATTCATAGGCGCGCTGGCGCCACTCGATGAACAGCGCCAGCAACGTGACGCCGAATGCGCCGCCGAGCTGGCGGAAGAAATTGATCGCCGCCGCGCCGGCCGGCTCTGCGCCCATTGGCAGCAGGCGCAGGGCGCCGGCGTTGAGGCCGGGAATGATGAGGCCGAGGCCGATGCGTCCCAGCGTCACCCACAGCGCCAGCAGCCAGAAGCGGGTGACCCCCGAGGACAGCCCGAGCAGCAGCGCCGACGCCGCGAAGCAAGCCAGCCCGGCCATGGCGACGCGATTCGGCGGGAAGCGGTCGGCCAAGCGTCCGGATACCAGCAGCACCAGCGCCAGCATCACCCCGCCCGGCACCAGCATGCTGCCGGCTTCGAAGGCGCTGAAACCGGCGCCGTTCTGCGCGAACAAGGGCACCAGGTAAGTCGAACCGTAGATGCCCATGCCATAGGCAGTGGCCACCAGCACCGCCGCGGCGAAACCGCGGACGCGGAAGATGCGCAGGTCCAGCAGCGGGTGCGCCGCGTTGGCGGCGGAGCGCTGCCAGACGATGAAAGCCAGCGCCAGCAGGAAGCCGACGACTATCGCCAGCATGGCGGCACGCGGCGCGGCGAAGAGCGCCGCCAGGCCGCCCAGCAAGGCCACCAGCGCGGCGCATAGCAGGCCCAGGCCCAACAGGTCGAGCGAACGCTTGGGCTCGTCCCGTGCCGGCTTGCCCCGGATCATGAAGCGCGGCGCCAAGGCCACCGCTGCGAGGCAGAACGGCAACGTCACCAGGAACACCGCGCGCCAGCCGAAGTGATCCACCAGCAGGCCCCCCGCCACCGGACCGACAGCCGGCGACAGCACGATGCCCAGGCCGTAGGCCGACATGGCGCGGCCGCGTTCATCCGGCGGAAACAGATCGACGATCACCAGCATCGCCAGCGGCTGCACCAGCCCGGCAATGATGCCCTGGGCGATGCGGCAGGCGGCCAGCAGGGCGAACTGGTCTGTGCCGGTCAGGGAGGCCAGCACCGAGAACAGCATCAGCAGGCACAAGGCGACCATGTAGGTGGCGCGAATGCCGAAGCGCTGGATGGCCCAATGCGACAGCAACATGGATGCCGTGGTGGCGGCCAGGAAGCCCGTCGAAAGCAATTGCACCCGGTCATGGCCGATCTGGAAGATGCGGATGATTTCCGGCATGGCGACGTTGACGATGGTCGCCTCCATCACCGCCGAGACGGTGCCTAACATCACGGTAACCACGCCCCAGGTGCGATACGACGGGCCGTAACGGGCGAACATCGCGGCCACCTCGGCCTGCCGGTTGACTATCACCTCCTTCGCCACGCTCATCCCTCGCGAGCGAAATAAAGGTCGTGCAGCCGCTGGCTATCCACCGCCGCGGCACGCTCGTTGAGCAGGACACGGCCCGAACGCATCAGGTACACGCTGTCGGCGACGGCCAGCGCCATATGGGTATTCTGTTCGACCAGAACGATGGTGACGCCCTGCTCTTTGAGGCCGCGCAGGATGGCGAAGATCTCATGCACGATCACCGGCGCCAGGCCCAGCGAAGGCTCGTCGATCAGCAGCAGGCGCGGTTCCGACATCAGGCCGCGCCCCAGCGCCAGCATCTGCGCCTCGCCGCCCGAGAGCGAGCCGGCAAGCTGGCGCCGGCGTTCATGCAGGCGCGGGAACAAACCGAAGACGCGCTCGAGGTTGCGCGCCAGTGCCGGACGATGCGGCTTGGGGAAAGCGCCCATCGCCAGGTTGTCCTCGACGCTCATGTCGGCGAACACCATGCGCCCCTCGGGTATCAGGGCCAGGCCCATGCCGGCCATGTCCCAGGTGTTGCGGCCACGCAGGGAATAACTGTCGAGCGTCACGTCGCCCAAGGTCACCGGAATGAGGCCCATGATGGCGCGCAACAATGTCGTCTTGCCGGCGCCGTTGGGCCCGATGATGGCGGTCAACTGACCGAGTGGGAAGCGCAGCGACACGTCCCAGAGGATATTGATGGCGCCATAGCCGGCGCGCAGATCGGTGACGCTAAGCATGTTCGACTCCGGTGTAGCTGCGAATCACGGCGGGATCGTTGAATACCTGTTGTGGCGTGCCGTCGGCAATGATCTGGCCGAAATCGAGGACGACGACGCGCGGACACAACGAAGAAATGGTTTCGATGTCGTGCTCGATGATCAGGATGCCGATCCGGTAGCGCGCATGAACCTCGCGCAGCTTCTCCATGAACAGGCGCTTGCCCTGGGTCTCAAGTCCGGCCAGCACCTCGTCCAGGAGCAGCAGCTTGGGTTCGGTCGCCAACGCCTTGGCAACTTCCAGCCGTTTGAGTTCCTGCAACGCCAGACCGGTGGCGGCATCGCGTCCGGCCTGCTCGGTGAGCTGGAGCAGTTCGAGGATTTCGTCGATGCGCGCCGCGTCGACCCGGCCGGCGCCGAAGCGTTGCGCCACCACCAGATTTTCGCGCACGGTCAGTTCGTGCATCGGCTGGGGAATCTGGAAAGTTCGGCCGAGTCCCAGCCGGGCCCGCTTGTAGTCCGGCTCATGCATCACATCGACGCCGTCGAACAGCACGCGGCCGTGGATCGGCTTGACGAGGCCGGAAATGACGTTGAACAGCGTGGTCTTGCCGGCACCGTTGGGGCCGACCAGCCCCACCATCTCGTCGCTGCCCATGCGCAGGCTGACGTCCTTGACGGCGCTCAGGCCGCCGAACTGGACGGTCACGTTGGCGAGCTCAAGCATGCCGTCTCCGGAACAGTGGTAGCAAGCCGTCAGGCGCGAACAAGATCATCGCCGCGAGGAGCACACCGAGCATGATCTGGTGGCCGGTCGGCAGCAGCGACTTGAACAGCAACTGGTCGATCAGGTAGATACACAAGGCGCCGATGACGGGTCCGGACAAGGTGCGGTAGCCGCCGAAGATGGCGGCGACGATGGGCAGCACGCTCCAGCCGCCGCCAAAGGCGTAGTCGGGTTCGAGGAAGTTGATGGTGTGGGCGTTGAAGGCGCCGATCACGCCGGTCATGAAAGCCGAGAGAAACAGCATCCAGGCCTTGAGCATGACGCTATTGACCCCCACCACGCGCGTCGCCTGCTCGCTGTCGTGCATGGCTCGCAGAGCAGTACCGTAGTGGCTCCGCCTGACCCAGGCATAACAGGCGATGAAAGCCGCCAGCAGGGTGACGATGACAAGGTAGCTGCCGCTGCGAGAACCCAGGTCGATGCCGAACAGCACCGGCAACGTAGGAATCCGCGACAGACCCTTGGCGCCCTGGGTCAGCCAATCCATTTCGGTGGCGAGGATGCGGAAGATCTGCGCATAGGCGAGAATCGCCAGGGCGAAATAAGGGCCCGAAAGGCGCAGCGCCGGCAGCATGGCCGCCGAGAACAATACTGCGATAAGACCGGCCATCGGCATCGCCAGCAGCACCGGCCAGCCCAGTTTCATGGTGAGCAGCGCCGACGCGTAGGAACCGACACCGAAGAAGGCCGCATGGCCGAAACTCACCATGCCGCCCAGGTTGCCGAGCAAGGCCCAGGCGATGGCGATGCCGGCGACGATCAAGGCCGAGATGATCAGCCCCATGACGTAGTTGTTGTCGCCGAAAACAGCGGGCACCAGCACATAGGTGGCAAGCAGCAGCACTGCGAATAAGAAATTCCGCTGATTCATCTGTAGCGTGAAATACAGACACGTAGCGCCCCGTAACCCACGAGCGCAGCGAGCAATTTGTACCCCCCGCCTGGGCGGGGGTTGGGGGTGGGGGCGTCAATTCTGATCTTGAACGATTTCATGGCACGCGGGTGGTCTGACGACCATGTGAGTTAAGCGCGCCGCCGCGCGGCGCCGAACAGTCCGTTGGGCAGCACGAACAGCACCAGCAGGAACAGCAGCATGCCGGCGAGTTCCTGCACTGCCGAGCTCCACAGCGTCACCGTAAGCGCCTCGGTGATGCCCAGCAGAACAGACGCTGCGAGCACGCCGGGCACCGAGCCGACGCCGGCAAGCACGGTAATGATGAAGGCCTTGACGGTCAGCGCGTGACCCAGGGACGGCTGGATCACGCTGCTCGAATACAGCGCCACGCCGGCGCAACCGGCGAGCAGGCCGGCGACGAGAAAAGAGATCAGCTCGGTCTTGGCGGGATTGATGCCCATCAGCTTCGCGGCATCGCGCTGCGACGATACTGCGCGCACGGCGCGGCCATACCAGCTTTTCGCCAGCCATTGCCAGAGCAGCGTCACCAGCACCAGACTGGCGAGGAAGCCGTAGAGCTCGCTCCGCATGCTGTACAGGCTGCCCAGCTGCACGGCTTCCTGGAGACTGACGGAGCCCGTCGAGTGGATGTCGCCCGACCAGATCAGCAACACCGCGTTGGTGATGATGATGCCGATGGCGAAGCTCAGCATCAGCGAATTCAGCTCGCGGTTCTTGCGGATGCGGGCGACCAGCAAATAGACCAGCGCCGATCCGGCACAAGCCACCGCCATGGCCAGCGGGATGGCGGCCAGCGGACTGAGATCGAGGCGGCTCTCGACCACGTAGGCCATATAGGCGGCGAGCAGCACCAGTTCGCCATGCGCCAGATTGATGACGCGCATGGTGCCGAAGGACAGCGCCAGGCCGATGGCCATCAGCGCATACACGCCGCCGTTGAGCAGGCCCGAATACAGGGCCTGAAGGATCAGCTCGGCCATGCCGCCCCCGATGGGCTGTCCGGAGAACGGAACGAGCCGTCATTTGGAAGCCGCGCCAGCGGCTCATGCTTAGTCACCCCCTTCTTCGGGAAGGGGGCCGGGGGGAAGGCAGTCATGCTGCGCAGCGGTCTACCACGGCAGGCCGGGGAAGACCGCTACGCCGCTGGCCTCGTTCTTCGGTGAAACGATGACGATCTTGCCACCTGCTTGGTGTTGGCCGATGCGCTGCTGGAAGTTGGGATTGTCGCCGCTGGCATCGAAGGTGACGCGGCCGATCAAGGTATCCCGGTTGGTCTTGCGCAGTTCGTCGGCGAGGCCGCCTTTCTTCAGCGTGCCGGCATCGGCGGAGCGGGCGATGGCTTCGAACAGAAGCTGCCCCTTGACGTAGCCGAATTGCGCCTGGTAATCGGGTTCCTTATTGAACAGCCTCTTGTAGGTCTCGGCGAACAGCCGCCCTTCGGCCTGCTTGAACTCGACCGGGTGCGGCAGCATGGAAGTGCCGTAAACATTGGGCATCAGGTCGGGGAAGTCCTTGGCCATCTTGGCGGTCGCCAGCGACCAGACGCCGATCACCGCCTTGACCTCGGGCTTGAGCACTTTGGCGGCGCGGATGATGCCGACATAATCGTTCTCATAGGCCGACATGAAGATCACCTCGGGCTTGTCCTGCAGCTTGATCTTGTTGATGATGGGCTTGAAGTCGGTGATGGCTGGATCGAAGGCGTGCATGCTCACCTTGATGCCCTTAGGCCCCAGCGCCGCCTCCAGATCCTTGGCGAGGTCGGCGGTGGCCTCCTTGGTCGAATAGACGACGGAGACCGATTTCACGCCGAGTTCGCCAAGCAATGTGACCACTGCTTTTTCGTAGCCGCGGGTGTTGTTGACGCGAAAGAAGGTCTTGTAGCCGCGCCGGGTGAGATCGTTGTCGACGCCGCCGGCGGTCATGTACACCAGGCCCAGTTTGTTGCTGGCGTCCGAGGCGGGACCGATGATATTGGAGGCGAAGCCGCCGACGAAGGCCACAACGCCCTGGGCGGCGAGCTTCTCGACGGCGGATACCGCCTTGGCCGGATTCGACTCATCGTCAACCACCGCGAGCTTGATCTTGTGCTTGGCATTGCCCTTGTTGAAGAGTTCGGCGGCGGTCTGTATGCCCTCGTACATGCCGGTGCCGGCGCGTGCCTGGGCACCGGTCAGCGGGATCTGGACGCCGACGGCGAATTCCTCGGCGAATGTCGGCAAGCTCAATGCGGCAGCAGCGAGCGTGGTCCAAAGCAGTCTCTGTTTCATGACGTTCCTCCTTATGAATTTGAAGCGGCGGCCTGTTGGCGCAATTGGGCCTTGAGTATCTTGCCGGTCGGCGTGGCCGGCAGGTGTTCCAGAAAAATAATTTCGCTGGGCAGCTTGTAGGGCGACAGGCGTTCGCGCAGGTAGTCGGCGAGCGTGTCGACCGTCAGGCCGGAGCCGGGCTGGG
>JAPLQT010000111.1 GCA_026399515.1 Pseudomonadota bacterium | reverse complement strand
ACCTGGTTGCCGATGTCGCGCAGGGCGGCGTTGACCTTGGCCTGGGCATCGAGCAAGGTGGTTCCCGAGGCTGTCACGACGTCAAGGGCGCCTTTCAGAGCGATCATCGTCTTGAGCGTGTCCTGTCCCGCCTGCGTAGTCAGATCGAGGCCGCTGATGAGGGATTTGAAGGCTTCCTGTGTGTTCGGAAGGCCGGCATTGGCAAGGGCCTCCTGGGCGGCAGTCAGTTTCTCGGTGCCGGTCAGCATCGGCTCCAGGAGCGCCTTTTGCGCGGCTTGGGCTGCCAGGTAGTTCGGCATTGCCGCCAGGTAGTTCGCCAGCCCGGTAGCGTCATCATGGGCGCCCTGGAAAGCCGGGTTATCCCATCCGGCATTTCCAATCGTCTGGCCACCGATGGAAATTTGCCGATAGCCAAGCGCGGCGCTGGTGCCCTGCGGATCGATCTTGCCGCCCTGGTTGATCGCCAGCCCGGTGATCGACTTGCCCGCGGCGAGATATAGCGCGGCCACCTGGTTGTAAGCGGACTGCGCCAGCGTGCCGTTGCTGAGTACGTCGCCGCCGGAATAGTTCTGTGTCGGGACATAGCCGGACGCGGTGACAGTGCCGAGCTGTCCGCCCTGCGGCCCGCCACCCTTTTGCATCAGCAGGGTGAATGCCGCAACCGCGGCGCCGATCACGGGGACAATCTGTGCCATGGAGAGCGCCACGGTGTTGGTGACACCCATGGTGTCCGCCATGAAGTTCATCAGCGAGTTACCAGCGCCGCCCATCATGCTGCCCATCGAGCCGGCGGTATTGAACAGGGCGCTGCCGGCGAAGCTTCCGGCAGCGGATCCGCCCGCCGAGCCGAAGGCACCTTGGGCTACGGCCTGGCCGCTGGTTGTTGCGGCGATGCTGATGAGCCATTGCTTGCCGGTCATCTCCCAGAGCAGTGCATACAGCCCGTTCTTGAGGGTGTCGTACAGGCGGTCCAGTGCACTCTTCCCTGAATTTAGAATACTGACGAAGGTTTGCTGACCGGTGGATTCGATGGTCTTCCACATGTCGGCTTGCTGCTTCATCGCGGGCTGCATCGACTTGATTCATCGCCGCGGTGATCTTGCGAAGACGGTCGAAGTAGTCTTCCTCGCTGGCGATCAAGCCATTGGTGCGTTCGATGTCGAGCTGCTTGAGGACAATGTAACGTTCGCGCTCGTTGCTGGTCATGAACATGGTCTGCGTTTCGAGATCGAGCTTGTCGATCAGGGCGCCATAGCTGACGATCGAGGCCTGTTGCGAATCGGCGAATGATTTCATCGCGCCTGATTCGGAGGCCCCCAGAGCCTTGTTCTCGTCTTCGATGGCCTTGAGGTATTCCTTATGCAGCTTGTTGGCGGTCTCCTGGAGCTTCATCCAGTCGAGGAAGGGCTTGAGGTATGCCTGCTGGGCGACGGTCAACTTTTCCTTGACCTGGATAGCGAGCTTGTCGGCTTCGGTCAGCGGGATGTGAGTCTTGGCTTCCTGTTCAAGCGCGGCGTTGTATTCTTTGATCTTATCAATGATCGCGTTGTAGGCATTGACCTGGTCGGACATCGAATCTTTCTTCAGCAGATTCGCGACGGCGTCTTGTAGACCTTTGGTGGCGGTCGCGGTCCCCTGTGTTTCCACCTGCACGGATTGCATACCG
>JAPLQT010000029.1 GCA_026399515.1 Pseudomonadota bacterium | reverse complement strand
GTTGGTAGAGCGCCGGACTGTTAATCCGTAGGTCCCTGGTTCGAGCCCAGGTCGAGGAGCCAAACAAATTTTGTACTAAGGCCATCCATTGCGGGTGGCCTTTGTGCTTTTGTGTAAGCGCGCGCGCGTTTTGGCACTGTTTTGCGCGCATTTTGGCACAACCCAAAGGCGCGACTTGACCCCTCCTGGGCGCGTTACGGGAGACCTTCCTTGAGCCGGGATAACGCCACCTGGAAGTAGTGCTGGCTGACCTCGATTCCGGTGAAGGTTTTGCCCTGTCCGAGGGCGGCCAATCCAGTGGTCGCGCTGCCCATAAACGGATCGAGAATTCGGGGGCCGCAGGCGGCCACCAACTCCTCCATCAGCGGCAGTGGTTTGCCTACCTGGTGCAGCTTGCCGCCGGCCAGCGGATTGACCCGGAAAACGCCTGGCGAATAGCGCTCGCCCTTGAGGGCGCCCTTGCTACCCCAAATGATGTACTCGGCCTGGCTGCGAAAGCCGCCCTTGTAGGGCCGGGCGCCTCCGGTCTTGTCCCAGACTGCTATGCCTCGCCAGGTAACGCCAGCGGCCTGCATGGCATCGGTTGTAACGGGGAGTTGGCGCCAGTCGCTGAAGACGATCATCAGGCCGCCATCGGCCAGTCGTTCGAAGCACAGGCCCATCCACAATGCCGACCAGTGAAGGTATGCACGCTGGTCCTTGGTGTCGCCTAGGAAGTCCGGGTACTTGGTGGCTCCTGAGTTGAGGTACTTATCGCCGGTGCTACGGGCGCGATCACCCTTCGATTGGCCACCGCTGCTGTACGGCGGATCGGTGACCACAGCGCCGAAGGGTCCGGTCAGTCCCGGTAGCACTGCCAGGCAGTCGCCTCGGTAGAGGTCGGCACCTGGTAATTTGACGTGCTGATTGTTAAGGAGCGTCTTGCTGTTTCGAGTTGCCATCGGTCGGTTCCTTTCGGATCGACGCTCGATGGCGCTCGGGTGAGAGGCTCATGGCCTTCACTACATTCAGTACCCCACACCTGGGGCACTTGATGGCTAGGCGGGTGAATTCCGCCTCGGCCAGTTTTCGATTGCACTTACCACATCTTATCGTTTCCAACTACCTGGCCTTTGCGTGGTAGCCTTGGCCCGCCGTGTGCACGGTACGGCGCCTTGGCCTGACGCAGGTTTGATCTGCCGATGGCGGTCGGTTGGAGTGTCTCACCACCTCAACCGATCGCGCCGTCTTTTACTTTGGTTGCCTTTTCGTTCCCTCGCTCTCGAACGCGTTCTTGCAATGTTCAGGATCGCCGGCCAGCCAGTTGATCAGCCGCACCCACTGCGCATACCCAGGCTCATCCCGATACCGCCAGCAGCGGCTGCTGATCGTCTCGTCTTCGTCGCCGCCGAATGTCGCGTTAGCAAGCTGGTCATAGCCGACCGCGATGCGCCAGGCGCGAGGGCTTCCTGCGGCGATCGCACATAGCGCCCAGATTGCGCAGACCAGGTTGGCGACCTGGCAGATAAGCCAAACCAGCAGGAGCTTGCTGCGGCTAGGCTTTCCGTCGATCATGCTGGCCACCCGCCCTCGGTGTCGATCGCATTCAGGTCGCCCAACGTGGCTGCCGCTGCCGCCGCGTCATTGAGTGCGCCATTGCGCCCGGCGATCGCCGCCTCCAGGGTGGAAAGCATCGTGGCCTTGGCCATCACTTTGAGAACCAGGGCTGCGGTGGTGATGCCGCGCGCCGTCGCTTCCAGGGTCAGCATCGGCGCATCAGCGTCTACCGCCAACACGCCCTTTGCTTGATAGGCCAATGCCTCACCCCGCTTGATCGGCCAGCTTGCCATTTCTGCCGCGCTGATGCCGGCAGTGATCTTGTCCCGCACTGCTTTGGCTTTGGCGTCCGATGCGGCGGTAATCGCCACTTGCCCATCCGCGACGCTCGCCCATTTTGGCGGCGGCGCACAGGTATGACCGTCCCATAGATCGCCTATGCTTCCACCGATCGAGGCATCGATCGCATTCGGGAAGTCAGACAAGCTGCCGACTTCGATCGTATTGACCACCCGACCATCGCGAATAATATGCGCTCTCATAGTTGCGCCTCCGGCCAGCAGATGATTATTCGCCCTTGCGCACCGGAACCGCCCGGGAACGTCGCGGTCTGCGCGTTATAGCCCGCACCGGCGCCTCCCCCTCCGGGGAAACCACCATCACCACCGGGAGCGCCCACACCGTTGTTATTGCCGCCGGCGCTTCCGGCTCCTCCAAGCCCGGCAGAAGCAAGTTGTTTTATTAACCCCTGAATCCCGATCAAGAGAGGGCCATCGCCACTTAGCCCTTTGTCGCCCGCAGTCCCAGGGACGGCATTATTTGCTGCGCCGGGAATATATAGCCCACCGAGAGTAAACGCGCCGCCAAGCCCCCCCGGAGCGTTTCCATCACCGCCACCACCACCACCACCAGTAGGCGCCCCGTTGGATGTGCTGCCTCCAGGAGACCCAGCGATACCGGACCCCGTTGGGCCTGTCCCTGTTGTGTTTCCTCCATCCCCACCTTTTGCCAATAGCGCAAAGAGGTAGGCTCCAATATTGGTTAAGGTCGGCGCTACTGCGATACCACCAGTCATGGCTGTGTACGATGGAGCGCCACCACCGGGAGCAGTTGCGAAGCTGCCCGTTCTATCAGAATTAGGATAGAACACGGTGTCTCCGCCAACTCCTCCATTTCCGCTAACGCCAGCCGTACCAGCAGCGCCGATTACAATGTCGCATCGCTCCCCAAGTCCTGCCGGAGATAGTACGAGCACAAATAAACTGCCAGCAGCTCCTCCAGGGCCGGCATTTCCGCCAAAGTTGTACGAACCACCGGCACCCGCACCACTTCCTTCGATATAGACCCAAGGCGCATTGCGTAAGGAATTCGGGACCGCCCATCCAGCCTCAGAACTTCTGAACTCACGGACAATGAGCTTGCCCTTGGTCGGCAAACCTGCATGAAGAATTGGCATCAGTAGGTTCCCCCTTCAGGGTGCAACACCAGGGCCGTGGTGCTGGCGGTGGTAGCGATGCTGATCGAGGTATACAAGCTATCGGTTGGCATCAGCCGAATATCACAGGGCACCTCTTTCTCGAAGCTCTTGGACGTGGTCGATGGTGTCTTGGCGGTCAGCTCGATCTCCAGCAGCAGATACGCTTTCGTGCCATCGTGGCGCCAGATCATGAGTATTGAAGTGGGGCTGGCAGCCGTGAAAGATGTTGACGATCCCTTAATCTTCAACGTTTCGATGCGGCGTCCGACGGTATTGCCGGTAGTCGGCACGGCAAGGACGATGTTTGCGGCGGCAAGACCCGCTGTCGCCGTCGGCGCCCGCGTGGTGCAGGCGGACAACGCCGTCAGGTCTACAGCCGCAGTATAGAGAGAGGCATACAGCATCGGGTCTTTGTTGGCGGGCATGATCGAGTTTCCTTATAGAAAATTTCTGAAGAGATAGAGGGACGCAGCAGCGCTGCCACCCGCCGCTGCAACTGCCACAGGGTTCATGAGTTCCCAATAGGTTCCGGCCGAGTGGTAAATGAATATCGCCGTTCCATTCATCTCCCCTGCCACCAACGCTGCCGCGCCAGGCCCCTTGACGAGGTAAGTGGTCCAGCCGTTCGGCGTGAAACTCGGCGTTGCAGAGGTACTCGGCCCCGCCAAAACGACACAACATTTCTGCTGATCGACCAATGTGAGCGCAGGCGTAAAGGTGGCGGTCACAGCGTCGACCGGGCCGTCGGCCGCAGCGGTGGGAAGCGAGTCCACCCCGTTGTCGCCCGTCCGCTCGACCGTCACGGTCACCGCGTCGCCGTTCGTGAAC
>JAPLQT010000059.1:64045-79204 GCA_026399515.1 Pseudomonadota bacterium | reverse complement strand
CCGTTTTTTTTCGTCTATAGCTCGGAGGTGATGAGGACGCGAGGTATCCCCCCGGGATGTCTTTAACAACGAGCGGTTTGCCAGTTGCGATGTGACGGCCCCGAGTAAGCGGCATGGGCTAGCCTCGAAGGGAGTTTCTGTCAAAGGCAGATCGGCTGCTTTTACCTTTTTTGGGGTTGGGCAGAATGCCAACATCAAGATCCTATTGATTGAAAGTCACTCGGCCTTCAGAGCGGAGAGGGAGAATCCGCTCGTTTTACCTTTTCGAGGGGATGGGCGCATTTAGCCAAATCGGACGCCCTCGGCTTGGGGCGCTTACGCGCCAGGCCGAATTGGACGAGGGTTTACGCGACATTGGCTAAATGCGGCGACGCGCAATGCCCTCGACATATCAATCATGGAATACGGATACCCGTTTTTTCATAGGGCACTCCAACGCAACTCACCTGAACCGCCTGACTCCCGGCACCTGAAACCTACCGCAAGGAGCAGCTTATGGCTATACCTGACACACTCCCCGCCGTGGTCGGCTATCAAGTCGAATCCTCGAATGTCGACCTGGTCGGCTACGATGGGGACGAACGCCTGTATGTACGGTTCCTGAGCGGCGATACCTACGTCTATGCCGACGTCTCGAAAGGAACCTTCCTGGCCATCGCCACGGCCAACCTTACTGGGGGAAGTTGCGGCAAGACCTACAACCGTCTGATCAAGAACTCGCCACCCGGCCAATGGAAGCGGATTGAAAACTACCTCTTCGCATGCACGACGCCTGCCGAACGCTTGTTGAACCCGACAACTCCGGCCTTACCGCCGAAGGATATCCTCGCCGGATGGGTCGTCGAACCCGACGCGCGGAACGCCGCTTGGTCCTGGTAGCCGGATCACCGGCAATTACCGGTTTGATGCATCACCCCGCCCGGGAAGTCATTGCGACTTCCTGGGCGTTCTTCATTGGACCGGCTGCCGCGCTTCGCTTGCCTCCTGGCTCGTTCGGCTCTGCCGAGCCGTGCCCAGGTCCCACCTGCCGGCGGCGCTGAACCCTGTCGCATTGCTCGGCAGGGCAAGGCCAACCAATCACATTCACCGTTTCCCATCAACAATCCGTCGAACAAGGGTTTTCCAATGCATCTTGGCCATTGCCTCACGCGCGTCCGGCTTCACAATCTCCGTCACTGCAAACACAGTGGTCAGAATGGCGGTCACCACAGGCGATAACACCAAGCCATCCCGCCAGTGATCGACGCCGACCGTCCAGACCACCGAGGGATCATGCACCGCGTTCCACCACGCCACCGGCACATCCGGGATGGCCACACTGAAGAAGCCCCCGGCAATCGCGCAGCGCGGGTCGCGCCCGCCGAGTAGCGGATAGAGCAGCATAAAGGGAAAGAGTGTCCTATAACCGATGCTGGTTGAGCCATTCAAGGTCGCCCAACTCTTGTAAAACTCCTGCACGCCGGGGAGGACAAATTGCAGTGCGATCAGACCGGCACAGAGTAGCGTTGTGATGATCGCAAACCTGTCTCTGACGAACCACCGGCTGCAGGCGAGGGCAGCAAGAAATGGCATCCAGAACCCGATGAAATCGAAGGCCGGCATCAGGCCTCTGTGAAAGATTCGTCTTTGTGCCACACCTCACGATTGCGGCACCGGTCCAGCTGATCAATTCCCACTTGTTCGGACATTGACTCCGGCTCCCTGATGCCTAACTCCGAAAGCTTCACCCTGTAGTAATGCCGGCTCAATGACTTCTCCGAAATTAAGGTATGTGAAGTTCGCGAGGGCGGCTAAGCCAGCCAGTTCTCCATCACCACGCTTGGATATTTGGCAAAATCCCGTTCGTTGTTGGTCACGATGGTTAGATTGAGCGATACGGCATGAGCGGCAATCAGTTTATCAAGTGCATCCTTCTTGGCGTCACGGGTGGCCAACCGGATCGGGCCGTAAGCGACGCAGGCCGCTTCATCGAACGGCATGACGGGAATATCCTCAATTAGACTCGACAGGTTCTTGCGCTCCCTCTTTGGATTAGTCGATACCGCCACGCCGTATTCCAACTCTGCGAACGTGATTGCCGACATCACTACGTCACCCACATAACACTTGGCAAAGCGCCGGGCCACGGACTCCGGCTGATTCTTCATGAGATAGATACACATATTGGTATCCAGCATGTACCTCGGCATTACAGTGCCTCCCTGTCGGCCTGTTCCTGACCACCCCGGCCACCGGCCATGAAGTCAGGCGCGAACTTGGCAAACTTGGCGAGCACGCCTGACAAAGGACGGCGGGCGGGCCGGATTCGAATTTCCTCTCCCACACGTTCTATCTCAAGATCGAGATCCGTGCGCTCAAAAGCCAAGTCGGCAGGAATGCGGACCGCTTGCGAATTGCCATTCTTGAAAGCACGGGTGGTATGCATGATCGCTCCATGGATGTACGATGTATGTACTATAGACCAATCTGGGCTTAAAGTAAATACGCGGATGTACGTCTAGCCAATTCGTTTGCCGGGAATCCGGATGCGCTGGAATTGTTACTTCGCTAGGGCCACGATCACGGCCACCAAGGCGATGACCGTCATCCAGATTGACCACCGTGCGGACACCCTGGCGGCCTCCGCCGCCGCCTTCGCCGAATCGGCGGAATCCCTCGCGACGATCGCCGACGCTTCCGCGGCTCTCACTTCCCGGGCGCGCAAGAGCTGCTCGTCACGCAAAGTAGCTTTCCCACGGGCAGCGTCCTGCTGAGGCAGCCATTCCTCGGCAAACGCGATCCCCCTCTGGTTGTTGCCGAAGATACCGGACTGGATCGCCACGCGCAGGCCTTGCTCGCCGCCGTTACCCTCCGCCCACGCAGCCGCCTCCGCTAATGACTCAAACAACACCGCATCTCCCTTTCAGGCGGCTTTCTCGTAGAAGCGATAGCCGTTACGCCCCGCCTCCTTCGTCCAATACATCGCCGTATCGGCCTCCTTGATCAGTTCCTCCATAGTCACGCCTCCGTGGGGAGGAAACACCGCGATGCCTATTGAAGCCGTCACGCCCAGCGTCAGTTCGCCCACCTGGATCGGCACCGCCATCGTCGTCACGATCTTTTGCGCCACGACGGCCACATTGGATGCGTCGGCGATCTCCTTCAAGATGATCACGAATTCATCACCGCCCTGCCGCGCCACCGTGAAGTAGGGAATTGATGGTTAATGACTCAGAGTGCATGGACGCTGTAGTCGTCCAGCACCCTGCTACCCAGTTTCGTCAGCTCACGCGTGATGGCATCCTTGGTGGGCTCCGCCTTGAAGTAGAAACTCACCTGCTTGTCATCACCGCCCGCATGAACCCAGGCGTCGACACGATGCGTATACCCTTTTGCCTTATACCGGGCATTTAGACGCTCGATCCGCCGGTCATCCTTGGCCTTCTCTTTCTGGTACGTTGAGTTAAGGTCAGCCATGAAGCACGGTTCGCACAATCCGGCACGGTTGGTATCAACCGTCTCCGGATCGAACGCGTGTGCGCCGCAGTGACTGCAGGCCTTGATTTGAACCTTCGACATCAGTGCTTCAATGTCCTTGGTCGTTGCCGTGAGGAACTGAATGCTCTTGTCGATCAAGTGGCAATGGCCGCCGCCTGCCAGCGTCACCTTGATCTGGAACGGTGAGTTGTACATCCACACGCATGGCGATACCTCTCCGGACAAGTGGATGCCGCCTTCCCGCTCCTGCGTCACGACTTTGCGCGCAAGGTCGCTTGTGGCGGTGGCCCTGAGCGCGTCGCGCAAATCATCAATCTCTTTGTTCACAAAGTTCTCCTTGAGTGACCCCAGGAGTCCAGCCGCCCGGAGGCGATGGATCGCCTCGGGTTTGTTGCTGGGTCACCGGTTTCCCGGGCGTGTCGACGTCAAACCTCGACGTTCACACGGAGTTGTGGCTGACGCGCCCTGATAAAAATGCAAAAGGCCAGCCTCCAATGGAGACTGGCCTTGTGAAACGTGGTGCTACCGCGCTACCGTGGCCGGATTGCGCCAACCGCCTTTGAATGGTCAGTACCGTGGAAAATGGCGCTGCACTTCACGATGAACGCGGCCGCATGCTTAGCCAAAGTGCCGGAACCCGTTGGTGTAAACAACGAATTCACCATCACATTTTCAACGTCAGCCACCGTGTATTTCAGCTTCTTGGGCAGGATCAACCCACCACGCACGACCTCTGAGTACACCATCAGTGGCCTCCTTGCCGTGCCTCGGGCGACCCGCCGAAGGATCCGCGGGGATTGCCGTCCAGGAGGCTGACGCAGATCCACGCGGAACGGTTGCGGTTCCAAAGCGTGACACGCGGTTGCGTGCGACTCACCCTGAACCGTTCCGGCAGGTAGGCTTCCTCCCGCTTCATCAGCACATGGGCAATCTTGGCGGCAGCCTTGGCCGCCAGGGCGGCCGAATCAAAGGGTATGCCGCTGCCAGAATCAAGTCCGCAGGGGGCCGGATGCCGCAATGCGGATTTCGGAATGCCAAACTCAACTATTGCTTTCATCTTGTGAAACTCCTTGAATGCCGCCCTTGGAGTTCCATCGCCCGGAGGCGATGGAAGCCCTCGGACGGTCGTTAACCTGCTTGCTTGGCTGCCTGGCTAAACCAGTTCCGCAGCAGCCTCTATCAGTGCGGCACGTTCAAGAAAGCGCGCAGCTTCCTCGCGCATGTCCTTTGCCGACTCCCTCAACGATGCGGCGGCGGGTTTCCCGGCCGACAATTGAACGTCGAGGCTCTTGGTGTCAGTGCTGATGCAGGCATATGCCCGCGCACCGACAAATATTCGGACTTTCATGGACTGACCTCCGGGTGAGCCATCGGCGCCTGCCTAAAGACGGCGCCGATGGGCGGATGAATTGCCTAAGCCGCTTGTTGCGATGCGTTCTGCACTTCGGCCAGATGCGACCGAGCTGCGGAAAGCGCATCGCGCGCAAGCGGGAAGTACCCGAGATAGTCGCGGTCGTCCTTCTCATAACCGCCCGGGGGAAGCACATAGAACCCTGTGCAACCCTCGACACCACGATCCGAGATCACGTACCCCGCTAAATCCGGCGCCGTGAGGAACCGGACTTGCGAACGCTTGACGGGGATGCCGCGGCTTTCAAGCACGAACTGCCAGTCGTCTGCGTAGGCGAGCGCCTGATAGTTGCCCCCATCGTTCGGGAAGGTCACGCTATCCAGCACGCAGCTGCCATCCATCACCGTTACGGAATCGCCCTGCATCGCGATCTGGACGGGCCCGGCCAGGGCAAACTGCGCCTTTTGGTTCGGTATCCGTGGCACCAGGGCGGCGATTTCCACAATCATCGGCGCTTCGCCATAGTGGAAGATCGACTCCAGCGCATCCGAACACGCACGGGCGATCGCCCAGCAGTCATCATAGGCACCAAACGCCTTGGCATAACAGAGACGGCGCATGCCAGCCACACGGATCTGCAACTGCAGCTCGATGATGTAACCTTCGCTCGACCCGCAATGGGCATAACAGGCGACGTGATGCACCGCGCCGATGTCCGCCAGCACTTCTGCTTCTTTGATGACGAACGGGCCTTCCGCATACTCGTTTCCACTCCAATATTCGATCCCGTTTTCCGGGAACAACGTATCGACATAGGCTCTGAGCCATTGGAGGAGTTCGCCCGCACTTCCGAGGTGGAGGCACGTGGGCTGAACCGCATTGAACCGCTTGTTTTTCATTTGATGCTCCTTTAGTGATTTTGATGGATGTCTGGAGCTTCCAAGAAGACGTGCTCAATTCCGGACCACGCGATGTAGTAGCAGGGCTTCCCCTGGTACCGCGACTTGTGGAATCGAACGTGCCAGTCAGCATCCAGGCGCAACCCACTCTTTCGAGCGCCGGTGATGTAGCCCAATTCGGCAGCAACCGCCCGCCACCTGCAATGCTTCTTGATAGTGGTGACTGTGACTTCGCGCGCACGGTCGATCATGTCGCGGATGTCGTTGGCGTTGGCCGAGATACAGTTGATGTGGTATTCAAACCGTTGCATGGCCACGATCTCAATTGACGGGCTCAACGCGGTACAGGAACTCCGGCCTTTCACTGCGCAGACTTCTCGCATGGCGGTAGGCGGTGCTTCTGGAGTGGTCCGTGTCCCACGTCTGGCGGTTGTTGCCGCACCCGGCCATGACTGCAACAAATCGGCCGACGGCGGTGTAGCGAACGATGCAATAACGCATAGTCTCTCCTTGCTCCCTTTGGATTGCCTTCGCCCGGAGGCAAGGAATGCCTCGGGGACGATGGTTAAGGGATCGCCGGTTACCCGGCAGTAGTCGACGTCAAAAGGCGACGTTCACGGAGAGTTGGCCGGACGCCCCCTAGTAAAAGCGGGCGACGTGAAATCCAAAGAAAAGCGGCCGGCTCCCAGAAGGAAGCCGACCACTGTCGTACTACAGTTGCAATGCGTGTTGGGGCTGACGCAGTTGTTGCGCCGCCCGATCCATCCAGCCCGTCATGGCCTCGGATCGCCGTGCCAGCGTGTTGGAATAACCCGATTTGACGGCACACATGCGCGCCCCGAAATCCCAGGCCATCGAATCGACCGAGGCCACCCAGTCGAGGTGCTGCAATCGATCGAGGCTGCAGCCCTTCACGCCAAACAGGTGAACCCGAGCGCCCTTGGGTAGCTTGCCCTCAAGCGCCGCCAGGATCGCGTACAGGCCATGCGTTGGATGCGTGAGGCTGCGACGGCACACCGAACCGACCCCAATGAGGATGGGCGGGGCCAACCACGGCTGCCAACGCTCCCACACCTGCATCATGAGATCGAGGCTGCGCAGGTAATCCGAAGCCGACCAGCCTTGAAGGACCGGCACGGGCGGCGGCAGCATATTGACGATGGTTCTGGCGTTGCACGAAGCCGCAAGCTGCTCCTGCCAGCCATACACCATCCGCAGCGTGCCTTCGAGCAGCGTCGCCGTTGCGTTGACGCGGTAATCGACCACATCCTGCCTCCCGGCAATCTCCGGCTCGCAACAGAGGTCAGGCTGCGTATACCAGGCCGCGCCCGATTGCGAAGCGAAGTCAACATACTGCGAATAGGACCACGGGAAGATCCCGGCCATACCGGGCTGCATGCCTTTGGCCTGCCACAAGCGCATCGCCATGAAGCCGGCCGAATCCAGCGCGAAGTCGCACTCGGTGAGGTCCGTGGCCTCGGGCATCAGGAACTGGCCTTTGGCGGGATTCCAAAAGGCGTTGGCCGAAACCATCGCCGGGTAGCCGCGCTCGAACGCATGAAACGCCAGTCTGCCGCCCTTGTGAGGGATGCCGACCCGCATCTGCAGGCCCGCAGGAAGATTGGCATTGCACTGCCCGACTGGCATTCCGTCATTCTGGCGAAATGGGGTCACGGCGGTATCCTCACGAATGGCGGCACCGGTTCGTCTTCCCTGCACGGTGGCAGCGATCCGGCGAAGGTTTCTGCCAGTTCCGGGTCGTCGAATTCGGCGAACCAGTTGCAGGGTCCGTCGAAGGCAGCAATGCCCCATCTGGTCGCGCCGGCGGGCAAAGCCATTGGCGGTGCGTCATGCTCCTCGCCCTCCTTGTCCCATCCGACCCAGACCGAATACTCCTCAGTGATGTCAGTCGGAAAACCGGCAAGCCCGTCGAACGGACCGGGGTAAAACGTCTTGAGTGAAACCTGGCGCCCATTCGGCAGCACCTTCGTGCTGTACTCCGTGCAGCAAAAGCCACGGCCGGGTCGCGAATGCTCTACGGTATACCCCATGCCGCTCACCTTGCCCTCGCGGGCCAGGATGGAAAGCATGGGTCGGGCATGCGGATTGTTTCTTAGCACCTGTGCGATGCCAGTGTTTCGTGTATTCATGGATTGATCCTTCATGAAGAACATCCACGAGAGCAATTGCCCCCGTGGATGTTGTTGAACTACGAATTTGCGGCGTCGCGTTGTTGGGCTAAGGCGAATAGCTTGATGTCCTTGGCTTCCAACAGCGCTTTCACGCGGCCCGGGGTGAATCTTCCCGACCAGCGCAAGCCGCGATCGTTGACCACCTTGCGCACCCCTTGCTTGAACGACTGGTGGCTGATGCGTTGGTGCCGCTCGCAGTGTTCGGCCTCGACCGCCAAGAGGAAAGCAATGTCGCCCAAGGCCAGCTCCAGGTGTTCCTGGAGCCGCTGTCTGTCGCCGATCTGCTTGCCGATGATCCCGACGCACACCGCTGCAATGATTGCCGCAACGACGGAGCCGACCGCCTGGATGAGAGCGCTGATGACTGCCGGATCGGAATAGTTCACGCTGTGGCCTCCTTCAGCCAGTTGGTGTACAGCTCCTGCACCACCGTCACGTCCTCCTCCGGCGCGCCGCCCAGCAAGGTATCCTCCAGAGACTCCCAGATGGGATCGCCGATGCCCTTCACGACCTTGTAGTTGCAGGCCGTGAGGGCCCAGGTCCGCAAAACGCTCGGCGGCAGGGCGAAGCGCAAGGCACCGCCATTGCCGACGAAACCCTTGTTGATCGCTTCCGCGGTCGAGACCATGAGCTTCACGATGTTCTCGGGCAGGCTCGGTGCGACCCGTTTGACCAGACCCTCCTGCTGCTCGACCGTCAGCGGCATGACCTTGAGCCGCATGAAGCGCCGGATGAAGGCCACCGACGACACCTGCTCCCCGGCAAAGCTGCCGCTCTCGTCCCCATAGCCCCCGGAGTTACCCGTGGCGATGAAACGAAAGCACGCCGGACGGGCGATGGCCTGCCCGGTATCGGGAATGACCACGCCGCCGCCATCCAGAATAGGCGCGAGCCGCATCTGAACGGAATTGCTGGCACGGGTGGCTTCTTCCATGAGGAAGACACCGTTGTGAATCATCGACAACGGCAGGAGGCCCATTTCGTGCGGTGTCGCGCCATCCTTGAGCGTCTTGGTGCCGATGAAGTCCGAGAACCTGGTCTTCACCTCGCAAGCCATGGCGAAACACGGGATACCCAGCCGCAGAAGCAGTTGCCGCCAGAACGCCGACTTGCCGATCCCGGAGTTGCCCATGCTGATGATGTTGTGGCTTGCCGTTTTCTCGGAGAGAAACAGCAGCCCCTTCTTCAACTGCAATGGATGGAAGATGAAATGCGGGTCTTCCTCGCCGTAGCTCTCGGGCGGCAGTTTGGGGTCACGTGGTCGCACCTTCGCAACCGCCGAGTCCGGGGCTTGGACCCCGAAGAGTTCCGATTGCTTCTTGTACACCACGCCTGCAGCCTTTTCTTCCGGGGTGATGGGTCCGACCACAGACCACTGTTGCGTTTGAGCCATGATGGCTCCTTTCAATTACCCTGTACCAGCGCCGGACGGCGCGAGCCGTCGGGTGGTTGGTTTTGGGAAATGCCCGGCAACCCGGGCGTGATTCGATAGAGTTGGCATCCAGAGAACAAATAAAAACGTCCGGACGGCGCGAGGCCAATCCGGACGTGGTGAAACACTTGAAATGCCTACAGGCATGCCTTGAGGGTGCCGAAGATGGCCTTCTGCAAGTCCTCCCCGGGTGCCGCATACGCCACCTGGTCAAAACACGTGGCGTTGACGCGAGTCCCGATCAAGAGGACACGAAATTCCACACGTCCCGCCCGGTTGCGCCGACCGACTTCGAGGATGGGGGCGAGGATGGCGTCTACCCCGGTGTCCCCGTCGGTGATGAGAAACAGGATCTTCCTCTTCTCCCGCCTCTTGCAAAGCGCCGGCAGAACCGTGCGGATCGCGTGGGGAGTCTTGGTGCTGCCGCCGGAGCAGTAGGCCTCCAAAGCGCCCTTCCGCTTCATCCAAGGCTCGTTGAACTCCTTCAGCGTCGTCAGCCGCTCGTTGAAGCTGTGGATGGCAAACGCCACGCCCTGCATCTCATACGAACCCAAGGCCGCGCCGCAGGCATACAAAGCCGCCAGTGCCGAGGCCTCCTCCAATCCCGACATCGAACCGGAGCAATCCACCAAAACCTCCATCGCCGTGTTCAGCCCCTCGCCTTCCGCGCCCTCCTCCTCGAAGATCATCCGATCGCCCAACAGGCCATCAACGATGCGCGACGGCACCAGCAAGCCATGGTCGGTCTCGGAACCATCCTCGTCCTCGACCCGGCTGCGCAGATGCTCGGCCAGCCGGCTCCGCAGGCGTGCCGCCAGCGATGCCTGCACAGAATCAGGCCGAAAGTGACCCACACACGCTTTATGCTCCGGGAGGTCCGAGACGGAGCTGTGGTTGGTGGTGGTGAGGCCGCCCAGCGCCTTGCTGATCACGTCCGCCAGGTCGCCCTGCACAGCCTTGTCGTTCAAGGCTGCGTCGATGGCATCGGCGTCGACGTTTCCGCCGCTGCCTTTGCCTCCGCCCGACTTGCCCTTCGCCGGCTCGCCGCCTTCTTCGGGGTCGCCTTGGGATGGGCCGGAAACACCCTCGCCTTCGGATTGGCCCGCGCCGCCCTGCGGGCCAGCGCTAGAACCTTGCTCGCCCGCCTCATCGCCGGGGGATGGGTCGTTGCCGGTCTGGGACGAATCTTCTTGCTGACCCTCCCCCTTTTGGCCCTGCCCCTGCTGCTGCTCGGGTGGGTCTTCCGGATGGTCATCGCCTTGCCCGCCGCCGCCGTCTTCCTCCTCCTGGTCCCGTTGCTCCTGGGCAGCCTGGGCGAGGATGGCGGCGACGTCCTCTGCCGCCTTGCAGGTGGTCTGCGTCGAGGCGTTGAGACCGGTCGCGCCGTTGCGAACGATACCCATGATGCGTTCGGTGAGTTCATCACCAAGCGCATCCCTGACCATCATCGCAGCGGTCTTGGTTTGGCGGGGGTCGAGCGGCTGCCCTGCTTCCGTTCTCAAGACACGGTTGAACATCTGCGTGATCGCCGATGCCATTCCCGCCGGTTGGCCCTTGCCGAAAAACCCCTCGGCGTCGAGCGCACCCACCATTTCGGAGAGCAACCGCTTGGCGCCGGGATAAACCCGGCCGCACGCGTCCTCTATACGGCGGTCCTCGCCGATGTTGGCAACCGCCTTGATGAAGGCCAACTGCGCCGTCTGGTTCTTCCTGAGCTTTTGCATCCATGCATCGCCGAAGTCGAAATCCGTGTGGCGGCCATGCCCCACGTTTTCGTGGCACAAGCCGCCCCGCAGGATCTGGAGCAGGCGTTCGTGCCGTTCTGCACTGATGCCCGGCCTCGGCATGAACCTCGTCGGGATGGTCGTATGCAACACCCCGTCCTTCTTGTAGATGCTGAAAGTTTGCGCATTTGGACTTTCATGCGCGATGGCCCCGAATGTATCGGCCAGGATCTTGCACATCAGCCCCAGATCGGGGAACTGCTCTCGTTTCGTTACTGCCATGTCCATGGCGATCTCCTGCGGAATCCTTGCCGGAACCGACCCAAAGGGCCGATGCAGCGGGCCCGCGTTGATGGTGGTTGAAAGGATCCACGGCCGGGATTGCGCCGTTCAGGGGGAGTTGCGTCGGATCGCTGCAATAAAAACGCCCAGCGACCGAGAACGGTGCGCTGGGCAGTGAAACAAAGGTGTCGTCAGGCCGGCAACAGCGCCAGTTGCTCGCTCGCGGCCGCGGCGGCTTGGGGGATCAGCCAGGTCGTACAAGCAGCCGGGAGATGGGTCGCCGAGTAGCTGTTGCCCTCGGTGATATCCGCCTCGAAGCCGAAAACCGTTTCGGTCACCGGATATTCTCGCTTGAAACGTGCAAGCTGCTTGCGCTGCCAGTCATCCATCGCCAGCCGCGTGTCGACCACGATCCTGACCGGCATCGGTACCGCCGGGCTGTACTTGAGAGCGGCACGGTACGCCTTGATCCGCTTCCTGTAGCTCCCCGGCTCGCGCAATTCAGCTTCCCACAGCTTGCAGATGAAGTCCTGAACGGCCGAATACTCCCAACCCGCGCAATACCAGGATCCATCGGGCCGCTGAATGAGCCGATTCTCTGCATCGAGTCGCAGCGCCTTCGGCACCTCCACAGCAAAGCGCAGAGCCCGCGCCGGTGCATAACCGAGCAGCCCATTGCGCTCCCGATGGGTCGGCACGTGACCATCCCTGATAATGCGCCAGGGCGAGATGCGGCCAGGGCCATACAGCGCCATGATCACGGCAGTATCCTTGTGCAGCGACAGCACGACTTCGTCCTTGGCAGCCAGCGCATTGCTCAGATCCTCGCGCCCCGCCACCACCAAGGCCTGGCGGGCCTCGTCGAGTTGTCCATCAGGGATCGGGCTTTCCAGCCATCTACCCACCTCAAGTCGCAGCGCCAGGTCCGGCATTTCCGCCGGCGCCACGAGCTCGTCCATCCATCCCGCGATATAGCCCTCGGGTGATATCTGGCCATTGCGGTTCTGCAACAGGCCACCTTCGCACGCTGCGGCGTGCTGGAAGATCCGCTGCATCGACTGTTCGAGAGTGCCGATGCAGCCGCAGCTCCAGCGCGGCGTATGTGGGTGGCAATTTTTTTCAAAAGTTTGCTCGTAGAGCACGTAATGCACGG
The DNA here is from genome assembly GCA_026399515.1 of Pseudomonadota bacterium. Classification (GTDB taxonomy): domain Bacteria; phylum Pseudomonadota; class Gammaproteobacteria; order Burkholderiales; family Rhodocyclaceae; genus JACRAR01. The sequence goes on along the minus strand of JAPLQT010000059.1, from coordinate 66,694 downwards.
TGTTGTCCGGTGCTTTGAAGGCACCTACCAGCTTGCCGGTTGTAACGGTAGCTCCCATCTATTAACTCCTTGCGGTGCCCATCCACCCAGTCCCTTGCGGACCTGAATGAGTCCGCGTTGTGGTTGAAAAGGGTGATTCAAGCGAAGTTGCGCCTTCGTCGAAGGATAAAAACGCTTGTCGCTAGTCCTAGCCCGCGACGTCGCAATTCCATCGAGCATCCCTCAACCACCGGCTGACCCGCCCTCCCGGCCTTCTGGCTCGGGAGGGTTTCCCTTTCTTATTAGGGCGCACAACGACAACTCTTTTCGAATGGCATGCCTTCCGCGTGCCATCCCCTTAAACCAACCGCCCGCCGGCCTACGCCCAACGGCGTGGTACAGGGCAAACGAAAGGAGCCACAATGGCTCAAGCTACCCAAGGGTCGGGCACTGTTTCCGACCTGACTTTCTCGCAGAAATACGCAAAAAACGGCGAAACCCGCCCCGAACAACGGGGTCGGCTCGCCAAGGCGCTGGCGTCGGTGGAACACGGCGATGAAATCCCGTCCTGGTGCCTTCGTCGCAACGCTAGACAACGGGTTCATTCCTGCCGGCCGTATCCAGTCGGCCGCCGGCGTGGACGGATCGTCTGCAACGCTGATCAACTGCTTTGTGCAGCCCATTGGTGACTGGATGACCGGCACCGTCGACGGCGTCCCCGGCATCATGGCGGCGTTGGGCGAAGCGGCGGAAACAATGCGGCGCGGCGGCGGGGTCGGTTACGACTTTTCCCCGATCCGTCCGAACGGTGCCTACGTCAAGGGAACGCAATCCCGCGCGTCCGGCCCGGTGTCCTATATGCGGGTATTTGACCGCTCGTGTGAGACCGTCGAATCCGCGGGCAGCCGCCGCGGTGCCCAGATGGGTGTGTTGCGTTGCGACCATCCCGACATCGAGGCCTTCATCCATGCGAAGGACAACGGCGATCTGACCAACTTCAACCTGTCGGTCGGCGTGACGGATGAGTTCATGGCCGCCGTTGAAACCGACGCCGAGGTGGCGCTGGCTCACAAGGCTGCCCCACACCCGGACATGGAAGGGACCTATCAGCGGGACGATGGCATGTGGGTGTATCGCAAGTTGCCGGCCCGGGCTCTGTGGGAGCAGATCATGCGCTCGACCTACGATCATGCCGAACCCGGCATCCTCTTTATCGACCGCATGAACCGCGACAACAACCTGTACTACGCTGAGTCCATCGCGGCCACCAATCCGTGCGGTGAACAGCCGCTGCCGCCTTATGGCTGCTGCTGCCTCGGTTCCATCAACCTGGTGCGCTTCGTCATTGATCCTTTCGGGCAACACCCCGGATTCGATTGGTCGGCCTTCGATGCCGTCGTCCAGACCTCTGTCAGGATGCTCGACAACGTCCTCGACGTAACGGCATGGCCCCTGCCCGCCCACAAGGCGGAAGCAATGGCCAAGCGCCGGATCGGATTGGGCTTCACCGGTCTGGGCAGCGCGCTCATGATGCTGAAGAAGCACTATGATCAGGATGACGGGCGCGATTTCGCCACGGCGGTCGCGGAGCACATGGGCGAAGCCGCTTATATGGCCTCGGTGAATCTGGCCAAGGAAAAGGGTGCCTTCCCCCTGTTCGATGCGGACAAGTACCTCGATCCGGCTTCCGGCAACTTTGCCTCACGCCTGCCCGATAGCCTCAAAGCGTTGATCCGCGAGCATGGGATTCGCAATTCCCATCTGCTGTCGATCGCGCCCACCGGCACGATTTCGCTGGCCTTCGCGGATAACTCGTCCTCCGGGATCGAGCCGATCTATGCGATGACGGCGCAGCGCAAAATGCGGATGCCCGGCGGCACCTACCAGTTGTTTGATGTCTCGGACCCGGCTTTCCGGCTCTACCGGGAAATGGGCTCACCGGATGGCGATTCAACGTCCTACATGGTCACGGCGCTCAACATCTCCGCCACGGCCCATAAGGACATGGTGGCAGCGGTTGCGCCCTTGATTGACACCTCGATCTCCAAGACGGTCAACGTTCCCGAGGACTACCCCTACGCCGAGTTCGAAGATTTGTACCTCACGGCCTGGAAGTCCGGTTTGAAGGGAATTGCGACCTACCGGCCGAACGCCACGCTGGGAAGCGTGCTGTCGACGGGTGCGGAGAAGAAGGTGGATGATCCGACGCCGACCCGGCCCTGCCCGGACGACGACCCGCTGCGCAAGAGCATCGGGAAACGGCCGGAAGAGGATCTGCCGGCGGTAAACCGCAAGATGGTGTTGCGCGGATCGAAAGGCAAGTATTCCTTCTACGTCTCGGTGTCGTTCGAGACCGTGGCGGGGATGCTGGACGGCAAGGCTGTAACGATCGAGCGGCCGGTGGAGGTGTTCATACCGCCGTCGCAAGTGTCGGAAGGCCAGCAGTGGATCTCTTCGCTGATGATGACGCTGTCCATGTTGATGCGGGCCGGTGGCGACATCGCCGGGGCGCTTGCCAACATGCGCAACATCCGTTGGGAAGACGTGCCGGTTAGGTATGGCTACCACGAGAAGGACGATGGCACGAAGGTGCCGCGTTCCCACGACTCAGAGGCAGCGGCAGTGGCCTATGCCCTGCAGGACATCCTGCGGAAACGCGGATTCCTCGAC